>CAZLWF010000029.1:0-1670 GCA_964563615.1 uncultured Candidatus Saccharibacteria bacterium | reverse complement strand
CAACTATCCACAAAAAGACGTTGTGCGCATAGCGTGTCTTATATAACTGTCTGATATACTTATGTTAGACATGAAAGATGTAACGAAGTATTTGCCGAGCAGGCACTTTCGTGCTGTCGCACTATCCATTCTCGCCGCTGGTGGGCTTATTGCGCTTGCTTCATTTGTCCCAGCCAAAGCCCCGATCAGTGATGCGGACCTACTTGAAAAGCAATTGGCAATGCTTGCCGCCACCACAACTACACCAGTCACCATTACAGATCAAGACTCAGACAATGACGGCTTGAAAGACTGGGAGGAAGTATTGTGGAAAACTGATCCAAAAAATAGAGACACGGATGGAGACGGCACACCAGATGGGGAAGAGGTGGGACTTGGACGAGACCCAAACAAGAGGGGCCCAAGTGATAAACTCTCCACCCAAATCGCCTTTTCTCCTGATAAATCTTCACCTGACTCGGTAGCCACAACGACAGACAAAGTCGCAAGGGATTTGTTTATGAAATATCTTGAGTCTAAAAAGGGGGGAAAGGCAATGGACAAAGATTTCGAACAGCAAATTGTAAATTTTGCGCTGACTCAAAACATTACTAGTTCACGTCCAAGACTCTATACACTAAGTGACATCACATCATCTGATGCTACATCTAACGACGCCCTTAAAAAATATGCGGAGGATATGGGTGGGGTATTAAAAAATAATCAAATACCGATGATTAACGAAATGATAATTACTACCGGAGCGCTTCAAGCCAACGATCCGAAAATATTAGAGAAGTTGGATCCCATAATTCATGCGTATAAAAAAATAATTGATGGTTTTTTAAACACTGCAGTACCTAATAGCTTAATATCAAAACACTTGCAGCTACTAAACTCTGCCAGCAATGTTCTGTATTCTATTGAAGGAATGAGGTTATCATTCATAGACCCAGTCGAGGCATTGAACAGATCTAAAGACTATCTTGTGTATGTAAAAAATTTGAATGATACAATGAAGCAGTTTAGTGATTTTTACTCCAGCCACAATATAAAATTTGACACAAAATCGAATGCTGGCAGTTTTGTCGAAACCTACCAACAATAGCAAATATGAAGAAACTCGCTTTCACAATTACAAAAATACTAATACCCTCTCTAGTGGTATTATCTCTCGTATTTGCACCAATCTCTGAAATATTTCTCCCGAGAATTAACACTGCCCACGCACAACTAGCTGTGTATGACGCAGCCGTGCACGAATCGATAATTGGATTGGATTTCACTGAAACTGGTAATGCGGTTTCAAACAGCCTAACAGCAGGATCAACTGGGGCTTCGGCATATATAATGAAAGTTCTTAGGATTATGGTCCGTGCGATGGCCCGTGCAGTTATCAAATCAATCTTAAACAGCACCCTCAACTGGATAAACAATGGCTTCAACGGCAATCCTATGTATGTGCAAAATTTACAATACTACTTTAAGACCGCTATTGATCAGGAGATTGGTTCGTTCCTTGCTGCCGATTCCGATCTCAATTTCTTATGTAGTCCATTTAGACTTAGTATAAAGCGGGCACTCTTACTTCAAAGACGCAGTTTTGGCGCTCAGTCTTCGTGTACTCTCTCGGGGGTAGTTGGTAACTTCAACAACTTTGTGAGTGGAGCGCAGGGTGAATTTAGCAAGGG
>CAZLWF010000028.1:0-2194 GCA_964563615.1 uncultured Candidatus Saccharibacteria bacterium | reverse complement strand
AAGCTCTATACAGGATTTAAGACAATAGAAGATGTTGAGGCTATCTTGCCTGATTTGCCGCAAGATTTGGCTGCTGAAGCAGCCCAAGCCCTCAATGCGACGAGTAGTACTGCACTGCCTGAAAGTGAAGCAGTGAATACTAACTAAGACGACTGTGCTATACTCAAAGCATTATGGCAAAGAAAAAAGGAAAAATACTTGCCTACCTCGTGCTTCTTGCGCTGATTGTATTTGGTATTTATACCTGGTACCAGAAGACGTACGTACCGGTGCTGCCGCTAGAGCTTCAAAATAACAATACGAATGTACCCGAAGTTACGCCAACGGAAACAGAGGAAGTCGTCATCCAAAACTCACATACCGATGAAGAGAGTACCTATTTCTCTATACATGCGACCTATCCCAAGAATGGCCCTGCTGCAAAAACAATAGGGGACTATGTCGAGAAAACTATTGCAACATTTAAAAAAGAAAACGACCCAACGTCGCTTAGTGAAATCGAGAAAGAAAACTTTGGTCTCAATGACGGCAGGAAGTATATTCTGACCATTACGTATGATATTAAGTCTTCAGCTGTGGTCGAAACCTATGTCATACAAATCTATACTGACACCGGTGGGGCTCATGGTTTCCAAGATATACAAACATTCTCCTATGATACGACAGGCAAGGCATTGACATTGGATAGTTTCTTCACGAAGTCTGGGTATTTGCCAGTGTTAGGAACACTGGCTGGTGATATGTTGGCCAAACAATTGGGGGACTATGCCCAAGCAGATATGATAAGTGCAGGCACGGCTCCAGTCATCGCAAATTTTTCTGATTTTTATACTACCGATAGTAGTATCATCTTTCTTTTCCCTCCGTACGCTGTAGCGCCATATGCAGCTGGTCTTATAACACTTTCGATCCCTGTGGCATCCTTCGGGGCGATTATAGAACGGAGTTTTTTTCCAGAGTATTGATTTATAGTGTAGATATTGTATAATATTTAAATGCTATCTCGACTAAAAAACTTTTTTATTTCGCATGAAGGCAATGCATACCACCCGCATCTCTTGCGGGAAGTTTCGCTTGTCGCGATCGGTATAGCCGCAATTGTCTTGTGCATCACGTCATTCGGTAATTCACTTATCCTTACGACAACCAAGCAAGGCGCTGAAGTTATTGCTTCAGTCTTAGTTGATCTGACTAATACAGACCGTAGTCTTGATCATAAGCCGACTTTAACTATTGATCCATTATTGACCAAAGCAGCAAATCTTAAAATTGACGATATGATTGCAAAAAATTATTTTGCTCATACGTCCCCCCAAGGTGTCACGCCATGGCATTGGTTTGATGTTGCTGGCTATCGTTTTAGATACGCAGGCGAGAATTTGGCAGTCAATTTTGCAAACTCTGGAGATATCGAACACGCATGGATGAATTCTATGAGTCACCGTGATAATCTTTTAAATGAGCACTTTACTGATATTGGTATTGCAGTCAAAGAAGGCATGTATCAAGGTACAAAAAGTATTTTTGTTGTTGAACTTTTTGGTAAACCACTGCCAGTCAAAACCATTTCGACGCCTTCGGTACTCGTTGATACTACAATCAAGCCCTCTGCATCTGTCACAGATGAGGCAGCTCTCTCGTCAGCTATTAAAGGTGCATCTACTGAGCGAGATAGTATTGTAGCGATTAGCGAAACACCGACAACAATCATTGTGGAGCATATTGGGCAAGAGTCTGCTGTGGATGATACTAATGAAGCCACAACTCGCTATGCAACATGGTTTGCGCACGTACAATTAACCTATCCAAATATTATTCAAGATATATATCTTGTTACTATGATCGTCCTAACGGTCACGCTGTTAGGTACTATGTACGTAGAAGTGCGCGCTCATAATGTAAAAAAGATATGTTTAACGGTTGGGGTCATCTGCCTTTTACTTGTCCTCTTTTATATTAATAAATCCTTTGTCGTTTTTACCTAAGTTAGGACATCGTTGTGCGTTGACATTAGTGTCTAAAGTATGACATTATAAGAATAAGAGTTTACTAGGCCATGTCTAGCCCCATTAGTTTTACTAGAATAATTTTTTACTAACTATGAAGTCATATTCTATTCTCGCGAAGAATCAGGCCTATTTTTGGATACTTGCAGCAGGTATGCTGCTATTTACTGTTACTATTGCATTTCGAG
>CAZLWF010000027.1:0-2577 GCA_964563615.1 uncultured Candidatus Saccharibacteria bacterium | reverse complement strand
GGTAAAACCTGCATGTTTGTGACCAATTTGGAGCCTCGGATGATCAAAGGTCATGAATCAAATGGTATGTTATTCGCACTCTCCACTGGAGATGGTGCGTTCTCACTACTTGAGCCAAATCAAACGATTCCACCAGGTACAAAAGCTCAATAAGTCTTTCGGTATTTATTGAAATCACGTATACTAATATACGATGAGTACCAAATCACTATTACGATTATTTCCTGAACCGGCATACATCACATTGCCGGCTATCGGACTTGACGTATCAGACCAATCGATAAAATTTGTCGAGCTTGTAGCAAAGCCACGCGGCTTGGTCTTGGGTCGCTATGGACATGTGTCGATCCCGCTTGGGATTATTGCCTCAGGAAAAATTGTCGATCAAGAGAAATTAGTGCCGATTTTAGCGGCGCTTAAAAAAGATAAGAATATTTCCTACGTGCGAGTATCTCTACCTGAAGAGCAAGTATATTCTTTCCGTCTGACGCTTACTGATGTGGCTGAAAAAGAGCTACGAAATACTATTGAATTTTCACTCGAAGAGCATATTCCTATTGCAGCTGCCGAAGCGACGTTTGATTTTGCTGTTATTTCTCAAACAGGTACTACCTACGATGTCCAAGTCTGTGCAGCACAAACAGTCCTTATTCAAAACTATATGGATGTATTTGCAGAAGCAGGATTATACCCGTTGTCCTTTGAACTTGAAGGTACGGCGCTTGCTCGTGCACTAATCCAAAAAGGGGATCTCAATACTTATATGATTGTTGATTTCGGTGAAACCAGGACTGGTATCTCAATCGTTGCCAATGGCGTCACGCTCTTTAGCTCAACGGTTGAAATCGGTGGCTACGCAATTACTAAAATGATTGAGAAAAAATACTCGATACCGTTTGAAGAAGCAGAAAAAATGAAGCGAACATTTAGTTTGGAGAGCAGTCAGTCTAGCCAAGAATTGTTCAAGATTATGACTGATGGTGTCGGTGTGCTGCGTGATGAAATCAATAAGCACTTTATATACTGGCAAACCCACAAAGATGACAACGGCGGCGATCGCAGTCCTATCCAGAAGATTTTCCTCTGTGGCGGCAACGCCAACATGTATGGCGTTGGAGACTATTTGAGTCAGAGTTTGCGATTTCCGGTTGAACTCGGCAATACATGGATTAATGTTGATGGTTATACCGATGAAGTGCCTGATATGAATAAGCGCGAAGCTTTGGGCTACGCAACAGCGATCGGGCTCGTGCTCGGCCATTTCGAAAATGATTAACCTTTTAATTCCAGAAGAAAAGCAGCGCATCAAGCGGGGACATACCTTCCGTATGCTTTCGGTAGCACTGATGCTTCTTACAACGCTTTTCATTGTGGGTATTTTGCTTCTGTTGCCATCATATATGATCGCACAGACCAAGCGTGATATTGCACAGGGGAAACTAGATGCCATCAAATCATCCGAAGGTTTCAAGAACGATGAAACATTAAATACAATCATCAATGATATTAATGCAAAAGTGCAGAAGATTGGCTCACCTGATGATAGTCATCTCTATAGTGAAGAGATTGTCGAACCTGTCGTTACGACCAAGCCTCCACTCCTCGTGATTTCATCTATGGCAATAACCAAAGAAAAAGAAGGAACAGTTGTCCAGATCACTGGTGTATCCGAAAATAGAGCAACGTTACTCTCCTTTACCCAGGCATTAGAGCAATTGCCACATATACAAGATGTCTCTGTGCCGCTGTCTGAGTATGTCTCTGGCAAAAATATTCCGTACACTATTAGCTTCTCTGTCAAAGAATAATATGAAAATCAAAAAAAACATTCTTTCATTTTGCATTGCAATCGCACTCTTTTGTATAGGAGGTCTGGGATATTTCTTTATGTATTTCACGATTACATCAGTTGTTGCAGAAACAAGCACAATTCTCGCTGAGGTTGATAAAGCCGAAGAGAAAAATCAAGAATTAGTTACCCTGAAGAAAACTATCTCGACAAGCGAAGAAGATCGTCAAACCTTATCCTCCTACTTCGTCACTGATGATACGATTGTTATTTTTCTGGAAAATCTTGAAGCCTTAGGTGCTACATCTAATACTGAAGTAAAAATTTCTTCGGTCACACAGAACACTGAGGATAAGAAATTGTCTGTTGCTATATCATCAGTAGGGGGTTTCGGGAATGTATTTCGTTTCCTGGAACTTATTGAACAAGTGCCGTATGCGACAGAAGTCAAAACCCTTTCTCTTGCCACACGAGACGATCCAGTATCGACAACAGAAAATCCTTCAAAATTATGGGAGGCTGATATCCAAATTGAATTAACGAGCTACGTATCAAAATAATATGCCTATTACATTCCCACATTTTAAAAGAAATACTCATGCAAAAAAACATCATTTTTCATCGTGGCTTTTGATGATTGGCGGTTCTGCTATCGGTTTTCTCATCATATTGGTATTGAGTGCACTCTATTTTGTTCGAATTAGCAATGATTATTTCTTGACCAAGGCACCAGAAGAAACAGCACCAACAGACATTATTAAGCGTAACGAGCTAGAACAAGTCCTGTC
>CAZLWF010000026.1:0-2713 GCA_964563615.1 uncultured Candidatus Saccharibacteria bacterium | reverse complement strand
ACGCGGTAATGCGCTTCGTTTTTTCGCCCTATTCGCTGCAATCTGATCATTAACATGTGTGGAACTATACTAGCAGATATACGTTTTTTGGTCAATCCGATAGTAAAGCTTTGTAAAGCTCACAGAGACTCCAGTTTAAACTGGAGTCTTACTAAGTCTCCCTATCGGATCAAATAAAAAACCCCACAGCTCTTTGTACTTGGTACTAAAGAATTGCTGTGGGATTATCAAACGAAAATTTTTGGATTATTGTATCCGCTAAGCCTACTTCTACTGATCTTTTTGCAGTAATGGGTTTTCCAGAAAGATACAGGCGACTCGCTTCAATTGGACTAAGAGTTGTGCCCACTCGCTCTGCATATGATTTAAAAACATTTCTTTGTTCAATACGCATTTTCTCTCTTTCCATTTTAACCAACTCATCACAAGTGGCCCATGCACCTCAGCAAGCGTGGTATAAGGAGTAAGTTCAAACTGATAATTGCACAGTGCATGTAGAATCCGTGGAATCAGAACTGCATCTTGTTCAATATATCTTCGGCTACAACTTTCAAAAGTAAAACATGCAGCAGACCATACTTCTCCAATTGCTATACCAATGATCGGAATGCCACGATCTTGAATATTCTCAATTGTCTGCTTAATTTTTTTTGCAGTTAGAAAATCACCTCCAATACTACGAATCGGGACGAAGATTGGTTGTTTGTTCGTTATAAGTTTTACAAGACTTTTGATGACTTGGTTTCCGTATTCTTCCGTAATCTTATTAGTGATTGGAACAATTCGTTTTTTAGAAAGTATTTTTGGTTTATCCTCTATTGGTTTTTTAAACATGGAATCTTTTTTAGAGTATAACAGGAATATTCCAGTAAAAACTAATTAAAAAGGACATTATATATGCAATAGTTATGCATATATAATGTCCTTCGGTTTTAAAGCCATTTCATCATTTCCGGTGTAACCTTTCCTCCAGTTTGGATTTGGAGCAAGACCGCATTGAACATACATTCGCCGTGCTCATCCGACTCTTTTTCCTGTAAAAGCGTTCGCCTACTTACGACACTCATACCAGGACTATTCAAGTCTTCCTTCGACATTTGGTAGTCACCAACTGAAAGGGTTTTTGTGCCTCTGGCCACTTCTGCAAGTGTTTTTTCGATTTTTTTCTTTTTTTTGTTTCTTCTTAAAAGCATAGGAGTTGGGTTTTTGTAAAGTGAAAAAATTGATTAAAAGGTCGTGTGTAAGCGCATATGTGTGCTCAAACAAGACCTTTCAAACAATTTCTACCAAATCCCTATGTCGTACAATTTTGTCTAATATTATAGACAATTTTTCATATTTTGTCAATATACGACGACTTATGCTAGAATATATCCATGAATAAAGGACATTTCGACTATTCTACTCCCATATGAAACCAAAACACAAGCCAAAAGGTGCAAAACTAAAACCCCACAAAAATAAACCCGATCACACTGCTAAAAATTCCGGAGCACTTTTGGAAGGCCCTTTGTCTGTCACAGGTAAAGGCATAGGCATGCTTAGGCTCAAAGAAAAGAAGCTTGAGATCGAAATTATGCCTGAGCATTTACACACAGCACTCCATGGCGACATTGTCACCGTCAAAACTCTCCGCAAAGGGAGTGGTGGCAAGGCAAGCGGCGAAGTAGTCGACATACTTGCTCGCGCCAAACCTGGTTTTGCAGGCGTACTTGAAACCCACAACGATAAATACTATCTTGTGCCGTCTGATTCAAAAATGTATACCGACATATTGATAGACAAAGCCAACTTAAACGGCGCCAAAGTCGGAGATAAGATATTCGTCGTGATTACCAAATGGACTGAAGGCTCTATGCCAGAAGGTACCGTCCAAGAAGTCCTCGGTAAGCCATATGAAAACAATGCTGAAATGCGAGCCATCGCGCTTGAGCGTGGTTTTGCAACTGACTTCCCTCCTATTGTTGAGCGTGAAGCGCATGCATTACTAAATGAAAAACCTGATCTAACTACACGCCGTGATTTTAGGAATATTCCTACATTTACGATCGATCCATTTGATGCAAAAGATTTCGATGATGCATTATCTTTCCAAACACTACCAGATGGCACGTATGAAATTGGTATTCACATTGCTGATGTATCACACTATGTTCGGCCAGGTACTGAGCTCGACAAAGAAGCCTACAACCGCGGCACGTCAGTCTATCTCGTTGACAGGACGATTCCCATGCTCCCTGAAATTCTTTCCAATGATCTCTGTAGTCTCAAACAAGGCGTTGATAGATTAACCATGAGCGCAGTTTTTATTATTGATAGTAATGCGCACGTACTCAAAGAATGGTTCGGCCGCACCATCATTCATTCAGATAGACGATTTACCTACGAAGACGCCCAGGCAATCCTCAATGCTGGCGAAGGGCAATTTTATGATGAGCTCAAAGTACTCGACACGCTTGGCAAGAAACTTACCAAAGGTCGCTTCAAAGAAGGAGCCATATCGCTCGAGCAAGATGAAGTTAAATTTGTTCTTGATGAAAATGGCGTACCACTCAAAGTAGTCAGAAAAACTCGCATCGACACGATGAAACTCATCGAGGAATTTATGCTCCTTGCAAATAAAAGTGTTGCCAAACATATTGCCTTGGGAGCACCAAAAGATGAGCGAGTTTTTATTTATCGAGTCCATGATACTCCCGATAAAGAACGTATC
>CAZLWF010000025.1:0-3050 GCA_964563615.1 uncultured Candidatus Saccharibacteria bacterium | reverse complement strand
TCGGCTGGAAATCAATAATCAGTTGATTATCGCAGAAGAGCTCCTTGTCCTTGATTGTGAATCGCTGTTTGCTTTCCAATGAGAGAACTGTTGCCAGTTCAAAAATATCATCCCAGGATTTGAAACCATCAAAAAGGCTTTTCAGCTCATTGATTGATGCTTTTTCGCAAACAGAAACTATTTCTTCTGTCTTAGGACTTTTTCGAAAGAAGTACACCTGGGTAATAAGATCATAGGTAATATCGGTAATATTCATCACAATTAGATTTTGTTTGTACCCATCGTATGCTTTTCTCTTGGAAAGTCAACGGGGGGTTCTTCCGAACATGATTTTCGATATGGTATAATAAAAAAATGAATACATTAGCACAAGAATTTAAAAACGAATTATTAGCGGAAGCGCCCGCAACTCGAAAATGTATTGAGCGCTTGCATGAAAGCTTATTTGACTACCAGCCCCATGAGAAATCTATGAAAATGAGTGGTCTTATGATGATGATGGCCGAAATGCCAAAGTGGATAGCAACTATTATCGATGTCGGCGTTATTGATTTCCATACATGGGAGCGATACACCATGACTACCATAGCCGACCTCGTAGCGTATTTTGATAAGAACCTCGAGAGTGCAATACAGGCCCTCGATAGAACTAATGACGACATATTAAAAAATGAAACGTTTATTTTGAAAATGGGTGACAAAGAACTTATGAAGGATCCAAAGAGCGCAAGTGTGGGAAGCACACTCAACCATTGGGTGCATCATCGTGGGCAACTCACCGTATATATGCGGTTAAATAACATACCAGTTCCCTCCCTATATGGACCATCTGCGGATGAAGGTAGCTTTTAGTTTGTGTAAAACATTAAAAAATAATTACTTAAAATTATGATAATCGTACATGATATTTTTGTTTGCAAACCTGGCAATGCTTCCAAGATGGCTAAACTCTTTAAAGAGTGGGCAGATATTAAGCCAAAAAAGAATACTTATGTCATGACTGACATGACGGGGCAATTCCATAGAGTCATCATCGCCACCAATTATGACTCTCTGGCTGCTTATGAGGAGGAGACGAAAAACATGATGGAGAATCAAACTCCTGAAGAGAAGGCAATAATGGATAAGTTTAAGGATATGAACGATATGTACACAGCAGGTTCAAGAGAAATTTATAAAGTTTGGTAAACGAAAATAATATGAAAACAAATAGTAAAAAATATGTGGATGGATTTGTCATACCAATAAAAAAGAAAGATTTGGCAGCTTATAAAAAGATGGCCGAGTGGGGTGCTCGTATGTGGAAGAAGAATGGTGCATTGGAATATTTTGAATGTATAGGAGATGATTTAAAAATTAAAAAAGGCATGCCACAGAAAGGCTTCATTAAGCTTGCAGGCCTCAAGGCCGACGAGACAGTCATTTTCTCCTGGATAGTGTATAAATCTCGCGCTCACAGAGATCAAGTGAATAAAAAAGTAATGAGCGATCCGAGCATGAAAGATTTTGATCCTTCTACTATGCCAGTTGATATGAAGCGTTTTGCTTCTGGAGGTTTTAAGCCAATAGTGGAAGCCTAATCTAATAAAACCTCAACATCATCCTAGATTCGCAGCAAAAGAAAAAACATTTCCTCAAATTAAGGCGATTTGATAGTATTTAAATATGACAACTATAAATCCATGGATTAACTTCAATGGCAATGCCGAAGAAGCGTTTGCCTTTTATAAATCAATATTTGGTGGTGAATTTACAAAGATCATTCGCTTCAAAGACCTTGCGAGCGATGAATTCCCTGTCCCAGAAAAGGAGGAAAATAAAATTATGCATATTGCTTTGCCTATTGGAAACGGTAGTGTGTTAATAGCAAACGATGTTCCAGAAATTATGGGCAAAGTGAATGAAAACGAAAACAGGAGTAAAATTTCAATAAGTACAGAAAGCAAAGAAGAGGCAGATAGATTATTTAATGGTCTTTCAACTGGAGGAACCGTAGAAGGACCTATGGGCGATAGTCCTTGGGGTACGTACGCTGGAATGTTTCGAGATAAATACGGCATTGAGTGGATAATTGAATTTTCTCCTAGTAAATAAAATATTCTTCCGGACTTTATCCGTGTGTATAGCAAAAGAAAAAGCATCCCGGTATTTTTGGGGATGCTTTTTTGTTCAGGCCTTACCAATCGATTCATGGCCTTGAACAATTTTTGCAAGCAGTGAATCAATTTCTTTGATTCGCTCCTTGTTTAAAGAATAGCGAATCATTTTCCCTTCTCTTTGGGTGTTTACGATTCCAGCTTTGCGGAGAATCCCAAGATGTTGGGATGCAACTGATTGTTCCAAGCGTAACTTGGCATATATTTCTGTGACGATGATTCCCGGCTTATTCTCCATTAATTCCATCATGCGCTGCCTCAATGCATGATTGAGAGATCTCAAGATTGAAGCGACCAATTTAACATTGGCCAAACTGTTTTTTTCTGCCATAAACTTAGGTTTTTGTTTGAATTCATTATAGCAAAGTATTTTATAAAGTCAATGATTACTATTTTAAATTTACTTTGGGAAAATTTCTGGATATCTCTTCCCAGAGTATGGACGAGCAAGTTCGGCACGTAAATAATCTTAGTGTGCAAGTTTTTTACTGTTAAATCTATTAATTTGTGCCTGTGCTATACTTTTTTTATGAAAAAAATTGCAATAGTTCTTGTAGCTCTGGTATTAGCAATAGCAATCTATGTAGTTATTACTCAGCATAAACCTACTGCAATAACACAGGCTCCACTTGTATCTTTTACATGGCGATATCAAGAAGGCGCTTTAAATCTTGATGGTATACCGGGTACTAAAATTTTCCTCGATGCAATATATGGCAATGGAAAGGTACTCTCAAAAGAAATCGACGAAGTCGGTGGTTCTTGCAATGAAATCACTCCTTCAGAGGACGATACAGATATCGTAGAGGGCTCAAGCAAAATTCAGTGTTATGCCGCTGGCTTGGGACAATGGTTTAAAATTACAAAAAGTGAAAATTCCTATGTCGTATTGCG
>CAZLWF010000024.1:0-3260 GCA_964563615.1 uncultured Candidatus Saccharibacteria bacterium | reverse complement strand
GCTTGGGACAATGGTTTAAAATTACAAAAAGTGAAAATTCCTATGTCGTATTGCGTAAAACTTTTGAGGAGGCGCTCCCCGACTCTACCTCACCATCGTATCAATATGAATCAGTTGCTGAGTTTCCGACTGTGTATTAATTTGGCTTTATTTTGTAATGATCTATACTTGACTTACTTATTCATTGTGTAATTGATAAAACAAGACAATCTTAATTCATCAGTTATTATTTAGAACCTGTAAGTTTTGAGAAAATCAAGATTTAATTATTTTCTTAGTAACAGCATCAACGAAGAGCCGATACGCTGGACGATTTTCTTTCTTGTAAATGATTTTTGTACCCAACAGATGACCTTTGGAACAAACTAAATCTTTTCTAGTCATTGATACTTTTGAATCACTTATTCTATCGATATACATTCTTTGCAGATTACCTGGACCATCTTTTTGATACTGACAAATGAGAGCTCCACACTTCTCACAGGAGATAGCTAATAGTCGAGAATATCCTCCTCTGACTCGTTTGTATTTATCGTTCTTGAAAGTATTCTTTTTCATTTAAAGATTTTCAAGTTTTAATAATTATCTCAAACGATGGGTACATCCAGCCCAACAACATGGACGGCGCATGCCACCTCTCATCTTTGAGAGAGCCTTAGTAATACGGATGCCCCTAGTCTCAGCTTTTTTACCAGACGTGACCCAACAAATCCATTCATTTCGCGCAAGAGGAGTAATATCTTCCCAAAGCGCAAATACTTGCTTATCAGAATTGATAGCCTTACGTAAATCTGCTGGTAGTGTATGTGGCATTGTCGTCATGAGATTATTTTAGCAAATTTTTTAGATTAATATACTAGATCGTTGACTCTCTGTCGGATGTTATATCCAAAGCATTTTGCAAAAACTGTTCAAACATACCTGCAACAGACACAGTTATCCCTGATACAATAATCATCAAAAGACTAACAAAAACACCACCTGCAATATCATCTCCAGGTCGAACTATACATAGATACGCTAGTGCTGCCCCAACCATAATAAACAACACTATTGCAGAGTATTTTATAGTCTTTATAGCTTTCACGGTCGCCTGTGAAAATGTCTTGTTCTGTCTTACGTATCCGAGCACTTTGAATGCTTGGTAAAGTGCCACGAAAAATGAAATCGATCCTATATAAGCATACATCAAAAATGGATCATTGAAATATATTTGAAAGACTGTGGCATGCACATTCCTGCCCTCGATATGCGGCTCCCATAACATAAAAAGAAATACACCAATGCCGACAAGAATAATAATTAGCTGGAGAAATATCGTTGAGTTTTTTTTCATGATGTTAGTTTTTTAATTTTTATTTTTATATTCCAAAATATCTCCTGGCTGGCAATCGAGTGCCTTGCAAATCGCCTCAAGTGTCGAGAACCTAATAGCTTTGGCCTTATCGTTTTTAAGTACAGAAAGGTTCGACATAGTGATACCGACCTTATCGGCGAGTTCAGTTACGCTCATTTTGCGTTTTGCCAGCATTACATCAATGTTGATTAGTATAGCCATATAGTTTAGACGGTTAATTCGTTTTCTGATTTGATGTCGATCGCGCTCTTTAAAAGTTTCTCAAGCACAGCGACAAACACAGCGACGACTATGGGGATACCGATAAATATCGCACCGAAGATAAGAATAAGACCCGGCGCATCATCGATTTGGGCAATTTGGAAAACGACAGGCATACATCCGGCATAGAGAAAACCAAAAACAATTGCACAGTACTTTATTTTCTGCAAAGCCTTGGTTGATGCTTCTGAAAAGGCTTTGTTTTGATTAATATAATTTAAAAGCAAATATGCTTGATAGAGCGCAATAAAAAATGGGACAGCTGTTGCCCACAATAGACTCAAAATAAAATACTGCATATTTGCAATATCAGGAAACTCAACAACAATCCCGCTCGTTATTGAAGGAACTGCAAAAATACAAAGTGCCAGTACGATAAGCCCTATGCCAAGTACAGTTAGTTTTAAAAAAATTGTTTTAAATTTTTGTGCCATATAATTTTATTATTTTTAATACGCTGAGTATAGCATATATATATTGTTTTGCAATATATATGTATTGTTAAACGATAATTATAAACTTTTCTTTAATGCTTCAATATTTTTTGTTAGAAGTTCAATGACTTCGTTAATTATTGCTTCAGTACATATATCTGGATTCGGCACTTCCCAATAATCCCAGGTATAGGCATTAAGCCACACTGGTATATAGTCTCGTTCGCTCATCATAATAATTTTATCCGCTTGTTCTGCATACTCAGGGAGTATTTGGTCACAATATTCATCTGCTATATCCATACCGAGAGTCTTCATTTTGGCAATAGTGAGCTGTATACCCGGACCCCATTCTTTGAGACTAATTCCCTGTCTACCTTCAGTCTCAACTGCAGTACCATATGAAGATGCCTGCCATCCTTGCTTTGGATTATGATTAAAAATTGCTTTTGCTATAGGACTGCGAAACATATTACCTCGACAGATGAATATGAGCTTTTTCATGAAGCTAGTATAGCAAAAACATTCATTGACCATACGCATATTTTCAGGTAGTCTTGGGAAAACCTGCACAATGACACAATTACTTGCAATATTGACGTCTCCCTACAAAGGAAAACCCATGGAATACCATACGAGCATCAAAGCTATACAAGGCATAGGGCTCGAGGGAGATAGATATGCATTGGGAACTGGCGCATATTCCAAATCAAAACGAATTGTTATTCGTCATGTTTCTTTGATCGCCATTGAAGCCATACTTGAAGCAAATAAAACAACAGCAGTTGCTTTTACCCTTGACGAGACAAGAAGAAATCTTGTCACCATGGGAGTTGATGTGAACACATTGATTGGCAAAATATTTGGCTTCGGTGGAGATGCTGTATTCAAAGGAATCGAATTGTGTGATCCATGCGGTCGGCCATCAAACTTATCAGGCAAGCCTGGATTTGAAGAAGCTTACAAAGACCGAGGCGGACTCAGGGCAGAAGTGCTTGAAGGTGGAATTATCTCGGTGGGAAATCCAATAATACTATTTTAGGAATATATACCAAGAAGCCGAATAAGGCTTCTTTTTTATTATCTTGAAAAAATATGTGTAGAGATGTAGGATAAGTATATGAAAAAATATAAAATCATTTTTTGGGTGACCACAGGGCTTATCTTTTTATTAGAGGGCGTCATGTCAGCACTAACTGGGCATACAG
>CAZLWF010000023.1:0-3530 GCA_964563615.1 uncultured Candidatus Saccharibacteria bacterium | reverse complement strand
GGACCAGGTTCGAACTGGTGACCCTTCCCTCTTCAGGGGAATGCTCTACCAACTGAGCTACCCAAGCAGTATATTTTCATTATCTTTTTGAGTATCTATCTTAATACATTTGATGTTATTTACCAAAACAACTACCCAAGCAAGATTCCTCAAAAAAACTTTATGCTATTACTTAAAAAGTGATTCTAATTCTTCTGCATTGAACTGACTACCTAAATCCTTCAAATCCTCAAAACTACTTGCTCCACCCGTATAGACACCCTTGAGGGTCGTAAGGTATGGCAACAGAAAATAATACGCGCTTAATGTTGAAATGATTATAATTGCCCAGTACACAATCCTCATGAGCTGTGCAGTACGCTGAGCACGTAAGATCTTTCTGAGCATACTGTGATTCTCTCGAACCATGGTATACATTTCATCAAAACGCTTTTGTTGTTCTTGATCCATACTGTTCGACAATACCATAGATTTATATTGATTTCAATTATTCTATAAAAAGAAAAGGACCCAAGATATTGGATCCTTCTTCTGCGTAATATTCCCTTACCAACCATACTCCATGTAATCACTGCGCTCATCAAGAACAGCACTCATGAAGTCACCCCATGCCCTATAGGTAAACGAAATCGTCACAACTCTCGTCTGTCCGAAATATCGCCAAAGCCCAAAAGGACCTTTACCGACAATAACATCAAAACGAATTGAGCCGTATGATCTCGTTATATCACTAGCGGATTGCTTCCATACAGTTGCATCGCTCGCGACTTTTGCTTTTAATGCATCGAAATGTTCCCGATACCTAAAGCGTAGTGCAAGACGATACTCCTCCCAGGACGGAGGCTTACCTTGCCAACCACCACTCATGTAAATGCGATGGGTAGAGAAGATACTCGCAGAACAATGTGAAAAACGATTAGCCATAGTGTGCATCCAGATCAGCGGAATGCTGATTTTCCAAGCCTCGGCTTGGGGTCTTAAAACTGGTCTGAATTCGCTAGATGCAGGCTTATATCTGAATTGTTATAAATTATTCTAAATTACTCTAACAATAGAGTATCACATTTATAAGACTTTGTCAATTTATCTTGTGCCCTCGGTACGAATCGAACGTGCATCTATCCCTTAGGACGGGACTGTTCTATCCATTGAACTACGAGGGCAAATGAAAAAGTACCCCGCACATGCGGGGTGCTTTTTCATCATACCTGTTTTATTCCGATATGTTAAATACCGAGAAGTTCCATAATGCGTGGTTTATTAAACCCTACGACAATATCATTGTCGATAGTGATGACTGGGACCCCCATTTGTCCTGATCGCTTTACTATTTCCATACGCTTTTCCATATTTGTGGCAACGTCAATTTCATCATAGGCAATTCCCTGCTCAGAAAAGTATTCTTTTGCCATATGGCAAAAATGACAACTTGGGGTACTGTAGACGGTGACTTTTTTCATAGTGATAGCGGACGAACCACGATTACTTTTATATAACTAGTATAACACACTCGTCAATCTTATCTCACTTATTCTTCAAATATCAAAATCTTCTTCTCTGCTTCAACAAATTCAGTAAACTTGCCCACAAATCTAGTAGCTCGAACAGTCCGATCATCGATCCAATGATAATTACCACCACGAGGCTTGCCGAACATTATGCCATGATACTTAAATCCATGTTCTTTGAGCCAGGTCTCAGTATTTTCTCGATGTTCTGGTAATCGAGATGTAAAAAAGGTAATAATATGACCTTCGTCGTACCATTTATTGATAATCTCACGTGCATTGGGGATCTCGATAGCGGTAAGCATTCGTTCTGGCTCTTCGTTCGGAATATCTTCACAAATAGTGCCATCAATATCGATAAGGTAATTTTTCATTCCCTCTGGTAGCGATGGACTTATTCGTTTTCCGTCAGTTCCAAATTCTTCGTGTAATTGCATGGGGAGAGTATAGCATATTCAAAATAGTGCTCAATATTCAAGAGAATAAAAAGTTTAATTTGAAGGTAAACTGCCTCCTGGTTCTGATAAAGAATATTCTACAAGAGATGAATCATGGAAAGCAGTAATAGCAGCAATAATTTTTTCTTTATCTGTATTGCCACGCATGCCAATTACATAGGCTAAGTTAGGATCGGAAACTTTAGAGTTATCTTTAATTTCTTCATAAATTGCAGTTAATTTTTCTTCTAAAATTAAATTCTCCTCACCTAGTTCTAAATTATATTTATTAACAGCTGCATTTATTTCTGTCATATCTGCACCACACAAACTCACAAAGTGATCATTTCGAATTCTCACGTCAGTACCTTCTTTAAAAGCAACTGAAAATTGAGTAAGTAGATGACCATTAGGAAATTCTACGGGATATGGGTTTGCAACAGCATATTCTGGAACAACACAATTACCTAAGGAATTTTTCAGACTGAAGTTTTTATTTAGAAAATACCCTCCAATTATTAAAATAACCAAAAGACTTCCGGCTAATAACCATTTTTTCATAAACAAAGTATATCAAACCAGACTTCAGATGCATAGATAATTCAAAAAATTGTCATTTCTAACAAAGCAGTGCGGAATACGAGAATCGAACTCGTGTCTCATCCTTGGGAAGGACGCATGCTGCCACTGTACCAATTCCGCAATATTAAAATATCTTTCCGAAAAATCCTTTTACTTTCATCCACCATGACTCTTTTGCCATTTCAGCCAATTGCTCTTCCGCAATCTTTTTATTACCAGCATCAGTGGTGATGACAACCAAATGTTCACCCTCTTTGCCAACACGATATTTTTCTCGAAGATTTTCTTCTATGCCTTCAGTTGTCTCTAGTTTTGAAATACCACTCTCGAGATTTGCTTCTTGAGCCATGAGGGCATTGTATTCTGCTTGTGCCTGTAGTTTATTGGCTCTGGCTTCCCTACTTTTCTGATACATACCGATCGCAGCTATGGTGACGAGAATGCATATAACCAAAAGCCCGCTTATCACAACCGGCGAATAGAGTAGTTTCTTATATGCTTGTTTTTGTTGAAATCTTTTCATAGTCTATACACACTTTGAGAGAATAATGCTAGTATACCAATATGTTATTCAATAGAAAACACAAGAAAAAGGTAACACTTATCTGGACCATACTTGGCGCATTTATCATTATCTCAATGATTTTGCTCTACATGCCGAGCCTTTTTAGTCTCTAATTATCGCCAGTTTTCATCATTTTCAAAAAGACACTGTGGGGTATGTGTACCTTGCTGTTTTCTCGCATTTTGGCTTTGCCTCGCTTCTGCTTTTCTAATAGTTTCTTCTTTCTACTAACATCTCCTCCGCCGACAACCTTGCTGCCATGCATGAGCACATCTTTACGAAACGCTTTGATAGTTTCTGAAGAAAGTATTCGGCCGAGTGCAATGCCTTGCACTTTCATTTCAAATTGCTGTCGAGGCAGAATATCTTTGAGTTTAGTTGTCGCAGCTTCGGCTTCGACAAGAGCGCGTCGCTTAGAAATGATTCGAGTAAATGCCG
>CAZLWF010000022.1:0-3538 GCA_964563615.1 uncultured Candidatus Saccharibacteria bacterium | reverse complement strand
CTAGAAGCTAAAGTCTACTTTAACCAGGCTCATGATAAGAAATCTGCCCAGTTCGAAGATGACGATAATCATCAGTTCACACTGATGTATAAGGGCAATTATGTATACATATTACTTAGTCGAAAATAAACTATATGGGAAAAGATATACGAATAAATACAACAGAAGAGGAATCTTTACTCAAAGCTCTCGAAGCTCGTAATGACGCAGAAGCTCTGCGAATCAAACGATATCTATCGATGTCGGATCTTTCGCGTACCGCGACAAGTCCACTATTTGAAATCGTGGAAAAGGTAAAGGCCATGGCGCTCCTTCAAGATTTTGACAACGTTATTATTCCTGAAATCGTCCCTGCAGATATCAGCTTTGATCTGTTTAATTTTGCACCTGACCATCCTGCTCGTAGCACGTCGGATACATACTACGTCGATGCGAAAAATATCCTCCGTACCCACGATACAGTCATGTGGCATTACTATCTGACACTGCCAGAAGTGCAGGAGAAAATAAAAACTAAGGAACCAATAGGAGTTATTTGTTACGGCAAGGTGTATCGAAAAGATGAAATCGATCGCAAGCACATGAATATTTTCCATCAAATGGGAGGGCTATATCTTGTTGCTGATGAAAAGGAGTCACTTACGATTGATGATTTGAAAAATGCACTTTCCGATATAGTGCAAACAATGTTTGGCCCTGACGTTGTCTATCGTTTTAACCCAGATACATTTCCCTATACAGATCCATCACTTGAAGTTGAAGTCCAAATCAATGGCGATTGGATAGAAATCCTAGGAGGTGGCATGCCAAGGAAAGAAGTGCTCGCAAACTTTGGTATCGCAGGTTACCATGGCTGGGCCTTCGGATTTGGACTTGAACGGCTCGCTATTATCGGCATGGAACTTCCCGATATTCGTTTGCTTTGGTCAGAGGATGATCGTGTCAAGAAACAGTTGAAACTTGGTCAGAAATTCAAAGAGGTTAGTAAATACCCAGCAATTATTAGAGATATTTCTTTTATTGTCGATACTGAAGCTTTTGCACCGAATAATTATTTTGATCTCGTCCGTGATGTCGTGGGGGATTTGGCAGAAGAAATGGCACTTGTTGATGAATATGAAAATGCTGAGAAGTTTGGGGCTGGCAAGAAAAGCTACGCCTACCGTATCACGTACCGATCACTTGATCGGACACTGACAGACGAAGAAGTAAATAAGATGCACAAGACTCTCGAAGAAGAAACGCATAAGACATTCAACGCGACAATACGATAAAAGAATAATAATACATTAATTCACCCCCCATGTTTCGCTTGTGGAACATGGACATGAAGTACGCTAAACTTCTACTATGCGTCGCAAACACAAATCAATATATATATGGTTGCTTGCTATCGTATTAGCTGGTGGTATGTTGTGGCTTGGTCAATATAACGAGAGACGTTTGGTAGAGGAGAATAAAATAAATACAACTAATACAACTAATACAAATATTTCCGATACTAGTAGTGATACCGGTGATACCAAGATACCAATACAGGTACCAGCAGCTATTAATCCTGTGTTAGTCCCAATCGGTAGTGTTCTACCAGATACTATTATTGCTTCAGGTATTGATAGTACGTTCGGCGGATTTGATACTGATACTAGTGCATTTACGACAGTTATTACCGATGGAGGTATCAACGTTCTGCATTATGCTCCTGGGACAAATGCTAACTATAGTAATTGGTATTTACCTGGCATGGGAATACTTACTTCTGAAATCAATCGCGATAGTGAAGGTACGACAAAACTAAAAGAAGCTGCGTGGACAACAGAGTTTAGTTATCGATTTTACGATAAATATGTTTCGCTACTCAAAGCTTCCGGCGCGAAAGCTTTTCCATCACTTAATATATCTTCGCAAATTGCGCCAGGGTTCGGCAGATTTGATCAAGCAAGTATTGATCTGGCAACAAAAGACAATCTCGCCATGATCGCAGATATGAAATCAAAAGGTGTTGGTATTATGGCTGTACAGCTTGGCGTTGAAAGCTACCTCAGTGGGTACGAGGATATTTTCCCAACTGTAGGGAATTATATACAAAGAATTAAGCCGATTGCGCTTGCGATCAAAGCTCTATATCCAAACATTGATGTCTATATCCATCCGGCACCGTATGATAAATCAGGCAAAAGACTCTCCGACTGGAACACAGCACTTGCGTTGGAAAATGATTTCTATGATGGAACGATTATTTATTCCTGGCTCCAAGTTGACCCGAGCTGTATGGGCACAGTCGATCAACAGTTCTCCTGTATGAATAAAGTTTCAAAGACATTTATTGATGCTACGTATCCGGCACAAATTGCTGGAACACTTAAAGCATTTCCAGACAAAAAGATTGCCATCAGTCAGTACAATATCAAGCTGGCGGGGGATTATGATACATCGTCCGATAATAATACGCTGTACCAAAACACCATGTTTCAAGCCATCCATACAGCTGATTTTATTTTAGGTGGCGTTGCTACGTATAATGCCTATCATAATAATCCTGTCACCGCAGCTACGTTTATGAATATGAGCGGAAGCGATAGAAATTTAATATCCAAATTTGATAAAGCAAGTGAAGATGTCAGCAATGTCAAAGAGACGGCGGGTATTGTAAAACGTGCATCATGGCAAGCACTTCATCTTTTACATGGACTTTTTGATGCTAGACATCACTTGCTTGCGCTTGCCTACACGGTACAAGGCAGCACACCGACTGACGTTCGAGTGTATGGATTTACCAATGACACTGACCAAGATTTAATTATTATCAATCGCTCAGGCGTTGCACTGCCGCTTTCGTCAATCAAATTTATAAATGGTTTTGCTTTCGGGGACACCAGTTTTACTACTGAAGCAATGTCAGCAAATTCGCTTGGAGCAACCTATGGCGCAAAAGGTGATCAAAATACTACAACTTCCCAGATAGTTCTCTCTGGTCCAACTAACTACGATTCTACTGCTTCGGTGATGATGGCACCATATGGCATTATGCGTATTCATATTCCAAAGTAGGTGATAGTGTACCCCTTTATACACTTGGAGAAGCCTGAAAAATTTGGTATACTTTACTCATAAGAATAGACAAAATATCCTTATAACCAAAGGACATTTTTAATTAACCTATGGCAGATAGTGACGCAAAAAAGAAAGGGTCATACGGAGCAGATTCGATCTCAGTCCTCGAAGGACTAGAGCCGGTGAGGAAGCGTCCAGGCATGTATATCGGTGGGACAGGACCAGAAGGTCTACACCATTTAGTCTGGGAAATTTTTGATAACTCTCGTGACGAGGCTATGGCCGGTCATGCAAATCGAATCGAAGTGGTACTCTTGCCGAACAACCGTATTCGCGTCGCTGATAACGGCCGAGGTATTCCAGTTGATGTACATTCAAAAACAAAAGTCTCTGCACTTGAGACGGTTATGACGACACTCCATGCAGGAGGCAAATTCGGTGGTGATGAATCTGGTTACAAAGTTTCCGGTGGATTGCACGGTGT
>CAZLWF010000021.1:0-3963 GCA_964563615.1 uncultured Candidatus Saccharibacteria bacterium | reverse complement strand
AGCTCTTTAACAACAAGCAGTCGGACCCTCCCAATCAATGAGGATTTCTGGCTGCGATATGACACCGTAGTTTAAAAAATAAAACGTCCAGCAATTTAGAGGCTCCTAGCGAATAGTTTGTGGAAATCTGGTTGATCAACTTGGAATAAAGTTTCTAAATCTGGAAGATGAGGGTGAAAGGCCCTTCGGTGTCACCAAATATTATTAACTTCAAATTATGATTGAACTAACTCGTTTAGAAATAGCCGTTTTAATACTTGCAAAAGCTATAGAAGATGGACGTATTGATGGTTTAGAAAAAGAAATAAGAGAAATACTAAAATATAATGGGGATTAATGAAAGATTTCGACGAGAGGTGTTGGCACCCTACGAGGGATGCAGAAATGATTTTTGTCCGGCCCGGGGCATTAATGTCTCCTGAGCAAATCGTAAGATTTCCGCAGAAAGATGTAACGGCTCGTTGCGGTAACTAAATATCGCACACCTCTCGTTAAAGTTTTTCATTCATTTATTTAAACCTTTATGAAATTCATTATCAAAGACACAATTAGCAAAACATACTACAAAGGGATGACCGCAATTGGGCCACGATATGGTGCCAGTGATGAAGAAGCTATGCAGTTTGATTCCTTAGAAGATGCTAATGCGGAAATGTGTAAGCATTCTATGGGATTTCTTATGGCAGAAGTTGAAGGCATTGATTCTTTTATTTAACTCACTATGAAACTTCCTTTCCTTATCCTTCTTTCTCTCGTTCTGATGACGGGATGTGCGAATCCAGATAAAACAACTTATGTTCTCCAAAACGATGGATATTCAGACATCAATATTACTGGTTATAAAGCTTTTTCTTGTGCAGAAGAAGATTTATATGCCACAGGTTTTACAGCTCGTAAAAATGGAAATTTTATTATCGGGACAGTTTGCGGCGGCGGCGGGGTAGGCTACACTATTAGATTCGATTAATTAATTTAACAACAATGACAATTGAAGAACTCGAAGTCGGGGATAAAATCTGGGTCCAGAAATATGATTTTGATTCGGAATACTCGCCAGCGACATTTGTAGGCAACAATATTGCCCGTATTCAGGGATACTACATGGACCTTCAAGGCGTCAAATGGCTCTTCCGTCGAAAACCTCTCTGGAAAATTCTCAAAAACTTTATATTTAACAAATAACCTTTATGAAAAAAGAAGAAGCAAATTTATTTAGGAGAATAAAAAGATGGATGGCCTTAGATCATGCAAAAAGTGCAGCTCACCCACCAGTTCTACCCACCCTACCCCAAGAACTCAGGCAGGAGGAATGGGAGAAAGAATATTTTGATAAATTTTGTATTACTCGCGGAGGGGGAAGAGATGGATTATCTGACCCAGAACCTCTTTACGATGTGCTTTATGAGCAAGATCCAGAAAATTTAAAGGAGTTCATAAAATCTCTTCTTAAAAACATCGAACAGAAGGCGAGGGAGGAGGCTTTTAAAGCAGTAAAAGCTTTAGTGCCAATCGAATCATATTCTTATTATGATGATTATGGCTGGAAGAGGGTTTATGACATTAATGATGTTCCTGAGAATTATCCAAAAGAACATATCCGTAAACACTACCCTGATGAATGGCATGAATTTTATGAAAGTTTGTTGAAATTACAAAAATCTTAAACCTAAATCGCCATGAAAGAATTATTTTGTAAAAAATGTGGAGCTTTTTCAATTGTTTTACATCCTAATTGGTTAAAACAATTAAAAAAAATTGAAGGCTTCAGAAAAGAAAAATGTGGTTGTTATTCATGGTTAGACCGAAAATATGGTCTCCAAACATATAATATTATTTTTTCTAAAAAAATACATGAACTTTCTATTCCTCGACACCGAAACAACCGGATTTAAAGACCCTCGCCTGTGTTCACTCGCCTTCAATATTTGGGGAACCAATCTGATTAGCCAAGGTTACTATAATCCTCCAAAACCAATTGAAGAGGGGGCTGTAGCTGTCCACGGCATGACAAACTTTATGCTTTCAACTGAAAAGCCGTTTGCCGGATCAAAAGACTTTTTACACATTCAGCAACTCCTCGATAAGCTTGTTGTTGTGGCCCATAACGCTGCATTTGATGTGCGCGTCCTCCAAAATGAAGGTTTAAAAGTGCATCGGTCAATCTGCACGAAAGAACTTGCAAAAGCGATATTCACAAATCTTCCTCGCCATAACCTTCAAGAACTCCGTTCTGAACTTCACCTCGTTGCCCCCTCAGCCGTCGCGCACAGTGCCGTGGGTGATGTTATGATTATGAAGAAACTTTGGAACGCTATGTACCGCGAAAAAATGAAAGACTGGGGTGACGAAAAACGCGTACAAACTTATTTTAGTAGTTTTATGAAAAGTTACTCTTGACTTAAGGTTAAGTTAAATGATATACTTGTTTGATATTCTTTAAAAAAGAAAGGAGGTTAAACAGGTTGCGAAGCGGAGCGGATTAGCGAAAGGAATTGCGATTTAGTCATAAACACATTATACACTATGAATAAAGATAAATGGCAAGTAATAGATTTTAAAATAGGAGATATTGTTATTTGGGACTGGTACGAAAAAGGAAGTGGCGAAAGAATCGCTAAAACAGGTGAAATTATATATATGTCAAAGGTTGATAATACGGCGAATATAAAAGATTTTTTCAGCAATACTATCGTAAATATAGGTAAAGAAAGACTTAAATTAAACCAATTGCCAGATAACAACAAGCATAATGACGGATTGACACCCATATTTTAAGCATTTAACCACCACAAATCCATGATAATCAAAAAATATACATTTGAACTTCATAATGATTTTAGCGCAATACTGTTATGCGAGGGTTGCGAGTCTGAACAGGAGCTGACGACTGGATACAAGGACGCTTATTACTACACGCGCGTACTTCCCAACATCCAATGTAAAAAATGTGGGAAGGCCACTAATGACTTTAAGTTTCCATCTCGTGAGGCGCATAACGTAAAACTAAGTGCTGAAAATTGCACAGACGAATGTTTTTTAATTACTACAGACCATGTCCATGAATAAACATAAAATAATTTTAGATTTATGCGGGGGAACTGGTGCATGGAGCAAACCCTATGCCGATGCAGGCTACGATGTGCGTATTGCAACGCTCCCTAGCTTCGACATTTTAGAATGGCGAAACTCTTGGCTTTCCGATTTAGTATTTGAAGATAAAGTTTATGGCGTACTCGCGGCCCCTCCATGCACAATGTTTTCAATGGCACGAACAAATGCTAAAACTCCTCGTGACCTAATTGGCGCAATGCAGATCGTCCAAGCGTGTCTTGAAATTATCTGGTCGTGCCAATACTCAGGAAGGCGGTTAGTATTTTGGGCATTAGAAAATCCTAAGGCTAGACTAAGGTGGTTTTTAGGAAAGCCAGCCATGACATTTAATCCTTGTGATTTTGGGGACGCTTATCGGAAACCTACCGACCTTTGGGGAAACTTTAATACGGAATTAAAACGCACACCAGTGGAGTTAAATCCATTGCAAGACAAACAATCACGTTTAAATCTTCAACACTTGCAGCCGATTCCGCATACTTATGTACGTGATCCGAATATGTCGCCCCGTGCAATTGCACGAAGTATTACACATACAGGTTTTGCAAAAGCCTTTTTTAAAGCTAATCAGTAACCATTTAACACTAAATACTATGGCGACACCTCATGTTAAAAGAATAAAAAACGAACTAAATAAATATGACTTTTATCCTACCCCGTATGAATCTACATTGGCTTTTTTACACGCTGAATTTGACGGGGAAACTCTTCCTAATTTTTTAGAACCTGCAGTAGGGGAGGGTCATATTATTAAGGCAATAGAGTTTTATGCCGAAGAAAGAGGCGAGGAAACAAACTGTCTTGGTTTTGATATTAGGAGAGATGATGGCGTGGCAGGCACAAAAGGTATAG
>CAZLWF010000020.1:3242-4978 GCA_964563615.1 uncultured Candidatus Saccharibacteria bacterium | reverse complement strand
ATCGTTTTAAGTGCAATCTTAACCTCAAGCATTATCGAACGATTTTTGATGTAGTACAAATCATATGAAAGTTTCTCGCGGGTCTCCTCAATGGAATGTGGTGGTTTCTCGTGGTGAATTTGTGCCCAACCTGAAAGTCCAGGTTTGACCAAATGACGCACGTTGTAATAAGGTATTTCCTTTTCGTATAAATCTACAAGCTTAGGCAGTTCAGGTCGAGGACCAATCAAAGAAATATCTCCTATCAATACGTTGAAAAGTTGTGGCAATTCGTCAATTCGGCTTTTGCGCAAAAACTTACCAACCTTTGTAATGCGATTGTCGTTTGCGACAACCCACTTCCCTGCATCGGACACCCTCATTGTACGAAACTTGATTATCCTCATTGGTCGATTGTTTTTTCCCACTCTTTCTTGATTGATAAAAATATCTCCACCATCATCGAGTTTTATCGCAACATATACAAATGGATAAAATATTAGAGATATAGTACCAAGCACAAAAGCAATAGAAATATCCATCAATCTCTTAAATATGTCATATGTTATTTCTGGAACCAAAGAAATATTCTCAAGAAACCATCCATGCTTCAAAAGTGACAGTGGTATCCGATCAAACAAATCTTCATAAACCTTATGCAGGTCAATAAAGCGCACACCAGAGAAGATTAGATTGTAAAGATGTGGCAGTATAGGCTCGATTAACTTATTATCAAAATCAACAACGATAACACCAATGCCACCGCTATAAACTCTATTTAAAATTTCTTCCTTGAAATCAACTTCGGATATTTTCTCTAGGTTTATGGATGAGGTGAAATGCAAATTATAGCGAGGATTATTGTTTACCTCATCAAGTATCTGATGTACTTCTTCTCCACTGCCGACTATCAATGCATTTTGTTTAGCCTGTTTAAGAAAAATACCAGCAATGTAAAGTCTCCAGACAAAAAGCAAGAAAGATGAACAACCTAAATAAATTAAAAGATTAGTTTTAGGATTGATACCAAAGATAACAAAAAAATAAAAGAAGAAGATCGCAATGATGGCGTTCACCACCTGTGCGTTAAATAAGGTATTCGTCAACTTACTCCTTAAAACCTGTGTATGTTTATCGTATAAACCAGCAATAAAGAATACGGCTATCCAAACGAGAAATAAAAGGATAAAGGGGATGAAGTGTTGAGACAGCAATTCGAATGATGGAATTTCTCTGTATCTAATGAAAAGTGCCACCCACACGGAGACTATAAATATAGATATGTCTCCGAAGAATAGTATTAAAGACTCCTTTTTATTGGCTATTGCCATATTGTATTCGTAATCATACAGCTTTACCGTTTTTTTTCAATGGCTAGTCTAGAGATTAAAAAACGGGTATAGTTATACAAACAAAATCAATATAATAGAAATGGTAGAAAACAAAATCGAAAAAAAGAAAGTTTTATATGCAATCACTAAGTCCAATTGGGGCGGGGCTTCGAAGTATGTATTCGAACTCGCAACTTCCCTGCCAAGCGACCGCTTTAATGTCGTCGTTGCATTTGGAGGAAATGGAATACTTGCACAAAAACTCCACGAAAAAAATATTCGCGCCATAAGCATCGATAATCTAACTCGAGATGTCGCAGTTCAAAATGACTGGGGCGCTTTTAAAAAACTGCTGCAAATTCTGAGCATTGAACAGCCAGACATCCTACACCTAAACAGCTCAAAAATGGCTGGCATCGGCGCACT
>CAZLWF010000020.1:0-3142 GCA_964563615.1 uncultured Candidatus Saccharibacteria bacterium | reverse complement strand
CCACACTTTTTACCCAAAGCAACAGCGCGAGAAATGCTCCTCGGTGGACCTAAAGCACTCGCCTATGGAAAATATTTATGGCTTGGAACAATTGGCGAGCTCACGGGTAACAAAAATTATTTTTCTGCAATCAACGCAGTGAGTTATTACAACGAAACTCATGATACAAAAATCTTCTACACGATTATAGGCAATGGCGAGCTTCAAAAGCCACTTGAGGATTTTATCGAGAAAAGCAATTTATCTGATGTGATCTTTATGACAAGTTCAGACAAACACAACTTTACACCCGAAGTTGACTTGACCTTGAAAGCAAAAGCTTCTTCTCTCTTGCCTGCGTTTGACGCCTTTCTACTTCCATCAAAAAAAGAAGGTTTGCCATATACACTGCTCGAAGCTGGATTTGCCGGCACGCCTTCTGTATCGACTCCAGTCGGTGGAATACCTGAAATTATAGACGGAAAAGAAACTGGTGTATTATCAGAAGACTGTGGAGAACAATCTCTTGCGCAAGCGTTGTCTCAGATTTTTGAGAACACAAGTAGAGCAACCGAACTTGGAGAAAATCTTAAAAAACATGTCCAAAATAACTTTGCGTTTACAAAAATGCTTGATAGCACTATTGCCATTTATTAAAATATCATCAATTCTTTCCACAGCAGGCTATAAGTCAAATTGTCTTTTATTGGTATAATACTTGTGTATATATGTCAGACGTACAATTTCAAGAAGATCAGTTTTCCTCGAACCTGAGCAGGTTCAACCAACCTGAAGCGAGAGGCATTATAGGTTTTTTAATCAAAAGGGGTATTGTGAGGGATGAAAGACACGCCAATGTTGTGCTAATTGGTGTCATTATTATCGCAGTTACCGTAACCTACTTCACTTCATTCGGCGGCTCGTCTTCTCCAAAAGTTCCGCCTACTTATAGAGAGGACATATCACCGGAAGTATTAAAAACTTTGCCACCAGAAATTTTAAAAACTATCCCATCAAAAAATGACAAAAAATAATTACAAAGGCATGAATGCTGGCTTCACACTCATCGAACTTCTCGTGGTTATTTCTATTATTGGAATGATGAGTAGCGTAGTAATAAGTTCTGTAAACGCAGCTCGTGATAAGGCAGAGGATGCTTACACCGCTGGAACTATTTCTGAATATACTAAGGCTATGATGATGTATTACAATGACAATGGGCACTACCCGATCCCATCATCAGCAAACAACTTCTGTCTATCAACATCAAGCTGTGTGGTTTCTACGAAATCTCTTTTCAGCGTAACGAATACAGACCCAACGGTTATTAGTGGTTTAAGTACTTACCTACCGACTATGGCAAAAATTTACAAATCCCCCCTGAGTATGTCATTGGTGCATTCAGGTGTAGCACGCACAGATACATGGACAGACGCGGTATATAGATGCAACATAACTGCAGATCCTCAGTGCAGTACTGCAACCATACAGTGGGTAATTCTACCGGGAGAACAATGCCAAGGTGGAGCAATACAGACTCCAATATCAACATACGGATACAACTGCACAGTGGTATATAATTAAAACATATCAACAAACACCAAGGCTTCACACTCATCGAACTTCTTGTTGTTATTTCTATCATTGGAACACTAAGTAGCACAGTGCTGTCAACAGTAAACATTGCGAGAGAAAAAGCCAACGATCAGTATACAAGTGATGTAATTCATCAGTACTATAATGCATTCAACTTGTACTATACTGCCACAGGACACTACCCTAAGCCATCAGGCTCATTGAGCGCTGACTATTGTTTAGATGTTGACTCGTGCGTGTCGGTCGACGAGCCCCCTGCAATTGTCATAAGTACCGACGCCGGACTAACATCTGCGTTATCTACATACCTTTCACCACTTCCTAAAACACTCAACGGAACAGTTGACTACAACGAAGGCCCATTCTTCCCTAAACACTACCACTACAGCGGAACTAGATTCAATTGTGGGGACGCCAATTGCGATACTTCGTACATTACATGGGCAGTTAAATACCCTAAACCCTGTGCGTATAAAGCAATTGCGATTGATGGTGGTGGGAGCGTTGGGAGAAAGTGCATACTTACATTTGGTGACATGTTCTTCATGTAAGCGACTCACGGAATGTGTGAGCTGGGACCGCAGATGGCCTCACACAAAATACCCACAAATTCCGAATACACGCGGAAATCCAATTTCAATAGAAACACTTAAATTACGGTGAGTCGAAGACGAACTTACTGCACACCAGATGTTTAAGCGTTTTATTATAAATATGGTAAAATGTCTGAATGAGAAACAAAGGCTTCACACTCATCGAACTTCTTGTGGTAATTTCAATCATAGGAATGTTGAGTAGTGCTATATTAAGCAATTTAAATTCTGTAAAAACAAAAGCGCAAGGTGAAAGCTACGAGGCTCAAGCACAACAGCTTTTAAACGCTGTTCTGGCGTACCGAGCAGACACAGGCAACCTTCCAGATCCCGGCAACGTACTTGCAAACTGTCTCGGTCATCATGCCGGTGGCATATGTGGCAATGTTTTATCACCAGATAGTGAAAGTTCTCAACTAAATGACGCTCTATTGAGCTATTTTTCAGGTACTGTAAATTTACCACAAACGCCATTTTATGTACCTGGTCCTCCCTTTCCACCTGGAATGCCTGACATGCTAATATCTACAATGGTAGGAATCGAATACCAATGCTTCACAGCCACTTGCTCTAGAGTAAAGATAGTTTGGTACGAAAAACGCCCATCGAGCGGCAACTGTCTGAACGGTGAGCTTGTCGACTGGAGTTCAAAAACTAGGCGCTGCACTATAAATATTGGCGACTGGGGGCCTGTTGTGCCTGCAGTATCACCGTATATACCATAAGCCAAATGACAAAATTAAGTTACCAAAGGAGCTGCCATACGTGCGTCCAGAAACACCCTTACTTGCAAATACATACAGAAGCGTTGAAATAAATCAGTTGGATTAACCAAACTAAAACCCAAAAATCTCATTTTTCGATTCTCCTTTTCTTATGCCTCGAGAATAGCCACGCATACCCATCAAGATACCGAGACCTGCAAACTCGACAAGCAGATGGGATCCTCCATAGGACATAAAAGGCACTGTAAC
>CAZLWF010000019.1:0-5022 GCA_964563615.1 uncultured Candidatus Saccharibacteria bacterium | reverse complement strand
AGGAATGAAAAAGCCCCTTCACGGAACTGGCTCAAATATACCTTATTTTCGCAGAAAAGGAAATAGTTGACTTTTAACATAAAAATGATATAATAAACAAAAAATAGAAAATGAAAAAAACTCTTTTAATACTCATGATTGCTTTTGTTACCACAATTGGTTGCAAACAAGAATTCGCAAAGAAATATAGCTGTATTCGTTATTCAGTAGAATGCGAGTTGGAGAAAGATAACATATTAATTCTCCCACTGGAATTCCACCAAGATCAGGTGGTAGATGCATATGGATCTGAAATTTCGCATGTATATCAATGGTATTTAATAAACAAAAAAATCAATGCTTTGGCACCTGTGTTTATAAGTACGGGTATGACAGGAAATCCTACGCCAGAAGCTCTGATCGAGCGATTGAAAGTAGGAAATGATAGTGTTCGCATTGACACTGTGTCACTAAACAATAGGATACCAGGATTGACTAAAGTTCTGTTAGTAGTAACAGGTGATCATGAAATAAAGATTTCAACTTCTACTGAATTTCCAAGTCGTACCGCATGGGTTGCAAGTCCCAGTCAAAAATGAATTTATTTTTTTATAACTCGCCAATTTACCGGCGGGTTTTTTATTTGTAAAAACAAGGGTTTTCCTGTAGTATCAATGCCATGAGACAATCTCAATTATTTACAAAAACCCAAAAAGAAAGCCCTGCGGACGAGATTTCTAAGAATGCAGAACTTCTCATTCGGGGCGGTTTTATTCATAAAGAAATGGCTGGTGTGTATGCGTTTTTGCCACTCGGCGTAAGAGTGATCGAAAAAATTAAAGGAATAATTCGTGAAGAAATGAATGCTGTTGGCGGGCAGGAGGTGTATATGACTACGTTGCAACCACGCGATATTTGGGAAAAAACAGATCGCTGGGATGACGCCAAGGTTGATAATTGGTTTAAGACAAAACTAAAAAGTGGAGAGGAGCTTGGTGTAGGACTAACACACGAAGAACCTATCGTTGATGCCTTGAGCAATTATGTATCTTCCTATCGTGATCTTCCTATATCGGTGTATCAGATTCAAAACAAATTTCGAAACGAACTTCGCGCAAAGAGTGGTATTTTGCGAGGCAGGGAATTTATTATGAAAGATATGTATTCTTTTGCTCGCACAGAGGAAGAGCACGTGAAAATATACGAAGAAGTTGCACAGGCATATCATCGAGTCTATAAGCGTCTGGGTATTGGACACATCACCTATCGTACATATGCAGACGGAGGTATTTTCACAAAAAAGTTTAGTGATGAATTTCAAACTGTATCCGGAATCGGTGAGGACACTATCTATCTTGATGAAGAAAAGAATATTGCAGTCAACAAAGAAATATATACGGATGAAAATTTGATAAAACTAGGGCTCGATAAGTCAAAACTAGTAGAAAAAAGGGCAATTGAAGTCGGCAATATTTTTCCTCTTGAAAGTAAATACACTGATGCGCTGGGGGTATATTTTACCGACGAAGATGGCAAAAAGAAGTCTATTATCTCAGGCTGTTATGGTATTGGAGTCAGTCGAACGATGGGAGTACTTGCAGAAATATTTTCTGATGACAATGGACTTATGTGGCCTCAAAGTGTCGCACCATTTCAGGTGCACTTGCTCGCACTCGGAGAAAAAAATGAAGTAAAAGAAGAAGCTGAGAGAGTATATGAAATGCTCAACAAAGAAAACATTGAAGTACTTTTTGATGATCGAGATGGTATTAACAACGGCGAGAAATTTGCTGATGCAGACCTTCTCGGTATGCCATATCGGCTGGTGATTTCTGAACGCAATATGAAGGAAGGTGTTATCGAAGTGAAAAAACGCAATGAAGAAAAAGGCGAGATGATGAAGGCAGAAGAATTACTTAGCAAACTAAAATCCAAAGTTTAGAGCTTTTCCCATGTTCGATAAATTTTACAAAACTTTTTCTAACGATATCGGTATCGACTTGGGTACAGCGAATACCTTGGTGTATTTGAAAGGTCACGGCATCGTTATTAATGAGCCATCTGTAGTTGCACTTAATACCAAGACTGATCGTATTGTTGCTGTCGGCACCGAAGCTAAAGATATGATTGGTCGAACACCTGGACATATCAGAGCTATCCGACCACTCGTCGAAGGAGTTATATCAGATTTTGAAGTCACTGAAGAAATGCTCGCCTATCTTATTGGCAAGGCAGAAAAAATTTCCAAAAAGTTTCTTCGTCCACGCGTTGTGATCGGTGTGCCGTCGGGAGTTACCAATGTTGAAATCCGTGCTGTCTATGATGCGGCGAAATCTGCTGGCGCTCGTGAAGTACATATTATCGAAGAACCTATGGCAGCAGCAATAGGTATACGACTGCCGATCAAGGAGCCGATTGGTTCAATGATTATTGATATTGGTGGCGGGACGACTGACATTGCGGTTATTTCCCTCGGTGGTATCGTCAGAAGTAAGAATTTGAAAATCGCTGGAGATAAATTGAATAATGACATCATTACGTACTTGAAAGATGAGTTTAAGCTTTTGATCGGAGAGAAGACTGCGGAAAATGTCAAAATGGCAATTGGTAATGTTACTTCAGGTACCCATACTGAGATAGAAGTTCGCGGACGAGATCTCGTGACAGGATTGCCACGAGAAGTGCTCGTCACTGATGGTGATGTACGTGAAGCTATCGGTTCTTCGATTCGTATTCTTATTGATGGAGTCAAAGAAGTCCTCGAAACAACACCGCCGGAAGTGCTCTCAGATATTATGAATCGCGGCATTGTCATTGTTGGCGGTGGAGCACTTATCCAAGGTCTTGATACGCTCTTGCAAAATATGCTCAAGATTCCTGTCTATGTTGCAGAAGATCCGCTTTCAGCGGTTGCGATCGGAGCAGGAATCGTTTTGGATAATTTAGAATTTTATAAAGAAGTACTGGTTAATATTGAAAAAGATGAATTACCGCCTCGATAAAAGGAGAAAAGAAAAACAAATTATTATTGCCAGTCTTTGCGCGGGCATTTTTTTTCTTTTTGTTATTATCACAACATCGCTCGGCCATGTGTTCGGAGGAATATTCATGAAGATTGCTAAACCGTTTTGGCAGATGCAAACAGGTATCGAAAATAGCTTTTCAAATAGTACTAATGCATTCAAGACAAAAAAAGGACTACATGATGAGATTGTTTTATTGCGTGAAAAAAATGATGAAGCCAATGCGCACTTGTTTGGTATGCAGGCACTAACTGCGCAGAATAAGCAATTACAGGAAATACTTGGCAGAAAAAGTGAAGAGCAAAACCTCATAGTCGGCGCGATTTTAGCAAAACCAAATCGTACGCCTTATGACACACTAGTGATCGATGTTGGTAATAAACATGGCATAACAAAGGGTGCGCTCGTATTTGCGTATGGCAACATACCTATCGGTCGAATACAAGACGTTTTCTCACAAACATCGAGGGTTACCTTGTTTTCGGCCGCAGGGCAAATAACATCTATCGTCCTTGTTGGTAGTAATGTTGCCGGTGATCTCGTTGGTCGTGGTGGAGGAAATTTTGAATTAACCCTCCAGCGCGATATTGCAATTATGGAAAATGATGTCGTCTATATGCCAGGGTTTGCGATTGAGCCAGTCGCGATAGTTGGCAGTATCATTTCTGATTTGCGTGATCCATTTCAGAAAGTGCTTTTGACGAGTCCAGTCAATATACAACATTTAAATTTAGTAGAAGTAGAGCAAAGCACTAATGGCATTTAAATTCACGATTGAACAAAAATTAAAAGGAACGCTCGGTAGAGTAGGAATTCTCGAAACACCACATGGCAGTATCAAAACTCCTGCCTTTGTCACCGTTGGTACCAAAGCAACCGTCAAATCACTTAATCCAGAGCAAGTTGCATTAGCTGGTGCGCAAGTAGTACTCGCTAATACGTACCATCTTTATTTGCAGCCAGGTGATGAGATCGTACGAGATGCAGGCGGTCTTGGGAAATTCATGCATTGGCAAGGTCCGACCATGACGGACTCTGGTGGCTTTCAAGTTTTCTCGCTCGGTGCGGCATATGGTAAAGATATTTCTAAAGTTGTAAAAATTACTGATCCATCACTCATGATCCCGGAACGATTTGATGACTCTGATGCACCGAGGCTTGCTAATATCGGGCAAGACGGTGTGTCGTTCAAGTCGCACCTCGATGGTAGCTTGCATTACATTACCCCTGAAAAATCTATCCAAATCCAACATAACTTGGGTGCTGATATTATATTTGCATTTGATGAATGCACATCACCAACGGAGAATATGCAATACCAAGAAGAAGCTCTTGATCGGACCCATGCCTGGGCGAAGCGAAGCTTGGAAGAACATAAGAAATTAGAAGAAGGAAAAATTTTTAAGGGTTCAAACTTAGTCCATACTCAGGTCCTCGGGTCTCCCCACGTCGTGGGGCCAGACCATTCGTCTGTACTAAGTTTGAACCCACACCCCCAAGCACTTTTTGGTATTGTCCAAGGTGGTAGGGAAGAAAGTTTGCGGAAAAAATCAGCAGAAATTATTAGTACCATGGAAGTTGATGGTAAGTCATTTGATGGTTTTGGTATTGGTGGCTCTTTCGCCAAGGAAGATATGGAAACTGCCGTTAAATGGGTAAATGAAGTACTGTACGAAGACAAACCTCGTCACTTGCTCGGCATTGGTGAACCAGAAGATCTCTTTATGGGTGTCGAAAATGGTGTTGATCTTTTCGACTGTGTGTTACCGACTCGCCTTGGTAGGAATGGCACGATTTATACCAAGTATGGCAAGATTAGTATTACGAATACAAAATATCGTACAGATTATACGCCAATCGAAGAAGGTTGTGGTTGTTATACGTGTCAAAACTACACACGAGCGTACGTGGCACATCTTTTTCATGGCAAGGAAATGCTTGCTGGGACACTCGCTTCGATTCATAACCTATACTTTATTGTGCACCTCGTTGACTCGATGCGAGAGGCAATTTTGAATGA
>CAZLWF010000018.1:0-5632 GCA_964563615.1 uncultured Candidatus Saccharibacteria bacterium | reverse complement strand
TAGGCTCCTCTTGATGTCTCGTTGCAAGAATATGCTCAGTGACTTTGGGGATCAGACTACTTAATCCATATTTTTTAAGAATCAAAGCTCCTTGTATCGCACTTAGCTCTTCATTATTTCTTTTGGTTGGATCATACACACTGTCATGTAACCAAATCCCTAAGATAAAGGTAATTTTACAAACTATTTTGTCCTTGATCCACTCATACTCCTTAAACATATCCTCAATATGCGACAGTGTATGATAGAAACGCATCTTCTCTTTATATGATTGGTTGAGTTCTTTTTCGAATACATCTTTTACTTGCTGCCAAAGTTCATACATCACATCACTCGCATGCTCAGCAAATATACTTGCATATTGCCATCCCCTATCCGTTGGTTCAAAACGGGCCAATGGTGAGATATGCTTGCCATCACAAAAATGTGGATCCAGAAATTTTAATTTGCGCAATTGCGTTTCATTGATATTTTCATAGATGAGTATTTTCCGACCTTCATAATTCGTACAGTCGGGATAGGAAATTTCAGCAAGTAAAAACTTGCCAACCCTTTTTGTTTTCCTAATAACAAATTTTCTAGGATTTGGATTTTGTGTAACTTCTTCTGTGACGTATTTAATAATCGTTTGTGGCTCCTTATCATGAGAGCAGCTGGTAAAAAATTTGAACAGTCCCATATAATCTGATTGTATTGTGAAGGAATTTTCTTTTAGCATACTCCTAGATAGATTTCGTTCAAGAGAGTATAATAATGATTAGACAAATATGACTAAACCAGAACAACACCTCCAAAAGCTAGGGCTGACTCCTTCAGAAATCACTGTTTATTTACGGATGGTTGCAGGTGCCAAAAGCGCCCGTGATCTTATGAAAACAACGAAGCTCAAGCGTCCAACGATTTACTATGCACTTAACTCGCTCGAGAAGCGAGGTCTCGTTTCCAAATCTGGTAAAGAAAGCGACTTTACCTTTACGCTCTCCCCCTTTGAAAGGCTCGTTGCAATTGCGCGCGAGCAAGAAGATGAAGCAGTTGAACTCACAGAACAGATCGGTGAGCTGATTCCAAATCTAACTTCATCTCCTACTACAACCATTGAGAAGCCAGGTGTATCATTTTTTGAAGGCATTGATGCGGTCAAGCATATCGTTATGGATATCATGTATACCAAAGATCACCATGTCGATGTCATCGCGCCGGAGAAAAATTTCTTTTGGGGCGTTGGAGAAGATTTCTTGCGAAAATATATCGAGGAGCGACGCAAACGAAACATAACAACCAGAAATCTTTGGGAAACGGAGATTGCCCAAAAAAATTTTAAGCAATACTATTCTAGTTTTTCAAAAATTCGCATTTTACCAGCAGTTATGAAAAGCAAATTCAAAACAACAATATTTCTCTTTGACGATAAGACACTCTATGTGTCATCCTATGAGAATTGCTACGCCATACTAGTCGTATCTAAAGAGCATAAGGAGACCCTGACCGCCCTTTTTGAAGGCTTGTGGTATGGTTCAAAACCCCATACAAATTAGTAAATTTCTCCTAAATTGCTTTGTAGTAGCTAATTTTATTGCTCTTATCACAAAAACCTATATGATACGTAATATATGACGAAGTGGCTCGATAATACCGAATCTGGAGGTGACCCACAGGAGCTTTTGCGTAGGGCAAAAGCAGGCGACGAAGAGTCATATGGCTTACTCTATAAGCTGTATTACACACCTATATATCGTTACCTATTTTTTAGGACGAAAGATAAGAGTGAGGCAGAAGATCTAGCACAGGGTGTTTTTGTGAAAGTTTTCCAGGCACTCCCGAATGTTGAAGCAGGCATGAAGGAGCCAATCGCCTATTTTTATACCGTCGCGAGGAACATACTCATCGACCATTATCGTAAACAGAAGGTACGCCAGACAGTAAGCGAGGACGACATGGAAGATGTTCCTGACACCCGCGAAGACGTCGCAGAGTCACTTGACATTATATTTACGACCGATAAAGTAAAAGAGACCTTGAAATCTCTTACTGCCGAACAACAAGAAGTTATTGTATTGAAATTTGTGAACGAGCTCTCCAACAAAGAAATCGCTACGACGCTCGGCAAAAACGAAGACGCAGTTCGCCAACTTCAATCTCGTGCACTAAAACTTCTCCGACAAAAATTATTGTATTTGCGCGGAAGCATGTAAACATTTTTATGAAAGACACCAACCTACAACATATTGAAAACTTTACTCATGCCCACGATGCAGGTACTTCAGCTCGGGAATTTTTAAACACACTCACCCATGAAGAACAGCAAGAGTTGCGCGACACAATACTTTTTATTGAAGCTCTGCAGCAAGAGCGAGATAACCTCGACGCAAAAACTGCATTCAGTAACGTATTCGCTGCACTACCTACCCCAGTACAAGTGCATACAACGACAGCAAAAACACCTGCTCCAAAACGGTCTATGTCGTGGTCATTTATTGGCATGTTCGCTATCCCTGGTGCATTTATTGCTCTTATGATTTTTATTTCCAACACATCGTTGATGGGCCTTTCTTCATCAAAGAACATCAAGGGGGACATTGCAGCTATTAATACTATTGTCGCAAGTAGCGATATAGATACTAGTTTATTCAATGAAGAAGACACAGCAAACAAAGTTGCCATTGAAACTGACTACAGCAGTGATTTTACTGCAACCTATTATGACGATGAACTCTAAACAATTCGCTACAGCATTGCTCGTATTGGCACTAAGTGTCGGGCAATTTGCTTTTGCTCATAATGTTTCTGCGGTGAATGAAGCAACGTTTTGTACGAACATTAATGCAACAACGGCTAAAATTAAAACAACATTTGACGAACGACAAGCTCAATTTGTAACAAAGGAGAAAGGTCAACTCAGGACACTCCAAGCAAAGTGGGCTGACATAGATCAGAAACGAAGCAACGATAACAGTGTTACAGATAAGAAACGTGACGAAGTATTTGCAAAACTCGCAGCAAAAGCGGTGACAGAGGAAGAGCGTACTGCTGTAGCAACATTTGAAACAACGATCCGCTCTGCGGTAAATACCCACCGCACGAGTATTAGAGAGGCAGTAGCAATGCATCGCGCAAGTGTGACCAAACTTCTTTCTGATGCTACTACTCCCAGTGATACATTGGTCAATAATCTAAAAAATGATTTTGATACAGCAATACGTAAAGCTAAAGCCGACTGTGCCAATGGCATTGCACCTCAAACAATCAAAAATGAGTTACGCGATAGTTTAAAAATTGCCAAAGAATCACTTCAACAAAATCTCAAAAATGATGCTATGAATAAAAATATGGAAAGTATCTCTGCTGACCGAGCAAAAAATGTTGCTATCGCTGATGCAACTTTCAAAAAAGCCATAGCTGAAGCAAAAAAAGCTGTTCTCGAAGCCTTTAAATAAACCTAAAAGCTCTCCTTAACAAGGAGAGCTTTTAGGTTATACCTATGCTAGACTTTGTATAGTTATTGTTCATTTAAATAAAAGGAGGTGCACATGCTTCTCATTCTCATTTTTTTCGCTTGCCATTGGTATGGAAGCCTTTTCTTTCAAACCTTTTTTTACCATCGATACGGAGCGCACAGAATGTTCACTATGTCGAAACGCACAGAAAAATGGTTTATATTCCTTTCATGGCTTTCAACAGGCTCAAGCTACATTATGATTCGCGCATATTCAATTATGCACAGGTTGCATCACGATTTTGCTGATACAGAGCTTGATCCCCACTCCCCCAAGTACGACAAAAATATTTTTGCAATGCTATGGAGAACAAAAAAAATATACACAGGCATAGATAGAAATACATACCCGGTACCAGAAAAGTACAAGGTAAATGTGCCAGATTGGCCATGGTTTGAAAAAAATATCGGCAATAGTTGGATATCGAGGATTGCCTGGGGAACATTCTATGTTCTTGTGTATCTTTTTGCACATTTCTATTTAGGAGCTTCATGGTGGTGGTTTCTACTATTACCTATTCATTTTCTAATGGCCCCTTTTCATGGAGCGATTATCAATTGGTTCGCCCATGTTGTTGATTGGCGTAAAAAGAGAAGATTCAAACGTTATGATACATCAACCAACCTTTTCCCATTCGATTTCTTGATGTGGGGTGAAAGTTATCACAACAATCACCATGAGCGACCAGGATGGGCAAATTTTGGTTTTAAATGGTACGAAATAGACCCAACATACCCGTTCATTAGATTGTTCCATTGGTTGAAGATCATTAAACTGAAAACCCCATAGTGCCAATCCCTGTTCATGCAAATGCGCAGGGATTTTTTATTTCACGTATGCTACGATATACGTATGGATGCTCATCAAACACTTCTTGCATGGCAAGCGTACGAATATGAATTTCGAGAAAAGTCGACGGACTGGTTCTGGGCGCTCGGTATTATTACGATTGCGGGCGCAGTTGCAGCATTTCTTTTTCATGATGTTCTCTTTGGGATATTTATTCTTATCGCAGGAGCGACACTCGCTATGTATGGCGTACGTAAGCCACAGCTACAAAATTACCAAATTACCGAAGGTGGCATACTGATTGATAAATATTTCTTTCCGTATAACAACATCACTTCTTTTTACGTCACCAAAGACCCTTATCACAATGTCCTTCTCATTCACACTGATCGCATGATGATGCCGGTTATCACTATTCCTTTGATTGATGTAGCACCACCTGAAGTAGAAGACATCCTCCGCAGGCATTTACCTGAAATCCCCATGGACGAACCTGTCTTCCATAAAATTATGGATCGTATTGGGTTTTAGAACTTACAAACTTGAGGGATTCTATTACTGCGAGTATCACGGATCTGAAAGCTATGATACTACTATAAAATTTATAATGTTCACAGATCTATTTTCTTTTCCATTAGTAAAAGTCTTTGATTAATAGGAAACTCTGGTTTTTTTAAATTTTTTTCTGAAAAATCAATAATTTCTGAGATTTTTGCATAATATAAAGGATCTGGCACGATTAATAACACTTGGATCAATTCGGCCAATTCCCTATATGTTTCTGCTTTTAAATTTACATCAAAATAATATTCGTTATAGTTCACATCCTTTAAAAATTCATCAAGAAAAACGTCAAACTCCATTTCTTTAAACAAGGTTTTTGAAAATTCTATTAAACTCCCAGTAAAATCCATATTTGAGTTATGTACAACAATTAATTTTCCATTTTCGTTAAGCAAATCGTGAGCTTTCTTAAAGCAGAAGTCAAAACTGTTATTCCTATAAAAATGTCCCCAAACATGTGAAGTCAAAATAATATCGTACTTTTGATCTATGTCTGCTTCCTCAAATGAGGAGTGAATAAATTTTTCCTGAGGAGAAAAGTCTAACTCATTTATATCCAAAAAGGTAATATTTGTTGAATTTCCAGTCAAAGATCTTGAAAGGTTTCCATCAGCGCACCCTACATCTAAAATTTTGTCGGTATCTTTGATATTTATATGTTTTTTGATTTCTTCAGCAATAAAAAACTCTTCTCTGGTAATATTTTTAAATTTGAAAAAATTATCTTCAAGTTTACTCATAGTATTTGTATTTAACTAATCTATAGTCTTAATTATAAATAACAT
>CAZLWF010000017.1:0-5719 GCA_964563615.1 uncultured Candidatus Saccharibacteria bacterium | reverse complement strand
AACAGAAAAATATTTTTTGATTCAGATCTGCCCTTACATTGGTATTGTTAAGCCAGTCAGTAAACGATGATTGCACATCGATCAGCTCTTTAATTTTCTGAGCTAACAGTTTACATTTATCGTTTATAATCAAGCTACCAATTTTTTCATCCTCACCGTATTCAAAGTTATATTTATCCCGGAAATGCATAAGAATATCATAGAAAGCTTTTTCCTCGAATGTCAATCCCAGTTTTCTGAAACTATCCTTGTCTTCACCTAATTTAGAGAGTATATCCAATGCCTGTTGAGTAGCATTTTGAATAATTGAATTTACGGCTTCATTTTGTGTTGATGTGGCTTCTGTAGATGATAAACTCCCTCTTCTATTATGGTATTCTTCAAGAGTTTTATTCAGCAATTCTTCATATTTTTCAGCTGCTATTTTATTTGTATCCTTGTACTCTTTGATCGATTTACGAAGCATCTTAATCAAGACTTCAAGTTTGGTGGCTGGTAATTTTATGTTTTCTAACTGTTCAATAAACTCCGGACTGAATATTCTCTCTTCTACATCTGTTTCTAGTATACTTACCACAGAATTACATTTCAAGGCTTCAGCAACCATTCGTTCTACCGCACGATTCATACTCTCTGTATCGTGTTTCTCTCCAGAAGTCTTTCTGATATAAGATGCCACCGCCATAAAACACTGTGATAAAGAAAGTTGCTCATTTGTAAGTACATTAGATGGCTGGCAAACATCGTAGGCAGTTCTCAATCTCTTTACATGTGCCAGAAAGAAAGTTTTTACACTAACGGTTTTTGGCTTTTCTTTTTCATTGCTGAGATTTAACTGCTCAGTCAATGTAATTATGTAGTCGGCTGCAGAAGACAAGCACTCTAATCTCTCTAACGGAGTTGTTTTTGAATCAGTAAATGGAGTTATGTCAAAATCAACAAACACATCACTCAGTATTTTCAGCTCAATAATTAGGGTCTCTAAAGCTTGTTGAACGTCATCTTCGCTTGGACCAAAGGTTTCACCTCCAAACTTACGCATTGCCTCCATCATATTATCTCGAATGCCAATATAATCAATAATATATCCGAACTCTTTGCCCTCATATTTGCGGTTGACTCGGCTAATAGTTTGAATAAGCGTTTGTTTTTGCAGAGGTTTATCATTGTAGAGGAATGTTAGACAAGGAACATCAAAGCCCGTAATCCACATATCGACAACTATAACAATGCGGAAATTTGAATTCTCCATTTTGAATGCATCGTCAAGCTTTTTATTACGTGGTTTGTCGCCAAGATAGTTAAACATCTCCACTGGGTCATTAGGGTTACGAGTAGCAACCATTGCTATTGTTGGCATTGGAGAGAGTTTTTTTAATTCTTCAGTAGTTAATTTACTGTCATCAGGTGACTTTTTCTCTTCAAACCATTCTGGTATTTGCTCTTTGAACTTTTGAAGTAAGTTATAGGCAATTTTGCGTTTACTGCAAACTATCATTGCTTTTTGTACAATTTCTGGCTTGTTATCGCAAGCATTTGTGTAATGTACTATAATGTCTTTGGCAAGGCGCTCTAAACGCTCGTCATCCCCAAGAATCACTTCCATTGCACTCATTGCTTTTTTACTGGCAGCTACATCATCCTCTGTTGCGCCCTCATCAGCACATTGTTTGTAAAAGGCGTCTATTTCTTTTACTTTCTCACTATCGAGGGTAACATTTGCTATGCGAGGGATATATTTTAGTTCAACCGTGATATCATCTTCAACAGATTGTTGCATTGTGTAACTATCCACCACCCCACCAAAAACTTGAATAGTCTCATCGATTGGAGTACCTGTAAAACCAACAAATGTGGCATTGGGAAATGCGCTACGCAGATGCTCTGCATAAGGCTTTGTTACGAATGCTCCAATAGGAGACACTTTTTCATTGGCACTTTTTGCTTTTTGATCCTTTACTTTTAGCTGTGTATTCAATCTTACCTGACTTCGGTGCGCCTCATCAGAAAAACATATAATGTTTTTTCGAGTATTAAGTTCGCCGATCTCTTCGCAAAATTTTTGAATTGTGCAAATAAAGAACCCTCCAGACTCTCTAATCGACAGTTCTCTCTTAAGTTCTTCTCTATCTGCGATTATTTTTGCTGCGCCTAATGATAAAAACTCTTCTGAACGAAGGAATAATTTGCCAGCCTGAGTTTGGAGGTCATCTCTATCCACAATCATTACTATAGTAGGTGAGCCAAGCTCCGTGCAACGTAAGGATAGTTGACGAGCCAAAAACATCATGGTATATGTTTTACCGCAACCAGTTGCACCGAAATAAGTACCACCCTTACGGTTGTTAGCAGCGTGCGCAGTTAGTACGCTCTCTCTGAGCATTCGGGTAGCAAAAAATTGAGGATAACGACATACAACCTCTTCTTCTTTATCGTGTGTTTTATCGGGGAAGTAAACGTAGTCGCGAATAATCTCAATAAAGCGATAAGGTTCATAGACGCCTGCTACTATGGTTCGCACTTGGTCAGCACCTCGTTTGGCACTCTCATCCTCATTATTTACCTTTTTCCAAGCATAGTAGTGATTATAGGGCGTGTAGGTTGTTCCCAGTTTGGTGTTGTTTATTGTGGCATCACTTATGCAAGATAATGGGCAGTATCGTAAAAGATGGGGTATATCTCTTTTGTAGCGAATGTGAATTTGATCATATGCATCAGCAATGGTTGCATTATAGTCGGTAGGGTTCTTAAGTTCAAAGATACAGAGCGGAATACCATTCACAAAAAGGAGCACATCAGGGATGCGAATATCATCTTTTAGCCCATAGCCTACTTCAAACTGATTGACACAGCGATAAATATTGTTTGCGTTTTGAGCCTCAAAATCGACAAACTCTATATCGAATATTGCTCCATCAAGGTTGCGAGTATAACGAAAACCATCACGCACAAGGTAATATGTATTACGAAGTAACTCAAAATGGGTTTGCCCACTGACATGACGCAAACGGTTGATAATTTCTTCTATGTCACTATTATGTAAATCGGCATAGCGCTGCTGAAGATACAGCGTTAAATCATCAACAAGTAACACTTCACGGTTGTTGCGGGCTATATTGCCTCCGTGGATGTAATCCCAACCTTGCTGAACAAGCAAGTCGATTAGAGCCTCTTCGTAGTCACTTTCGTAATATTTACCTTTCATACTTTCAAACCTTTTTTATTGGCGTTATCCGTTTATTGCTCGCTGCACAAGTGCTGGACAGAGCGTTTTCATTTTTTCACGAGCCTCAGTAGCTATTCTCTTTGCCTCTTCGGCACAGTTATATAGATTTACTATTGCTTGTTGGACTTTAGGTGGAGGTAGCGGTATTTGGATGCGACAAAACTCACTCCAATCAAGATTTGAACGAATGCTACCATCACTTAGAAACCAACCATATCTATCCATTTGGAATCGATTAAATTGAATAAATAGATATTCAGGCAATATTACTGACTTATCTTTTATTACAAATGTCGTATATGCAGGTGAAACCAATATAGAGTCATTTTTTGTATATAGAGCCAAACGAATACAAACGTCACGACCTGTTTGCATACCACTAAATACAAACATATCTTTTCTGACAATTTTATACTTTGAGTTATCTAACTCATTGGTATCTGCAATTGTTGGCATAAAGGTTTTATCTTTATTTATACCAAAAAATGGTAAATATTGCGAGTCGATATTTTTTACATCATATACTTCAATGTACTCGCCAAGTTCAACTTCTGGGTACTTCCTTTTGCAATCGACAATATAAGCCTGACAAGCTCCGGTGAGTGGCTTGATTAATGCTTCGTTTTGTTCTGCCAATGCCTTTAGTCCGTTGTAGGTATCCACTAACTCCTGTTGAATTTCAATATCGGGAAGTGGTATTTCAATTTGACAAAACTCACTCCAATCAAATGTCTCTCTTGCACTACCCCACGAATTGAAGCGTGAGAAGCGATCAAACTCCTCTCGACTAAAAAATAAATACAGATATTCTGGTAATAATTGCTTTCTATCAATAGAGCGAAATGTCGTATAAATTGAAGAAATAAGAACTGGTTTATCAGTCGTATTTAAAGCCAAGGCAATTTTGTCGCCTCTTCGTGATGTGTCAGATACATATGCAAATTCATCTTTGTGAACTACTTTGTATGCAGTCAAAGAGACGCCGTCTAAATTAGCCTTCGTATCTATAAATTTTTTTTCTGTACTTATCCCTCGAATATCATCAAGCGTATATTCCTCACTGCTATTCCTTTCATCACAAAGCTCTATATAATCACCAAGCCTCTTGATATTATTATGTTCGTTTTTAACACTCATAACCAAGTTCCTTTAGAGCCTTACGCAATGTTTCATCATTTTGTTGTTGGCGTTTTAATAGCTCAGAAACAGTTGCGGCTGTTTCGGTCAATACTTGGTGATAATCAATAGTAGTATCGCGATCCACAAACTCAATATATCGGCTCGGGACCAGCGAATAACCATTCGCCTCTAATTCAGCCAAACCAACAGAACGATATAATTCGGGTTCGGCATAATTTGCTCCATCAGTTCCCTCGCTTTGCCATTTGAAGTAGATTTCTGCCGCTCGCTTAATCTGGTCGGCTTTTAGTTCTACTTTCTTTTTCTGCTCTGCTTTGATAGGGTTTTCTGTCCATTGGCGCAAATCCATAAATAGAATCTCTTTTTCTCGGTTACGCAATTTACGACCATGCCACGCACCGCCTTTTTTATTCTCATTCAATATCCAAAGCGTTACCGATATATCGGTAATATAGAACAACTCACGTGGCAATACTACAATCGCTTCAACCTTGTCATTCTCGATTAGTTTTTGGCGAATTGCAACTGCATCACTATCACCCAGTGCACCATTAGCAAGTAAGAAACCTGCTACACCCTTACCAGCCTTCAACTTTGATAGTATATGCAGTATCCACGCATAGTTGGCATTTCCCTCTGGTGGTACAGAGTAATCTGCCCAGCGAGCATCCTTACTAAGAGTTAAATCGTACCATTTCTTAAGATTAAATGGCGGATTTGCCATAATGTAATCGAAGGCCAACCCCTTATGTAAGTCATTTGAAAATGTATCGGCATTCTTCTCACCAAGGTGATGAGAGATGCCCCGCATAGCCAAATTCATTTTGGCAAGTCGATAGGTAGCAGGATCTCTCTCCTGTCCATATACATTTACCATTTTAATATCGCCTTGTTTTGCCTCTACATACTTTGCGCACTGAATAAACATACCACCAGAACCACAACAAGGATCATACAGCGTACCATCAAATGGCTCAACAAAACCAGCTATCAACTCAACTATATCATGTGGTGTATAAAATTCGCCTTCTTCTTTGGTAGCATTTACTGCAAAAGATTTGAGGAAATATTCATACACACGACCAATTAAATCTTTCTCTTCACCGAAAGTCTTGTGGGAGATTTTATTCACCTCGTCAACAATTTTCTTTATTACGTTAGCTTCGAGGTTAATAGCAGTAAATAATCCTAAACGAACACATCCTTTTAGTGCATCACCACTATCTTCAAGTGCTTGAATAGCATCATCCAGTACGGAGTTAAGCTTTAACGAAGGCTCATTTACAATCATCGACCAGCGTGCTTTTTCTGGGACAAAGGCTATCCCTTTGTAACGACTGGGGCTATTTAGAA
>CAZLWF010000016.1:0-5834 GCA_964563615.1 uncultured Candidatus Saccharibacteria bacterium | reverse complement strand
CCACCACACCAGTAGTCGACCCGACAGCGACAAGTACTGCTCCAGTAGCTCCACCAACAGTCTCGGCGGTAGTTGACCCAGCTTTAACCTCAGGCTCAATCGTGCCATAAGATAATGTATGAAGTTTAATAAACTAATCTTGAATACGAAGACTCGGGCACCTTCATTGCTCGCCTTATTTATATTGCTAGGTTTTTTCCTCCCGTTCTCCGTTTCAGCTGATATCAACTCGGGTCTGGTGGGGTATTGGACTATGGACGGCAAGGATATCAACTGGTCGACAAATACACTCACTGACAAGAGCGGCAATGGAAATAATGGTGCAATAACGAATATGAGTACGACTACAAGCCCATCTCAAGGACATACTGGGCAGTCACTTAAGTTTGATGGTGTCGATGATTACATATCAATTCCATATGCAGGTCTGGATTTTGAGCGTACTGATCCATTTTCAATATCTGCATGGGTAAAATTTGATGATACCCACGCTCAGTCAATAATAGGCAGGTCTTCTCTAGCTGGCACGCGCGGTACATTTTTTTATCGCTGTAAAAACGTATCATTGTGCAATGCCGACGGTCTCGCATTTGCTTTGGGTAATAGTGGTGCGAACGCAATCGTGGTTAAAACTCCTACAAGTAGCTTTCTACCAAACGTGTGGACACATGTTGTTGTTACTTATGATGGAAGCTCAAGTGCAAGTGGCGTGAAGATTTACAAAAATGCAACCAGTCTTTCATTGACTACGAGTTTAGACACACTTTCTGCTACGATAAAACCTGCAGTAAACTGGCGCATAGGTGATGACTATACAAATGATTGGATGAAGGGGTCAGTCGATGAATTGAGGATTTTCAATCGTGTTCTGTCTGCCCAAGATGTTGCTCAACTCTACAAACAGGGGCAGTCCAAAATTGCCCAATCTGCTGTCCGACCAACTACCGATGCGCTATCGCAAGGATTGGTTGGTTATTGGACGATGGACGGCAAGGATATCAATTGGGGGACAAATATCTTAAATGACAGATCATCTCAGGCGAATATTGGTACCATAGTTGGGGCTAGTACTACAACTACTCCAATTGCTGGAAAAATTGGTCAAGCTTTGAATATAAATTCAACACCCGCCAGAGTTGATATGGGTGATCCTGTAAATGGATCGCTAGATTTGTCCGGAGACTTCTCTATAAATATCTGGACTTCATCAAAAGGATATTTAACTCGTGGTAGTAATTATAATTATCTTTTGTCCAAGGGCACTCCGAATGCTTCTGGATCAGCAGGATATGGCATTGTTCAGGTAAGTGATAATAAAATATACTTTGACGCAGCTTCCTCTACGTCAATTGCAGCAGATAGAATACTAGTACCTTTCGGCTCGTCACCCATTAATGACGGCGTTTGGCACATGCTTACCGTCACTAACAGCAACAGCATTACCACTTTGTATAAGGACTCCGTTTCTGTTGGAACTAGCTACGTGTCCGGGTCGCTAGCGACAGCACTTGCATTTAATTTGGGTAGCGACACTACCACATCAAGAAACTGCAATTGCAAAATTGACGATACACGCATTTATAATCGAGCACTATCTGCGCAAGAAATTAACCAACTTTATAAACAAGGACAGTCCAAGGTGGCGCAGTCGGCGGTCCGCCCGACGACAGATGCGCTTTCACAGGGATTGGTTGGTTATTGGACGATGGATGGGAAAGACACAAATTGGGCGACAAATTTAGTCGCTGATAAATCAGGAAATGGTAATTCGCTGGTTTTATTCGGCCTGAGTACGACTACATCACCCTCACAAGGTAAGATAGGACAAGCAATTCACCTCACTGGCTTTGGCGGAGGGTTTGCTTATTCAAACACACAGACTGGTATAAATATGAGTCAGCCGATGACTATTTCTGCCTGGATTAAAAATGATAACAACGGTGCTGCTAATGAAATCATCGCCCACGTGGGAGATGCTAGTATTCAAAATGAAATTCGAGTTTTGAGTACTAGTCAAGTCGCGGCTGAAACTGCTTCATCGTCATCATCAGCATTGTATGGTTTTTCTGCATCCGTGAGTAACCTTCATGGATATTGGCATCATGTTGTCGGATTATTTGATGGTACTGGTAATTATTCAAATGGTGGGGTAGTAGGCTACGTTGATGGCGTACCGTTCAATACTACAGTGGCTGGCCCAAATACAAATGGAGGTAGCAATCTTACTGTGGGCAATAGGGGATTGGGTGGTGGGATTTTTACTGGCTCTATTGATGAGGTTAGGATTTATAATAGAAGATTGTCCGCTCAAGAAATATCTCAACTTTACAAGCTTGGTCAATCGAAAAACAAATAATATGAATAAGGATTTTATAAAAAATAATACAGTACCAGAAAAACTCGCGCACCAGACACGAAAGATGGTGTCTGATGCGCGAGTGCTAACCACATTTCTTTTTATATTTTCATCGCTCTTCTTTCTCCTGCCTCTTACAGCTTCCGCCGACATCAACACTGGCTTAGTAGGCTATTGGACAATGGATGGTCGTGATACCAACTGGGCTACAAACAAGATAAACGATAGAAGTGGCAACGGCAACACCGGCAATATCACGAGTATGAGTACGACCACGAGCCCCACATTAGGGAAAGTTGGGCAAGCACTGTATTTCGATGGTGTCGATGATTATGTGAATGTCACGGAAACGTCAGGTTTACCAATCCATAATTATACTGCAAATTCCGTATCACTCTGGGTAAAAGGACCTGCAAATCAGGACGATAAAAGAGTCTTCACAGAGGGTTCAAGTAGCAATGGTACTCCAGTTTTTGATATAGGAACCAACTTAGCGTCCGGTAAAGTAGACATGTTTATCAGAAATGATGTTGGTGACGCAAGACTTAATCACGTGCTATCAACCGGAGTTGCCTTTGATGGTACTTGGCATCACATAGTATGGGTCGATAATAATGGAACAGCTGCATTGTACATAGATGGTGCATTGGATAGTCAGAATTTCAACTATACGAAGGAAATTTTGACACTTAATAGAACATCGATCGGCAACGTACTTAGAGCAGCGCCGGCATTCTATTTTAATGGATCAATAGATGAGGTTCGCACATACACTCGCGCACTTTCAGCTCAAGATGTGAAGCAGTTGTACAATCAAGGGAAGGTCAAGATATCGTCCAATAGCGCTGCTCGACCAACATCTGACAAGTTGATGCAGGGCTTAACTGCTTACTGGACGATGGATGGTAAGGACATTAACTGGAACACAAATACGATCATCGATAAGAGTGGTAATGGTAACACAGGAACATTAACTAGCATGAGTACAACTACCAGCCCTGCTCTTGGTGCTTTGGGTCAGTCATTAAATTTTGGAAGAATCAGTAGCGATTACATGTATACTGCCGGAGATTTACTTGGTCCAGGAGATAAAACCTTTTGCGTTTGGGTAAATCCTGAGAGGCTTTCAAGTGGAAGTGGTTATATTGTCTACACACCATCAAGTTCATTTATGGCGAGGTTAAATAGTTCGAACGTTATAATTGTCTCTTCTAACTCTATTACCACAACATTAAGTGGATCCACAATAGCTTCAAATGTGTGGTCTCACGTATGTGTCGTCAGGCAGTCTTCTGGAAACGCAACAATTTACGTCAACAACACATCAGTTGCATCTGGCTCTACTGGTACTCCAGACCCAGAAGTCGCAGGTCTATATGTCGGTAATCTATCAGCCGCTAACAGAGTTTTCCCTGGTAAAATGGATGAATTACGTATTTATAATAGGTTACTGGGTGCTCAGGAGATCACCCAGCTGTATAAACAGGGTCTGGCAAAAATCTCAAGTACCCCTACGGTAAAACCTGCTACAGCTCCTCTTTCGCAGGGTCTAACTGCTTACTGGACGATGGATGGTAAGGACATTAACTGGAACACAAATACGATCATCGATAAGAGTGGTAATGGTAACACAGGAACATTAACTAGCATGAGTACAACTACCAGCCCTGCTCTTGGTGCTTTGGGTCAGTCATTAAATTTTGGAAGAATCAGTAGCGATTACATGTATACTGCCGGAGATTTACTTGGTCCAGGAGATAAAACCTTTTGCGTTTGGGTAAATCCTGAGAGGCTTTCAAGTGGAAGTGGTTATATTGTCTACACACCATCAAGTTCATTTATGGCGAGGTTAAATAGTTCGAACGTTATAATTGTCTCTTCTAACTCTATTACCACAACATTAAGTGGATCCACAATAGCTTCAAATGTGTGGTCTCACGTATGTGTCGTCAGGCAGTCTTCTGGAAACGCAACAATTTACGTCAACAACACATCAGTTGCATCTGGCTCTACTGGTACTCCAGACCCAGAAGTCGCAGGTCTATATGTCGGTAATCTATCAGCCGCTAACAGAGTTTTCCCTGGTAAAATGGATGAATTACGTATTTATAATAGGTTACTGGGTGCTCAGGAGATCACCCAGCTGTATAAACTTGGACTTGCTAGACATCGATAAATTAACACGTCCAATAAGTACGTCTAGCTTTGATAATACTTCACAAATACTGTATAAATACTTAATGAAATCAGGATCAGCTAAGAAACTTGAATTTGAGGTAGAAAAAAAGCTAAACGGGACACTCGGAAGGGCTGGAAAAATCACCACAAAGCACGGCATTATAAATACGCCGGCATTTATCGTGGTGGGTACAAAAGGTTCGGTAAAGTCCCTAACTCCTGAGCAGGTCGAGTCTTTGGGGGCTGAAGCAGTGCTTTCAAATACTTATCATTTATATCTCGAGCCAGGAGATGAAAATGTTAAAAAATCCGGTTGTCTAAACAAAATGATGCACTGGGATAAACCGACTTTTACAGACTCTGGCGGATTTCAAGTTTTTTCTCTTGGGGCAGCTATGGGAAAAAGTGTTGGTAAAATCGCGACAGGTGAGGAGATTGCTGAGTATACAGATGAAAAGGATTTCAATGGAACACTTGCTAAGATTGATGAAGACGGAGTAACTTTTAAATCTTTTTTGGATGGAAGTGAGCATCGTTTTACTCCAGAGCGTTCAATACAGATTCAGCACAATATTGGCGCTGATATAATTTTTGCGTTTGACGAATGTACATCACCTATCGCTCCATTTGAATATCAAAAGGAATCAATGGAACGCACACACCGATGGGCGAAGCGCTCGCTTGAGCAGCATAAAAAACTTTTGGATGAGAGTGGGGAAGACCGAGCTCTTTTTGGAATAGTACAGGGCGGGCGTTTTGACGAACTACGCAAAGAAAGTTCGGAGTACATGGCGAAGTTGGAAGTAGACGGCAAAAAATTTGACGGATTTGGAATAGGCGGGTCATTTGTAAAGGAGGATATGACTACTTCTGTAAAAATAGTCAATGAGATTTTACCCGAGAATAAACCTAGGCACTTACTTGGTATAGGTGAACCACTAGACATATTTCTCGGTGTTGAAAATGGTTGTGATACTTTTGATTGCGTTGCTCCAACAAGGCTTGGACGAAATGGAACTTTTTACACGCCGACAGGTCGCATGAATATACTAAACTCCCAATATAGAGAAGACCAACTGCCTATACAAAATGACTGCGAATGTTATGCGTGCAAAAATTTCTCAAGAAGCTACGTTGCGCATCTGTTTCGCGCCAAAGAAATGTTGGGGCCAACTCTTGGGTCGATTCACAATTTATATTTCATAGTAAACCTTGTTAAAAAAATCAGAGCGTCTATACTTAATGACACGTTCTTTGAATTCAAAAAAGAGTTTGAGGGTATGTATAAATAGTGTGTTTG
>CAZLWF010000015.1:0-6602 GCA_964563615.1 uncultured Candidatus Saccharibacteria bacterium | reverse complement strand
TTTGTCAATAAAACACAAAACTCCCCTTTCGGAGAGTTTTGGTATTTGAAAAATCGAAATTAGTGCATTGACGATGTTTCTGCACGGAGCTTCTCGATTGTCTTTGCAGCAGCATCTTTGCCACCCAAGCCAAATGCGAGTCCACCTGCGATCGCAAGCATAGCGATCAAACCAGTGAAGAGTATCTGCATGAATTGTGCAGCAATACCAAGCTGTGACAATGCAATGATGAATGCAAATGTCCAAATTGCGTATTTTACAATACTACCCAAAAGTCGTGCTGAATGGATGTTCGCTGCGCGAGCAGAGCCTTCAACAATTTTACGCATAGCATCAGCGATCACTGTTGCAACAATAAGAACAAATGCTGCAATAATGACGTTCGGCAAGTAGTTAAGAACTACTTCGCGAAGGAAGCTGTTAACTTGCGTAAGACCAATGATTTCAAGTGACGTCATCAAGAAGACAACGACGATGAACCATTTAACCAAGCCACCCAAAAATGCACCAACATTGAGTCTAATACCAGCGCGAGCCAATACTTCATCAGCACCAGCGCTTTTGAAAAGAGAGTCAATCTTGATAGCTGCAATTACTTGTTCGATAGCATGTCCGATGACAGCACCGACAATCCAGCCGAGGATAAAAATAATAATCGCAACGATTAGGTTTGGAACGAAATTAATGAAACCCCACCAGAGATTCTGGAGAGACGCGCCAAATACCTCGCCCCATGTTTGTATTAACATAAATATCTATCTGCTTATGTGTTTAAAACAAAGCAGAACACTTGCTGAAAACAGCAAAATTATTAATAAAATAACTACTTAAAAAGTTTCGACCTTTCAAAAGTACTTCCTTTATTATACCAATTCTACTGGAGAATGATGTGGATAACCCACCTCTGGTTTTTTGGGACTTTGGGCGATTACGTTTAAACTATTAACGAGTGTCTCATGGGGAAAATCAAGCACATCTGCAATCAGCTTGTCATACATATTGAGACGATAGACAAATTCTGGCGTATCAAATAATGCATACGAGAGTTCCCTCCCGAGCTCTGACTCGAGGGTATGCAACGATCGTTCGATGAGGTTACGCTTGAGGTTATCACCCACGATCATGACATCGAGTCTACTGTCGCTATCTTTAGTAAAGATACCTGCAATAACAAATAGTTTAATTTTACCGACACCTTTGAATCGGCGCATGATTTCATTGCGATCCATTGTGTTTGAATCAACGAGCAAATTCCTTAGCGCTTCGAGATACGGCAATGTTGCATTGAGTTGCCAGCCCGAAACCTTTTTCTTTTTATGTTTACCAGAACTCAGATGGATTTCTTTAATAAATGTTTTTTTCTTAATAAAATCTGCAGCTGCTAAGACAGCAAGTTCGCGGCGAGCAGCCGGTGGCGTGCTTTTGCTCCGCTGTGCAACATCTTTTGTGTCATAACATGTCTCACTATTTAATAGAAAAAGCCGCATGACTTTTACGCGAGTTTGGCTATTGAAGAGTTTGCCTAGAGTTTCCATAGATAGGCAAAAGTATACGCCAAGATATTCGATATATCAAGCAACAAAAAATGCCCTCAAATGAGAGAGCATTAAAATTCCAGTTCAAAACTACATGTATTTTTCTACAGCTGGAATAAAAAATTGCTGAGAAAAATATTTAAAAATAACAGCATCGTAAATCGAAGTGATGTTAAACGCAATTCCGGCATACAGAAGACGCACATGCTCTTCAACTTCATTACCTTTGTCTAATATCTCAATAAGTTTTGGATAATGGTCCCTTCCAGAGATGACAAGAACATCGTTGTAATTTTTTGCTGCTGCACGGATAAGAGAAACGCCACCAATATCAATCTTCTCAATAATTTTTTCATGAGTACTTCCTTTTGCAACTTCTTCTTCAAATGGATATAAATCAACTATCACCAGATCAATTCCGATGATCCTATGTTCTGCCATCTGCTCTCTGTCGCTTTCATTGCCTCGACGACCAAGTATGCCAGCGAAAACGAACGGGTGTAAAGTTTTTACTCTTCCGCCTAATATTTCAGGGAAATTAGTAAGCTCTTCAACTTTTGTAACTTTAATTCCGAGTCTCCAAATGTACTCAGCAGTTCCGCCGGTAGAAATTATATGTATACCTAATGCATGCAATCGACGCACAATTGGCTCTAGTCCTTCTTTGTTGTGGACTGAAATCAGGGCATATTGAATTTGTTTTTTCATGTGTAGTTGTTTTAGAATTTGCAGTACTGTACCACCTACCTACTAGTTTGTCGAGCAAACAAAAAAATCCCCAGATGGGGATTTTTTTGTTTGCTCAGAAAAGTATTTTATAAACTTTATTTAAGTTCAACCTGTCACACATAAATTCCTGCTGGAATTTTGCGCGACCCCGCCTCAGTGCCTTCGCACTTCCGGCCGAAAATTGAACTATTTAAGTTCAATTTTCCCGCCTGCTTCTTCGATCTTTTTCTTGAGATCTTCTGCTTCTGCTTTCTTCATACCATCTTTAAGTGTTGCAGGAACATTGTCTACCATATCCTTAGCTTCTTTGAGTCCGAGACCAAGAGCTTCTTTGACAACTTTCATAACACCAATCTTTGCTTCACCAGCTGCAGTAAGTACAACTGTGTATGAATCTTTCTCTTCTTCTGCTGCACCTGCTCCGGCACCTGCTGCTGGGCCTGCTACAGCTGCTGCTGAGACACCGAACTTTGCTTCGAATACTTTCACTAATTCATTAAGATCAAGGACTGACATAGCTTCGATGCTCGCAACGATGTCTTTGAACTTTGCTGGAATTTCTACTTTTGTTTCTTCCATAATAATTTTTGTTAAGCCTTTGCCTTACTTATCTGATCGAGTGCGATCACCAAGCGTTGGATAGGCGAGTTGATAATATTGACGAACATACCACGGAGCGTATCAACACCCGGAATAGTTGCGATAGCCATCATTTCTTCCTTACTCTTGAAGACGTTTTCAAATACTCCACCTTCGATCGAAACAACTTCTTTGTGAGTTTTTTGAAATTCGTATACTTCACGAGCTGGTGCCAACATATCGCTACCATAGGCAACTGCAATTTCTCCTTCGAGGTTTGGCAATGTACCAGTATAGCCATTGGTTTCAAGCGCACGCTTGAGAAGCGTTTTCTTAGCAACTTTATATCCAATGTCGCTTTTTTGGAGTGTACGACGCATAGCATTTGCATCAAACACGGTAAGTTTATTGAATTTTACAAATACAATAGACCCAGTGCCCTGCAAAGCTTTCGTCAAACCATCCAATAATACTTCTTTCTTTTGTTTTGAAATAGCCATAAATAATGTGTTGTATAGCTAAAAATAAAAATCGACCACATGGGCCATAGTGCAAACTTATACTATAAGTATGCTCCTCGGTCGGCTGGACAAATATGATCTGTCCGATTAAAGCTTTCGCCACCAACTGTCTACAGCGCTAGTGCTACTCTAGCAAAAATTCTTCTTTTGTCAATTTTCCTATTTAGCGAGGTGAAATTGCCTGATCAAAAATCTGCTCCGTATTACTCGTATTATTCTTAGATTTTTCATAGGCATTGATAATAAATAAGCATCCAATGCCCAAGAGAATCATACCAATAAGTCCGAGGACCATTTTAAAAAAATGATAGGTAAACATATCCAATTATATAAGCGGCGGATTAGTAATGATCTGATCTCCACTTTCAAGTCCTGTAACAATCTCTACCAATGCACCATCAAAGTGTTCCCCAATCGTCACCAATTGCTCCGTAGTTTTTTTGCCTTTTTCATCTGTTGCTATGAGTACATAATACGCACCGTCTCTTTCGATTAGCGCACGCATAGGGATAGCAAGTACAGCAACTTTTTTTGATGTAATAATTGTCATGTCAGCAGTGAGGCCTGGACGAATGTTTTCACCTGGCTCAATAAGCTCAATAACAACCTTGTAGTTAACAACACCCGAAATAAGTGTCGGGGCAATATCTACGTCAGCAACAGTGCCTAGAAGTTTCGTCTCGCCGTTTGATGCAAAAGCAAGCTCAACCGCTTCGCCAGGTGCAATGTCCAAAATATTTGCTTCATTAATATTGGCATCGACATACAGATTCGCCACGTCCTCAAGCGTTATCATGTTTTCAAATGGCTGCACGGGTGCACCAAGTTTTGCGTCAATTTTTGTAATGGTTCCATCTGCCGGTGCAATTATTTCTGCGTCAGCTAGATCTGCTTGTGCTCGTTCTAATGCACCAACAGCAACGACGACTTGGGCATTTGCAACTTGTATATCACTTGCACTTGCTTGAGCTTTTTTAAGATCGAGTGCTGCCTGCTTTTCATTGACTGCACCTTCTTTACTACTTATAACCTGATCATGCGTTGAAAGTGCTAATTGATATGCATTGTAGTTGGTTGCATAGGAGACGCTTCTGGTATTAGGCACTTCGATAATCCATACCGCGCCTGTTTTAAAATCAGTTGGAAATTGTATGAATAATCCTCGAGTACCAAGTGGCACCGAACTTCCTGTACTTATAGCTGCACTATAATTATTCTCAAGACCACTGATTGAAAACGCACCACCAGAAGCTGAACTTGAACTATAGACAGTGACTGTATAGCTACCGACTTCATCGCTCATGTATGAACCTGTAATTGTTGGCGCTGTGTCAGTTGTCGATCCTGTTGCTGGCACTGCTTCAAGATCAGAGCTATAGAGAGTACGCTTGGCATTTGCAACGAGCACATCTTGTGCAACCTTTGTATTCTCAAGATCATTAATCGCAGTCTGTAATACTGCTTCTGCTAATTTAATATCTTTATCTTGATTAATCGAAACCACTTTGGCATAGTTGGCTTTTGCTTCCAAGAGTCTTCCTTCAGCCTCAGTGACTGCCGCAGCTTCTTGTCCAGCTTCAAGTATTGCCAGCACTTGTCCAGCTTTGACCATATCGCCCACATTTGTTTTGATTTCTGAAATAATACCTTGCTTTTGGAAACTCAATGTGAGATCTGTCGTACTCGTCACAGTACCACTTGTAAGTACAGTGCGCTGCAAGTCTCTCGGTGTAACTATTTCTGTCGCAAGTGTCGTTTTTTGACCACCAGATAGGAGTACTACCAGAGCAACTACTATAACCACCACAATGCTCCAAAATAACCGCTTCCGTGCATAGAGACGTTTAAAAAAGGCCATACTTTTTACCCGCAAGCCATTTGGTTGCATATTCATGGGACCAGTATATAGTGTTTTTACTGTGAACACAAAACCGAACTTCACGGTATACTAAAGATACTTACTCATATGAGAAAAATAATACTTTTTTTGGGAGATACAATCATGTTTGTTTTAGCTGGTTTTGCCATGCTTTTTATGCGTTTTGGCATTCATGTCAGCAGCCCTATTATCCAAGCTCACATTCAGGCTCTCATAGCACTCTACATACTTTGGCAAATTATTCTCTACATCTGCAACTTGTATGATTTTGAATTCATCAAGCCATCATTTGAAAGCATTCGCAATCTACTGCTGGCTATAAGCATTAGTCTCGTGAGTGGGTTTTTACTTTTTTACTTTGTTCATTTTCCTGTCACACCAAAAACTAATCTGCTGCTCTTGGCACTCTCGTATGGCGTACTATTATTTGTATGGCGAAATATTTACTTTTCTATTTTTGCAAATAATTTCAAAAAACATATCGCTTTTATTGGTAACGCACCGCTCGCCAATACTCTCATAGAAGAAATCAAGCGTCACCCGCATTTGGGATATGCCTACGAAGGAACCTATGAGTCTGTAGCCGAACTTATTGCAACAGGTCGTACGATAGATATTGTCGTCTATGGAAAACAAATCGAAAGCTCGGAGCTTGCACATCTAATTGCCAATCAGTCACACGTACTCGATCTAAGGCAAGCATTCCAAAACATATTACATCGCATCCCTGTCGTACTCATGAACGATACCCTTGCGCTCCGCATTGTTGAAAACCGCGACACTGATCTCTATGAATTTCTAGTACGTGGAATAGAAATAATCCTGGCACTTAGTATTCTCATTATTACTTCTCCATTACTACTTCTTGCTGCAATTGCAATCAGACTCGAAGATAAACGTAGTATTTTCTATAAACAAGAGCGCATAGGACGACACGGCAAGCGATTCAACATCATCAAACTGCAATCAATGCATACTAATGCTGAAAAAAACGGTGCACAATGGGCAACACATAATGATAGCCGCATCACGCCAGTTGGGAAAATTTTACGCATCACCCATATCGATGAGATCCCACAAATGTGGAATGTGCTCAAGGGCGACATAGCGCTAGTCGGCCCACGTCCAGAACGACCGGAGTTTGTGGAGAAATTAGACAAAGAAATACCTTACTATTTTCTACGCCATACGATCAAGCCGGGATTTACAGGCTGGGCACAAATCAAGTTTCGCTATGCGAGAAGCGTCATGGATTCACAAGAAAAATTTGAGTACGATTTATACTACGTCAAAAATAGAAATTTCTTCCTCGACATAGGCATTATCTTAAAAACAATTCAGATCGTATTTACCCACGGG
>CAZLWF010000014.1:0-8361 GCA_964563615.1 uncultured Candidatus Saccharibacteria bacterium | reverse complement strand
AAGAAACAGCACCAACAGACATTATTAAGCGTAACGAGCTAGAACAAGTCCTGTCTTTTTTTGCCAAACGTGCAGAAAAAACCAAAGCGATCGAAACTTCTCCTGTTATACTGCCTGATCCAGCGAAATAATTTGTGCCCCTGCGAGGAATCGAACCTCGATCGACGGCTTAGAAGTCCGCAGTTTTATCCATTAAACTACAAGGGCTTTGTTCTGCCAAAATGTTTAAATTGCAAATAAGATTTTCGTCTATGGCAATTTGCGCACCTAATTTCACACTTCTGAATTTCTGCTAACACTGATTTCCATGCATAATGTCCTGACAGCATTGTAGATATTTGCTTAAATTTATTTTGTGGATCCACATGATCAAATTCAAGTACAATAGGGTCTTTTTCGCCACAATCGGCACATTCTTTTGATAAGAGATAAGTCAGTACTTGCTTCCTTATTTTTACTCTATGCTTTTTCTGTGCTTTATATAAGTCTTCTCGATTCTTATACGGCATCAACGGATTATAACACTTAATTCTAACCCTTCAAGTTATATACAATCGGTTGCGATTTTTAGCCCTTTCTAGTACTCTTCAGTAATATAGTTTTTTAGAAAAGTCTAAGACAAAGATATGCGCGATTAGCTCAGTTGGTAGAGCAACCCATTTACACTGGGAAGGTCGGGGGTTCGAGTCCCTCATCGCGCACTGAACGAAGTGAAGGAGTCCTAAGAAGTTCTGGGAGAACTTCTTAGGACTCGAAAGCCGAAGCGAGGCGGGCGGTCAGAAGATCGTGTCGGCGGAGACACGAAGAAATTTTCAACAGAAAATTATCTGTGACCGACTCATCGCGCCCCCTTTTAAATCTATGGATAAAGAGCCACAATTTCAACAAGAAAAATTTCAAACATTCGATTCACTCTCCTTTAGAGAAGTCTTTACGCCCGCTGAGGCTGTAATTGAACTTCCCATTATTTCCGATGATTCTGAAGAAGTAATACAAAAAAAGTTAAAAGAAAAAGTAATGAGAGAACATTGGTGGCTTCAAGATTTTTGGCAGAAGCAAGGTCAGCCAAAAGAGCAGTTTACTATTAACTCTGGTAATAGTGAAACCATATTTTATAATTTTGACAATGAATTAACTAAAGATGAAATTATCGAAGTAAAAAATGCTTTTGAAATTTTTACAAAATTAAAAAAAGAGGTTAGCTTTACATTTCCAAAATATATTTTAGTCTCAAATATTACCGAAATTAACTCTCAATCACAGGAATCTTTTTTCGGTAAAAATGAATCAGAAATGAATGCTGTAGTGCTTTATCCAAGAGCTGTATCTATAGAGCCATACCGAATCAAAGAAGTATCGTCACTAAAAGGAACTATTGTACACGAATTCGGCCACATAATTTTAAAGAATAATAGATTAGGTCGTAGTAATGACATTATGAGTCTATGGCATAAACGGTTTGGATGGGATGAGCGTGATTCAAAAACGCTTGAGAGGTGTATCACTGAATATGCTAAGGTTGATTCGCAAGAGGATTTTTGTGAAAGTCTTGTTGGTTATCACGCAGGGTCAGAGAATTTAGATACAGAGAAAAAAGAATTTACAAGTATGCTTTTTGATGCCACTGCGAGGCAAACTGTTTCGTTTGATAAAGACAAAAAAGTCATTATTCCTAGGCTTGCAAATACAATAACCTATAGCAGGCAAGTATCTCCAAGGATTACATTAACTAAGACCAAGTAATATGAAATTCAATCTCAAAAAAAGCATACTCTACGAAGATGAACACCTCTTCGTTATTAATAAGCCTTCGGGGCTCATGGTACACGGTGATGGTAGGTCAAAGGAAAAAACCCTGTCTGAATATATTTTGGAAGTGTATCCAGAATTAGAAACTATTGGCGAACCAGTCGAAATGACACTAAAGGGTGAAGTGATTAAGGTGCCACGGCCAGGCATCGTCCATCGACTCGACAAAGAAACTTCCGGTGTACTTTTGATTGCAAAAGATCAGCCAACATTTTTTTTCATTAAAAAACAATTTCAAGAACACAAAATCAAGAAAACCTACCATGCGATAGTGTGGGGTACCATGAAAGATTCAAGTGGTACGATTACAGCTCCGATCGGCAGAAGTGCTAGTGACTTTCGTAAGTGGCATGCAGGGAGAGGTATTCGAGGAGAAACCCGGGATGCGGTTACACAATTCTACGTCCTTCACTACTTTGAAGAAGCAGATACAGCCTTTAGTTACCTCGAAGTGCATCCGAAGACAGGTCGCACCCACCAAATCCGTGTGCATCTGGCGTATAGAAACCATCCGATCGTTGGAGATAGCCTCTATGCTTCCAAGAAGCCCTACATGCTTGGTTTTGATCGTCTGGCGCTCCATGCGTACGTACTCACCTTTACCAAACCGGATGGTGAGCAACTATCTGTCCAGGCGCCCTTGGCTGAGTTGTTCGAGAAGTATGCTTCTAAAGTATAGTTCTTGCAGGAAAAAGGTAAGTATGGTAAGGTAATCCCATTATGAAGGTCAAAGCAAATCAAACTCCTGTATCAGTCGACGAGCGAACCAAGCTTGCTTTTTCATCTGGAGATACGGTCAAAGTTTGGTCAAAAATTCTCGATAAGGGCAAGTTTCGTCTTCAGGCATTTGAAGGTATGGTGCTAGCAAGAAAACATGGCAATGAAGCTGGTGCAACCTTTACGGTGCGCAAAGTTGCAAGTGGCGTGGGTGTTGAACGTATTTTCCCACTCTATTCTCCAATGATCGACAAGATTGAAGTCGTCAAGAAGACTCGAGCGCGACGCAGTAAGCTCTACTATATCCGCGAGAAAGCGGTCCGTGATATTCGCCGCAAAATGAAGACAGCCAAAACCTACATTACTGACGAAGAGACAAAAGACGAAGCAGTAGCATAAAACATCTCGAATACATCGAGATGTTTTGTTTTAGTTGAAAAGAAAGAGTCTTTTCTGTATAGTAACGTCCATGCGCAAGAGTTGCGCGAAAACAATAAAATGCGCGGGTGGCGAAATTGGTAGACGCACTACCTTGAGGTGGTAGCTCCCGCAAGGGAATGGAAGTTCAAATCTTCTCCCGCGCACATTTGGTATAAATAACAAATATTAGAACCAGTTCAAAATCCCTTTATATAATAAAAACCTATCTGATTTTTCCGTCTTGGCATATTAAACATTGGACCATCTTAAATTGCTTTTGGTATAATTATTTAATGAACGTTTTAAATGTATCGATAGGACAAAAACCAAGAATGACTAGGAACGGTGATAAAACCGGAAATTATTCTGTTGTCCATCGTCTATCTAAATCACATGTTGATCCAGGAGAAGATTTACTGATAGAAATTTATTTTTCTGGTTATGGAGAAATAAGTACTCCTAAGGTTGTAATCTATCCATCCTCTCCATTTTTTAATCCAGAAGAATCATTTATGAAATGTAATATTCTTCAAGAGGATGGTAAAGTTTTTTTTGGAGGTGAAAAGATAAAAATGGACGAAGTAGGTGCTACTATCATACTTAAAGGCCTTATAAATCAACCACATTGGACAGAAAATACAATGTTTTTTGATATAAGAAAGCCAAACGATAATTCAATCTTTACAGAAACTAAACAAATAGGCGCTCCAGTTGAGTTAAATTATAAAATAAAAAAAGATTGTAGACCAGGAGTTCATTATGTAATTGTGGTATTTACCTATTATGATGGTGACAAGTGGAAAACCTCTAGTTCTAAGTTTGAATTCAATGTAACAACTTTTTTTCAACGCTATGAATTATTAGTGTGGTCTCTGGGATTATTAGTAACGGTATTGACACTCCCTGTAGTCATAAACTCGGCATATCAGATGCTAGCAAATTTTTTCACTCCTTTGTTTTTATGTTCATAAGTATTTTAAATTAGGCTAGCTAATTTAAATAGGAAAGCCACAGCCCTAAAGAGGAAACTGTGGCTTCATTGTTTTGCGCTAAATTGGTTTAGTATTTAAGTGAATTTGATTTTATCGAATATTTTCTATTCCCCAGCTGTACGCTTCATCAAAGCTCATATTTTTCACCAACTTTGATCCGCAGGCGATAGGAAGTGCATACCTGTTTTTAAATCGGTGTGATAGTGTTTGGATCAATTCGATCTTCCGTGTATTATTTGAAACTTCAACCATCAAATCCGATAAGGTAACACATTTCAGAATACTGCATCCTTCATCAATTTTCGGATAAAATCCTGATGTAGCATACAAAAGATCATCAGCGTACGGACTTCTTATTCCGCCGCCCCATATCTTCTTTTCCTCACTCGTAAAAGGAAACGTGGTCTCTTCTTCAGGATTTTCAAGCAGGCAATTAATCTTATTGTTCGCCACTATTGTGTAGCGGATCTTCGGATCCTTTAATCCTGTAGGTATGTAATGGACACCTAAACGGTGAAGTTTCCATTGAACGACGCCGGCACACTGTCCGGTTCGGTTGGAATTGATTGAATCTTCTGCAGCTTCAGGACTTATTTGGTTTAAATACAGAGCCGTTGGACTGATGTCAGCAAGTAAATTGCTTAATAGTTTGACCTTCTCGTTGGGATTTTCCAGTTGTTTCATTATTTGATTTTGAGGTTTATGATTTTTTTTATAATAGAATATATATAAGTATATGTCAAATCATCTTTCTAACTATATAAAATACATTTCCTCTACACTCACCTCATAGATTTTACAAAGCTTAAAAATATTCTTCACATGCGGATACGTCAACCCTCTTTCCCACTTTGAAATCCGATCAACACTTGAAAATCCCAAGGCACGTGCCACATCAAGTAGTCTCAACCCTTTCTTCAATCTGTATTCACGTAATTTGTTTGGTATAAGCATATAAGTATTTTAGGCGGCTTCATCGAGCCTATTAAGAAGGGAGAATTTGTCAGATGTAGCAACTGGCTTCTTTCCTTCCTCAGCATCTTTAATAAGAGTGCCAAGTGCAATAATGTCTCTATGAATCTTCCCCCAGTAGAGAATCTTATCTATTCTTTGTATGGTACTCGCAGATTTGCCATTTTTGGCAACCTTAGGCATTGGTACTACTAGCTTTTTTCGAATGTAGTTCTTATTCCTTATCCTAAGGGGCACAATAATATAGTCAGCCTTTGCAAAATCTATTTTTTGGTATAATATCTCCTTAAACTAAAAGCCACCCTACGGAGGAGCGTCCTAATGAAAATCTTAATCATTGCAAGACATGGCGATTATTCAGGCGAGGATCTGAATGATTATGGAAAACAGCAGATGCTTGAACTCGCAAACAGAATCAAGCATTTGCTCGGTCCCGGAAATTCTATCTCAATTGTTTCGTCAGCAGCCCCACGTGCCTCGCAAAGCGCGGAAGTACTTAGTACTGTTCTCGGTGTACCCTTTGAGACCCATGATATCTTGTGGTCAGATAACCGGCACAGCGAAGATGAAGAAGCAGCCTACAACATCATCAAGTCCAAGGAAACTGACGATATCGTAGTTGCCGTTACCCATCTTGAGTATTCGAGGGATTTGCCTTCTTACTTCGCCAAAAGGAATAACTGGGGAGTACGCGTTGCATATGAGGAAACAGAAAAAGGCCATGCCTGGGTTCTGGATTGTACAAACCAAAAGGTAAGTCGCATGTAATTTGTGTTGAATACTATTACTAAATCAGAGGGAGTCTATACGACCTACCTCTGATTTTTATATTTAGTAGTATAATAATTTGAAACTTACTCATATGAACAAAAAATAGATTCCAGAAAGGGATTACTGAATATTATTTCTGCGCTCGTTTATGAGCCAATTATAGATAAAATAAAATTTTCAAAGAAAAAACGTAAACGAATAAAAAAGGAAGCAAAGGAGCTTTTAAAACAATTTCGAAGAGACCATAAGAAAAACAGTAAAGTTAGATCATTAACTATAAAACTTCCGTACTAGCGGAAGTTTTATATATACTAAGCAGCACATTTACAGGTACTACTCGGCGAATTACAAATAAGAATTCATATGGTACTATTTAGTGTATGAAATCATTTCAATCAAAAGCTAGTAGTGGGACACTACTTATCGTAGGAATAGCACTTATTCTTTTTGGTATATTTTTTACCCGCAATGTGCAAGCGATTGCGCTTCAGGTGAGTATTGCAAATGTAGAAGCAGGTAATTATTAATATGGAGCTTGCTCGAAAAAAATGTAAGCCTTGCGAGGATAAAAAAACCAAGGGTATTCCCAAAGCGGATTTGCAGGATTTTCTCGATGAGGTACACCACTGGACTCTCGCTAAAGATAGCAAAAGCATATACCGAATGTTTGAGTTTAAGGACTTCATTGGTGCGGTTAATTTCGTCGATACGGTTGCCGATATTGCCGAAGGCGAAGGGCATCACCCGGATATTATGATTGAATATAATAAGGTCACACTGACACTCTCAACGCATTCAATCGACGAACTCACTGAAAATGATTTTATCGTAGCTGCCAAGATTGATGATATTATGCATCGTGTATGATACCAGAGACACTAACTCAACTTTTCTTAATATTGGCAGGCTTTTGCGGATTTATTTTAGCGTTCTATATCCATACTAAAAAGAAAGCTAAACAGCCCCTGGTTTGTCCGCTTCGTTCGAGTTGCGAAAGTGTGGTTCATAGTAATTACTCAAAATTTCTAGGTGTACCGGTAGAATTATTTGGGCTTGCGTACTATGCACTTATCGCTGTATCACATCTTTTCTTATTGGCCTATAAAAATGGCTCACCTGGGTGGTTTTCATTTGTTGTGCTTGTTATTTCTTTCTTTTCATTCTTATTCTCGCTGTATTTAGTATCTATTCAAGCTTTCGTCTTGAAGCAGTGGTGCACGTGGTGTCTCTTCTCGGCATTTCTCTGCACAGTTATTTTTTTGCTAACGGTGACAAGTATACCGATCAATATCACACCGTTTCTACTAGAGCATAAAAAAATAGTGACGATATTTCATTTGTTCGGCATGGCTATCGGTGTAGGAGCAGCAACGATTACGGATATATTCTTTTTCAAATTTTTGAGAGATTTTCGAATATCTGAAGAAGAATCAGATATTATGAATACACTTTCGCATGTCATCTGGTGTGCATTAGGGATATTGGTTGCAAGTGGTGTTGGTTTGTACTTGCCACAAGCCGATATACTCGGCGAGTCTCCGAAATTCTTGGTAAAAATGATAGCGGTCATAGTGCTCATCGTCAACGGATTTCTCCTTAATATCATCATTGCACCGAAGCTTGTGCATATTACCTTTGGTGAACCGCATCCACACAAGCCTGGTGAGCTCCATAAGCTTCGTCATCTCTCGTATGCGCTTGGTGCCATATCGATCACCACGTGGTACTTTACTTTTGTGTTGGGAGCGCTACGTAATATTTCATTTTCTTTTTCGACGATTCTCGTCTTCTATGTAACGCTTCTCGTGATTGCTATTATCGGGAGCCAACTCTACGACTATATCTACGTAGCGAAAAAATAATATGCTCTACACAGGCAAAGGCGACCAGGGCACGAGCAAACTTTTCAATACAGAAAAGGGAGTTCGAGTGTCAAAAAGTGCACTCGTCTTTGAAGTCTTGGGGACGCTCGATGAGCTCAATTCGTTTCTTGGTCTTGCCAGAGCTTCAGTTAATGAAAAAAAGTACGTATTGCCAAATGGGAAATTACTCTCTGATGTCGTTTTAGATTTGCAACAAGATATGTTTATCATCCAAGCCGAGATTGCTGGCGCAGCAATGAAGATCCAAGCCGAAAAAGTAGTTCACCTAGAAGAACTCACGACAGGTATTGAAAATGTTTTGCCGCCGATCAAAACTTTCTTTATTCCAGGGGCAACAGAGCAAGGTGCGAGATTTGATGTTGCCCGCACGATAGCAAGGCGCCTCGAACGGCTCGTCGTCGCATATCAAGAAGAAAGTAATCTTGTCGATGCTGAAACATTGCGGTATCTAAACCGCATCTCGTCAGTACTGTATGCTTTTGCGCGCTTGGTCAATCATATAGAAGACAAAGGTGAGCAAGCACCAACGTATAGCTAAGAACTTCGTAGTAATTTCAAAAAGCTAGATTTTTCAGGCAAATTTTGCTATAACAGGGACTAGTTTGTAGTTTTTGAGTAATGAGGAAAACTAAGAATTACAAACAAGTAATATGGTGCCTATAGTGTAATGGTTAGCACTAGAGTTTGTGGAACTCTCAGTTCGGGTTCAAATCCCGATAGGCACCCCAACGTAGAATGAGTAAGGCAAAAGCAGCATTTCGTGCCTCAGCTGAAAGGTATTTTTGTAGTTCCAACCG
>CAZLWF010000013.1:0-12082 GCA_964563615.1 uncultured Candidatus Saccharibacteria bacterium | reverse complement strand
TGGTGCCAACATTGCCACCACAGGCATCTGCAAAAATTCTTGCAAGACTTAGGAAACTTGGAGTGAATATTTTCTTAAACCGCCAGCTTATGAAAAATGAGATCGAGGAAGTTTATCTGAAAGATATGTCGATGAAAGCAAAGACCGTAATTTGGACTGCTGGTACACAGGTGAGTAAAATTTTACAAGAAGCGCAAGGTTTAGTATGGAGTCCCAAGAAGCGAATAGAAGTTGATGAGTACCTACGAGCAAAAGGATACGACAATGTCTACATCATAGGTGATGCAGCAGCGACCCCGTTTAGCGGCCTCGCTCAGACTGCTATGTATGATGGTGACTATGTCGGCAGTACTATTGCGCGATTTATGAAGGGGAAGTCAGCAAAGGTTTACAAACCAAAGCCAATAGCTTTTTCGATACCTGTTGGTGTTGGATGGGGAGTCTTTGTTATGGGTAAGTTGCGACTCTATGGATTGATCCCATATATCATCCGTCACGTGATTGATTTTATGTACTTTGCTGGCACCGTCTCAGTGTATAAGCTTTTCTCAATGTTTTTTGATGGATGGAAGTATAGAAATAAAACAAATTAGTTTTTTTAATACTTGACAATCAATATATATATGTAGTAGTATGTTCTTGTTCTTTAAAAAAACAAATAAGACATGGCTACGAAAGAAAAAAATACCTTAACAAAGGAAATTGATGTAAATATTGCTGACCTAACGGTAGATATTTATGTCAGAAAAGAACTTGATGAAGACCGTGTAATGTACTGGGCAATGAAGTTCGAAGAAAACCCTGAATCAGTGGCTCGAATTGAAATTGCAGAAGATTTTACCGTTACAGACGGTCGTCACCGAATTGCTGGTGCAGAAATGATGAATGAAACCAAAATCAGGGCTGTGATTTTCCCTGTAAAGAGCAAGGCTGAGCAGGTAGAGCGTGCATTTCTTGCAAATATTGATCCCAACGCACCAAAGCCACCAACCAAAGAGGATATTATTGTTTCGGTAAGAGAAATGCTTGGGCAAGGAATGTCAAAAGCAAAAATACTTGAACTGGTCTCTAAATATGCCCCTGAACCACACGCCAAAAAATTTATTGATGAAGCCAGGCACGGTATTTACCGAGATAAAATGAATAATGCAAAACATGACGTATTTGATCATGATTTGACAATTACTGAAGCGGCTAATAAGCACGGTGTTGATGAAGCTAAATTGCGAAGCGAAATTAGTGGTAAAAAAACTGGCGGCAAAAAGAATGCAGCTCACTTTAAAAAGGTTTTAAGTACACAATTTCGTTCGCAGGGACAGAAGATTGCAAATACAGTAAAAGCCGCAACGAAAGCTTATGATGACACTGATATGTCGAGCGACCAATTGATGGAGGTGTATGACTATCTTGGTAATTATCTTAAGCGGCAACTTAAAAATGTAAAAGATCAGGCAGAACGATTTGAAAAAAGGAATAAAAATTCAAGCAAGCATCTTAGTAATTAGCTGTTTGAATGTTTTAATTACAAGAGCACAATTAATATGTGCTCTTTTTATTTTTACCCAGTATTGATTTTCTTTAAAATAATAGGAATTTTTTTGAAATCTTCAAGGAGTGTGTCGCGCATGCCGCCGTTGTACAATGCGGCAGCGGGATGGTAGAGAGGGAGGAAGTATTCGGTGTTGATATGTTTGAATTTTTTGTGGATAAGTTTGCCATGGACATCCGAGATTTTTAATTCTGGGAAAAAGTCATTCATTGAATGACGGCCGAGAAAAATGATGAGCTTTGGTTCGATAAAATTGAGCTCTTCGTAGAGCCAGGGCGCGCAAGCTTCTTTCTCACTTTGCTCTGGGTCGCGGTTGTTCGGTGGACGATACTTCACGATGTTTGTAATATAAACATCTTCTCGCTTCATACCAATGCTCTCGAGCATTTCAGCTAGGAATTTGCCTGCTCCGCCTATGAAAGGGATGCCTTCCTTGTCTTCACTTTTGCCTGGAGCTTCACCGATAAAAACAATATCTGCATCTGGATTGCCGTTGCCTGGTACTGGCTGAGTAGCAGTCTTTTTTAATTCACAATCGCAGGCCAGGAACCATTTCTGGTGGATTTGTTGTAATGCTTCGGCTTTGGACATAGTAAATCTAGTATAACAAAAACTAGTGTTCATTATAGAGGTAACTACACGAGCTCTCTTTTCATATAAACAAGATATTATCCTCCTATAATTTATATACACGGCCGTATATATAAATTATATAGTGCGAAGAAAATAAAAAATAAAAATAAAAACCCCGCCGAATAAAATTCGACGGGAAATGTGTGTAGCCCAGAGTGTCGCTCAAAACGTTCGCCCTACACCAATAATAGCTTTCTGGGAGTAATCATGCCACGGATCAAACGTGTACCATGGTTTGAAATAGTATTTACTCACTGATAGTAAAACTACAAACCCTATATCTGTGTAAACATCTTTCTTCACTTCTTCGAGAGAAGATTTGCCTTCAATATAATTCTGTACGGCAAAACCGACTTTAATTTCTTTATCAATTTTCAATAAGCATTGCCCATATTGATAAAAGAAATTCGGGTCTTCATCGATGGCTAAACTATATTGATTAAATAAAAACCAATTTATTCTTCCAACGTCGCCACCGGCGATTATCTCAGGCGAAAAAGAATTGTACTCTCCAAATAGCATTCCAACTTCCGGCGTTACCCACTGTTTTCCAATGGAAAATGTATAGCCGATAAAAGTACCTGTAGATGCTACCCAGTCAAAGTTGTAACGAACATCTACAAAAACCTTGTTGGGGAACTGATATGTCCCCCAGAAGATCGGTCGTACCTCACCATGGATTATATTGGCATACATACTGATGTCACCGGTCCCAGTTTTTTTGTAGCTTGAGTCTGTGACTTGCCCGGAAGCAAATAATGGAAGACAAAGATAGTTTAAAATTGCAAAGAAGATGATTTTTTTCATAACTGAGTTTGGTTTGTTTGTAAGTATTTTATCACGATTATATCTAAAAGTCAAGGTAATTGCGATACGAGATTTTCTTTGTTACAGTAGCTATATGTCAATCAAAACTTTCTTAGTTAAAAAAATGTTGAAGTCCAAAGGCGTGCCCGATGAGCAAATCGACATGGTGATGGAGATTATGGATAAGGATCCAGATCTTTTCAAAAAGATTCAAGAAGAAATTAAAGCTGAAACCAAAAAAGGCATGAATGAGCAAATGGCTTCACTCCTTATCATGAAGAAGTATCAGTCACAGCTGCAGAACTTGCTCAAAAAATAGCCATGAGTTTATCTATTGGTATTGTAGGTCTTCCAAATGTCGGCAAGTCGACGCTATTTAATGCACTTACGAAGAAAAGTGTTCCAGCTGAGAACTATCCATTCTGTACGATTGATCCATCAGTCGGTATTGTGCCTGTACCTGATGAGCGTATTTGGAAACTTTCAGAGTTCTCCAAATCAAAGAAAACAATCCCTGGTGTAATCGAATTCGTCGATATCGCCGGACTCGTTGCAGGTGCATCTAAAGGCGAGGGTCTTGGTAATAAATTCCTAGCGAACATTCGTGAGACTGATGCCATATTTGAAATGGTGCGGATTTTCCCGATCAAGGCAGATGCCGGTAATGATATTCAACATGTCTATGGTGATCTCGATCCGCTCCGTGATATTAAAGTGATTAATCTCGAGCTCATTATTGCTGATCTCGAAACTGCGACCAAGCGGCTCAGTAATATTGCCAAAGATATCAAGAAGGGTGACAAAGAAGCATTGCTTGAGGAAGTAGTACTCCAGAAAATTATTGCCGCACTCGAAGCCGAGCAAATGGCAAATACCATCGCTTTCGATGATAAGGAAATACTCAAAGCCAAGCAGCTCTCGCTCCTGACAATGAAACCGATCCTCTATGGTCTCAATAAACGCGCTGGGGCAAAAAACTTCGACGAGACAAATCCACAAGAATTTAAAGAATTAACCGAGTATATCGAAAGCACGAAAGCCAACTGGGTGCTCTTGGACGCCAAGATCGAAGATGAGCTCAAAGATTTCGAAGGTGGCGAGAAAAAGGAAATGCGTGAAGCACTCGGTGGGAATGATGATGGTATCAATAGTCTCATCACGTCTGGGTATAATCTCTTGGGACTTGAGACATTTCTCACAACAGGTGAAGATGAAACGCGTGCATGGACTATTGCAAAGGGTAGTTCTGCTCCCATTGCTGGGACAGCCATCCATACAGATTTCAAAGATAAATTTATCCGAGCTGAAGTTATCAACTGGCAAACATTACTCGATGCGGGGTCATATAGCGAAGCTAGGGCCAAAGGATTAGTCAGAACAGAAGGCAAAGAGTATATAGTGAAAGATGGTGATGTGATTGAGTTTAAAATATAGAGAAAATATTCTTGGTGTAAGGTTTAAGGTACCCATTCGCCATACTATGTAATTGATGATGCAATACTCGCGATCGGAAACTTGACATTTATCAATATTAATATATAATATACAAATTAATATTTTAGATTTGTAAAACAATTATGCAAAAATTTTTAATGGGCGTAGGCAGTGTTTTGATGGTATTTGGTCTTACGATAAGTCCAGTATCCGCACTTGCTTCAACAATTGCTAGTGTTAGTACTACAACCGCAAACTTCGTAAACCCTGGTGCGAATGATGATGTTGCGACATTTACTATCGATTTTAATATCAAAGCAAGTAGCGATATGTTTATTCCAACGAGTGTTGCGTTGCAGTCAAGCATGCAAGCAACCCCAGAGCATGCAGTACTTTTCTCTGTCGCTAAGAGCGGCGAAAAAATTATAAGCACTGATGGAACTGCGCTTGCGAGTGCAACTGGTGTGCTTATTGATAATTCAGTTTCGCAAATTGTGACGTGTGCTACCATGAGTTGTTACTACATTCCTGCAGGTGAGACGCACATGTTTACCTTAACTGTCGCAATCTCCGATGCAGAAGCAGGAGTATTCCGAGTTTCACTTGTCAATATTCCTACGAATGATGGCACTAATGATGTATTTCAAAATCATCTCAAATATTTCAACCTAAATGCTTCAGACTACACGACGGATTATATTGCAATGAATTAATATTTCAGAAAATAAAAACCAGACACATAGTCTGGTTTTTATTTTCTGAATACTTGATATTATGACCTCCGATTTTTTTCTTCAGTTGTTTTCTCTACGTCTTCTTGGATGTCCTCAATGTTTTCCTGAATTTCATCGACATCTTCCTGAATCTCCTCGATGTCCTCAGATACCTCCTCGAGTTCCTCGCTGTGTTTATTAACAGTCATTTGGATGAAAATCGACAGATATATCGCTTCGAGTGATACTAGGGTTGTTAGGATGAGCAAGATCTTGTCGAAACCAATGTCGGTCATAAAGGCAAGCAGCAACATACCGACAAAGAAAATTGTATGGACTACAAGCGAGTTGGTTGACCCGATCCATTTGGTGGCTCGGTCTGAAACGCGGCCTATTTTTTTGTTGCGTTCGTTGCGGTTTGGGAAATGCATAGTGGTGGATAGAGAAACTTTCTGTAGTATACTATGAAGATACAAGAATAAACTATTTTTATGGATACATCATCACCTGAAGTTGTGCAAAAAAGCCAAAAGACCAAGCAGATTTTAAAATGGGCATTAGTACTCGGAATAGTCGTCGTGCTCAATCTTTTCTTCAACTACGCTATTTCGCTTATCTACAAAGCTCCAGTCTGGGAGAACTTTTGTACGTCAGACATCACGACCAAGGCTTACACTGACAAAGCTATGTGTGTTGCAGATGGTGGTCAATGGAATGAAACGACAGTGCCGATTTCAACTGATGCAAATGGTTTAACCAAGCCGATACCAGTCGGTACAGAAATTAGTGGTTACTGCAATGCGACGTATAGTTGCCAGAAATCATACGATACTGCCCATGCGCTCTACGATCGTAATGTATTTATCGTCCTAGTAATCTTGGGTGTCTTATCACTTGTCGCTGGTACATATCTCACGACGTTCTCTGCAGTCTCATTTGGACTTTCATTTGGAGGTGTAATATCGCTCCTCGTCGGAGCGATGAGGTATTGGAGCAATATGCATGACTGGCTGCGTGTGGCTGTCCTCGCAGCTGCGCTCATAGCACTCATATGGCTCGGGATTAAAAAGATCAAAGAATAAAACTAAACCTCGCTTTGGCGAGGTTTTTTTGTTATATTTTGTACATTCATGGAAAGCTATAATCACAAAGAAATCGAGAAAAAATGGCAGGACGAATGGGAGAAGCAGAGCATTTATAGCGTTCCTGATACTCTTGAAAGTAAGAAAAATTTCTACGAACTTGTTGAATTTACCTATCCATCCGGCAATCTCCATGTGGGTCATTGGTACGCTTTCTCAGTACCAGATATTCACGCTCGCTTTAAACGCATGCAAGGCTTCAATGTACTCTACCCGATGGGTTTTGATGCGTTTGGACTACCAGCTGAAAATGCGGCAATCAAGCAAGGAGGAGATCCCAAAATTTTGACGTATGAGCAAATGGATAGAATGCGTACACAGCTGCGCTCTATGGGTGCCATGTTTGATTGGGATCGAGAAGTAGTCTCATGTGATCCAGAGTACTACAAGTGGACACAGTGGATGTTCAATCAATTCTTAAAAAAAGACCTGGTATATCGAGATGTGACCAAAGTAAACTGGTGCCCCAAAGATCAGACAGTGCTTGCCAACGAACAAGTTGTCGATGGGTGTTGTGAGCGATGTGGCACGGAAGTAATTCAAAAGAATCAAGAACAATGGATGCTCAGGATTACCAAGTACGCTGATCGGCTTGTAGATGACCTAGACACTCTTGCTTGGCCGGAAGAGATCAAAGCAGCGCAAAGAAATTGGATCGGACGGAGTGAGGGAAGTGAGATTTATTTCAATCTTAATTTTACGACTAACCAAAAGCTCAATGACAATCGTGACGTAGATGGCAATCCTGCTCGGCTCTCCGTATTTACTACCCGAGCCGATACACTCTTTGGGGTAACGTATATTGTACTTGCACCAGAACACCCATGGGTGACACTTGCACTTGATAGAGATCATGTGGGAGTTATTGATAATGCTGATGAAGTTCGCGTTTATGTCGAACAATCAAAGAAAAAATCCGAACTTGATCGACAGCAGTCAAAAGAAAAAACTGGCGTTGAAATAAAAGGAGTCAAAGCTATCAATCCAGCCAATGGTGAAGAAATACCAATCTGGGTTGCCGACTATGTACTTGCTGGTTATGGCACAGGAGCTGTTATGGCAGTACCAGCACACGACGAGCGAGATTTTGAATTTGCTAGAAAATATCATCTCTCAATCATGAGAGTGATTGATGGAAATACCGATCACGGTAATGTTCCATCTCAGTATCGAGCTAATCCAAGTGATTATGTTACGAATATTGCAACTGCAAAAGATTTTTGTTTTACCAACGAAGGAATATTGATGCATTCTGGAGAATTTGACGGTTTAAATTCTAACGAAGCACGTATAAAAATCACTGATTTTGTTGGAGGGAAAATGGTGAAGACATATCGTTTGCGTGATTGGGGTATATCACGGCAGCGGTATTGGGGAACGCCGATACCGATTGTGTACGATCCAGAGGGTAAGGCGCATTCTGTGCCGGATGAACATTTGCCATGGATTCTTCCGATTGACGTTGATCACACCCCGGACGGTACTGCACCACTTGCAAGGAGTAAAGAACTATTTGAACGTACGGAGAAACTATTTGGTAAAGGTTGGAAACCAGAAGTCGAAACCATGGATACATTTATTGATTCATCGTGGTACTTTTATCGCTACCTCGACAATCACAACAGCGAAGCATTTGCAGCAAAAGAAAAGATTGATGCATGGATGCCGATTAATCTTTATATGGGCGGGGCAGAGCATACGACGATGCATCTATTGTATTCACGTTTTTGGGTCAAAGCAATGAAGGATTGTGGATTGGTCAGAGAAAATGAGCCGTACACCGTGCGTCGCAATCGGGGTATTATTTTAGGCCCAGATGGTAATAAGATGAGCAAATCAAAAGGCAATGTGATTAATCCTGATGAGATCGTTGAGCGACTCGGTGCTGATACGGTGCGGATGTATCTCGCATTTATGGGGCCATATGGTGTGACGGTAAATTATCCTTGGGATCCGAACGGGGTTGTGGGGGTGCGGAGATTCCTAGAGCGAGTATGGCGTTTGCAGTTTAAAATAGATAAACAAAAAAAAGTTTGCAAAACGGATACTCTTGTCCAAAAAACAATCAAAGGTGTATCTCAAGATATCGAAGAATATAAATTCAATACAGCAATTGCAAAAATGATGATACTTGTGAACGCTCTTGAAAAAGAAGATGCGATTGTAGAGAATTCTTATAAAATATTACTTCGCATACTTGCTCCATTTGCGCCACATATAACCGAAGAACTCTGGCATGAGCTTGGAGAAACAACATCTATCCATCTTGAACCGTGGCCAACATTTGATACAACAGCAATCGCTGACGAACAGGTTACTGTGGTCATACAGATAAATGGCAAAGTGCGATCGGAACTTACAGTTCAAAAGGGAACAGAAGAAGAGGTAATCAAAAACCTTGCACTTTCTGATGAGAAAATAATCCGTTCACTCGAAGGCAAAACTATACAGAAAATCATTTATGTAAAAGATCGTCTCCTTAGTATTGTTGTCTAGCTCGAAGACTATGGTAAAACGTATACTTGCAATACTAAACAAAGAGCTTTCGGTTAACCAAGCAGCACTTATATTAGGTGTGTTTGCATTTTTATCTCAAATTTTAGGATTATTACGTGATCGAGCATTAGCACACTATTTGGGACCATCGCTTAGTCTCGATGTGTACTATGCTGCATTTCGTATTCCCGATTTTCTCTATACATCGATTGCCTCCCTTGCCTCTGTCACGATTCTGTTACCATTTTTAATCGAACGAATACCAGCGGATAATAATGAAAATTTGCAGCAGGCTAAGAAATTGTTCTCTGATGTCTTTACTGTTTTCTTGAGTATCATAGGTATCGTTAGTCTTATTATTGCTATCTGCATGCCGTGGATCGCACATATCGTAGCACCGGGGTTTAGTGATGAAGGTATCGCCATGCTTGTCAAAGAAAGTCGGATTATGCTTCTGTCGCCCATACTACTCGGAGCATCAAATATATTTGGTAGTGCAACCCAAATGTTTAGAAGATTCTTCGTTTATGCGCTCTCGCCTGTCTTTTACAACATAGGAATACTCATAGGTATTTTTGTGTTGCAGCCAATGTTTGGGATTTATGGTCTTGCTTGGGGAGTAGTAATCGGTGGACTACTGCATTTGGCTATCCAGCTGCCAGTCCTTATCAATCGCTCATTTTTGCCTAATTTTTCTTGGCATATTGATTGGGCTAGTATTCGCAAAGTAGTGTTTCTCTCGCTTCCAAGGACGCTTGGATTATCACTATCCAATATTTCAACACTTGTCTTGATAGCAATCATTTCGAAAATAGGGCAAGGGTCAATATCAATATTTAATTTCTCGTACAATCTACAGTCTGTACCGATAAGCATTATTGGGATTAGTTATTCTGTAGCATCATTCCCGACACTAGTTAGATTTATCACCTCAAACGAACGTGAGCTTTTTGTGCGGCATATTATCGAGGCATCAAAGAAAATTATTTTTTGGTCACTACCAATTATTTTCCTCTTTATTATTCTCCGTGCTCAGATTGTGCGTGTCATATTGGGATCAGGATCATTTTCATGGACGCATACACGTATTACCGCAGCGACACTGGCGATTTTCGCTGTATCACTGGTAGCACAGAGCTTGGTACATCTTTTCGTGCGTGGTTACTATGCAGCAGGCAACACAAGAAAGCCCCTCGTCATCAATTTATTTTGTGCGGTGCTGACTATTGCTTCAGCATATGGGTTGATCTATCTTTTTGATCATATTGCAACCTTCCGGTATTTTATTGAGTCACTTTTGCGTGTTGATGGGCTACCTGGAACAGAAATACTTATGCTACCACTCGCGTATTCTATTGGCACGATCGTTAATTTCTTTTTGTTGTGGTTTATTTTCAAACGAGATTTTTGTGGCAGTGTGACGACAGAAATATCACGAACCTTCTTGCAGTCTGCTGCAGCGTCGTTTTTTATTGGTTTTGTTGCATATGAAATGTTAAATATTTTGGCTCCAGTATTTAACCTTGATACATTTGTAGGAATATTCTTGCAAGGTTTCCTCTCGGGCATTGCTGGTATTTTTGTAGGTATCATTTTGCTCATTGCGCTGAAGAATACTGAATTTAAAGAGATACAATCAATGCTCGGTAAGAAATTAATCAAAGTGCCGCTTATTGCCGAAGAGCAAAGGGAACTATAGTTTATTGCTACATATAAAAATTTGCTTTACCATAAACACTTTGTAAAATAAGTGTTTTTTGCTAGTATTGGCTCATGGATTTTAAGTCTATTAGAAATTTTAGCATCATAGCTCATATTGATCACGGCAAGTCGACATTGGCTGATCGCATGCTTGAACGCACTGGAACGATTGAAAAACGTAAAATGCGAGATCAGGTGTTAGATTCTATGGAGCTTGAACGAGAACGAGGCATTACGATCAAAATGCAGCCAGTTCGAATGGAATATCTAAGTGGTGGAACTAACTATACCCTTAACCTTATAGACACGCCTGGCCATATTGATTTCTCATATGAGGTCTCAAGAGCGCTAAAAGCAGTCGAAGGATCAATATTACTTGTTGATGCGACGCAAGGAGTGCAGGCACAAACACTCACGACGCTTACGATGGCGCAACATGCTGGTATTGTCATTATTCCTGTTGTTTCTAAAATTGATTCGCCACTTGCTCGTACTGATGAAGTCAAACTCGAGATTGCAGAACTATTACATATTAGCCCTGATACAGTACTCGGTGTTTCTGGTAAAACTGGAGAAGGAGTAGAGACATTACTTGAGGCGATCATCGAGCGTGTACCTCCCCCAGCCGCTTCTACCGAGCAAGGACTGCGAGCGCTCGTATTTGATTTTAAATATTCAAACCATGAAGGCGTGATTGTCTATGTGCGTATATTTGATGGTGCAGTAGCAAAAAATAGTGATTTGGTTTTCCGGGTTGCTGATCAGAAATTTATTGCACTTGAAGTTGGTACCTTTTCTCCAGCTGAAACACCACGCGCCCAACTGACCTCGGGTGAAATCGGCTATATTGTAACTGGAATTAAAAAGCCAGGTATTGCATCGGTTGGTGATACGATTACCGAGTTTAAGCATGCTCGTGAAGCATTGCCAGGCTACATGCAGCCGCGACCTGTTGTCTGGGCATCAATCTATCCCGAAAGCCAAGATGATTTTCCTCTTTTGAAAACTGCGCTTGGTAAGCTTAGGCTTTCGGACTCAGCTTTCTCATTTGAGGAAGAAAGTTCTGGTGCACTAGGCAGAGGATTTCGATCGGGATTTCTCGGTATGCTGCATTTGGAGATTATCACCGAGCGACTAAAGCGTGAATTTGATTTGAATTTGGTTATTACAACGCCGTCGATTACCTATATGGTAAAACTCAAAAATAATAAAAATCTGACAGTCTACTCACCACACCTTTTTCCAAACGATGGAGAACTTGTCTCAGTGGAAGAACCGTGGGTAACGGTGACTATCATTACACCAGTTCGATACTTAGGTGTGCTGATGCCATTTCTCTATGATCATGAAGCTGAAGTTGGTGAGACTGAAAACTTCGGTGACAGTAGGTCGTCAGTCCAAGTTAAAATGCCACTACGAGAATTGATGCGTGGATTTTTTGATGATTTGAAAAGTATTACCTCAGGGTATGCTTCGATTTCATATGATATAGCAGAACTACGACATGCCGATGTCACGAGGCTCGATATTCATATTGGTGGGGAACTTGTGCCGGCATTTACTCGAATCATTTCTAAGCGACGCGCTCTTGTCGAAGCCGAAGCTGC
>CAZLWF010000012.1:0-19229 GCA_964563615.1 uncultured Candidatus Saccharibacteria bacterium | reverse complement strand
GTGCGCCGGGAAGGATTCGAACCTTCGTAGCCCGAAGGCGACAGATTTACAGTCTGTTGTAATTGACCACTCTACCACCGACGCGTGAACCTGACTATAGCAAAAATATTCAAAAAATCAATTACACCTCATTTATTTGACAGCTTTGCTATACTTAGTACATGAATACACAAACAGTTATTTTTTCGGGCGGGTGCTTTTGGTGTACGGAACATGATCTGCGAGCACTTCCTGGAGTAACCAATGCAGTTTCAGGGTATACAGGAGGCAGTGAATCCACTGCTCGCTACGCTGAAGTCGTAAAAGAAACGACAGGCCATAGAGAGTCAGTGTTGGTGACGTATGATACAGCACTCACAAGCTTTAAGAAAATCTGTCAGTTTTTCTTAGATCATATTGATCCGACAGACGCTGGAGGTCAGTTTGCTGATCGAGGTGAAAGTTACAAAACTGCAATTTACTACGAGAATGAGGAAGAGAAAACTATTGCAGAAAGTTTACTCAAAGAGCTCGCTGAAAGCGGTATTTATGACAAACCGATCGCAGTTGAAGTATTGCCACGACAAGCCTTCTACAATGCAGAAGACTATCACCAAGACTATGCTGATAAAAATCCCGGGCACTATTCTATGTATAGAAAGGGTTCAGGTAGGGAAGACTTTGTGAATCAGGTGTGTCAAATACGAGATGATAAAAAGGTGCAGTGGAAGGAATAAGGTTAGTAAATAGTAATAAGTGAATAGGGCAAGATCAAAGCACCAAATGTACTGTTTTCTCATTTTGAAAACTCACCTCGCTTTGCGATGTTCAAACAGTTCTCAACTCAAAAACAGTACATTTAGTGCTTTAAATAAGTATTTACAGCTATTATTTTCTATGCTAAGATACTCCCATGCCGCAAAAACAATTAATTAAACTGACCAATAAAGACACCAAAGAGGTTTATTGGACTCGGAAAAACAAGAAGCTCGTGACTCGCAAGATTGAGCTCAAAAAATACAGCAAAAAACTCCGCAAACATGTCATGTTTAAGGAAGCTAAGAAAAACTAAAAAATCCCTTAAGGGATTTTTTAGTTTTCAGTAACTTTTGCCTTACAAACAAATATTTTTGGATGTAAATATGCGCCGCTTGCAGTAGGTATTGTAAGATCCAAAATCTCTATGATACTAAATTTTGATTGCAGTATCAGTTTATGCAAAAGAGCATGTTCAGATGTGTATGCAACTAGTATGCCATTAGAATTTAGAGATCTCTCGCTGTAGTCTAAAAAACATGCATAGAGCTTGTGGAGATCTTCGCCTTTAGCAATTTGCATACCAAATGGTAAGTCTGAGGTAATAATATCAAAAGTTCCGAGGTTTGGTTCCTCGAAAATATCAACGGTTGTAAGGGTAATATCTTTTAGTTTGCCAGCTTTCTTTATGTTTTTTATAGCTTCAGCAATAGTTTTGCCATTGTTATCAAAACCTACAAGATGTAAGTTTGGATTTATATTTGCCGCCTCGATTAGTAGTGTTGCACTACCGCAAAAAATATTTAGATACGAATGTTGTGAATTTAAATTGCAGAAAGTATTCATTGCATATGCAATAGTAGGATTAAGACCGCCTTTTATATTTGCAATTTTGTAATCCCTTAAGGATAGTGGACGTCCAGTAAGTCTTACTCCTATTTCCCAGATTGTCCCTATTTTACCCATGTAGATTTCTAAATCAGCATCTTCTGCGTGTGTAACTGTATATGTTTCTGTTATAAATTTTTTTATTGTCTGGATTTCTTTGGTGTCAGAACCAGCGCAACTTAATTTAAATGTTGTAAATATATCATTGCTGGTGTTTAAAACAGTTTCAATTAGCTCCCCGAGTATTGATTTATGATTAGATACATAAAGAGGGTTATACTTCGGATCTTGCTTAACAAGATAGACATTCATTACGCTTCTTAGATTAAGTAAATTTCTTGTATTTTGAATAAACCCAAGATATATCGCATTGTCTGTACTTTTTACAATGGTAAGTTCTGGGTATTGTTTTGTCTCATCAAGGACAACTTCTTTTAATCCTGGAATAAATGTAAGTTTAAGAAAAGTTTGTATCATTAGTAGGCAAAATAGCACAAATAAGCTTACTTTGCTATAGTATTCAAATATTAGGGCGATTAGTTTAGTGGTAGAACAGCGGTCTCCAAAACCGCTGGCGGGGGTTCGATTCCCTCATCGCCCGCAGAAGCGAAGCTTCAATTAGATAACGAGTGAACTACTTCACTCGTGGGAGGGAATCGAAAGAAGTTTCGTTACTAAGCTTGCGAAGTCGAAACTTACCTGCGACGGTAGTCGAGATCCCTTCATCGTCTTACAAATTTATTTAGGGTTTGTTTGTAAGGGATGCTATGCTTATATAATGGAAACAATAAAAAATAAAACAGTTTGGGTTGTCGGGGTAGCACTTGTGATATTTTCTGTAGGATTTTTCTTTGCGGCGAGGGATTTCTCAAAACAAGGTTCATATGTGGAAGTTAAGGGCTTATCTGAAAAGATTGTTAAGGCAGATACCGCTATCTGGACACTTACTTTCGAAGTAAAAACTAACAGCATTGATGCGTTATATGCAGATACTGAGACAAATATTTTAGCAATCAAATCATTCTTAACAGAAAAAGGTTTTGAAGATGCCGAAATCAATGTGGCTCCGGTAAACATATACCAAGACACCTATAGAGATGCGGCGTTTAGATATAATTCAACAAATCAGGTTTCTGTGTATACAAAAAAAGTCGATCTCGCTAAATTAGCTTCAAACGAAACTCTGCTGTTGGTAAAGAAAGGGGTAGTGTTAAGTCAAAATTCAATCACGTTTGAATTTTCAGATTTAAATAGTGTAAAGCCAGAAATGCTTGCTGAAGCAATAAAAAATGCTAGAGAAACAGCTGCGCAATTTGCTGAAAATTCTGGAGCGTCTGTTGGGAGTGTTAGTCGAGGCAACCAAGGAGTCTTTGATATAACAAATAAGGATCAAGGCTCACCTGAATTCAAGAAAATTCGTCTAGTCTCTACTCTTAGATTTTTGTTGAATTAGGTGGTGGTAGAGGGTTGGACTTTGAAGGATCAATCCAATCAATCTCTTTGTTTCTCTTAAACCACGTTTTCTGGCGTTTGGCGTATTGCCAAATCTGTTTTTCTAACGCCGCTATCATTTCTTCTTTGCCTATTTTGCCTTGTAAGAAATGTGCTGCATAACGCACTTCCAAACCGAGCTCGTTCATTCGCTTCCAAGAAATACCACTATCATGGAGCTTCTTTGCTTCGCGTAGCATGCCACTTTTTAATCGATCTTGAAGTCTCATATGGATTTTTTTCTTTAATACCTCATCTGGTACGGTAAGTCCAATCCATGTTGTTTCATATTGAGATTGTGCTTGTTTCAGAACTGGTACTTTACCAACAGCTTGTGCAATTTCGATTGCGCGAATAATTCGAACATTATTATGTCTATCTATTGTTTTCGCACGGTTGGGGTCAAGCTTTTTCAAAAGAGTAAAATTTTTCGAAGCAGAATTTATAGTTAGTTTTTTGCGCAATACTTGGTTTGGTGGGACCTCTGGCAAGACATTGCCAGAGACAAGCGCATCAATATAAAATCCGGTACCCCCGACAATGATTGGTGTTTTGTTTCTACTTAAAATATCTTGTAGTATTTTTTCTCCAGCCTTTTTGAAATCTGCGACTGTATATGCTTTCTTGGGACTAACAATATCGAGCATATGGTGGGGGATACCCTGCATTTCTTTCTTAGTGATTTTGCCCGAAAGGAGATCGAGACCTCTGTATACCTGTCTCGAATCCGCAGAAATAATCTCACCATTCATATTCTTGGCGAGTGTAACTGCGAATGCACTTTTGCCAGTCGCTGTGACGCCGACGATGACTATAATTTTTTGCATAAATTAGTACTCTATATTGTAACAAAACAAGCTCATTGACAAGGCCTTGGGAAATGTTATTCTTTGAGAAATTCTTTATTATGGTACATGCAGACACAAATGTCCAAACTCAACTAACTGCCAATTTCATTCACAACGATATTAAAGTTGCTGACTGGAGATATGAAAATTATCTCAAATTAATTCACAGAAGTTCTGGGGTTGAGAGATTAGAAGAAATTATTCATTGGATTGGAGTTATCGAGCTTGAAAAAATAGGGATACAGCGTTCATCATACAATATCTCGTACGCAAATAAATTTTGGGAACTTGAGAACGATAGCGAGAAGGTACGTTATGATGACGGAGCTCGTACTGAAAACCATCAAACCAAAAGATTTGAGTACAATTTGCATGAGATTATAGAATCGCTCTCTAAAGCTAAAGAATCTGGTTATAATTATTTCCATATTTTTATTGAAGAAAAAGTAGAGCAAGATGGGTCGCACTTAGTTTCTTTGCTATATTCTCCCAATCAGGAGCAAGTCATGTACGGTATTCCAACCCACAACCCATGGTTTAAATTACCAACTAAAAATTGGGCGCTGTATTCAAATTTTGTAATCGATGAGTTAGCACGAATCTGTATATTGTCGCAGAAGCCATACAATTGGATGAAATAAATAGTAAATAATTGCCCCGTAATAGTATACGGGGTTTTTATTATGGAATTAGTATAGATTGGGACGTACTTGACAAATTTAGATAGGTATGATAGGCTTTATTCAAATCTTTCAAATGGGAAAATTTTTGCCTTCGCTAGGCCACTTTATCCCAGCTGTGTTGTTAATCTCAAAGCTTAAATTTGCACCCAAATGCACTATGTGTGCCGCAAAATTTTTGTCTTCCAAGATGATCTTGGCGAGATTGGCAACCACTGAAGCTTAAGGCCATTTTTTTCGAATCTTCCACAGCAAGACCCCCCTTCTTTTTGAAGGGGTTTTTATTTTGTGCCCAGATAGGGAATCGGCCACAAGTATTTTCTTGCTAGAAAATCTCGCGGCGCCGTCGAGTCCAGAGAGAATCGGTCACGAATAATTTATTCGCCGTCGCTCATAAATTTTCTCGACCCCAGCTCACTTGTTTTTCTTACTAGAAAAACATAGTTGTGCTTTTCGATTCTCTACGTTAAGCCGAGTAGTCGGCTTAACTCTCTGGGCACAAAAACGCTATGCTTATTTTGTGCCCAGAGAGAGAATCGAACTCTCATGATGTTGCCATCGAAGGATTTTGAGTCCTTTGCGTCTACCAATTCCGCCATCTGGGCATGGGGGCATTTTAGCAGAAAAAATCATTTTTTCCATCTTTTATTCATATCAAAAATAGGATATACTCTCTCCATGCAAGGATCATACGAAAAGGCGATTTTTTTTATTGATGTAGAAAAAATTCTGCCGAACCCATTTCAGCCACGTCGCGAATTCGAAGAAGGTCCGCTTCGTGACTTGGCAGACTCTATTCGTCAGTATGGTGTGCTCCAACCGCTCGTCGTATCGCGCACAGAGAAAGAAACTCCTGAGGGAGGTCTCACAACCGAATACGAACTTATTGCTGGTGAACGTCGACTGCGGGCATCAAAGCTTGCCGGACTACCACAGGTGCCTGTCATTATTCGTACTGGTGATGATTCGATGGCAAAGCTTGAACTTGCGATCATTGAGAACCTGCAGCGCGAAGATCTCAACGCTGTTGATCGGTCACGAGCGTTTCTTAGGCTTCAAGATGAATTCAAATTTACCCATGGTCAGATCGGTCAGAAAGTAGGCAAGAGTCGAGAATATGTATCAAACACGATGCGCTTGTTGGCATTGCCGCAAGAAATTCTCGATGCACTTTCCCAAGGTAAAATCAGTGAAGGCCATACGCGGCCACTGCTTATGCTTTCGGACAAGCCAGAAGAACAGATGGTACTGTTTAAAGAAATAGTCTACAAGAAAATGACTGTACGTGAAGCAGAACGAGCGGCACGACGAGTAGCAGTCAATAAAATTCGTAATAAGGAATATCTGCCTGATCCAGAAATATCTGAAATCGAAACCAAGCTCGAAGAAGCGTTGGGCACTCGGGTTCATATTGAACGCAAAGAAAACGGTGGGCATATTACGATTGATTTCTTTACTAATGATGATTTGAGGACCATACTAGGCATGATTCATGCAGAAGAAATCAAAGACAAAAATGCCATGCTCGAGAAATTTATTGCTGCTGGAAAAGAAATGCCACCAGATATCCAAATAGAGGAAACCGAAGTCTCTGAACCAGAATCAATAGAAACGCCTTTGACTGATGCGTTGGCAGCTGAGTCAATCGAGCTTGTTGATGATCGGGGAACCACAGAGAAAACTGAAGATGATGCTGATCTCTACAGTATCAAGAATTTCTCGATTTAACGACCAAATGATAAAAACTTAGAAAGGAGACTATGCTCTTTGAGGTATTTTTGTATTTTATTTCGTGCTAGCGTTGTTTTTGCAAATGTAAGCCACTTGCTCGATGGTACGGTTTCTTTTTTTACAATTATTTCGACGATGTCGCTATTTTTAAGTTTTGTTGCTATAGCATTGAACTTGCCATTGATATGTGCTCCACTTGCATGATCGCCAATATCAGTATGCACTGCATAAGCAAAATCAATTACGCTTGAGTCTTCGGGTAAATCAATAATGTCACCATTTGGAGTAAAGACGAAAACTCGATCTTTGAAGAAGTCCATTTTAAGTGTTTCAACAAATTTGTTCGTATTCGCAATTTCACGCTGAGCTTCTCGGAGTTCCTCAACCCAGGCATACTGTTTCGTTAGTTTCTTTTTCGTTCGAGACACGGGTAGCTTTTCTTTGTACGTAAAATGCGAAGCAATACCGTATTCGGCTTGTGCATGCATTGCTTGTGTCCTAATTTGTATTTCCACAACACCACCGGTGCCGGTAAAAATAGTGGTATGGAGACTTTTGTACCCATTTGGTTTTGGTGTTGCAATATAATCCTTGATACGTCCCGGTAGGGGCTTCCAGAGACCATGCACGACACCCAATACTCGATAGCACTCTTCAATATCTCTAACAATTACTCGAAGCGCCATGATGTCATATATCTTATCTATGTCCATGTCGTATTTTTTGAGTTTCTTGTACAGAGAGTATAAATGTTTAACTCGATGATCAATGGTAATCGCAGATACTTCGAGTTTTCTAAGTTCACGCTTCAGTGCTCGCTCAACTTCGAGCATATATTTCTCGCTGATTCTAGATTGTTCACCTAAAAGCACGGTAACTTGCTCGAATTCTTTTGGATATGCGTATGGGAATGCTGCGTCCTCAAGCCAGCCTTTTAATTTACCTATACCCAAGCGATTTGCTAGTGGTGCATAAATTTCAAGTGTCTCAAGGGCAATGCGCTCCCGTTTATCAGGACGAACATATTCCAGTGTCCGTACGTTATGTAGTCGGTCAGCAAGCTTGATAACAATCACTCGCAAATCTTCTGCCATTGAAATAAAAAACTTGCGCAGGTTTTCAACATTACGTTCAATGCCGCGATACTTTACTTTACCAAGTTTTGTAACACCGTTGACGAGGAATAAAATCTCTTTGCCAAATTCACGGTCAATGTCTGCCTCAGTTGCTTGGGTGTCTTCAATCGTATCGTGAAGTAATCCTGCCGCGACTACAGTCGGACTCATACCGAGTTCTGCAAGCGTGAGTCCTGTGGCAAAAACATGGTTGAAGTATGGCTCGCCAGAAGCACGCTTCTGACCCTCGTGGGCAAACTCAGCGAAGTGATATGCTTTGGTTATAAGTTCACGATCCTTGTGATCAGTAAGTTCAAGCTTTTGAGTGAGGAGACCAATATGGGGTTTCTGTATTTTATAGGTAGTAGTTTTCATGCGTGTATAGTATAGCGAACGCATGGCATGTTGGTCTACTCGCAATCGTACAATTGACAATTTGACAATATTCGCTAGGATTTGGAAAGATTGCATTCTTTCATAAAATATTTTCCGGAGGAGGGAAATCCTATGAAAAAATTCTACGTAATGCTAAAAATAAATGAAGAAAGAATCGCTTCTGTGATGAGAGTACTCTTTCTTCTTGGGGCAATTTTTATGTATGTGTATTTTCCTTTTTCACTCCTTTTATATTGGGTGGCACTTTCAATCGGCATGATTGTATTTGTATCCATCTCAAGGAAAATATTTGCTCAGCAATTCTCTGAGGAGCATGATATTTTTGTCGATATTTGGATATTTATTTATGATGCAGTCATCGTTGCAATCATATTATGTGCCCGGTGTTTCTTCAGGCACATTCTTAGTCTGCATCACAATCTTCCATGGCTTATTTTTGGTATAGATTTTGTCTTTTTATATTTTGATATAAAAGATTGGATATATCAAACAAAAAGAATGAAGTATAAATCATGGATCAAGTATCGACCCGGATAATAAAAACATATAAAAAAAGTTCCCCGAGGGGAACTTTTCTATTTTTTATTCAATTTATCAGGTCGATGGTTGGGGCATTTGGTATTACTACAACGCTCTGGAATCGTTTTTGTGCCTTCCATCATGAGAGAGCCACACATGGTGCAAATATTACCCGTGGGTTTGGCTTTGATAGCATTCTTACAGTCTGGATAATTCGAGCAGGAGTAGAATATGCCGAATCGCCCGCGGCGTTCCATCATTTCACCTTTGTTACACGTTGGACAAGCAACACCAGTCATCTTTTTTTTCTTTTCCTCTTCGTCCTCTTTTATAAATTTGCATTTTGGGTACCTGGAGCAGGAGACAAACATACCGAAGCGGCCCTCGCGTGTTACCAATTTGCCACCTTGCTTCTCGCCGCACAGTGGACACATTTCTCCCGTCTCTTTCGGCCCTTCCATAATCTTGCCTTCAATAGTTCGCGCTCCTTCACAGTCTGGATAGCGAGAACATGACATGAACTTGCCATTTTTGCCGAGCTTGATGATCATATCAGCGCCGCAGGTGGGACATTTGAATTCTTTCGGTGCATCACCAAGTGTTGTCAGTTTGTCCATCTTTTCTTTGGATTTTACTTCTTTGGTAAATGGACCGTAAAAATCTTTGAGTGTTTTTATATATTCGCGTTCACCACGAGAAATTTCATCGAGCTCATCTTCAAGTTCGGCTGTAAAAGTATCGCTTATATAGTGTTCGAAGTTTTTTTCGAGGAAACTTGAGACGACATCCCCTGTATCGGTAGGGAAAAGTGTCCGTCCTTCTTTGGTAACATAGCCGCGCTCTTCAAGGGTCCGCATGATTGATGCATAGGTAGACGGTCGGCCAATGCCGCGTGCTTCGAGTTCTTTGACGAGCCCTGCTTCAGTGTAGCGGTTGGGTGGTTCGGTTGCTTTTTCTTCGCTCGTTAAATCTGTAAGCTTGAGTATTTCTCCCTCATGCACTTCTGGTAGTTCTACGTCATCACCTCGTGATGCAACATCAGCTATAAGCCAACCCGGGAAAAGTACTCGAGATCCGTTGGCAGAGAATTCAGGGACCGTGTCATTACCATCGACCATTGCAGAAATTTTAGTCTTCAAAAGTTTGGCGTCAGTCATTTGTGAAGAAATAGTTCTCTCCCAAATAAGTTTGTACAATTTGCCTTGCTCGTCATTGGCGCCTTCACTCATATGTTCAGGATGGGTCGGTCGGATAGCCTCGTGCGCCTCCTGTGCGTTTTTACTTTTGGTTTTGTAAGTTCTAGCTTCTAGGTATTCTTTACCATATTTTTTCACTACTATGTCTGCGATTTGTGATTGGGCCGTTTGTGCCAAGTTCGTACTGTCGGTACGCATATAGGTAATATGACCAGCCTCATACAATTTCTGGGCAACTTGCATGGTACGGGATGGTGAAAAGCCAAGACGCGTACTTGCAGTCTGTTGCAATGTAGACGTCGTAAATGGTGCTCGAGGTGAACGTTTTTGTTCAGAGGCTTTAACACTGCTTACTTTCCAGATGCCAGCTTTACCTTCTTTGAGTATTTTTTCTACTACTTTTTCATCTCGCGGCTCTTCGCTGCAGGTGAGCGTGAGTATATCCTTTTTCTTTGTTTCAAAAATGCCCTGTAGTGTCCAATATTTCTCTGGGATAAATGCTCTGATTTCACGTTCGCGTTCCATAATGATACGTAGTGCCGGTGATTGGACACGTCCGGCAGAAAGTCCGTAGCGGACTTTTTTCCAGATAAGACCTGACAAATCATAACCAACCAGTCGGTCAAGCACTCGCCGTGCTTCTTGTGCTTTGACTAAATTGCCGTCAATTTTTCGTGGATGTAGTAATGCCTCTTCAATTGCCTCCTTTGTTATTTCATGGAATGCAACTCGCTGGATTGGTGCTTTTACTTTTTTATCTTCATGCAATAACTCTCCTATATGCCATGATATAGCTTCACCTTCGCGATCCGGATCGGTTGCGAGCATGATTTCTTTTGCGGTATGCGCTAGGTTGCGGAGTTCACTAACAATTTTTTCTTTGCCTTTTGAAATTTCATAGTTGGGTACAAAGCCAGCTTCAATGTCGATTGCTTTCTTATTTGATTTTGGTAAATCACGAATATGGCCAACTGAAGCACGGACAGTATAGCTGCCGCCTAAATATTTTTCTATTGTCTTGGCTTTTGAAGGGGATTCGACAATTAATAGTTTCATATGACCTTAACTAATACTATAGTTTCTTTTTTAAAGCAAATAAAAAACCGCCGATAAGTAACTATCGACGGAGAGACGCTCATCTTTTTATGTATCATGCAGGGGGTTGTGTTTTATCCATGCTCAGTATCCGACGCGATTAGCACTTTGTGCTCGAATCCGGGATAAAGACAAATCTGGACTTACACATCGTAGAGCTATCTGAAACAAGTATACCATTTTTTGTAAATATATTAATTAACATCTGCGGATTTCCCCGAGTTCTTCTTTGATAAGTCCTTTGATCTCAAGGATTGAGATAGTTGCATTGGCTTCGTGTATGGGCTTTGCAAGTAATCTCAAAAGTTCATCTTTTGGTATAGGTTCGCGCAGAAGGTCTAATATTTGTAATTCTTCAATCGAACAATCAATGAGCTCTCTTGAGACATCTGTATTTTCTGTAGGTTCAAACCCAAGCAATTCCAAAAGTTGTGATGCATTTGTTATAGGAGTAGCGCCAAGTCTGATAAGCATATGTGTCCCAGCTGAAAGTTCTGAAAAAATTGACCCAGGCACAGCACCGATATCACGGTTGTATTCCGTGGCAAGCTTAGAAGTAATAAGAGTGCCAGATTTTTCTTGTGCTTCGATAATAAGTACCGCTTTGGCAATACCAGCCATTAAACGATTGCGCTTTGGGAACGTCCACATCGCTGCTTTGGTGTCTGGTTCAAATTCAGAAATAAGTGCACCACCTGAAGTAACTATTTTTTCTGCTAGGACTCTATTGCTTGCTGGGTATAAATTTTTAGGATTAAGTCCAGAACCTGGAAATGCTACAGTCGTAAGACCAGTATTGATTGCCTTACGATGTGCAATGCTATCAATACCAAGCGCTAGTCCTGATACAATCACAATAGGATATCCTCGTAGTCCTTCAATTAATTTTTCGCATACATCTCTGCCGTAACTTGTATGCTTTCGTGAACCGACAATAGTTAAGTATACGGACCCTGGTTTGGGTAGTGTCCCGATGCAGTAAAGCTTCTTAGGTGGTTGAGGTATTTCAAGAAGCTGTTTCGGTATCTCGTTTTCCTCTAGAAGTTTCATACGCTATGCTATTTGTTCATTTTAGCATTTTTTTGTATACTCGATCCATGCTAGATATTAAGTTTATAAAAGAGAACAAAGAGGTCATAAAAGGTGCAGCCGAGAAAAAGCACCTTGTGTTTGATGTGGAAAAACTCCTTGCTTTAGATGAAAAGCGCCTTGAACTTCTCGGTAAAACTGAGTCACTGCGTGCTTCGCAAAACGAAATGTCAAAAGTTATTGTTTCTGAACAAGACGCAGAAAAGCGCAATGCGCAAATTGAAGAAATGAAGGCAGTCAAGGAAATGTTTTCTGTGCATGAAGAAGAACTTAATGAGGTCATGAAAGAATGGCAAACACTCATGCTTCAGGTGCCAAATATTCCCGATATGTCTGTGCCAGAAGGTGCCGGTGAAGAGGATAATCAAGTCGTCTACGAATGGGGCACAAAGCCAGAATTTTCATTTCAACCAAAAGACCACATAGAGCTAATGTTGACACAAGAGATGGTTGATTTTGAACGAGGAACTAAAACCCATGGATTTCGCGGGTACTTTTTAAAGGGTGATGGCGCAGAGCTGTCATGGGCTGTTTGGAACTATGCTCGTGCATTTTTTGGTAAAAAGAATTTCACTCCATTCATAGCACCTGCTGTTGTTAAAAAAGAGTTTTTTTATGGGACTGGTCATTTACCAAAAGATGCAGAAGATCTTTTCAAGACTCAAGACGATGATCATCTCTCTGGTACGGCAGAAGTACCAATGATGGCTTTTCATGCAAATGAAATATTGAAAGATAGTGAACTTCCAAAGCGGTATTTAGCATTTTCGCCTTGCTTTAGACGTGAAGCGGGTAGTCATGGTAAAGATACAAAGGGTCTTATTCGTGTCCATGAATTCTATAAATTAGAACAATTAATTTTATGCAAAGCTGATCATGCAGAGTCTGATGCATTGTTTGAAGAAATAAATAGAAATTATGAATTATTTTTGGAGTCTCTGGGAATCCCGTATCATCGTTTGCTCATATGTGGAGGAGATCTCGGGCAGAGTAAAGTAAAGCAATACGATACGGAAATGTGGATGCCATCTCAACAAGCCTATCGTGAAGGATCAAGTGCTTCATATTTTCATGATTTCCAAACACGGAGATTTAATATTCGATATGATGATGGTGAAAAGAAAAGATATGTACATTCTTTGAACTGTACCGCAGTTGCAACACCAAGAATCCTTGCTGCGATTGTTGAAAATTACCAACAAGCTGATGGATCCATCAAAGTGCCAGATGTTCTGAAACAATATCTCGGGAAAGATAGCATTACTCACTAGCAAAAGTGCATGGAAATAAATCGAGCACCAATAAAACCCTCGCATATTGTACGACGAGAACGGCGCTTGAAATTCCGCAAGCGTGTATGGATAGTTTTTCTAACCCTTATACTTTTAGGTGGTCTTATTTATTCTACTCATGCACGATTTATGAGGGTTGAAACTATTACGATCGAAGGAAATCGCGTCGTTGATACAAGAGAAGTTAATCGTTTAGTCGAGGCAAATATTAAAGGTAATGCGATTTTTGTTTTTCCTAAAAATAATATTTTTTTAGTACGAACACATAGTTTAGAAAATACTATATTGCGTGATTTTCCAAGAATTGAAATGGTTAGTATCACTAAGCATTATTTCCATGAACTCAAGATAGTAATCACTGAACGCAAGGGAACATATCTATGGTGTGGTGCACTGCTTGGTAGTGATTCACAAGAGAATGCTTCTTGCTACTTTGTTGATGACACAGGGTATATATTTTCCCCATCGCCGTATTTTTCTGGTGGCGCATATTTTAAATTTTATGGCGGACTCGATGCAAATGAGGTCGCAAATCCTGTTGGTGCACATATCCTAGAAGAAGACACATTTGCATCACTGGTACATTTTACTGATCAAATTTTGGCATTGGGATTTGAGAGTGAGGCGCTTGAAATTCAGGAAAATGGAACTTATAGCATTTTACTAAGCAAGAATTCAGATAAACAAGAATCAAATACAAAAATTATTTTTACAAAGGATAATACGTTAGATGATATATATAAGAATTTAGTTACAGCGCTCTCGTCTGCAGATTTTAAGCGTGAGGTTCGTGATAATCGGGATCGTTTATTGTATATTGATCTACGATTTACGAATAAAATTTATTATAAATTTGCTCCTGCAACCGCTTCGTTCTAATATGGCTTCATTTTGGAATAGTTTACAAAAACCTTTTTTTGTCCTTGCGCCAATGGCGGACGTTACCGACGCAGCATTTCGAAGTATAATTGCAAAATATTCTAATCATGGAACTCTCGAGGGAGGTCCCGATGTTTTTTGGACTGAGTTTGTTTCTGCTGATGGTCTCATGAGTCCAGGCAGGGAAGTATTGAAAAGGGATTTAGTTTTTAGTGATAATGAACGCCCAATAGTTGCACAGCTTTTTGGTTCTAATCCTGAAACTATGGAAGGCGCAGCAAGGCTTTGTATGGAGCTTGGATTTGATGGTATTGACATCAATATGGGTTGCCCAGATAAATCTATTGAGAAACAAGGAGCTGGGGCAGCCATGATACAGAATCCTCTCCAAGCTAAAGAAATAATCTTTGCAGCGAAACGTGGAGCCCCAACACTGCCAGTGTCTGTTAAAACGAGAGTTGGCTATAACAAGGTCATACTCGATGATTGGTTGCCTCAGTTACTTCTGTGCGATCTTGCAGCAATTACTGTCCATGCACGTACACGTAAAGAAATGTCGAGTGTTCCGGCACGCTGGGAGCACGTGAAGGAAGCTGTAGAAATTAGAAATGCAATAGGTGCAGAGACACTCATTATTGGGAACGGCGATATTAAAAATATTGAAGAAGCAAAACAAAAAGCATTGGAAACCAATTGTGATGGTGTGATGCTAGGTAGAGCAATTTTTGGAAACCCATGGCTGTTTGCGCAATCGAGAAGTAATCATCACAGGGAGGAAGATATTACTTTAGAAGAGCGATTACGAGTTATGATTGAACACACAAAGCTTTTTGAAGAACTTCTCGGTGATATTAAAAGTTTTGCCATTATGAAAAAACACTATAAGGCGTATATCGGTAGTTTTGATGGTGCAAAGGAGTTTCGGATGGAACTTATGGATGAAGCCAAAAATGGTCATGATGTAGAGATGATTGTGGATAACTTTCTTGCTACGCACAAGAATCTGCTATAATGCATTCTGATGAGTCAAAAGAAAAAGCAAAGATGTTTTTTGTCGACCATTTTTGTTGTTTCGCAAAAACACCCCGCTATCGCGGGGTGTTTTTGTTTTATCAATTTAGTAATTATGAAGTATGTATAAACATCACACAGGTATCATTGATACCAAAAGTTTCCACATGACCGTCAATCTCTTACGGTCATTTTTTATTAGCAAAGGATTTCTCGAAGTGCATACTCAAGACCGGCTATCGATTCTAGCTGCTTGTGAAGATCCTACGACGGTTGCCACATTTGAGTATGGAGGGAAATGTTGGCCACTACCACAGACAGGTCAGATGTGGCTAGAATATGAATTATTAACTCAGCCGGAACTACCTGGCGTTTTTTGTGTCTCAACAAGCTATAGAAATGAAAAGAATCCAGTCCCAGGCAGGCACAAGATACTTTTCCCTATGTTTGAGTTTGAATCCAAAGGAACTATTGAAGACCTGTTGGAACTTGAAAAAGAACTTCTCACATATCTCGGCTTTACATCAGCTTCATTTATTGAGAAAGACTATGATGATCTTGCAAAGTATTACAGCACCAATGAGCTAAGTCATACAGAAGAAGGAAAAATGCTTGTTGATTTCGGGCCGACAGTATTCTTAAAAAATTTTCCTGTTACAACCTCTCCATTTTGGAATATGAAAAAGAATGGAAACTATGCCAACAAGATAGATGTGATAATCCATGGTAACGAAACTATTGGAAGCGCAGAGAGGAGTACTGATGTAAAAGAAATGCGACAGCAGTTCCACACGATAAGTGACGGAAACTATGCAGCACTTTTGTATAAACTTTTCGGCAAAGATAGAGTCGAAGATGAGCTGGAGAGATTTCTTTCCCATGACTTTTTTCCGCGCTATGGCGGCGGCATTGGTATGACGAGATTGATTGATGGGATGAAACAAGCTGGATTACTTGAATAATATTAGATTTATTACTTTAGGATATGATTTGGTATACTAGAAGCCATGCAAGAAATGACTCTCTATCGTAAATATCGCCCGCAGAACTTTGATGAAGTTATGGGACAGGAACATATTGTAAAAGTTCTATCAGCTTCGATAAAAAGCGGTAAGATTGCCCATGCCTATCTCTTTTATGGTGGTCGAGGCACTGGTAAAACAACGATCGCGAGGATCTTGGCAAAGGAGCTCGGTACCAATGAAAACGACATTTATGAAATCGATGCTGCATCTAATAATGGCGTTGATGATATTCGTGAGCTTCGTGAAGGTGTATCGACGTTGCCGTTTGATTCAAAGTATAAGATTTATATTCTTGATGAAGTGCACATGCTTTCGAAAGGTGCATTTAATGCATTACTGAAAACACTCGAAGAACCGCCACAACACGCTCTGTTTATGCTTGCGACCACTGAGATTGAGAAAGTACCTGAGACGATTATTTCACGCTGCCAAGTGTTTACATTAAAAAAGCCAAATGAAGCAATGCTCAAAGAAATAGTGAAAAGCACTGCCAAGAAAGAAGGGTATACATTGGCTGATGGATCGCTTGGACTTATTGCAACACTCGGGGATGGATCGTTTCGAGATACACTAGGTATCTTGCAGAAAGTAATCAGTTACTCAAAAGATACAAAAATTAATGAAGCAGAAGTTGCATTGATAACTGGTGCACCACGAAGTGAATTAGTGAATGACTTTATCACAATGCTTGCTACGAGAGATATTGCTGGTGGCTTTGCAACGATCGAAGAAGCAGTGAAGGCAAATATTGATATTAAAATATATTTGAAACTTATACTTGCAAAGCTCCGCTTTGCACTGGTACTTCGGTATGCACCTAGTATGAAGCCATTACTCGCAGAGTCAGTTTCAGAAAGCGACCTGACATTTCTAGAAAAATTAATTAAAGATAAACCTGACACAATAACTTCCAAGTCACTGGAAGTGCTTCTCGCAACGTCTCAAAAACTTCGATATGCATTTATTCCAAACCTGCCTCTTGAGCTCGCACTCGTAGAAATTATTGAGGGAAAATAAAATCTCAAGCGTCATGCTCGCTTGAGATTTGTGGTTAAGATGTTGCTATCTCGAGAATTCTTTCTTTTATCTTAGAAAGTAATGTCTCAGGCTTATGTAGTAACCAATAAAAAGGAAGCTCGATCACCACATCTTTCTGGCATTGCATCATGAGACGTAAATACAATTCTAAATCTGTTGGTTCATTTTTTAAAAAATATGATAATTCGGACCACGATCTAGTTTGGAAATGAAGCAGTCTTGTAATACTTTTCTCCAGTACTTGATGTAAGAAGTCTTCTTTTTGGTAGCGAGTACATTTGAATTCCCGTATGTGTTGCGTATCGAGTACAAGTCCATGGGGATGATGTAGAAAATAATCAAAACCCCCATTGACCGGCGAAACTTCCAAAAGACTGGATTTTTCTGCTGGTAGATCAATCACTATTGCATCAGGAAAGAATATTTTAAACCAGTGAAGTGTCGTTTCAACTTCACCTTCGCACCTGAAAAAAATATCTGCGATTGGATCCCATTTTTTCTTTGGATCACGAAAGCTCCCCTTGAATGCAATTACTTGATCTTTTGGATAGTCACGTAAGCAATCGAAGTATATTCTTCGAGCAGGGACTAATTGAAGTCCATCAAGTTTGGTTATTGTTCGTATACTTTCAATCTGTGCAATTGTACGCGGCCAAAGTGTCAAAGTTGATATATAAATTTTTGGTATGTACACGTTATACCTCCTTTTTCATCAATATACGTTCCATTTTAAATTTTGTCAATCAATCGTATATTTTGTTATACTGCTTTTTGATTATAGTTTGCTTATCCTTTCGGCTTAATTTCTTTAATTCAGCTTCTCGATGACGAGCTTCACGGTATGTCGTAAAGACTTCCTTATGTTGTAAGGTGACCGGTCGTCTAATCTTTGTGTAATGGGCACCAGATTTCAGATTATTATGTGCATATAGTCTTTTTGTGAGATTATTTGTTGATCCAATATAGAAAGTAGCATCACTGCATTTTACAATGTAGGTGAAGTATGTTTGATGTGCAGTTTTCATTTTATTTTCCGTTTATCGTGATACTTTCAACCATTTTCTTAAGATCATCCCTGAAGACTCTCATAGGAGCTGCAGTTATGCCTTTAGTAATGTATTGTTCCATATCTCCGTTGAAGTTATTTTCCAATTCGTGAAGCTCTGGAGAACCGAAATAAGGTATAAAACTCATATATGCTTGCAGTACTGTAAATCCTGTAGCTGTGTCTTTAGGAATAAAAAGAGTGTATTGTGTTCGAGATTCAGTATTGAGTCTGCTAGCTTCGGGATTATATATTCCAGATAGCCCAGATGGAGTTGTTATAGAAAAAAGTCTGAATGATGAAAGTATTTCAGGCATTATTTCTCCATTAGCGATTTTCAAAAGAAAATCATCTCCACAATTGTTTTTGTTTTGTGATCCAAGCTCATACATTCTAATGCCACTACGGATAAAACTCTCTGAATTTGGGAGTTTCATTTCTGGAAATGCATATTCAAAATCATAGACATTCAGTGTATCAGCTGTGCGATAGGTATCTTCTTCGGGGCAGTTACTACTGCCTTTGGTAACAGTAATATCGCTCCAGTTTTTTGGAGTAATAAATTCTAATCCGTATTCTGAAATTTTATATACAACGTATTCTTTTGACTCTGGAATCTGTATTTTTGTTTCTTCAGGTTTGTTAGTTGTGTCATTTTCAATTACTACGAGCATCGCAATTCCCACTAATGCAATGATACCAAGAGCAATTAGGTGTGATCTGTTCATGTAAATAGTATAGCAAAAGAATTGAATACTTTTTCTTTTAAAATTATTACTTGCAGAAAGGGAATTTCTCCCTCGACTAAATGTTTGCCGTCGCAAACATTTGTCTGGGCACCGTCTCGCAATTTTATCTGTTGATAAAATATAGCTGTGACGTTCGAATCCCTGCCGTGACTGAAATTATTCAGCCACTACCCATTGCAAGCGACGCTTCGCTTGACTTGCCGGGGGACAGGGATTCGGTCACAAGTATTTTTCTACTGAAAAATCTCGCGACCCCGTCTCGCACCGTCGTGCTCCGGCTTTCGAATCCCAACCCGCCCCATCGATGTAAATTTGCAATAGAAGTATCTATACAAATTTCCATTGCTGGGGGACAGGGATTCGAACCCCGATTAAAGGCTTCAAAGGCCTCTGTCCTACCATTAGAC
>CAZLWF010000011.1:14057-21475 GCA_964563615.1 uncultured Candidatus Saccharibacteria bacterium | reverse complement strand
CTGTCTCGGGGAATAGCTCGGTGAAAATACAATACCGGTGAAGATGCCGGTTAAGTGCAGATAGACGAAAAGACCCCGGAAGCTTTACTACAACTTGGTATTGAGTATGTTTTGTGGCTGCGTAGCATAAGTGGGAGACTTTGAAGCAGAGATCTCGGTTTCTGTGGAGTCGACAGTGCAATACCACTCTTTCATGTGGCATATTCTAATCCTTGCGGCAAAAACGCAAAGAAACAGTATCTGGTGGGTAGTTTTACTGGGGCGGTATCCTCCTAAAGAGTAACGGAGGAGTTTATTAAGGTTAGCTAGGCGCGTATGGAAACCGTGCCGATAGTGTAATGGCACAAGCTAGCTTGACTGTAAGGGGTACATCCCGAGCAGGTACGAAAGTAGAACATAGTGAACCGATGGTCCGCATTAGATGCGGCCGAAGATTAACGGATAGAAGCTACTCCGGGGATAACAGGCTAGTTGCGCCTAAGAGTTCATATCGACGGCGCAGTTCGGCACCTTAACATATCGGGGTGCCATGACAGTAATGTCATTAGCGTTTCCTCATCGCGTTGTAGATAGCGCGGTGAGGAAAATAAAATAATTGGCTATATGCTGGAACTCTTATCGTCATTGATAAGACAATCAGCAGGGAAGGCTTGTGAATTTCATACAGTATTAAATTTGAATTTGGTTAAGGTTGGATTATCAACCGGTTATCAGGGTATTAAGAACGAGGTGATCTTACCGGTTCTCTATCCTCGGTTCAACGAATTGGCAGGCGTGGCTTATGTCCCCTGATCCAACCTTAATTGCGTTCAAAAAATATTTAATCTTGTATGAAGTTCATGAGAACCCTCAGAGACTACACGCCAATCTCCTAGTTCATAATTTTTTATGAAAGGATGAAGATATAGTCCGATCCTTCTAGTGATAGAAGCTTCTCAAGAGAAGTAAAAAGTATTTCTCTTGAGAATACAACGACAGCGATGTCGGCTCACCTTATCCTGGCGGTGGAGAAGCTGCCAAGGGTTTAGCTGTTCGCTAATTAAAAAGGTACGCGAGCTGGGTTCAAACCGTCGTGAGACAGGTTGGTCTCCTATCTACTGCACTCGTTGATTCTTGAGAAGTGTTGCTCCTAGTACGAGAGGACCGGAGTGAACTGACCTCTGGTGTACCTGCTGTCTTGCCAAAGGCAACGCAGGGTAGCTATGTCAGGCATGGATAACCTCTGAAAGCATCTAAGAGGGAAGCCATCTTCAAGATGAGGAATCGTTTGAGAATCGTGAGAGATGATCACGTTGATAGGCGTTAGGTGTACGCGCAGTAATGCGTTGAGCCGAGACGTACTAATTATTCGATTCCTATTAGGAAATGTGGAAATCACATATAATATATTCAAAAAGTATATTTAAAAATGCACAAAAATTTCTTGCTAGAAATTTTCTTTGTTCGGTACCGTCGTACCTCACAGAGCATTTTTAAATATACTTTTTGAAGCAAAATGCATTTGAATGTTTTGTTTTGGTGACTTGTCGCGAGGGTCACACCTCTTCCCATTCCGAACAGAGAAGTTAAGCCTCGTTGAGCCGATGATAGTCTTCGGGCAAAAGTAGGTAGTCGCCAGAACAAAGTATTCAAAGAGAAAACCGCTACTATATTGTGGCGGTTTTAGACTTACCTATATTTTTTACAAATTCTTTAAATTCAAGTTCTCTGTCGGTAAGTGGTCTTTGTTTAATAAAAAGCGTCGTATGGTACACTCTGCCGCACAAATGACATTTATAGGTGTTTGTATCCACATAAAAGGGCTGGGTAATAGGATTCATCGGAATGGATGATCCGCTAATATACCTGCCGCCATATGCAACTATTTTTTCGTGCAGTTCGGTCTTCTTATGTAGGTCTCCTTTGCAAGATTTTTTCTTACAAATGTAACGACTTGGTAGCCATATATCGTTCAAAAATGTATTTGGTTTCTTACTTTTATTCTTTTTAAACAAAGATAGTTTCATAGTACGAGTTTTGCTAATCGTACTTTTTTCATTTTATGTTGTCAATTGAATTTCTATAATGTAGCAAATAAAAATAGAACACAAAAACCATTCTACAAATCACGCCGGTTTTTTCATACTTTATACTTATACCTTAATACTATATACTTAGTCCATGAATTGGAGACTTAGACGGCAACTTTTTATTTTAGCACTTTTGGCTGCGGCTGGACTTATCGTTGCTGCACTTATTATTGTACCCAAGGTGACTAAGCCAGGAACGTGCTTTGATAGTAAACAAAATGGTACCGAAGAAGGCGCTGATTGTGGAGGTAGTTGCGCTATGCAGTGTACCGATCTCCAAACACCACCAACTATAGTCTGGGCGAGGTCAGTGCCTGTGACGACGACACTCTATACGGCTGTTGCAAGTGTGACCAATCAAAACCGTACATCAGCACTCTACAAGGCTACCTATGAATTTAGGCTGTATGACGAAGCCAATAAATTTATCGTCAAACGTGAGGGAAGTATTACACTACCTCCTAATCGTGAGACAACTATCGTTGAACCTATCATTGATGTTGGTACACGTCCGCCCAAATACACGGTCTTTGCTTGGACAACACCACTTGTGTGGTATCGTGTTGATCCGAGAGCGATCGATGTTGATCTGGTGCCTTTGGATATTGTGCTTACTAACGAAGGTATTGCGCCAAAGCTTACTGCAAATATCAAAAATACTTCACTCTATGACTTACCTCGCACCGATGTCATTGCGCTTTTATATGACAAAGATAATACACTCGTTGGTGCAAGTAAAACATATCTAGAAAACATAGCATCAAATGAGACCGAGCCAGTATTTTTTACCTGGCCGCATACATTTCCTGCTCCAGTAGCATTTACCATAGTACGTCCGCTTGTCGATATTTTTAGTGTGCCACTCCAATAATCCCTATGCGCATTTTTTTTCGAAAAATTGATTGGGTACTTTTTATTGCCCTTATGCCGATTTTAGGTGCAGGGCTTATTACAATGCGATCATTTACAGGCGATACATCGCTCTTTGATAAGCAGCTTTTGTGGATACTAATTTCAATTATTGTCTTTTTTACGCTTTCAGCTATTGATGTGCGGATTTTAAAAAATACCAAAGTTTTAGTCCTTTTGTTTATTTTTTTCTTGGCAATACTGGCAACACTTTTTATTTTAGGTCGCGTCGTCAATGGTGCTCAGAGTTGGTTTCATTTTGGCGGTTTCTCATTCCAGCCAACTGATTTTATGAAAGTTATTGTTATTCTCCTTTTAGCAAAATATTTCTCGCGGCGGCATGTCGAGATTGCTCATTTCAAGCATATCTTTATTTCTGGCATCTATGCCCTGGTACCATTTTTGCTTGTGTTTTTACAACCTGACTTTGGTAGTGCGATCATTATCTTTCTGATTTGGTTTGGTATGATACTCGTCTCTGGAATTTCTAAAAAGCATCTCCTCTTAGTGCTTGGCGGTGGACTCGTTGTTTTTCTTGGCTTGTGGCTTTTCGTTTTTCAGCAGTATCAACGAGATCGCATTGTGAACTTTATCCATCCGCTTGCTGATATTCATGGCTCAGGCTACAACGCATATCAATCTACTATTGCCGTTGGTTCAGGCAAAATCTTTGGCAAAGGTGTTGGCTATGGCACGCAGTCACGCTTACAATTTTTGCCGGAGTACCAGACTGATTTTATTTTTGCTGCATTTGCTGAAGAGTGGGGATTTGTAGGTGTGATTATTCTTTTTATATTGTATGGCATTGTGATTTGGCGAATATTGAAAATCGCACTTGTTGGGCATTCCAATTTTGAAATACTCTATGGTATGGGAGTCGCTATCTTTTTCTTTAGTCATTTTGTCATTAATGTTGGTATGAATATTGGACTTATGCCAGTCACAGGTATAACGCTTCCATTTATGAGCTATGGTGGATCACATTTACTTGGTTCCTTTGCTGCACTTGGAATTTTGATGAGCATGCGAGGCTACTCTAGATCGGTCCATCGCAATGATGTTGGGAGGGAATTTCTGGGTTATTCTGCATAGGTTATTGGTAGTTCATCTGGTATTATCTGGGTAATATGAATACACTAAAAAAGGTATTAGTAACAGGTGGTGCCGGATTTATCGGCTCACATATTGTTGATGCATTGTTGGCTGATGGGCACGAAGTCCATATTGTTGACAATTTAAGCACAGGCAAAAAGGAAAATTGCAATAAAGATGCAGTATTTCATCTGGCTGATATTACTGATGGACCTTCGCTTGAGTCTATTTTTACAGGCATCGATACGATATTTCATACCGCAGCATTGCCGCGGGTGCCACTGTCTATCGAACATCCATTGGAAACCAACCATGCAAACATTACCGGTACACTCACTGTGCTTCATGCTGCCCATAAAGCTGGTGTGCGTCGGGTTATTTACTCTGCATCGAGTTCAGCCTACGGAGAGCAACAGGCCCCGAAGATGAAAGAAAGTTTTGAAGCTAAACCATTGCATCCGTATGGAATTCAGAAGTATGTTGGTGAGTTATACTGCCGAATCTTTAGTTCAATTTATGGATTACAAACAGTCTCACTTCGTTATTTCAATATTTATGGCCCACGCCAAGATCCAAATGGATCCTACGCAGGTGTCATTGCCAAATTTGCGAAGTTAACCAAAGAAGGACAGCCACTACCGATTATAGGTGATGGAACTCAAACCAGAGATTTTACTCATGTCTATGATGCTGTTCGAGCTAATCTCCTGGCTATGGATTCGATTAATGTTGGACAAGGTGAAGTGATAAACGTCGGTGGTGGTCAAAGTATTTCTATACAAGCCCTAGCAAAGATTTTTGGCGGCGAAACGATATCATTACCAGCTCGTCCTGAGGCCAAAGATAGCTGCGCAGATATAACACGTGCAAAAGAGCTTTTGGACTGGGAACCCAAGGAGGAGTTAGAAAAAGCAATAGCAGTATTATTGCAAAGCATATAATGCACAGAATCGATGGCAAACAAATACGAGATACCATCAAGCTTGCACTTATCGAAGAAGTCAAAGGTTTTTCTGTGCGACCAGAACTCGTCATTTTTTATGTAGGTGAGAATCCGGTTATCGATATTTTTATTAAATACAAAGAAAAATTTGGGTCGGCTATTGGGGTTCATACTACAGTTATTAAACTGTCCGAGACTACAACAACTGACATGCTTATTGAGGCTATCCAAATTCATGCAGATGCTACTGGTATTGTGGTGCAATTACCACTACCAGAACATATTGATACAAATAAGGTGTTGGAGAACGTGCCGGTCAAACAAGACGTAGATGTTTTATCACCGCAAGGACTTGAAAATCTACGCAAGGGAACACAATCATTTTTGCCACCGGTGGTTGGGGCAGTAGCAGAAATTTTCAATCAGGAGCACGTGGATCTTGTCGGCAAAAAGATTGCTATTGTCGGCAAAGGTAAACTAGTTGGATTGCCGATCTCGTACTGGTTAGAATCAAAAGGTTTTAGTCCTACAATTTTAACTCGTGATAGTTTAGATTTTAACGACACTATACGAAGTGCAGACATTATTATTTCAGGTGCTGGCAGCCCTTCACTGATTAAGCCAGATATGATCAAAGAAGGAGTCATATTACTTGATGCAGGCACAAGTGAAGAAGGCGGTATCATCCAAGGGGATATTGATGAAGCTTGTACTTCATTGGCAAGCATTTTTACACCAGTTCCAGGAGGCATAGGGCCTATAACTATTGCGATCTTATTTCGCAATTTACTTTTAGCGAAAACATATGATCGCGGAAATTAACAATATAGTATTTGCCTATATTCATGCATTTAGTTTTAGATATACGTCGCTTGATACGACTATTATATTTTTCGCAGATTTATTCCCATTTGTTTTTTGCTTAGGTATTTTCCTGTTTATACTTGTACATAAAGACCGTGATGCGGCTCCGCTGACGTGGTATGCCATAAGAAGAAAAATGATTGAAATAGGCAGTATTATATGTACCGGTCTTCTGTCGTGGGGTATTGTAATGCTACTTAAAGTTATTTTTGGTGAGGCCAGGCCGTTTATTACAGATACGACACTACAGACACTTATTACTATATCCGGGATCCATGATTCATTTCCTTCAGGGCATGCAACCATTTTTGCGGGACTTGCAGTGGCGTTGTATATCTACCACAAACCAATAGGATATGTTTTTATGTTTGGAGCATTATTGATTGGACTTGCGCGTATAGCTTCTGGTATTCATTATCCAATCGATATACTCGCTGGGTATGTGCTTGGTGGCAGCATTGCCTATAGTGTGTATTATTTTTTGAGGCCGAGAATAAAGCATATGGTAACGGTGGGTGGATTTAAATAAAATCAACCATATAGGTGCTGTGGTATACTACGAGAGTTAATCTATTAGCTATAATATTTATGTATGGAAGAACAACTATCAAATGAAAAATCAAAAATGAAGCTTTCGATCCCTGCGTCGATCCTCATTGCTGGAGTTATGATATCACTCGCTATTTATTTTACTGGTACAGAGGGTACTCCAAAAACAGCGACACCAAAACCAAATCCTACAGAACCGACCCTCCAAGAGGTTGATATTAAAAATGTCGAAGTAAGAGAAGATCCATTTATCGGCGTATCAAATGCACCCATAACGATGGCATACTGGAGTGATTATCAATGCCCGTTTTGTAAAAAAACTGAAACAGAAGTATTACCAATACTCAAGCGTGACTATGTTGATACTGGCAAGATGAAGATTGTATTTAAAGACTTTGTATTCTTGGGTCCGGATTCAATAGAAGCTGCGTTATTTGATCGGGCAGTATGGGAACTTTACCCCGGACAGTATTTTGTGTGGCGTGAAGCGATGTATGCGGCACAAGACGGGGAAGGCGGTGAAGGATTTGGAGATAGAGCAAGTATAGAAGCTCTCACTCAAGGAATTTCTGGTATCGACCAAACTAAAGTATCTGCTGCTGTTGATGCAAATAAAGATGCATATCAAGCTAGCATTCAGGCGGACTATGTCGAAGGTCAAAGCTTCGGTATTAATGGAACACCATCGGTTATCATAGGAACAACGCTTATTAATGGAGCACAACCTTTGACAGCTTTCATCGACGCTATAGAAAAAGTAGAAAAATAAATTATATGGAAAATCAAAAAAATCCATTGGATTCTTTAAATAGCAAAATAAATAAACATGGTCGTCCGTATGAAATAGTAGATGTTGAATATTTCAATGCCATACAGGTTGATGAGATAGTATCCTATAAAATTACAAATCCAGATGGTAGTTCTGCTGGTAATCTTGAAAAAGGTATAGTTGCCTCGAAATATCCTTCCCAATTACAAATTGATGTCTTCCC
>CAZLWF010000011.1:0-13957 GCA_964563615.1 uncultured Candidatus Saccharibacteria bacterium | reverse complement strand
ATTGGTGTCCCATCGTGGTTTATCAATTATCCCTTCAAATTAGGCCTTGATCTCTCTGGTGGATCACACTTGGTCTATCGTGCTGACATATCACAATTAGAATCTGTAGATGTCAAAGACTCTATGGATGCACTTCGTGATGTCATAGAACGTCGAGTAAACCTCTTTGGTGTTTCTGAACCTGTTGTTCAAATCCAAGAAGGTAATTTTGCAAACCAGGGTGAAGAGCGTCTCTTGATTGACTTGCCAGGAGTTACTGATATTCATCAAGCAATCGAGCTTATCGGTCAGACACCACTTTTGGAATTTAAAGTTGAAAATCCAGAAGGTGGTACAACGTCAGTTGAGATTGATCCAAGTCAAGCAGTTAATGGAGAGATAAAGATTCCAGTTACTTCTTCTGATGAACTAACCAATAGCCAATTTATCGCAACCGAACTCACGGGCCGGTATTTGAAACACGCAACACTAGAATTTAATCCGACGACACAGGTGCCGATTGTTTCGCTGCAGTTTGATGAAAAAGGCACAGAATTATTTGCACAAATTACCGCTGACAATGTTGGCAAAACTGTTGCAATATTCTTGGATGGTGCACTATTGTCTGCTCCAACAGTCCAAGAAGCTATACCAAATGGTCAGGCGCAAATTAGTGGGAATTTTACTCCACAAGAAGCTAAACAATTAGTTGGTCGGTTGAATTCTGGTGCACTGCCAGTACCTATTGAACTTATTTCTACACAAACTATCGGTGCGACGCTTGGTGCCGAGGCTGCAGCAGATGGAGTTCGAGCGGGAGTCATAGGCTTTCTAGCTGTCGCACTGTTTCTCATATTCTGGTATCGATTGCCTGGTGTGATTTCTGTAATTGCACTTCTCCTCTATATCTCAATCATGCTTGCTATTTTCAAGCTCTTGCCGGTGACATTGTCTGCGGCTGGTATTGCTGGATTTGTTATATCGATCGGTATTGCAGTGGATGCCAACGTGCTTATCTTTGAAAGAATCAAAGAAGAAATCCGGCTGCATGGTCGAACGCTTGATGAAGCAATTAAGGTCGGTTTCTCTCGTGCATGGTTTTCGATTCGTGATTCAAACCTCTCAAGTATGATTACAGCGATCATTCTCTTTTGGTTCGGTACCTCACTCGTCAAAGGATTTGCGCTTACGTTCGGGCTCGGTGTATTGGTGTCATTACTATCGGCTATTTCATTTACACGATTGTTTTTGTTTGCACTAAATATTAGAAAGACCACCAAACTTTCTGGATTCTTGTTTGGCTCAGGTATTACGTCTGCAAGAAAATCTACTCATTTATAATCATTACATACTATGTTTGTCATTAAACACAAAAATTTCTTCATAGGTTTCTCGGTTCTCTTGGTGATTGCATCAATCGTCTCACTTTTTATTTTCAAACTTAATTTCGGTATTGATTTTCGTGGTGGATCAATCACAGAGGTGGTATACAGTGCTGATCGTCCTGATGTCGTTGTATTGCAGGACGCACTTCATGCTAGTGATATTGAGGCACTACTTCAGCCAACCGGAGAGACTGGGCTCATTGTTAAAACTCGAAGTTTGTCAGAATCTGAACACCAAGAACTCTTGGCAACACTGTCAAAAGCAAGCAGTGGCAAACTCGCTGAAGTCTCGTTTAACTCTATTGGTCCGTCAGTCGGTAAAGAGCTCAAACGGAAGTCCATCGTCTCAATGATATTGGTCTCCCTTGGTATTGTGCTGTTTATTACCTATGCTTTTCGAAAGGTTTCAAAACCTATCCAGTCATGGAAATACGGCTTGATTGCTATTGCAACACTACTCCATGACGTCCTCATCCCGACAGGTATTTTTGCTATCGTTGCTCACTATCAAGGCATTGAAGTTGATACGCTCATTATCGTAGCAGTGCTTACTATTTTGGGACTTTCAGTCTCAGATACTATCGTCGTTTTTGATCGTATTCGAGAAAATCTAAGTTTGAGTAAAGAGCACAAGGATAATGAATCATTTGAGCATATTGTTGGAACAAGTATTAATCAGACCTTTACACGATCTATCAATACATCCCTTACGGTTATACTCGTACTCTTGGCATTAGTATTTTTTGGACCTTCATCAACTCGATACTTCGCTATTATGCTTACTGCTGGAATGTTTTTCGGAACGTACTCGAGTATATTCTTGGCTTCACCGCTCTTAGTTACTTGGGAAAATTATTCCCGAAAGCGCCGAGAGAGGAGCGGGAAAAATTAAATCTATCAAAAAAGAAAACCACGATTATCGTGGTTTTTGTTTAACTAATTCTATTATTTTATTAACATTTATAATTGTTTTTTCAGCAATCTCTGTAGCACGGTCTTTTACTGTTTGATTACTACTTTGCTGTAGATATTCGATGAAGAAAATATTCAAGTTTACTATCGGCGTCATGAGATTATTAATCTCCGCATATGTAGCGTTACTGATTTTCTTTCCGGATGGCAACCGCATCTCATAAGCTAAATAGGCGAGCATTTGCGGGCAGAGAATATCCACATCGTCTAATCTTCTCAGTAGGTCTTTTAGATCCTCTACTTTTGTATGAATATGCTGGATCACATTATCTGCTGCAAGTTTTATTAGTACACAAAATTCTTCAAATGTCTCCTCTATATCTTTAAGTGTATACATATTTATTTCATGAGCACTCAGTGTGTAGTCTTCCATGTTTTGTTTTTATTACTCTAGAATAAAAAATAAGTAAAGTCAAACAGGGAATAATTCTCGTTTTTTTGCTATACTAACTAAGTCGTCTGGTTCTCAATTTACTACTCACTTTTTACTATTATGTCCACAGGAATTATTATCTTACTACTCATTGCAATCCTTGTTGTAGGCTTGATTGTCATGTACAACAGTTTTGTAACCTTTCGTAATCGTGCCAAAGAAGCTTGGGCGGATATCGAAGTTCAGCTCAAACGTCGCTATGACCTTATTCCCAACTTGGTGAGTACGGTCAAAGGCTATGCTGCCCACGAATCAAGTGCATTTGAAAATGTAACCAAAGCCCGGGCTCAAGCTATGGGTGCTCAGACTCCGGATGAACATGCAAAGGCTGAAAATATGCTCACAGGCGCACTCAAATCATTGTTTGCAGTATCAGAAGCATACCCAGACCTGAAAGCAAATGTGAACTTTCTTGAACTGCAGCGAGAATTATCTGATACAGAAAACAAGATCCAAGCAGCGCGCAGATTCTACAATGGCAATGTCCGAGACTTGAATACAAAAATTGAATCTTTCCCGGGCAACATGATTGCGAGTATATTTCACTTTGCGAAAATGGAATTCTTTGATATTCCAGATAACGATGCTGCCCAGCAGCCAGTAGAAGTAAAGTTTTAAAAATTAGTTTTTATTAATTAAACATTTATTACATGGTAGACAATAAAGAGAAAATCATAGTCGGAATGTTAGGTATGCTCATCCTGCTTATTGGGATAAGTATTGGTATATCTTGTAAATCTCAAAAATTTACCCATGCGCCAATGTCAGAATCTACTCACCTCATGGAGGGTGATAATACTACTTCGCAGGTTGATTATACGATTATACCAAAAGGAAACTTACCTTTCTCATTATCAAGATTTACAGATGGTGCTAACCGCGTGATTGCAGGATATTTCTTGTTCAATTTTCTCTTTGGTGATAAAGAGTTGACCTTCAATCTTCATCCAGGTGATGGGTATTCAGGTGGAGAAGCTTCTACATTTCAAGAGAAAAGTCATGCAATAGCAATGAGTATCTTTCCAGCAGATGGAATTGGAAGTTCAAGTCGAGTAGTTTCTGCGGTTCAGAAAGATTCTTTTGCAACTAGTTTTTCAACTCTCTGTATTGCCTATGACATTGAGTATGGTTACTACAAAAATAGTACTAAGCCTAACGATGATACTCAAATTTTAACAGAAAGTACCCATTTTCCATTTATCATATGTGATATTGCTGCCAAGTATCAGCTGCCTACTATGGAGACAAACACGTTATTTTTCTATCCAGGAAATTATGAAACAATACAAGTGTCTCAGTCTGAAATTAAGCAAGCAATTTTATCTTTTAATTTAACAATTAATTAAAAAAACATGAATACAAATAATAAAAAAGTAACTTTAGTCATCGTCGGCATACTTGTGCTCGTTATCGCTATAGGTATCGCAATCATGAGCAAATCAAAGAATGTACAACCAGTTGATCAAACTAATACTCCTACACAAGAAGAAGTTGTAAATACAGAAGACAATACAGTTAGTCAAAATCCTACTGCACCGACTTCACAAGTAAAGAAGCCAACGATTACTACACTATCATATACCTATAGTGGGTATGGGTGTTTAGTACCACCTGCAGTTGGTAGTGCCCCATGTGTAGATACCCCTCCTGCGAAAGTTGTTGTTAATGGCTCATTTAAAGCAAACGGTGCATATGTGGTGAGTTGGTTCGAATACTGGACTGTGGATAGTAATGGGATCAAAGGTACTGTCCAGTCAACACCGCGCAAAACTCAAAATACCGCTGAAGGTAATATTAGTGAGATAATCTATGGTATTACTGCGGGTACAACATATAACTATCGCTTAGTCGGAGAAAGTGACGCAGGTAAAACCTATGGTGAGACAAAAATATTGACGATAGACGTTGCATCTTCATAGTATTTAATAGTTAAATTCAATAGAAATTAATTAAATTTTATGGCGCTTATATACATCCTCTTACTTATTGTCTTCTTTATTTTGATCATTAGTATCAAACAGATCAACCAATACCAGCGCGGTGTGCGCTTTACATTGGGTCGCTATAGCGGACTCATGAATCCTGGGTGGCGTCTTGTTATTCCAGTATTTCAATCATTTCAAAAAGTTGATATTCGTATCAAGGCTGTTGATGTGCCAGATCAAAATGCTATTACTCGGGATAATGTATCTGTCAAAGTAAATGCTGTCATTTACTACAAAGTGAGCGATGCAGCAAAGGCTGTGATCGAAGTTGAAAATTTCCAACATGCGATTTCACAGTATGCACAGACGACAATGCGTAACATTGTTGGATCAGTAACGCTTGATGAACTTTTAGCGGAACGAGATCAGATTGCGGATCGAATACGTGAGACAGTGGATAAAGAAACTGATGCATGGGGACTCAAAGTTCAAAATGTTGAACTCAAAGACGTGAGCTTGCCACTTGAAATGGAACGCACTATCGGTAAACAAGCCGAAGCTGAACGCGAGAAACGAGCAGTGATTATCACATCCGAAGGAGAGCTCGCTGCTTCTGCTAATATGGCTAAAGCTGCCGAAATGTTAGCATCTGCTCCTGGAGCACTTCATTTGCGTACCCTCCAATCCATCAACGACATGTCGTCTGATCAGTCAAATACCGTAGTCTATATGGTGCCGGTAGAAACATTGAAAGCACTCGAAGGATTTATTAAGAAATAAATATGCAGAAAAACAATGATCAGATTATTAGTATACTGATAATTCTTCTTGTCTTGGCACTAGGTGTTAGCGTATGGAAAATATATAAGAAAAATAGTACATCATGGACAAATAATACTGTAGTAGAAAATAGTAATGAACAAATTATAAATGATGATCAGGAATTAATAAACTATACAAATAATGCAATAGGAATATCGTTTAAGTATCCTAAATCATTTGGGCCTGTGAACATCACACTCGATTCTATGGATGGTATAGGCTATATAATTAGAGGGGATATTGGGCCATTTAATAAATTTCCGTATCCTTTTTCGTTCAATACAGCCACCGCAGACTATATAGCAGGTGATAGTGAAATTCCTGCTGGACTTGTAAAACATGATCCATGCGGACAACGAGATACCTCTTGCGAAGAGGTAGTACTCAAAGATGGTACATCAGTATTCTTAAGTACACGTCTAGATAATCCTGAGCTCGAATTTAATCGATATATGTTACATATACCGTTACTTGGTTCAAATTATACATATCTAACAATTACATCAGCTAATCACTCTACTCTGACTGATCTTTCTCGAACAATAGATGTGTTTATGCCAACAAGTGCTTCTTACGAAGTAATTAGTGCTGGATCGGGATGGCCTGAAGACTGGATTATGTGGCCAGAACTACTTGAAGATGTGGCAGTAACAAAAATAAGTCAATCTTTTAGCTTACCATCTTATGTAATAGTATTACCAAACACATCTCGTGCATTATTGCCAGATATGAATGTTCGATGTGTTGGAGATAGTGAGATTTCTACATGTGTCGTTGGAATTGATCCTGTAGTCAATGCAGCATTTGACGCTTGGGCCGACACATACTAAAGATAAAGATGAGAAATATAGATTTAGTATAGTCCTTATTTAAGTTAAAAATTTACCTTAATCTTAATATTATTTTAATATATGGAAAGATTATGTGCGAAGATACTAATGAAAAGACATTAGTAAATTGACGTTAGAAGTAAAACTTATATCTTCCATACTAGATCTTGCTATTCTAGGGGCGACAATCACACTAAATAGGCGTATACTTAGGATATTAGTCATAATTTAAAATTATATGGAAAATAAACAACCTACAAACAAAGCTTTGCTTGCGATCGTTATTCTAGCTATCGTTGCTATCGGGATATTCGTTATTGGAGATTTTGGTGGTAAAAGTGATAATGGATATATTGGATCTCCTGTTATCGATGATAACAATAGTGTCTTGCCGCAAAATACAGAAACTAATGATAATACAAATAATACAACACCTGCTCCAACGAATGTGACTCAAACATTTACGTCAGCAGATTTCTCATTCCAGTATCCACTCGCGTCGACAGTCGTTGAACAAGCAAGTCCAAAGGGTACGTACGCAGTTCGCGGTTACAATTCTGATGGTCTCGATGAAGTCGATGTGATTAGCTACGCAACAGGTATTACACCAGAGACAGCTTGTGCAGTTCCAGGTGCTGTAACTGTGGATGGTCCTGCAGTCTTTGGTAATAATTTGTACACTAAATGTTACTCAGCTGTGCAGCCTGGTAGTACAACATTCATCCTCCAAAATACTTCTGGTGGCGCTATTGTGATAACCGTTAAAAATAAAGTTAATGTGACAACATCTGCATTTATCGATTTGGCCTCAGTTAAATTCCAATAAAGATGAAGACAAAGAATCTGGTTATTCTCATAGGTATTATTATCCTACTCCTGGTGCTTTTGTTCATAGTCAAAAATGTTCCCGTGCCAGCACCAACGGGGCCGCATGGCGAGATGCAGACTATGGGGAATACTGATAAGCCTGATTATCAACCAGTACCGCTTGAGGTTTCGGGGAATAAAGATGATCTCGTATTTAGCTCTATCAAACCTGGCGATAGTATTGGCGGAGAGATGACCCTTCTCGCAACAGTACAAGGTGCTTACTTCTTTGAGGGTAATATTGGCATTACGATAGAAGACGCAGTAGGGAATATCCTTAAACAAACTCATGGCACTGCGACGACAGAATGGATGACCGTAGGGCCCGTAACGTTTACTTCTGCTTTTGATCTTACTGGCATTGCACCAGGGTCTGGTTATATAGTGATTAGGGCTGACAATGCATCCGGATTGCCTGAGCATGATAAGTCAATCAAGATCCCCGTTGTGTTTCAATAATAATATTTTTCACTATGTCTGAAAAAGCTTTTGAAGTTATAAAGGAATATATAGAAAAAAAAGATACAGGAAAAATTCTTGAATGTTTAAATCAAATTGAACATTTAGCGATACTAATTGGGGATGGTAAAAGTGCAGAAATATTCTCTGTGCCTGAAGGAGATTATATGCAAGTCTGCCTCAAAAAAATAAAGAAAACACCTGAAGTAAAAGGAAACGATATAGATACTGAATTTGAACATCAAAATAGTGTTGCATCATTAGGCGTACGGGTCCCTCTAACAATAGCTCGAATAAAAAATAAAGTTACAAATGAAGAATATCTTATAATGGAGCGAATTTTAGGGCCAGATATTGAACAAGTGATTTCTTTCGAAAAAGAATTACCTAAAGGTTATGACCATAAGTCATTTTGGGAAAAAGTGAAAAAGTACGTAAATATTATGCATGAGAGTGACTACTATCACTGTGATTTGCATAGTAAAAATATTATGATTGATAAAGATGGTTCACCGGTAATTATTGATTTTGGTGTTTCCAACTATGGTGCACCAGGTGAAGATTATCCTTATAAAAAATACACAGGCGTCTATAATAAAGTGACGAATAGATATGACTGGGCTTGGCGAAATTTATGGGATGACGAGCTTATGATAATTGAAAGTAAAACACGAATGCTTCGGTTTTTAAATCCAGAATTGATTGACAAAAAATGAAAAATAGATTATATTATTTAACAAATATTAAATATGGGAAAGCAAGATGAGAATTTGGATATCATAGTTAATCCTGAATTTCAGAAAAAAGTTTTTAAGAAAGCCGCAGAAATGGAACGAACTAGTTCTAAGGTTGCAGTAATCGATGATGAACATTTTGGTAATTTGCAGATATCATTTGAAGAACTTGAATCTACGCTGTATATTTTTGATAGTCCTATCGAATTGAGCAGTAAAAAGATTTATCTTGGTGGCAAAATTTAAACATATTAATATAAAAACCCCTGGTTTCGAGGGGTTTTTATTTTTGCTTTACGAGAAGCATAAACGGCTAAAATTTGCTAAAATATCTACATGGCAACGCTTTATACCCAACAATCCAAAAATGTCACCAAAACTTGGCTACTCATGAGTGTTTTCCTAGTGCTTGTCGTCGGTATTGGCTTTGTGTTTGCACAAGTGTACCAAAATCCTACTATCCTCTATGCTTTCTTTTTCTTTAGTATTGTCATGAATATTATTGGCTATTGGTATTCGGATAAGATTGCCATCAAGCTTGCAGGCGCAAAGCCAGCTGATGAAAGTATATATCGAGAGCTTCATAGTATAGTTGAAAATCTCTCTATTACTGCAGGATTACCTAAACCCAAGCTCTATGTTATCAATGACCCTGCACCGAACGCTTTTGCTACTGGCCGCAACAAAGAACATGCAGCAATAGCAGTAACGACAGGCATCTTGGCGATACTAGATCGAAGCGAGCTAGAAGGAGTGATTGCACATGAGCTCTCTCATGTTGGCAATCGTGATATTTTAGTCGCGACAGTCGCTGTCGTACTAGCGGGATTTATTTCTATCGTCGCTGATATGTTTCTGCGGGCACAACTATTTGGTGGTCGTGGTAGAGATAGGGAAGGCGGAGGAAACTTTTTTATGATTATTGGTGTTGTGCTCGCGATTCTGGCACCGATTTTTGCTACACTCATACAGCTTGCAATATCAAGAAAGCGCGAATATCTAGCAGATGCATCTGGTGCACTTTTGACACGCTATCCTGAAGGTTTGGCAAATGCACTGACCAAAATCAGTCAGTACAGTACTCCAATGGCACGCCAATCAAATGCTATAGCTCATCTCTATATTGCAGACCCGAAAGGCAAGACTAGCGGTTTTGCAAAGCTCTGGATGACGCATCCACCAGTTGCGGATCGAATTAAAGCATTAGTAGGAAGATAAAAAAGCAACCAATATCGGTTGCTTTTTACTTTATTTTCGATATGATAGAAATCTAAAACGTTCTTTGAAATGAAAAATAATCTTAAGTTGCTCACACTTGGTGTCATCACACTCCTATATAGGCTTGCAGCAAGTCTACCGTATATTCCCGGGAACCCTATCATGGCATTCCAAATGCCAGCAGGAAAATTGGGCAAATGGCATACCTTTTTGTTCGGTGTCTTTAGTGTATTTATGTTTAATATCATTGCACCGTACGTGCACAGCACGCTGGCGCTTGATCTTTGGACGAATTGTTTTTATTCAGTATTGTATGGCCTTATTGGTATGGGTATAGCGTATATGTATGCAAAGAAAAAAATTCGTAGGCGCAAATCGTATGCAAGTAAACTGCGATTTTACCTGACTTCTGGGATAGGCGGCCTACTTGTTTACGATAGCATTACATGTATGGCAATGATATATGCATCACATGCAAACACCTGGGAACAAATTATCATAGGACAAATTATATTTACTGGTATCAATTTGCTTGCGAGTGCACCGTTTATACTTCTTAGTCCAATCATCGAAAAATGGTTCAAGGTTGGAGTAATTGAAGAAAGAGGGATACAAGTTAATACTTATCCGTTGCCAATCGGGGACAGAGCAATAAAAGGTCTTTGGAATTAAAAGTATAAAGTCTGCAGATTACCGCAGACTTTTTTTGTTGCAACATTTTTAATTATAGATAGTATAAGAGTGGATGTTCTTTCGATTTAGGTGGGAATATTTATATTTTTCCACCGAAGGTATTCCGCTTTGCGGGATTGCCTGCCTCCGCCTACGTGCGGAGGCAATGGAGGGTTCGCATAGTGGTCTAGTGCGCCGCCTTGGAAAGGCGGTATGCTCGAAAGAGCATCAAGAGTTCAAATCTCTTACCCTCCGCAGATAAAATAATACAATTAAAAATCCCGGACATGTCCTGGATTTTTAATTTGCGAGATATTATTGTACGCAGCTTTCGACAACCATTTCTTTGTATGCCATTGGGATGACCACAGCATCCATTGCTGGACCTTGGTTGAGTGAGTGACCAGTATCAGGAAAACACTGGAAATAGCTCGGAATACCAATCAGTGTCATAGCATCAGTGAATACTTTTCCTGTGTCGCATGTCCATCCATGGCTCAAATCATCTTCTCCTAAGAATAATGATGTTGGTGGATCGCCAGCATCGATAAGCGTATTGGTTGATGTCATCGGTGCTCCTGAGTTACTTGTTGCAACACAACTTGTTGAAGCTATAATACCAAATTGATTGTCTCTGTTAACTGCAGGATTGGTAGGAGAGAACCAGTTTACATTATCGAGGTTATTACCAGTAATAGCTGCCTCGAGTGCTGTGGTACCACCAGCTGAAATGCCGCCCAGCATTATTTTATTTGGGTCAATCCCGTACTCTGTGGCGTGTATGCGAGCAAAACGTACATGGGCTAGCAAATCACTTGCCGCAAGTTTTTGTTCTGAAGAAGTAAATCCAGCAACTGCATTATCATTGCGGTAATCTCCGGACATACAAACATATCCCATGCGGGCATATTGTTTACAAGGACCAGCAGTCGTCTCATCTCCACCTCCACCGTGTTCATTTATAATAAGCAGTCGGTTTGTTGCTGTGTCAGATGCAGGTGGTGTATAGAGATCAAATTTGAGATTGTATGTCGGTGAGAAAACAATTCCGCTGGTTTGTACAATTTCTGCATCTGCAAATATTTCATTGCAGTAGCGAAGTGTACCTTCTGTGCCAGCGTTCGTAGCGGTACAATCCCCTGTGTTGCTCACCTGAGTTCCTGGAACGACAATATTGACTCCTGTTTGGATATTGTTGTTAAGAGGATTATACGTAGTATTTTTTTTATTAAATACACGACCTAGTAAGCTATCTTCACCATTACCGCCGCCGTACATAATAAACATGCCCGAACCTACGATGAGCGCCAATAGGAAAAATACTTTGGCTGAGTTATATGATTGATCTCTAAAAAATTCCATAAATTATAGATTATTATTAATAAAAAAGGTGTACCTTAGTATAGCAAATATATACTGTATATTGTAAACAAATAGACTTCCTAAATAGAGCTTTATTCGTGGTACACTTTGAGGGTTATGCTCTCACACTTACTTTCTCTCCTTGACCCCAAGACTATTATTTCAACATTTGGCCTCATTGGGGTTATTGCTATTCTCTTTGCTGAATCAGGTACATTCTTGGGCTTTATACTTCCAGGAGATACGCTCTTAATTACTGCTGGATTGCTTGCCTCCAAAGGGTATATCAATCTTTGGTTGTTGCTTTCCTTTGGCTCAGTAGCTGCAATTTTAGGGGATTCGGTTGGGTATTGGTTCGGTAGGAAGCTCGGTCCACGACTTTTTGTTCGTGATGATTCATTGCTTTTTAAAAAGCGATATTTAGAGCAAGCCCGAAAGTTCTATGATAAACATGGTAAAAAGACAATTATCATCGGACGGTTTCTAGCAGGCATCCGAATGTTTGCGCCTATACTTGCTGGTGCCACACAAATGAATTATGGAGTATTTTTAACCTACAATATTATCGGTGGCATACTCTGGGTGTTCTCACTGTCACTGCTTGGATTTTTCTTAGGTGAGACAATACCAGGCATTGACCGATACATACTGCCTATTATTATAGGTGTGTTTGTGGCATCATTTATTCCGCCAATTTTTCAACTTATTAAGCATAGGAAAAAATAAAAACCCTGTGTCACTCAGGGTTTTGTCTTTATTTCAGAAACAATAGATCTCGATATTTTGGCAAAGGCCAGATTTTATCATCCACCAGTAGTTCCAGTTTATCGACAGGGTACCGAATCTTATCAAAGAAAGGTTTTACAGAATCGCAATAGGCAATCGCGCGGTTGCGGATATCGTCTGTGTTATTGGCAGACTTTCGTGCTTCGGTCATTTCCTCTACCATTTTTAATATGGTATTGATATGTTCGCTGATTTCTGTTACCAGGTTTTTCTGGGCTGCCGTTAAACTGGTATCCAACCCGATTTCTTTAAAACCCCTGATGTTGCTGATCAATTCATTTTGATATTGAATGGCTGCAGGGATAATCTGGTTTACCGCCAGTTCACCAATCATCCTGCCTTCAATCTGAACAATCTTGATGTATTTCTCCAGCTCAATTTCATGCCGGGCATGAATTTCTTCTTTGGTGAATACCTGGTTGCGAACAAAAAGATCAACCCCCTTTTTCGCCATCATGAAATCCAATGCACGGGGCGTATTCTTTACATTGCTAAGGCCACGCCGCGCTGCTTCGTCTTCCCATTCTTTCGAGTAGTTATTTCCTTCAAAACAAATCTTCTTGCTTTCAGTGATGTATCGCTTCAGCACTTCCATTAAAGCCACCTCGCGATTCTTGCCTTTAGCAATTAAACTATCTACGTCTTTTTTGAAGTTGATCAACTGGTCTGCAACAATCGTGTTCAACACCGTCATGGTAGATGAGCAGTTTTGCGACGAACCAACCGCGCGCACTTCAAATTTATTCCCGGTGAAAGCAAATGGTGAAGTACGGTTGCGATCCGTATTGTCCTGCATCAGCGAAGGAATTTTATTGTGTATTTCCAGCCTTAACGTTTGTTCGCTTTCTTCAGTAAATTTTCCGCTTCCTACTTTTGTTTCGATCTCATCCAAAATTTTAGTCATGTACGAGCCGATGAAAACAGAAATAATTGCCGGGGGAGCTTCATTCGCTCCAAGTCGAAAATCATTGGCAGCAGATGCAATAGAAGCGCGCAACAGATCAGCACCCTCACTTACTGCTTTGATCACATTGATGAAGAAAGTAAGAAACTGTAAATTATTTTTTGGTGTGCGTCCTGGCGACAACAGATTCTTTCCTGTATCCGTTGCCATGCTCCAGTTATTGTGCTTACCACTTCCATTGATGCCTGCAAATGGTTTTTCATGCAGTATTACGCGCAACTTATGACGACGTGCCACACGTTGCATTACATCCATCAGCAATTGATTGTGATCAACTGCAATATTCACTTCTTCAAAAATAGGGGCCACTTCATATTGTCCAGGTGCCACTTCATTGTGACGTGTTTTTAATGGAATACCGAGCTTGAATGACTCTGTTTCAAAGTCGAGCATAAATGCATACACTCTCTCTGGTATGGAACCAAAATAATGGTCTTCCAATTGTTGTCCTTTCGCAGGAGCATGACCAAACAATGTTCTCCCGGTAAATACCAGGTCGGGTCTTGCTTCAAACAAGGCCTCGTCAATCACAAAATATTCCTGCTCCCA
>CAZLWF010000010.1:0-27404 GCA_964563615.1 uncultured Candidatus Saccharibacteria bacterium | reverse complement strand
GCTGTGGCATTGGTAAGCGCATTCAACAGACTCGACTTGCCTGCATTTGGAAGTCCTATGAGTCCGACATCAGCATAGAGCTCAAGCTCTATTTTGAATTCACCAACTTCTCCAGTTTTACCCGGTGTCGCTTTCTCTGGAGTTGTATTAATCGAACTCTTGAATTGCTCATTACCTTTGCCACCTTGCCCTCCATGTAAGAGTAATATTCTCTCACCTTCTTTGGTCAATCGTTCTACATGATCAGTGTCAATGTTCGTAATAATCGAACCGATCGGAAGCATGAGGATGAGATCTTCCCCGTCTCGACCGTGTTTACTAGAACTACCACCGTCTTTGCCATCTTCAGCTTTGTACTCACGCTTTTGCTTGTAGGTGCCCATGATGTACACATCACGAGTCGCTTCGACATAGACATGACCTCCACGACCGCCATCACCACCAGCTGGGCCACCTTTGGCTATGAATTTCTCCCGGCGCCACCTGACAACACCGTCACCTCCAGTGCCTGCCGCTGCTTTAAGTTTTATTTCATCAATGAGTGCCATATATTATTTAGAATGATAAGAGGTAGTAATACACAAATTTTGAACCGAACACTGTCTGAGCATTCCTTCCTGACAAAATGAATGCGAGTTTGAGAGGAGAAAAATTTGTGTCTTGTAAAATTCTGTCATTTATTATTGATCTAATGCTAATTGTGCTAGTTTAATTGCATCGTCCTTTGTTTCAGCAACTACAAGAAATCTATGCATGTGGCAAAAAATTGCGCTCGCAACTCCAGTTACTTTTACCAATTCTTCATCTCGCAAACCTGCCCAAGATTCTGGGAAATGTATCCTACGTTCAAATGTGCCCGGCACTGCCACGACAGTCTCTGCTTTCCATTTACCATCAGTCCGTGGAGCTACAACGATAAGTGGCTCAGGTAACTCTGTGAGTGTATGCATGGCAGGATAGCGATCATCTAAAATAATCATGCGTTTATCAGCTGCTTCCATATAGGCCTCCATCACTTTTGCTTTGGCATCTAATGCATCTCGTGTATGAATAATTTCACGTTCAAGTATTCTCATAGCGAGATTAACCGCCTCGATAAAGCCTTCATCAACATCAGTGTCTTCTTTCCAGGTCGGGATAAATTTTGAAATCACATTGTGCACAAGATATGGCCGCACGTCAGGTTTCGTATACGCCATGAGTTCAACTCCATTATCCCCTGCATCAATCGGGCAAACTAACCGCAAATCGATTTGATCCCTAATCTCTTCAGTGCCACAAAGTTTACTACCGTACTCTTTCCAAATAAGACCAAACGATGCATACGGTATGCCATTTGCTCGCTCACCAGCACCCCCGATTTGGTGATGGTCAAAACGTTTAGCTGCACTATCATAGATACCACCCACATCGACGACATACGTAGCAGTTTGAATAACTCGAGTATCACGAGATCGAATAATATCAAGCGGCTGGTCTTTGTAGTACATAGATAACGCCGCACAGGCAAAAACCTCGTCAGTATGAAAGCCGCCGTCGTGAGTCACTATAATGATTTGTTCATGTTTATTCATGGTGATGGAATTCTTCCTTGACCTCAACGAACGTATTGATGAGCCGCTCAAGGATAAAGAAGCATAGCAGGAATAGGAAGATAGTCAAAATGAACGTAGAGATAGTATGTGTGACTGCGATCGCCGCATAACTAAAGACATACCCCAAAACAAACAAGCTACCAAGCCATATAATCGAGGAAATGAACTCAGCCTTGAGGAACAAAGATAATTTGATTCGCTCATACCCTGAGAATATGAGGACGAAATTATTGATACCATATAAGAATTTTGAAATAATAATTGACCAGAATGGCTTTGCATTAAAATTTGGCAGTAGTGCTAAAACTTTACGTTCAAAATAATGAAATAATTTATGTTCACCATATTTGCGTCTCAGGTATACTCCTAAGTAATACCCTAATACAGTTTTCAAGATTGCTCCAGAAATAAGCACCGGAAGTAGGATAGAGAGTTTAACAATACCGAGATGTACCATAATACCTGATACAAGGAGTGCAATCTCACCTTCTAAAACAACATCGATAAACAAAAGTGCATATGCCAATACCGCATGATCATTAATAAAGAGCTTGGCGAAATCAATCAAATGCATTTTATTTATCCAAAATTTTATCGCCTATCCAATTGAGCACTGATACAATGAACGCTCCAATAAGTGCAGCTACGAATGTATCAACAGTAAAACCCTTGATCAGCACTGCGACAAACCAGAAAAATAAACCATTTAAGAGTAGCCCGAATAATCCCAGTGTCAAAATGTTTATCGGGAGCGTCAAGAGTTTGACGATTGGTTTAATAATCAGATTGATAAAACCTAACACAGCACCAACAATAATCGCTGTTATAACAGTATCGACATGAATACCAGAGACAACATATGGGGTAACGAATACAGCAGCAGATAGGATAAGCCAATGAATGACGATTTTCATAGTTATTAAAAGTAAATTAGTAATGAGTAAATAGTATGTTAGAAAAATTAGAAAAGTGCATCAACGACAGCTTTGACATCCATCCCATCTGCTTTACCTTTGAGATCTTTCATGAGTCCGGCCATAAGCATGCCCTTTTTTGCCGGATCAGTAATGCCGAGTTCTGCTTGCTTTGCTTTAGCCAATGTTTCGATCTTGCTTCGATCCATGAGTTTTGGTAAATACGTTTCAAGTATGGCAAGCTGCGCATTTTCTTCGGTAACCAAATCTGCTCGTCCGCCTTTTTGAAATTGCTCAATCGAATCCTTGCGCTGCTTGGCAAGTTTGGTAATCACAGCAATAACTTCTTCATCAGTAAGTGCTTCCTGGGGAGTTCTACCTTTGGCGACCAAGTCATTCGTCATAGCCGCACTAATGCCACGAAGTACTTCAAGTCGAACTGAATCCTTGGCGAGCATAGCGTCTTTAATACTAGCCTTAATTTTTTGTTGCAGTGTATCCATATGGAAACAAGTATACCAAATATGCTAGCATGAATCTATGGGATACAAACTCTTATTTCTTGATACCGAAACAACTGGCAATGAAACCAAAGATTGCCTCTGCCAAGTTGCATGGAGTGATGGCAAGAACCGTCATAGTGCACTTTTTAAGCCACCAGTACCTATTTCCTACGAATCAATGGCAGTGCATCATATTACGAATAAAATGGTTGTCGATAAACCAGCTTTCAAATTCAGCAGTGAACACGCAGAACTAACCAAACGTTTTGCTGATGAAGAGACAGTGTTTATCGCACATAATGCAATATTTGATCTGAGCATGTTAGCCAAAGAAGGATTAGTTCCGCAAAAATATATCTGCACACTTCGAGTCGCACGACACCTCGATCCTGAAGAAAAAATATCATCCTATCGTCTCCAATATTTGCGGTACTTTCTGGATCTGGAAGTCGATAACTCTGCAACAGCACATGATGCGCTTGGTGACGTGCTCGTGCTTGAGCAATTATTCGATAGATTATTTAAGAAAATTATTGAGACTGACCAGTGCACTGAACTCGAGGCGTATCAGAAAATGATCGACATCTCGAGTCATCCATCACTTATTAAGACATTCAAGTTTGGCAAGCATGTCGATAAGAAAGTCGAAGAAGTTGCCAAAATCGATCCAGGCTACCTCGAATGGCTCCTCAACCAAAAAATTGAATCAAACCCCGACGATGAAGATTGGATTTATACACTGAAACATTATTTGGGAAAATAAAAAACTTCTACAGTGAAATGTAGAAGTTTTTGAGATTATATTTTATTCACGTTTTTCTTAATTCATTTCTAAGTCCCAAAATAGCAACAACCGCTGAGAAAATCTGGCAAATTGCAATAAAAGGTGAACCAGTTTCCCACATGAGGTAGGTTACGAGACAATGGGTTACAGTGTAAAATATCCAACCTACAGTATTAGTTCCTTTTGTATTAAACGCCAACAGTAATGTGCCGATAAGTCCACCAGCTGCACAAAGAAATTGTAAAACAATTAAATTCGCTGTTAGTGCTTGAGAAAGGAGGAAAATACAGACTACTGTTGTAATTGTTACAATCCCAAACTTAAATGGTAGATCCCACCTGCTGAGTATCTTTCTTAAACCAAAATTATTAGTTCCTGAAGATAACAGGTATCCATAAACCATTAAGAGTAGGAGTGCACAGTCATACACAACCATAATCCAAAGATTTCCCTTGTTTTGTAAAACCATTTGTAAGTAGAAGTAAATGATAATTGCCACCGTACCCCAAATCCCAAATGTCCAACCAATTGTTTTTTTCTTGAAGACATAAAACTTATTAAGAAGAAGTAAAAGAGCAGATATAATTTGCAGTACAAGCATCTAGCTGAATTTGTGTATATAATAGCATATTTATTAATAAAAGTCAATAAATACAATTCCAACAAATTAACGTTATAATACCTACATGCAATCAATCATTATTGGACTTCTCATAGGTGGCATTGTTGGAGCTGGTATTATTTTCTTTATCGTACGAAGAAAAAAGGATGAGATACTTCCCTCACCTGATGCTGGCGCTATGACATTACTCCAATCCCAAATCCAAGAACTCACTCGCACGCTTGATACACGCCTCGGCGAATCACAGAAACAAGTTAACGAAACCATCCGTTATCAGAGCAAAGAGTCTCAAGACATTATCAGAGATATCACCGAACGCCTTACTAGACTCGATGAGACGAACAAACAAGTTGTCTCCTTTACCGATCAGCTCCAGAGCTTGCAAGACATATTAAAGAATCCAAAGCAGCGAGGAGTTTTGGGTGAATACTACCTAGAAACACTTTTGAAAAATGTACTCCCAACAGGTAGCTACGAAATGCAGTACCAACTCGGCAAATCTGATGATGGTAGTGACCTTATCCCTGATGCAGTGGTATTTATCAAAGATAAAATCATTCCTATTGATTCCAAGTTTTCACTCGAGAATTACAATCGTCTCGTCGAAGAACAAGATCCGCTCCAGAAAGAGCGCCTTGAGAAAGCATTCGTCAATGATTTGAAGAATCGTATTACTGAGACTTCCAAATACATTCAGCCAAGCAAGAACACTATGGAGTTCGCGTTTATGTTCATCCCCCACGAAGCCATTTATTATGATCTTCTCATCAACAAAGTCGGAGCACTCAAAGATGAGTCAGAAAATCTCATCCAACGAGCTGCTTCGAAATACAAAGTCATTATTGTTTCTCCGACTTCATTCCTTGCATACCTACAGACCGTGCTCCAGGGCCTCAAAGCTATGCAGATCGAAGAGTCTGCCAAAGATATCGTCAAGCGTGTCGACGAGCTCGGCAAGCATTTGAAAGGATATGAGGAATACCACAACAAACTCGGCACAAGTCTCAACACCGTATTTAACCACTACACAAACTCCAGCAAAGAGCTCAAAAAAGTCGACAAAGATGTTATGCGCATATCTGGCACAAGTGCAGGCATCGAGACGATTGCACTTCTTAGAGAAGTTGAGGAAGATAATTAGCATACAAATTAAAATAAAGTATTTTTCTTACTGCGGAACTCATCTAGCAAAAGCTAGATTCAAACAGTCCTCAATGAGTACATTGACCTACTGGGTCGCTGTGAAAAATCTTTAACTAGGTGTAACTATTTTAGTAACACTTCTTTTATCACTTTTGGATAATGCTGTGGAATAAAATGTGACATGCCGGGAATTATTTCTATTGTAAGAATGTTCGAATCGAGATAATTTTTTGCAAATGTAATATTTGACATTGGTACCAAGAAATCCCTCGTACCCATAATAATTTTTATTGGAATCTGAATGGTTTGCAATCTATCAATATATAGCCTGATGGCATTTGGGAATGCATAAATTTCTTTAGCACTGACTCGAAACGGATACGCAATAAACGGTGCAATGTAGCTAATAAAAGATATTCTCTGTGATAAGCGCTTCCACCATTTGCCTTCTTCACCGATAGGATCGAGCATTGGTGCAAGAAGAATAACTTGTTCGACAACTTCCGGGTACTCTAATGCAAGCAATGCTGCAATCGTCCCTCCATATGAATGACCAACGATTATAACTTTTGTATCTGGGAATCGTGCAAGTAGGACTTCGTGTGCAATCTGAACTTGCTGAGCGAGCGAGCACATGCCACCAGACGTCCTCCCATATCCTGGGCGATCATAGGTTACCATTGTATATTTTTCTGCGAATTCATTTGCTGCCTGATAGTCAACAAATACATCTGCTGAGCCAGGTGATCCATGAATAAACAATAGTGGCAGACCATTTCCACTTTGCCGATAAAAAATACTTTGGTCTCTAAAGATAATTGTTCCTTCTGTATATGCACTACTAGTTTTTTTAAAAGTCTCTTTAATTTTACTGCTCTGCAATACATACACGCGAAAATGCGTCAAAAGCAGTATAAGTACAAAAAACAGAGCAAATAGAACCAATATACTTAAGAAGATAATGAGTATCATAGATTTTCTAGTTCTTCGATTTGAGCTAGTATTTTACGATATAACATTTCCCTTGCGTCGTCTTGTTCATATCCAGGATCAGCGATATATGCGACATGATAAAATGATTGAAGAGCATCACTAATAAATCCAGCATCTCTATATGTCTCAGCAATCTGTATATTAAATAAAATATCCCGCAATGGCTCTTGCTGTAATCTCGTTTGCTCTTGTATAATCCATTTTTTCCAAATCGCAATTGATTCTGGATGATCCTGTCCATATGTTCTCAATGTTGATACAACCACAGATCGCTCTATGTAGTGGCGCTGCTCTTGCGATGATACATCTTCTATTGACCCTCCTTCTAATTTCATACTATGTTGCTAAATTTTTAATATACATAAAATGTTTTTCTGATACTGGCTGGACAGACAACCTACTGCCACGTGCTCGCACGACCATACCTTCTAATGCTGGGTCAAATTTAATCTGACTAAGCAGCATTGGTTGCTTAAATTTTTTCACAAAAGCAATATCAACACATTGCCAAATTGGTTTTGCTTTTGTCGCTTTTGGGTCATAGTGATCGTCTTTCTTGTCGAATTGTGTCGGATCTGCATGTGACTCCGAAATTACTTTTGCAATACCATAGATGCCCGCATTGGTGCCTGAATGATAAAAAAATGCCAAATCCCCAACATGCATACCATCTCGAATATAGTTTCTAGCTTGGTAATTGCGTACACCTGTCCAGGCAGTTTCTGTATCATGCTTCAAGTCATCAATTGAGTAACATTCACCTTCAGTTTTTAAAAGCCAGTAATGCATGCATCAACTATAGCAAAACAAATCCTGATGTCGAATCAAGATTTGTTTTCTGCTACTTTGCCTTTTTTGGCTTCTTTTTTTCTTTTCTTTGAGAATTATTTCCTTTTGCCATATATTTGTATTTATTAATAAGTACTCATAGTATAGCAAATCTATTTCTCCAAATCGAGAATTTCATCAATGCGAATACTAGCGACAAATTCTGGCACGTGTGATACGAGAATCATAGCGCCCTTATATGTATCGAGTGCTTCAGCAATCAGTGGAATATGGCGAAAGTTAATATGGTTCGTAGGCTCATCGAGAATAAGCAGCCCTGGCCGCTCAAGTACGAGTCTAGCAAACGCGACCAAGCCTTTCTGCCCTTCTGATAAATCCCCAATTTTGGTTTTGATTGCATCTCCTGTAATAAGAAATCCTGCCGCAACGCTTCGCATATGTTGCTCGTCTTTCTTATCCATAACAGCCATGAGAGATGCGTATACCGTATCATCAAAATTGAGTGTCGAGAAATCTTGTCGATAGTAGCCTACTTTTACGCCTTTTAGAATTTCCACACCTGTACTAGTGCCATTTGCCATTGATTCGAGCAATGTACTCTTGCCAATACCATTTGGCCCTTGAAGCAACAAATGCTGATTTTTTTTGAGTTTTATATTTGCTTTGCGAGTTGCCGGCTTGTGCTTTTGTATTGTCGTAAATGAACTTATGGTTACAATATCACCTAACATATCTTCCTGAGCAGGTATCGTAAACGGTCGGATTGTCTTGTCCTCTTTGCGCACATCGACTTGATTTTCTTCCATTTCAGCTGCATCTTCGCGCATACGCTTAGCCAAAAGTCGCAGGCGTCCACCTTTCATTGCAAAGAAATTAGCCTTCTCCTTTTTCTCAATTGCCTCTTTGGCCAGTCTGGCGTTTTTGCTATTTTCCTTTTCCACACGCGCTTTGATTTGTTCGGCCACGTTGAAATAGTTTCCTGCATACTGCTCAACTTTACGAGTATAAATATCTAAGTACAGCACTCCGTCGGTAAATGAGTTCAAGAAATCCGCATCATGGGAAATCACTATCACAGTTTTAGTATAAGATTTTAAAAATTCAGTCAAATGGAGAATGCCAGCCTTGTCGAGATTATTGGTTGGCTCATCCAATAGCAACAGATCTGGGTCTTGAATAAGTGCGGAAGCGAGCAACAGTCTTGCTTGTTGACCCCCAGAGAATGATCCAACTATCCGCTCATGCAACTGCTCATGATGCTTCAGATTAACTACCTCCAAGACGTCATCAATCATAGGATCAATAGCATGGATCTTCTTCGTAAAGCATTTCTGGAAAAATTCCCGTACCGTGAGTTCCAAATCTTCTCTCGGTATAACTTGGCGTGAGAGCGCAATCGTGAGTCCTTGCATGCGATTGATAACACCAGACTCTACCGTATGACCTTTGGTTATAAGATCAAAAATCGTACTCTTACCAGCACCATTTTGGCCCATGATAGTAATTTTGGTGCCACGACGCACCGTAAAATTGACCTCATCTAAGATAGGCTTGTTCTCGCTATACTCAAACGAAACATTTTCAAATGATAGTATGCTTTCCGCTTTTGCCATAAATATACAAATATAATGCAGGGAAAAGAAAAACACCTTTTGCAATTGCACAAGGTGTTTTTCTTTGGTTCACTTATGCACGTGATACATTTGTCGCTGCTGGGCCTTTTTCGCCATCAGTGATATCGAAAGTGACTTCATCGCCTTCTTTCAATTCTTCAAATGTAATACCATTTAACTCTTTTGAGTGAAAAAAGAGATCCTTTGTCTCGCCTTCGCGAGTAATGAATCCAAATCCTCGATCTCGTACAAGAGTTTTGATTGTTCCCTTCATATGATTTTTGTGATTATTGCTACTTGAGATACTCGACTTTGTTTCTGTATCTAACCTAAGGCTTTAATTCTAAACCAAACAAGCTTTATTGTCAAAGGATAACATCCGGCGTTGTAAGTGACTGCAATGCTTTTAAGACATCTTCCAAATCTTCTACTAAAGGATTTGATTTGCTATATTTCAAAATTTCTCCAATAACATCAATATAAACGCCGATAAATACTTCTTTTGGAAAACCAAATCGCTCAAATGTTGCCAAACCTTCTTTAGAATGATCATGGACCAGATCTGATGTATTTGCGATCACATCGGCTGACTTTAACATGAGGGCTTCTTCTGAGAAATCAGCAATATGATCTCTAGCGTGCTTTTTTCTCTCATGCCATGACTCTATGGTATTTTCCTCGGTAACTGCACTAACAAGATCTGCTACCTGCACACCAAATCTTTCTGTAAGCATTTCTTTGGTTACCTTCTTATCGACGACACTATCTTCAATAGTGTCGTGCAAAATGCCAGCGATAATAACATGTTCAGTAGCGCCTGCAGCTGCCAAAATTATACCAACTGTCAGTGGATGGACGATATATGGAATATCTTTGCCTTTGCGCTTCTGCTTTTGATAGATTTCGTGAGTTTTAATAGAAAAACGAATTGCCTCTTTTATTTTTGATGTGTAAATCATTAGAGACTAGTTGCTGTAAAATTTGTTACTAAAGACACAGGTTTGTCATCTGAATAACCCATAAATTGGTAGGTGAATGTGCCTTTTGCAGCTATATGGCCATCTTCATAGTAGACAACACCCGTTTTAGTATTAGCATCTAATTCTATATTTGTTACTTGCCATGTACCACCGAGCACTGGCTTGATTTGAGAGAGAGTCTCTAGGTTTGTTTTAAAATATGCCATCAATAGATCACTTGCCTTTTGTGGATCGACAAAAATAGTATGCGGTGAATTATTTTCCTTGGTAAGTTCAAAGTATAAAATACTAAATGAATACTTAAATATCCTGATATGCATTTTACCCAGATAGTGCCCCGGGGTCACTTCAACAATTTCGTCAAGCACCGGTCGTAGCCAAAATGGATTTTCAGGAATATTGTAATCAATAGCAAGGACTTGAGTTTGTTTGTCTCGAAGACCAGCTTGTACTGTAGTCACAAACGGATACTGTTCTACGGTACTACTTCCATCCTTGAATACATTAGTGCCTGTAGCTTGAACTGCATTAAATTTTTTACCGAGCCACGAAGCAGTTGGTAAATTACTAACTGTACCTGGGTAAAAACCGTCAGGCTTTGGATCAGGTACAGTGCCGTCTATAAATAATGTCTGATTTGGCGAATGTTCAACTCGTGAAGTAAACCAGACTCCTGCAAATACAATAACAAGCACGACACCGATTGCACATTTTATGATGAAGGAAATCATACATAAAGTATACCGTATATTATTGAATAAATATACGTAAGTACAACAAAACCGCCTAAGGCGGTTTTGTTGTACGATACGATTTATTTATGAGAGATGTTTTGAAACGAGCTTGGTCATTTCAAACATATTGACGACGGCTTTGCCGCCAAACACTTTCTTGAGATTTTCATCTGCATTAATATTGCGCTTGTTCTTTGGATCCTGAAGATCATTTTTCTTAATGTAGACCCAGAGCGCTTTTACAACTTCAGAGCGAGGCATTGGGCCTTTACCTACAACAGCTGCGAGTTCATCGCTTATGTTCATAGGCTTCATAAATGCAGAGTTTGCTTTTGGTGTTGGCATATGTTTATTGTTTATTGTTAATACTTAGCAATACTATGGTAGTATAGCATCTTTTACGAGACAATACCTTATATCAAGGCCTAGTCTTCCGTAACTATCTATCAAGTAGTGGCTCGATGGCATCTTCTATCTTTTCCGCAACACGCATATATCCTGCATCATTTGGATGAACTGCATCATACATATAGGTGTTATTGCCAATCAAGCCTCCCAAGATATTAGGAACGTAGATAAGATTGTTGTCACGAGCTATCGATTCATACATGGGTCCATAGGGGTCGTTTAGTAAGGCACCTCGCACTCCCACTAGGACGACAATGGTTTTTTGTTTCGTAAAAGTTTCGACTATAGTACGGATATTTTTTTCTGTTTCTGAAATTGGTACGTTTCTTAAAATATCATTGCCTCCGATAAGTAGTATTACAATCCCTGGATCTTTGACCGTAACAGTATCTATACGCGCAAGTGCATCTCTAGTTGTATCACCACTTATGCCAAAGTTCTCTATAGGCTGCCCTATACTTTTTGATAAAACTGAAATAAAGTCATTGCCTTCTGTTGCCCCATAACCAGCAACTAAACTATCCCCGAAACCAACGATCGTAGGGTTTTTAGGAATTGGCACTTCTTTCCTTGTGATGTGCACCATAGCATAGACTAAAATACCTACACCTATAAGAATCAAAATAATAAGCAGCCACTTTTTCATAGTATGTGCTACTACTCCATCGCACTATCACTACAGTCTGTTTTCTGCAAACTAGGCGCATATGATATTTCATTTTGATTTGCATACACGTACACTCCACTACCGTTGTCTTTCATTTCACCAAAGCCAACTTTTGCAATATCGCCTTCGATGATTATTTTGAGCTCTTCCTGAGCGGTCATACCTTCTGCACTCGTGCTCCAAATTGCATTCACGATCTTATTAGTACTATCACCAGAAATCGTACCATTAAACATACCAGTTTTTTTGTCCTTCAGAGCTGGCAACCAATTGAACTCTCCGATGACATCAGTGCCACTAATATCCATATTGAGGACTGCTGTATCCCCTGCTTCTGTATTCCAAATGTAACAGACTTGTTCTGTAAGTATTTCTGTATTTGAGTCACCTGGAGTATTAGTAGCTACTGGTGTGCTTGGCATTTTTTTAACAATAAGCACCACAATAATAACTGCGACTATAAGGATAGCTATATATTTTATAATTTTCATACTTTAAATTTGTTACTTAATAATACTGCATACTTCTTTAGTATACGTAATAAGTGTTGGTTCACCTATCATATCTGGCACTAATATATTCTCTCCATTTTTTTTGACATCAATAAGAGACCAACGGTTTTTGACTAAATTATCGAGCTCGAGCGAATATATTTCTAATTCTTTACCTTGAGATCCTTCTATAGTATACGCATAGGTAAGCTCTAGCAGGCTATTATCAATCGTGCCTGTAAGTGTACCTCCATAGCCATTGGTCATGTCAGGGCCATTTTGAGTGCCCGTTTTGACTCCCGTAACTTGCCCATCGGCAATAGTAATCGTAATATGCTCCTCCACATTATATGGCGCTTCTGTTGTAGCTATTTGTGAACGAGTATAGCAGTATGTACCATCTGCTATTACTCCGGAAGTTATCTCTATTGGTTCATCACTCTTTACTTTACTTAGATACACAGAAGCAACAACAAGAATAATGATTCCAAAACATATACCAATCTTTGCAAAATGATTCATATGTATATTAGTTAAATTAAATTATTTAGCGGTTTAAAATTTATTTGATCACATTTTTTATTTTGAGCTACACAACTAGTCTATCATTAAATAAAAAACCACCTACCTTATGAGGTGGTGGTTTAGGTTAGAAAAATTATAAAAAATTATTAGCAAGATTAGCCAACTCACTCCTCTCGCCACGTTCAAGTGTAATGTGGGAGTAAATTTTGCTACCTTTTAAACGATCAATCAAATAACTCAGTCCATTGCTGCGGGAATCGAGATACGGTGTATCAATCTGGTAAATATCTCCCGTGAAAATTATTTTTGTGTTTTCACCCGCACGCGTGATAATGGTTTTGACTTCATGGGGTGTGAGGTTCTGGGCTTCATCCACAATAAAAATCACGTTGGAAAAACTTCGGCCACGAATATAGGCCAATGGGCACACTACCAACTTTTCATTTTCTACCATTTCATTGATCTGACGGTATTCTTTGTCTTTTTCGCTGAAGCAGTTTTTGATGTATTTCAGGTTATCCCACAAAGGCTCCATGTACGGATTGAGCTTACTCTTGATATCACCGGGGAGATATCCGATATCCTTATTGCTGAGCGGGACAATAGGTCGTGCAAGATAGATCTGGTGAAAGTTCCTGCGTTGTTCCAAGGCTCCTGCCAGCGACAGCAATGTTTTTCCTGTACCTGCAACCCCTTGTAAAGACACCAGGCTGATATCAGGATTTAATATTGCATCCAACGCACAAATTTGTTCTGCATTACGTGGCTGAATCTTATACGCTTGCTTCTTCTTCACTAGCTCAATCATTCCGTTTATTGGATTGTAAAGTGTTACTACTGAAGTTTCTTGGTGATTGAGCGTGTAATAATGATTAGCAACAGGTTTCGCTTTCTTAAATAGTAATGAGGCTTTGCACTTTCCCTGCTGGAATAATTCGTTGAGCACCTGCACAGGAAACTTATCCAGTGTGGTTCTGCCGGTATACAATTCATCAGCGCTTTTTATTTTACCTGTTTCATAGTCTTCAGAAGGAAGGTTGAGTGATTTTGCTTTTATACGAAGGTTGATATCCTTTGTTAGCAATATTACTTTGCGTCCGGGATTTTCCTTTTGTACGCGCAAGGCTGCATTCAGAATTTTGTGATCCGCTTTTACTTCTCCGAATATTGCATCGGTATCTACTCCGTTGGGATGGCCCATGGCAATCTTAAACATGCCATGAGTCTTACCGTTGATGTTTACCCATTGCTGCAGCGAATCATTCGTACTTGCACGGTCGATATACCTGATGAACTCGCGGGCAGCGAAATTTTTGTCATCATTGCCTTTCTTAAAATTGTCGAGCTCCTCCAGCACTGTAATGGGAACCACTACATCATGTTCTTTAAAATTGCGGATAGCGGTGTAGTCATAAATGATTACCGACGTATCGAGTACGAAAATCTTCTTATCTTCTACCATAGCTGAATATTTGTTTTTTAGTGAACTTATTGTACTAGTCGCATTATATAGGTCTCGAAGGGTATGTCAAATTATGGCACTATACAAGAAAAGCCTGGAAAACCAGGCTTTTCTTGTATAGTTTCACTTTCTAATGTATATATTCTCTCACCTCCGTCGCACCAGTTTTCATAAAAATATCCTTTGTCCTTAGATTTGATCGAGTGATGACGAGAATATCTCCTGCTCTGACCAAATCCTCGTACAGTTTGGCATCATCATCTGATACACCGAGTCCACCCAGTGCTCCAATAAATCCACCTGCGGCAGCACCAGTTGCAGCCCCAGCAACAGCCGTTGCCGCAGCTCCTGTAAATCCTAGAGCTGCAGCGAGTGGTCCCGCAACAAACAAAGTTCCGAGTCCTGGCAATATGCCATTTGCAACCACGAGTCCTGCAATCGCTCCGACAACTGCGCCCGTCGTTGCACCAGCGGCTGCGCCTGCACCAACTTTATTACCTGTTGTTGCATTGGTTATTTCTCCATCTTTGTTGACATAGACATACGATAAGTCTGCATCACTAATACCGAAGCCTTTAAATTCTTGAATTGCGTCTTCTGCTTGCTTATGTGTTGTGAAAACTCCAAGTGTTGTGTTCATAACAATATATTTTGATTAGGAATAATCTACTCGACTCTTACGATAGTCTAACGAAATGGATTAGAAAGTGTGATGCAAAATCTTTATCCGTAAAATAAAAACTTCTCTAAATTTTAGAGAAGTTTTTATTTTATATTATCCGATGAATGTCAGTGCTTTGCCTCGCTTGCCTGCGCGACCAGTACGACCGATACGATGTATATAGTCATCATAGGTAGCTGGGATTTCATAGTTAATCACATGTGACACATCAGCAATATCGAGTCCTCGTGCAGCCACATCAGTCGCGACTAATATTTGAATAGTATTATTTTTAAATTGTCCCAATGCTCGTTGGCGGTTACTTTGGGTTTTATTACCATGGATTGATTCTGCCTTGAATCCTTTCTGAGCCAAGTCTTTGGTCAATCGCTCAACACCGTGTTTCGTACGGCCAAAAATGAGAACCTTTTTGAATTCAGGGTTAGCGAGCAAGTCTTGCAGCACGTCCATTTTGGAATTGTTGCCCCCAACTCGAACCACATCTTGATCAACTTGCTTGGATGTATCACGAGTCTTTACTGATATTCTAATCGGTGCCTTGAGGAATTCGGTAATCAGTACTTCGATAGCATGCGATAGTGTCGCTGAGAAGAAGAGCGAATGATGCTCTTTGGGCATGCCAGCAACAATAAATCGCATATCAGCAACGAATCCCATATCAAGCATACGGTCTGCTTCATCGAGCACAATAGTGTTAAAGTCACGCAAGAAAAGCGCTTTACGCATAATGAGATCTTTGATTCGTCCCGGTGTGCCGATGATGAAATTATTCTCATACCGTAGATCCCGAATCTGCTTGCCAATACCTGCACCACCAACACAGCAAACAGAAAAAATTTTCATTCGCTTGGTAAATGTTCGGAGCTCGTCATCGATCTGCACTGCAAGTTCCCGTGTCGGTACCAAAATTAAGATTTTCTCTTTGCGATTCAAGAGTACTTTATTGATAAGAGGGATCAGAAATGCTGCAGTCTTACCGGTACCAGTGTTCGCAATACCCACAAGATCGTGTCCTTTCAATATATAGGGGATCGTTCGGTCTTGGATTGGCGAAGGGTCTACGTAGCCTTTGACTTTGATAGCCTCTTTGAGTGTATCGGTAATAAGAAAATCAGAAAATGCATGCTCTGGCACGAAATGATCTGTTTCTTCTGTTATGACTGCTTTGTTGATAAATCTCGATATATCAATGCGCTCGCCACCGCGACCACCACCTCTGTTGCCACCTCTCCCGCTTGGGCGATGACTTCCACCAGAACGAAATGCTGGACGTGAACTAGAAGAACTGCGGGGTCCTTCCCTTCTAAAACTTTTGTTTTGCATAATAATTTTTGAGCGTAGTGCTCTATAACTGTGTAGTCTTTACAATAAAATTTGGCGACTAAATGTCTCGCCAGTTCGTTTGCCTACAGAGGCAATGTTCATCAAACCAATGAGAGTAGTTATGAATCTAGTATATATAAAAAAACAGTTTTGTCAACAGATATTGACTAAGTTGAATTAATATGATATTTTATAATTAAAATTTAATGATGAAAATCGAAACAATAGTTAACTTACCTGCCGACATAGCCAGAAAAATTGGTGACGGGAGTGATGTACTTTGGGATCACGCAAGAGTTATCCATGTTGTCTATTGGATAGTGTTAATTATTCCATATGTTATCTTCTATCTTTGGGGTAGCATATGGATTGAAATATTAGGGGAATACACATCCTTTCCTAATGAAACATTCTACGAAATCGATTAGTACATTTTATTTTTTGTATCTAATTTGCTTTAGTACCTTATTATTATAAGGTACTTTTATTTTGCGGAGGCGGTGAGATTAGCCTCCGACTAAGTTTTTTGCCGTCTCAAAAAACTTGTCTAGGCGCCAGCTCGAAAAATGTTCTGTTGAACATTTTAACTCCGCTGTTCAAATCCCAACAGAAATTATCCCATAGTTTCTTCCTCAAATTTCATATCTGAAATTTGCTCCTGCGGAGGCGGTGAGATTTGAACTCACGATACCCTTTCGGATATGCCGCTTTTCGAGAGCGGTGCCTTCAACCACTCAGCCACGCCTCCAATATAGCTTCACATTGGAGGTTCGTGGCTTCGTGCTTGCCCGCACTTCGCTTCTGCTCGTGGATACATATAAAGCAGTTTATATGTATCCCACTCAGCCACGCCTCCGTATATATTTTCAAATTATAAAAAAAATGGTATAGTGTTTCCGTTTTTAGATTTACTTAAAAACGTCTAAGAACTATAAACCATTTTGGCCCTATCGTCTAACGGTTAGGACGCCGGCTTTTCAAGCCGTTAATCCGGGTTCGATTCCCGGTAGGGTCACACATTTTAAGAAATAAAAAACTCCCTGTTCAAAACAAAGAGTTTAAATAATTTATAGTATTTTTATTCAATCAGTTCGCATACATCTTTTTTGAAAGTTAAATTTCCAGAAGAGAAATCTTTCCAGAAATTTACTGCCTCATCTTTGCCAGCTTCTTTAAGAGCTTCCACAGCATCTACTCCTTTAACCTGGTAGCCTCCGGCATTGTCGTTACCAATCCGTGCCACTTCCTTTCCATCAGGGATAGGGTTTTCGGCTAAAGGTATTTCAATATTGAGCCACTGCTTTCTGATTTTTTCAGGCGCAAAACCTGGTGGAACATGGGTAATCTTTATTTTCGCCATATAAAATGATTTTCTCTAGACTATCATTTTCTTTATATTCGTCAATATCTGGTTCCAATCCCTTATAATTAAGGCCACAGATAAATTCACCTTAATAAAGATGAATTAAATAAGTAAAAAGGTTGAAATTTTTTATAAATATCTAAAAATTAGAATTCCTAATTTCAAGTAAATCATCTTTACCAGGAGTGAATTTGCCAGTTTCGAGTTTTCCTTTATATTCTTTAGCATATTCTTCTGCTGCCTTTATGTCAGCATCAGTCATGCCTTTTTCTCTTTGAAATTGAATAATTTCATCAAAGTTCCATTTAGGCAACTCTCTAATAAAAACATATGCTAGTTGTGTTGTACTTAGTTTTTGTGATTTTGCGGTTTCCAAAGCCACAAGATGGTGGGGGTGAGAAATCCCTGCATTAATTAGATCAGTATCCAATTGCTCATTGTTAGTTGCTGCATTCTCAAAAGTATGTATAACGCCATACCAGATATCCCAGGATTTTGGGATACCCTTTTTGATGAAATAGTGTTTCCATTTTATATTTTGGATTAATTCCTTTTTACGTTCTTCCAAGGCTTCTTTAATTTGTGCCTCAGTTCTGCCTGTACTTTTCAGCCATTCTTCATATGAATCTAGTTCTATTTTTGCTTCCTGTAGCATTGCTTCAAGTTCAGGATCTATTTTAAACTTTTCCAAGTTTTGTGATTGATTTTGCTCCATATTCTTATTATATCTACATCATATATAAAAAGCTAACTGAAGAATTAATACCCAATTATTAAAACCATAATCAGCTAAGGTATACTACCTCTATGATTATCGATGCATTGTATTTCAAACAGGTTGGGATTCTTACACCCATACTCCAAATAATTCTAATTGTCCTACTTTTTTGTATTGCTATTCTCACCCAATATAGTGAATACATAAAAACTGGAAAGACGTACGGGCGTTATCCATTTAGAATATCCACATTTCTTTCAAGCATTTATGAAGAAATTATATTTAGAGGAATAGTATTGTTTGGATTAGCGCAAATCATGAGTCCCGTGAGTGCAGTAGCTATAGCGTCTTTATTATTTGGGCTTTGGCATGTAAAAAATTACAGATGGCAGACTCGATCGCAGACTATGTACCAGGTATCATATACTGGACTTATTTTCGGGCCGATTATGGCAATAATTTCTCTGTGGACAGGGACAATTTGGATTGCAGTGATACTGCACTATATTCATAATATTCTTGCTGATCTCATGAGAAAAAGAAAAGTACCCTTTTTGTAAGGATACTTTTTGTGATTTTTAAATTATTTGAAATAGATTAGATTTGACTTAACCCCATATTCTACTATTAACATGTCCTGCTCTTTTTTGTCATCAGTAAAATATCCGAATCCTCTACCCCACACTTCTTTTTCAATACTCAAATCAAAATGAAAAACGATATCATCTATATTGTTCGAATGCGAAAAAACTACTAATCGCCGTGCTCCAGCAGCAACCCGCATTCTCATTGCCTGAACTAATTCATCAATAAATGATGAATTAGTAGAAATGGCAGACTTACTTAATTCACTTTTTTTCGGCGGTACGTGTCCATTTTTTGCCCCTAATTCACTTAAGCAATTCCGATGCATTTCTCTGGCATAGAAATTCTCAGTATCAACAAACATTGCATTAGTCATACCAATGCCTATGGTTTTTAATTTGCCAGTAATAATCTCCCATCTATTACACCGCTCAAACGAACTATGAACAATACAAAGCATTGAGAGATTAGTAAGTAATGAATCCTTCTTTGGTGATGTGTTGTTATTTCTATTTCTAAAATTCGAAATCACATCAAAGCCAGCGCTTTTATTGGAAGCAGTCGTACCGCTTATTGATTTTGACATACGTAGTTGGGTTTGTTTTTTTGTTAAATGAACAAATACTTGAAAATACTACCACACTTAATCAAATAAGCAATAATTTGAATTTTATGCTTAGACGTGTAAGATATTATTGATATAAGAAAAATCGTATTGCGCGGTTAGCTGTCTTGGTAGGTATCGAAGTTAGGTAGCCTTTAAAATTTTTAATATAGTAGAGATTGTATTGCGCGGTTAGCTCAGTTGGTAGAGCGACCCCTTGACGTGGGGTAGGCCAGGGGTTCGAATCCCTTATCGCGCACAGTGAGCTTTGCGAACGAGCGATAGCATATGAACTGCTTCATATGCGTAAGGGATTCGAACAGCGAAATCATATTTTTATAGCAATAAAAATTGATGAGCTGGTGCCCAGACCAAAGTGAGTGGCGACGAACTTTGAGTCGAGGGAGAATTCCCTTATCGCGCACAAGACTAAAAATTCCCACTTCTGGGGATTTTTCTGTACTTGTGCGAAGCGGAGATATATTTTTGTAGCAACAAAAACAATCGAGCTAAGGTCATGAAATTTTGTGAGTGACGATGAACAAAATATTCCGGACCACAGGAAATACAATTTTTTAGCAGAAAAATATTTGTGACCGAATCCCTTATCGCCCACAAAAAAAGACCTCATACCGAGGTCCTAAGTTTTAAATTTAATTTTCCAAAAATGCTTCAACGAGCCTTATTGCCTCTTGAATCGCATCTTTTAAATTCTGATTGACAATAATATGGTCAAAATCATTTTGTGCTTCAAGCTCGATTTGAGCTTTTGCAATTCTGATTGCAATTGAATCTTCCTTGTCGCCACGATTACGGAGTCTTTCTTCTAATGTAGGTATTTCAGGCTTAGGCGGTTTAATAAAAAGTGCAAGCGCATCATTACCAAATCGTGTTTTAATATTTTTTGCACCACGAGTATCGACATCAAAAAGAGTCACTTTATTTTCTGCTGTGATACGTTCAATTTCAGAATTTAATGTGCCATAGAAGGCGCCTCCATATACTTCTTCCCACTCAAGAAAAGCATTGTCGATAATTTTCTGCTTAAACTTTTCTGTTGTAAAGAAATGGTAATCCTTGCCATCAATTTCACCTGGACGCTTTGGTCGGTTACAAGCTGAAATTGAAAATGAAAGTTTAGGAAAAGTTTCTAAAAGTGCTTTTGCTATTGTTGTCTTGCCTGATCCAGACGGCGCTGTAACTATAATTACTTTACCCATTGTGACAGAATTTGTTTTCGTCACTCTAGCACATTTTTATAAATAGTCAAAAAGGTCTCAATCTGCTAGAATAAACCAATGAAAATCCTTTCAATCGAGACCAGTTGCGATGAAACGGCACTGTCCATCGTCGAGGCATCTGGTGGATCAACAAAACCCAAATTCAAAATCTTAGCGAACAATGTCGCTTCACAGATCAAGCTCCATGCCAAATATGGCGGCGTCTTCCCTATGATGGCCAAACGTGAGCACGGCAAAAATCTTGTTCCTCTATTTATCAAAACTCTTAAAGAAGCAAAATTAGCACAAAAAAGTACTGCCACATTTACTTCAAAACAAGTTACAGATTTAGAACTTATACTTGGCCGCGAACCAGAACTCAAAAAAATATTTCTAAAAACAATATACAAAATTAAAAAGCCTAAGATTGATTTGATTGCTGTGACCACAGGTCCAGGTCTCGAACCAACACTCTGGGTCGGTATCAACTTCGCGCGAGCACTTGCAACATTGTGGAGTATTCCAGTCATTGGTGTCAATCATATGGAAGGCCATATTTTTTCTGTGTTCCCAAAAAGCAATAAAGAAACCTTTACGATTGATACTAAGCTATTCCCTAGTATTTCCCTTTTGGTCTCAGGCGGCCATACAGAGCTTGTCTATATAAAAAATTGGCTACGCTACAATGTCATCGGACAGACGAGAGATGATGCCGTGGGTGAGGCCTTTGATAAAGTCGCGCGTTTGCTCGGACTGCCATATCCAGGCGGCCCAATGATATCCAAACTTGCTGCTGAGGCTCGTGATAAAAAAATAGTGAGTACGTTTACTTTTCCTCGCCCTATGATTAATAGCAAGGATTATGATTTCTCTTTTTCTGGACTCAAGACGGCAGTCCTCTACTTTATCCAAGGCCACAGTAGTAATACAAATAGTAAGAAAAAAATCTCACTACCTCTCAAACTAAAACGAGAAATTGCCCGCGCATTTGAGGATGCGGCAGTTCATGTCCTCGTTAGTAAAACATTGCGAGCAATACAAACATACAAAGCGAAATCACTTATCGTTGGTGGAGGCGTCGCAGCTAACCAAGAAATCAGGAAAGTACTGGGCGAGCAATCTCCTGTGCCTATTTATTTCCCTACCCGAGAACTTTCCACCGACAACTCTCTCATGATCGCTATCGCAGGCTACATGCAGTGGCAACAAAAGAAAAAGGGTGTTCAATTGAACACCCTCATTGCCAACGGCAATCTTACACTTTAGATTTAGCCTACATAGGTCAATACTTCCCCATCAGGAGTTGTGATGGATAATTTTTTACCATCATACGCTTCCGTGTGACCAATAATCTGCGCCTCGATACCTGGTCCATTTTTGGCCAAAAAAATTATTGAATTTGCAATCTCAATAGTATCGCAATATATCTCCATGCCACAGCCCATATTGAATTTTTCATACATATACCTGTACGATGAATTTGCTGATATCCGAATTAGGTGAAATAAAAATGGCTCACTAAACATAGTGTCTTTTATAATATTCAAGTTCTCAACTTTCTTAAGTACTTTTGTTGCACCTCCACCAGTACAATGAATAATACCTGATATCGAAGTACGCATGCTGGAAAGTATAAAGTCGATAAATTTGACATATAAACGCGTCGGTGAAAGCAGCATCTTGCCCAAGCTAGGTAAGATGGAATTCTTACCGCAATATATGAGCTTAGGATCAGTAAACGGGCTATAAGTTTCAGGATATTTTTTGGCATATTCGTTTTTGAAAAGCTCATGCCGCGCGGCAGTTAATCCATTGCTCATGATGCCAGAATTATTTTCTTCTTCATTTTTTGCATTGCCATACGAAGCTAGTCCAACAATGATTGAACCTGGTCGAATTTCATTTCGAATAACATTTTCCCTTTTCATTCTATGCGAAACTGACATATTCAATGAAATTGTTCTTGTCACATCCCCTGTGTCGGCGGTTTCACCTCCTGCATAGATGATATTGATTCCTTCTTTCTGTAGTCGCTGAATAATTTTTTCTGTGCCTCGTATAATTGCTGCAATGACCTCTCCTGGCACCATATGTGCATCACGATCAATAATTTGGGATAAATAGAAGTTATTGGTTGCACCAGCACAAGCCATATCGTCAATGTTCATGGCAATTGCATCTTGGGGAAGATTCTCCCAAACTGACAGATCGCCAGTTTCTTTCCAGTATAAGTAGGCGAGCGCTGACTTTGTTCCAACTCCATCTGAATGCAAAATATTGCAATATGCATCATCTTCGAAATCAGGGACTATTTTGCAAAATGCTGTCGGATATAATCCTTTATATAAATTTATTATGGCATTTTCTACTTCTTCTTTGCCTGAGGAAACACCTCGTTGTGCGTATCTATCTACTTCTGGTTTTTGTTGCATATATTTTTTTTAAAGAGTGAAAATTGTCCTCACGGTACCAAATGTGGTTATCTCTGTCAAACACAAATCTCACACTGCATAAGTGTGAGATTTTATAAAAATTTTAATTTTTTAAATCATATCCATCATGAGAGAGTACATGACAAATCATTCTTGGCGAATGCTATAAAAATGTTATATTGTAAGGATGCAACCGGAAAATACTATCCCTGAAAAGCTCCTGAAGCCATACGATCCGACCGATACAGAAAAGCGTATCTACGCCCTCTGGGAAGAGAGTGGTTTTTTTAATCCAGAAACTTGCATAGCAAAAGATATTACAAAACCAGACGCGAAGCCTTTTACCATAATGATGCCACCACCAAATGCGACAGGTGTGCTCCATATGGGTCACGCGCTATTTCTTACAGTTCAAGACATTATGATTCGCTACAAGCGCATGCAAGGATTTAGAACGCTTTGGCTACCTGGTACTGATCATGCTGCTATTGCCACCCAGTCAAAAGTTGAAGGCATTATTAAAAAAGAAGAAGGTAAATCGAGACATGACCTTGGTCGTGATGAACTATTGAAACGAATTGATACATTTGTCGAAGACAATAGAAAAACAATGACATCTCAAATGCGGACTATGGGCGCATCGTGTGACTGGTCGCGAGAAGCATTTACTCTAGATGAAAAGAGGAATCTGGCAGTGAACACATTGTTCAAACAAATGTATGATGATGGACTCATTTATCGCGGCAACCGTATTGTCAATTGGGATCCCAAAGGCCAGACAACGATCGCTGATGATGAAATCGTTTACGAAGAGCGCAAGGCTAAACTCTACACATTCAGATACAGTAAAGACTTCCCTATTTCTATCTCAACAACTCGTCCTGAAACCAAAGTCGGCGATGTTGCTGTCGCTGTTCACCCTGACGATGCTCGTTACCAAGCATATGTTGGCAAAGAATATGATCTGACATTTTGTGGCGTACCGCTACATATCAAAATTATTGCTGATGCATCTGTAGATAAAGAATTCGGCACTGGAGCACTCGGTGTGACGCCAGCACACTCCATGATCGACTGGGAAATAGCAGAACGTCATAACTTACCTCATCCACAAGTCATTAATGAATATGCCAAAATGATGATTGGCGATGAGCGAATACTTGGCAAGAAAACAACAGAAGCACGAGAAGTTATTGTTGCATGGCTTCGTGCTGAAGAATTATTAGAAAAAGAAGAAGAAGTATCCCAAAATATTAGTACTGCGGAACGCACCGGTGGGATTATCGAACCATTACCAAAACTCCAATGGTTCGTCGCTGTTAATAAAGAATTTGTATTACCAGAATCTACCATTGCTGGTATTCCATCTGGATCAAAAACGACACTCAAAGACATAATGCGTAAGACTGTTGAGAGCAATCAGATTAGAATTATTCCAGATTATTTTAGTAAAACGTATTTCCACTGGATCGATAACCTTCGTGACTGGTGTATATCAAGGCAGATTTGGTATGGCCATAGAATTCCTGTTTGGTATAAAGATACTGAAGTATATTGCGGCACTGAAACACCTGTAGGTGCTGGATGGGTGCAAGATGAAGACACACTCGATACCTGGTTCTCTTCAGGTAGCTGGACGTTTTCAACACTTGGTTGGCCCGAAAAAACCAAAGATCTAGAACTGTACCATCCGACCGATGTACTTGAAACTGCGTACGAGATTCTCTTCTTCTGGGTTGCTCGAATGATCCTCATGACTGGCTATGCACTCGGCACTATTCCGTTCCACAATATTTACTTGCATGGACTCGTCCGAGATAATCAAGGTAGGAAGTTTTCCAAATCTCTCGGGAATGGCATTGACCCGATCGATGTAGCAAATAAATTTGGCGCAGATGCAGGCCGCATGGCCCTCATCGTCGGCACTGCGCCAGGCACAGATAGTAAAATCGATGAGAATAAAATTAAAGGCTACAAAAATTTTGCTAACAAACTTTGGAACATTACAAGATTCGTACTTTCCAATAATTCAAATGCAAACGCCGATACTGTCTACACAGATGCTGATCAAAAAGTAGTACAAGAATTTCAAACTATTATTGCCGACATCACCAAAGATCTAGATGAGTACCGCTTCCACTTAGCATCAGAAAAAATCTATCACTACATCTGGCATGAGTTTGCTGATAAAATTATCGAGGAAAGTAAACTTATACTCACTGGGTCAGATGAACAAGCAAAAGCCTCACGTCAAAAATTGCTACTGCAGGTTCTCTCGACAAGTCTTACTATTCTTCATCCTTTTATGCCCTTCGTGACCGAAGAAATCTGGAGTATGATATCTAAAGGCAACAAAACACTTCTCATGGTAACACCATGGCCACAACACACATCGAATGAATAACTTCACTTCAATAGCAAGCAAAGTTAATTCTGATCCAGTAACTCTGGCTCTTTCACTTTTATTTGGTTTAATTCCCGCATTTCTTTGGCTTAGATTTTGGTTGCGCGAAGATCGTGAGAAGCCAGAGCCAAACGGACTCCTCTTCCTTACTTTTTTAGCTGGCATGATTGCTGTTGTATTGGTACTACCTATCCAACGCTATATCAGTACACTATCAAATAATCAAGATGTGCTGACTGTCCTTTGGGTTGCTTCAGAAGAACTCATCAAATTCTCTGCTGTAGCCGTTATGGCGCTCCATTCTTCGTATGCAGATGAGCCGATTGATTTCCCGATATATGCCATGACTGCTGCATTGGGCTTCGCAGCGCTTGAAAATGCATTATTCTTGGCATACCCTATCGGTATTAGCGATACGACTGTTAGTCTTTTGACTGGTAACCTGCGTTTCTTAGGAGCAACACTCTTGCATAGCGTATCGAGCGGTCTCATCGGTATTATGATAGGACTCGCCTTTTTCCAATCAAAGACAGTGAAGTTTTTTAGTATTCTTTTTGGTATAGGTCTCGCTATTACCTTGCATAGCATCTTCAATTTCTTTATAATGGACGCAGGTGCAAGCGAAGTTTTCAAAATTTTCGGCTTCCTCTGGGTTGTTACTATTATTAGTATGCTCTTGTTTGAAAAATTGAGGCGCATGAGTGAGCCTCTCTATCTCAAAGACGTTGTTATCCACGGAGCAGTGAACGATCTACTCACCCGACGTTAAATTTATGGCATATAAAAAATCTTTTTTTGAACGATTGACTGGCGGTATACGGCTTCGAGATGAAGACGAAGAAGAAACTGTACCCGTAGCAACTCCTACAACATCACAACCATATAAAATCACAACATCTGAAACTGCAAAAGCCAAAGACGGCGCCAGTTGGGCAGAAGATGAAGTTGAAGAAGCGCAGTTAACGGTGGATGTCTACCAAACACAAACTGAAATTATTGTACAAACCATGGTTGCTGGTGTCAGACCCGAAGATCTCCAAATCAATATCACTCGCGACATGATTACGATCAAGGGCAAACGTGAGGAGAATAAAATGATTGCCCCAGAAAACTACTTTACCAAAGAACTCTATTGGGGAACATTTGCTCGAACAATATTACTCCCTCAAGAAGTTGAGCCAGAGGAAGCAGAAGCTATTGAACGACATGGATTACTGATGATCAGATTGCCTAAAATCGATAAAGGACGACAAACAACACTCAAAGTGAAATCAATATAAAACTACCTGTATGGAAAATTATAGGCCAGAAACTACAACAAATAAACTACAGTCCAAAAAACTTGTAAATAGATTTATGATGCTACTTGCTGGCGCAGGTATTATAAGTAACCCTCAGCTAATTAAACCTTCAAAACTTACGCAAGAAATTCCTACCGTCAAGAACGTCCCAACAACTAATACAGATCCTGAAGTAACACAACCCGAGCAAATCTTCACAATTGGCAATACAGAAACTATTTCAGTTACCATGATGAGTTCTCATGATATTGCTATAGCCATGCTTATGGAGAATATTGGTTATGTAGGCGATCCACAAACGGTACGCCTGTCTGACAATGGCAAAGAAATTGCATACGCGCTTGCTAAGCAAATTGCATCTCTAAATAAAATTACTGACGTTAATGAGCCTAAAGACGGGAACATACTTGTCCCGACTGTAACCCTAAATTCGCGATACGCAATATCTGATATTGTTTCCTCAGATCTTTTCCCTAAAAACTAAGATGTGCTTGGGACCAGGTTCGAACTGGTGACCCTTCCCTCTTCAGGGGAATGCTCTACCAACTG
>CAZLWF010000009.1:0-27941 GCA_964563615.1 uncultured Candidatus Saccharibacteria bacterium | reverse complement strand
ACAGGGCTTATCTTTTTATTAGAGGGCGTCATGTCAGCACTAACTGGGCATACAGAAATGTCTATTCAAGGCATCACTAGCTTGGGTTATCCGCTCTATTTTGTAACTGTTATCGTTGTGTTTAAAGTTCTTGGTTCACTTGCACTTATTATTCCTCAAATACCTCCACGGGTGAAAGAGTGGGCATATGCGGGATTCGGTTTTGATTTCCTTTGTGCATTTATCAGTCTTTGGGTAGTGGGGGGCTTCTCCAGCGCACTGGCTTTGCCTATCGTCGCCATAGTTATACTTGTGCTCTCATACATCTCATACCACAAACTGCACCCTGTATTCGTCAGTGATATGCCAAAAGTCTCATAACTTTTATGACAGAGAAAATTACTATAGAAACAACAACTACTGCACCGATTGAAAAAGTCTGGGAATATTGGAATGCGCCAGAGCATATTACTAAGTGGGCTTTTGCCTCAAACGACTGGGAAGCACCGTATGCAGAAAATGATATCAGAACTGGTGGTAAATTTAAGACTACTATGGCTGCCAAAGACGGAAGTGCTAGTTTTGACTTTACGGGCACCTACACCAATGTCGTACTTAACGAACTTATTGAGTACGACATGGATAAAGCTCCAAATGAAGAAATACCTCGACATGTGAAAATCGAATTTATAGAAACGTCATCTGGTGTAAAGATTATTGAAACATTTGATACGGAAAATGAGAATCCAATTGAAATGCAACGAGGTGGTTGGCAAGCAATACTTGAGAATTTCAAAAAATACGTCGAGAAAATATGATCCAAGCAAAAAACGTTGACTCTTACATACAGCTAGCTCCAAAGGAGACCCGGGCAAAACTTACGGAACTACGAAAAATTATTACATCAATACTACCCGCAGCGGAAGAACGCCTTAGTTACGGCATGCCTTATTATAGTTACAAAGGCAGGCTTGCTTATTTTGCATTCGCAAAAAAACATATAGGACTGTATATCCCGCCACCAATCGTAGAACAACACAAAAAAGAATTAAAGGATTACAAGACTGCCAAAGCTACTATTCAATTCCCTTTAGATAAGAAACTGCCCGTCACCCTTATTAAAAAATTAATTAAGGCACGGATGAAATATAATGAAGAAAAAGCAAAATCTAAAAGCAAATAAAATTTACCACAAAGATGGCAGTCTCTGGGCAAAAGGAAAAATGATAGGAGAAAAGTATGAAGGATATTGGGAATGGTTTAGAAAAGATGGCACTAAAATGCGCTCAGGTCATTTCAAAAATGGCAAGCAAACTGGTGATTGGATAACCTATGATAAAATAGGTAAAGTTTATAAAATAACTAAATTTAAATAGCACATGGCAATACAAGAAACAAAATTTGGACCAAAAAAGTACCTCACTCTTAGGAAATCTATATCAATCAGTCAGGTGAGCGATCATACGATGTATGATGAAGCTGGCAAGAAATTAGGCGCATATTTGCAAAACCATAATTTGATACCAAACGGCCCATGGACGGTTCTATACTTCACATGGGATCAAGCAGCAGGCAAAACTGAACTCGGCATTGCCTTCCCTGTTGATGGACTAGATGCAGTAGATGACCCAGAATTTACAATAACTGATGTTCCTGAAACAAAAGCTACAATGGATGTGCACCATGGTGATTATAAAAATCTGGGCGTCACACACCGCGGACTTATGGAATACACCAAACAGAAACAGTATGAAAAAAATGGCGAGGTCATGGCAGTTGAAGAATATATTGTTGATCCAATGCGAGAGCAAAATCCTGAAAACTATATTACAAACATTTATTATTTACATAATTAATTTTTAATCTATATGCAAAAAATCACCCCATTTCTATGGTTCGATAAAGATGCAAAAGAAGCAATGGAATTCTACGTAGCTACATTTAACACCTCGCCTGGCAAAAAGTCTGAGTCCGAAGTTGTGAAAATTAAATACTATCCTACTGGTATCACTGAAGGCCCAATGGCTGGGATGGACGGTAAAGTACTCACTGGAGTATTCACACTCGATGGACAGACATTTATGTGTCTCGATGGTGGACCACTCTTCAAACCCAATGAATCAATGTCATTTTTGGTTGAGTGTAAAACCCAAGAAGAAATCGATCATTTCTGGAATGCATTTACAAAAGATGGGAAAGAGAGTCAATGTGGTTGGTGTAAAGACAAATGGGGATTTTCTTGGCAAATCTGCCCATCCATGGAAAAATTTTTTACCAGTCCTGACAGTGAAGCTAATGCTAGGGCTATGCAAGCCATGCTTGGAATGAAAAAAATAGATATTGTAAAACTCCAAGAAGCTTTCGACGGCAAATAAAAAAACCAGCATAGTGCTGGTTCATATCTGTTTAAATCTTAACTTGCTTGAGTGCCCATTCCAGTTCGTGTAAAAGAATGAAATGTTTTTGAGCATACGGCATATAGTGCAGATATGTTTCTTCGACCTTACGTCTTCTTTTTTCAAGACTACAACCTCCAAGCGTTAAGACATTATGCAACCTGTCTGCAAGTTTGATGAGGAAAAATTCCCTCGGTGCTGAATGGAACCGAAAATGGTATGCTCGCTCTTGCTGCTCCTTTGTCGGATACTCTTTTTTTGGTTTCGTTAAATAATCAACTAGACAAGCAACCTCTTCACCAAACTCTTCTGCAATGCGCTTAATCGTCCACGATGGAATGTCTTCAACATTATCGTGTAATAGCGCGGCAATAATGATTTTGTAATCTGTTATCCGAAGATAATCAATAACAATCAGTGTCACAGCCCTTACGTGTTCGAAATATCTCTCACCGTCTTCACGAGGGGTTCCACGGAAAGCATCTTTAGCATAATTATATGCCTTCTCTATCAATTTATACCGGTAATCACTCCTAGGAAAAATGAGTGCTATTCTTTTAAAAAATGATTCCCTGTCCTCTGCTGCTTTTAGAAAACCCAACTTGATGGTTACAGTATTTTTTATCATGTCAAAAATTTTAATAATTATAACAATAATAAAAATTAAGTCAAGTTTATCTTCTAAAAGTTATTCAAGGTAATTCGGGTTCATCGAAAATTGATATAAAGAGCATTCTAAGCTATACTGTACATACATTTATTAAATAAACATCATCTATGGCAAAACGAGGAACAACACTAAGTCCAAAGAAAAAGTCACGACGATCCCATAAAACCAAAAAGCGTTTGGCAGTCAAGAAAGTTATGCTCGCCAAGAAAGCAGCAAAACGCAAGAAGAAATAATAAAATCCCGCACGTAGGTGCGGGATTTTATTTATAGGTAAAGTTGTTTATACTACCTATATGAAAAAATTCTTCATCATTTTTAGCATTCTTATAAGCCTAGGCCTGGTAGCACTATCGATTGCATATAAACTCCATACTAAACCCTCTATAGACAGTGACAATCCAATAAAGACGTTCCACATAACCTATAGCTGTGATGAAGGAAAAACTATAGACATATCATCCCAACCAAAAGAAAAAGAAGATGGGAACGTAAGTATATATTTAAGCGATGGTCGTCTCATGCCGCTTACACAGACTATCTCAACGTATGGTACTCGATATATCAACACTGATGAATCATTCGTATTCTGGGCAAAAGATAACAGTGCACTTGTACTTGAAGACAATGAGGAGAAAAGCTACATTGGTTGTATTTTGGTAGCACCTATTCCAGAAGAATCAGGACTCGCTCGAATCTATTCAAATTCATCATTGGGATTTTCTATTCGCTATCCCTATGGATATCCAGAAGATGCTGCATATCAACATCATCTCCTAGGAGGGCAAACCTCTTTTGGTATTAAATTCACGTTGCCGTATGAGCTAAGAGTCAGCACAAATGTATCAGACGATACATCGATTAGTGTAGAAAGCCTTTCTCAAGCACCATCTTGTTCGGCAGATTTATTTTTTGATACTCCAGTTGAAACGACTCAGGTCACCATAGGAAATACAACGTATTCAACTGCTTTTTCTTCAGACGCCGCTGCAGGCAATCGGTATGAAGAAACTGTGTATGCCCTGCCTGGTACCACCCCATGCTTTGCGGTTAGATACTTTATACATTACAGCGTATTTGAAAATTATGAACCTGGTACAATCGAAGAATTCGACAAAGAGGCACTCATTAATACATTTAATCAAATTCGCGATACGCTTATCATTAATCAATAACATATGGCAAACTGGAATAAAATTCTATCACGAGGAAACGTAGACGATCGTCGTGGCAGCGGATCGCTGCTTCGATTTGGTAGTGGCGGCCTCGGTATTGTCGGTATCGGAGCACTAATTGTTATAAAGCTTTTAAGCGGTGGCGATATACACGTTTCTGATGTCATGTCAGTATTGCAAAACATCCAAGTCAACCCGAGTGCGCTTGATACTTCAAAATTTGAAGGTGCGGATTCATATGAAGTCTTTACTTCGACCGTCCTCGGCTCAACCAATGATATGTGGACTGACACACTTGGTAAAAATAACGTAGCATATGTTCCTCCACGTCTCGTCCTGTTTCGAAATTACACCACTTCAGATTGTGGTGGTGCAGATACTGCGATTGGGCCTCATTACTGCAATCTTGACCAAACTATCTATCTCGATGAAACTTTTTTTGATGAACTTCACGAACACTACGGAGCTGACACAGGTGATGTAGCCCAAGCATACGTCATAGCACACGAAGTAGGGCACCATGTCCAAAATGAATTAGGTATCTTGGAAAGTACAGACGAAGAAATGCAAGCAAATCCAAATGATGCTAATGCGCTATCAATTAAATTGGAACTACAGGCAGATTGTTTTGCAGGCCTATGGGCATATTCAATCAAAGATGCTGGTGTATTTTTGCCTGGCGAGATAGCTGAAGCTTTGGATGCAGCAGCAGCCGTTGGTGATGACAACATTCAAAGCAAATCTGGTGCTGTGAGACCAGAAACATGGACACATGGGTCTTCTGCCGATCGAGTTGCGTGGTTTACCAAAGGCTTTACTAATGGCAATCTATCAGATTGCAATACATTTGACGCTATATAAAATTACCTATTTCCTTTATGCTTTCTAAAGAGATATGAGGCGAGTGGAACTGCAATCACAATAAATCCAACGCACCAGATGATAGCAAGTTTGCCATGGTTACCGATCGGCGTACCGATCATGAGTGAGCGTATAGCTTCTATGACATGCGTGATCGGCTGATTTTCAGCAAAGAATTTAAGTCCTTTGGGCATGCCAGTTGTTGGTACAAATGCGCTCGAGGCAAAGGTTAGTGGAAATATTGCCACAAAACCAAGCCATTGCACTGCCTCCACTGTTTTTGCAAGAAGCCCCATGATAGCCGAAAGCCATGAAATGGCAAATGTAAATAATAAAAGAATTCCTAAAATCTGTAGCCATTCAACAAATGATGCATTAGGTCGAAAACCAACAACAAGCGCAATCCCTATCATGACAACTGATGACAATATATTTCTCACCAAGTCAGCAATAACGTGTCCCATCAAAACACCCGAGCTCACGATTGGCAATGTTTTCAATCGCTCGATAATGCCCTGCTTTAAATCATTGGCAACAGAGAGCGATGTCGTAAGTGCACCGAACGCTGCAGTCTGCACTAAAATGCCCGCAACTAAATAGTTAACGTACGTAGTCCCCTCTGTAGCAATAGCCCCGCCGAAAACATACCTAAATAAGAGCATGAACATAATCGGCGAAATAATAATCGAGAGTAATTGATCGAGATTTTTGAAGATATGTTTGAGACTTCGGCCAACCAAAACCCTTGTATCAGAAAAAGCAAAATATAATTTGGAACCAGATTTTTTATTTGTTTGTATTATCGTAGTAGACATATTATTTTTCTGCTTGAGGAACATCAGCAGCATGGCCAGTTAATTTCAAAAACACATCATCAAGCGTTGGCTTGTGCAACGACAGTGTTTCAACTTCGATGTGTGATTGCTCGAGTATGTCGAGTACTTTTTTCACACTCGCAACCGTTCCGTCAGTTTCAATACTAATGCGGCGCTCATCCTCATCGATCTGTTTGCCGCTACCTTCGACTATACGTAGCGCTTCATTGAAATTGCTTTCTTTTTTAATAACTATTTCTAGTCGCTCTTTACCTGCCTTCTGCTTGAGTTCATCTGCTGTACCATAGGCTATGATTTTGCCATGATCAAGCACAGCAATCTTGTCCGCCAGTTTGTCTGCCTCTTCTAAGTATTGCGTCGTCAAAAGTATGGTTGTCCCCTGCACTAAAAGCTTTTTGATAATTTCCCAAATTTTAATTCGACTACGTGGATCAAGTCCAGTCGTCGGTTCATCGAGAAAAAGAATAGGTGGTGTCGCTATGAGTGACAACGCCAGATCAAGTCGTCGTCGCATGCCGCCTGAATATGTCTTGGCACTGCGATCTTTGGCCTCAACGAGATCAAATTCTTCCAGTAACTCTACTGCACGTTTTTTGGCATCTGTTTTTGAAAGATGGTAGAGACGTCCCATCATAATCAAATTCTCTTCCCCACTTAGAAATTCATCAACAGCTGCATACTGGCCTGTAAGACCAATTGAGGAGCGAACATTGTCAGCTTCGGTAACTACATCAAATCCCCCAACACGTACGTCACCTGAATCTGGAGTAAGAAGGGTACTTAAAATCCTCACTATGGTTGTTTTACCAGCACCGTTAGGCCCGAGAAGAGCCAACATTGTCCCAGGGGCGACTTCTAGATCAATTCCTGTTAGCACATTGACGTCTTTAAATGATTTCGTGAGATTCTTGATTGTAATAACTGATTCCTGCATACAGAGAGCATAGCATATATGCCTAGTCATTTTCTAGTTTTAACCAGATTATTTTAAAAAAAAATCTGATAAAGTATACTCTACAAATGAGCAGGCATCCTCTCATTGTCACCACCTATGCTGCACCACCGCAAACACCGCCGTGGCTTATCATAAATCGCGGCTATGCCAAAGCTATCGAAGCTTGCGGAGGCACACTTGTCATGCTTACTAACGAAGGCATCGAACATGCAGAAAAAATGGGAGAGCTCATGGATGGACTACTACTCCCTGGTGGTGGCGATATAAATCCTCATCTCTACCATAAACGCAAGAAACCATATACTGAAAATATACATACAAACCCCGATACTGTTGAGTGTGCGCTGTTTCATATTGCGCTTCGGAGAAAAATTCCTATTCTTGGCATTTGTCGAGGTATGCAAATGATGAATGTGTGCCAAGGTGGTACCTTGTACCAAGATATAAGCAGAGAATTCAACAATAGTATTAAACATTTAAATGTTATAGAAAATTCAGATCAAAATCATATAGCCCATGACATCACCATCGAGCAAAATTCAAAACTATATACAATCCTAGGCAAAGAAAAAGTAGCAGTAAACAGTGTACACCATCAAGGCATAGCGAAACTTGGAACCAATATCGTTATAAGTGCGACTGCATCTGATGGTGTTGTGGAAGCAATCGAAATCCCAACACAGCCTTTTGCAATAGGCATCGAATGGCATCCGGAACGACTCATTAAAGACAAAGTCTGGCTTAAGCTCTTTGAGGCATTTGTCGAAGCTACACGTAACTAAATACCAGCCAGTTGTATTGCACTAAAAAGCACCCCAGCACCAACGAGTGTTGCTATTGTCGTCCAAATAGTCGGGTGATTGTGGTGACTCTCTGGCAATAAATCACTTGCACCGATGTAGAGGAAGAAACCAGAAAATACTGCCAAAATAATCCCTAAAATATTTTCTGGAAGTGTAAAGAAAAGCGTCGCCACAACTCCAGCTATAGGCGCGAGTGCATCTATCATGAGCCACTTCTTTGCTTCTTGTATTTGGCCATTATTTTTTAAAATAAGATTGACCGTATTGATACCATCAGAGAAATCATGAACCAAGACAGCAATCGTCACAACGAGTCCCACTCCCGTCGAAACTTGAAATGCGAGACCTATGAGAAGTCCATCTAGAAAACTATGGATAGAGAGGCTCCCTGCCCCCAAGAGTCCACGTTTTGTGGAACCAGAATGTTCGTGTGTATGCTCATCGTGGCTATGAAATATAACAAAACGATCGAGAATCATAAACCCAAAAAAACCAACTGCGGCAATCGCTAGCATCGTTGGAATACTATAGAATGCCTGCCCGAGTTCTATGGCTTCTGGCATGAGATCAAAAAAGGCGACCGCAATCACTGCTCCGGCACTAAATCCTAAAATAAGGTGTAATTTATCTTTGAATTTTAATGCAAATGAGCCGCCTAAGTACGTTGCTAAAAATGCCAGGAAACCAATACATATAATCATAGGTCAAGTGTAGCACTACTGAAATCATATTGTCTACAAACGTAATATAGCGTATCCTTGGCACATGGAACCAGCAATCATTATTTCAACAGCACATAGAAAAATATCCAGTTATTGGAAAATAATTACAAAAACTCTAGCTCATTGGTCAAGCCACAAACCTGGACGTATGTCCGCGGCAATTTCCTACTATGCTGCATTTTCTATAGTGCCGCTTTTTATCGTCATACTTTCATTTGCTAGTTTTTTCTTTAACCAAGCCATCGTTGAAGCTAGTCTTCTTTCCTATCTCACCCATGCAGTCGGGGAAAAAACTGCCACTTTTATCGCAACCGTAATGACCGCTGCAACAACAAATACAACATTTACTGGTATAGTGATTAGTTTTGTATCTATCATTCTTGGAGTCACTGCACTCTTAAATTCGCTCTATACATCACTCGACATACTTTGGGACACCAAAACCGTAATTACCAAAACTCATACTAAAAGAAATATATTCAAAGAATTAAAAGATCATTTTATCGTACTTGCACTATTGCCACTGCTTGGCGTGTTTGTGACGGCAGCAATACTTGTAAATATTTTCTTCTCTATACTTGGTAAAATTGTCGTTGTCGGGGTCATCTCACTAACAGCTTTCCAAGTCGCTGGGTATATCCTATCAATATTGCTACTTGCATGTTTCTTTGCTGCTATTTATCGCATTGTGCCAAAAGAAAAATTCTCATGGGGGGCAATACTGCGTGGTTCTGTTGTTACGGCCATACTGTTTATTTTCGGCGAACTATTGATTAGTTTTTTCATTGCTCACTTTGCTAATATTTCTCTGTACGGTGTCGTTGGATCATTTATAGCACTATTACTTTGGCTATTTTATTCTGCTCAAATATTCTTCATCGGTGCTTCATGTACGTATATACTTGATGAACATATGAATACTCATTAGCGTCACGATTAAGACTAATATTCGTCACTTGTATATGTCACAGGGTGATTTATTAGCCTAATATATACATTTATGGCAGATACAACACAAGCACAAAAAGACGCTGATCAGGCACATGAGAAAGCTGAAGAAGCTCGCCAAGCTGAAGTGAAGGCTCAAGAATTATTAGCGAAGCAAAAGCAAGAAGAAGCAAACGAGGCTAAAAAGCTTGCTGAAACAACAAAAGACGATAAGTAAAAATACTTGGCACGCTGAAATATCATAGAAAGCTATAGTTCATACTATAGCTTTCTATTTTTTACGGGCTATGTTACCTTGCCCATCGCAAAATCCACATTTACAGCCATGAGGTTTGATAAATTCATCAAAATATTCCTTACCGTAGTCATACGTAATTTCTTCATTAGAAAGTATTGTTCGCTTTGCTGAAATCATAATCTTCATTTTTATGACATCAGCTTCGGCATTTGGTAGACATGAATGATTGATGTAGCGAGCAATATTGGTACGTGCTTTACCATCGAGGGTAAACTTGCTATTGAGTTCAAACAAGTATTTACCTTTACTTTCGTCAGCTTGTTTGGCGGTAATAATCTCGCCTACGTATTCTATGATGTCTCTATTTTTCTCAATCAATTCCCCAGCAAAAAGCCCAAGTCCGCCGTGACCAGATCGTTTTACTTTAACCTTGGGATACTTAGTTTTTGTATATTCCATAAAAAACCATACTAGCATATACTTGCTCTATGTTTAAAGACCTCACTAAGACCGAGCTTGCGCTACTCAAAGTGCTCAATACTCCCAAGAAAATTCAAAATTGGCTCAATGCTATTCCTCAAAATTTTGACGAAACACTATATTCTCCACGTTTAGTAATAAAAAATAAAAAAGCCCACTGTATTGAAGGTGCACTTTTTGCCGCACTAGCGCTTGCCTACCATGGGCACAAGCCGTATCTACTTGACCTCAAGGCAAGCCGCAAAGATGTAGACCATGTTGTTGCACTCTTTAAAGTTGGAAACTGCTGGGGAGCAATTAGTAAGACTAACTATCCTGTACTCAGATTTCGCGAAGCAGTGTATGCAACTATTCGCGAACTTGTTATGTCATACTTTCATGAATACACAGATACAACGGGCAGTAAAACATTACGGAGTTACTCGAAACCTTTTGATGTATCAAAACTTGATCCATCATGGGTAACCAGCAGCGAAGATCTATGGGATATCGGTACAGCCCTCGACGAATCACCACACACTACACTTTTTACCAATTCCCAAATCAAACAATTTGCCAAAGCAACTCAATTTGAACAACAAGCAAGCAGCGTAACAGAATGGAGAAAATAAAAATCGCACCCTAATAAATTGGGTGCGATTGATTGTCCTAACTATGGCTATTAGTCTAAGACAATGTTTTGTTCCTGAGAGATTTCTTCGATCATGTCAGGAGTAATTTCTTCATGGATAAAGATTGCCGGATTACCAAGAGAATCTAATTCCTCCGCGTAGCCATTTTCATCAACGGCAATGTTTTTTGGTTCACCGCCTTTTACATAATACTGCGGATGTACCAAACCTCCGTCTGTTGTTCGAAGCCAACCAATTTTTTCTTCCTTAACTAAGACAAAGTAGATCAAAGGATCATTTATATTTTGCAACACAAGTGCTGCTCGTTTATCCCAGGAAGGCATGTATGCAGTGCCATCAAGCACCTGGTACGTACCGTTATAAACATCCAAGGGGAATTTTCTCTGTTCTGTGACACGAATTGTATCACCCAAACCGAAAAATGTTACCTGGTGTTTAGCGTATCCATAATTACCAGATTTCGTTTGACTTGGCATGTAACCATCACCAGAAGGCGCAGTTCCATTGGTACCAGTGAAATCGAAGTTCATGTTCGACGGCGGTTCCGCTGGAGAAAAGTTCATATGCATCTGAACTCCAACATCTGTTGAGTTCACGATTTGGGTAGGACCCAAATCGTACAAACGGAATTTCCAATTCATTGGATTACGGTAACTTGCCGGCACATAGCCTTTTTGGCATGAGGACAACAAAAGAGCGGAGAAAAATAAGACAGCAAAAATCTGAAAGACGTATTTCATAGTTAGTATTTTTTTGTGAGAAGAACTTAGACCTATATCATATCACATATATATGAAAAAGTCAACTAGTTATGATTGGGAGTTTTGCTTAAAAACCTTTACGTTACATGGTATAATTGATTTATGCAAAACATACACCCACTCTTCGTGCACTTCCCTATAGCCTTATTTACCATCTTTACCATACTCGAAATCCTTCCTTGGAAGCGATTTCAAAGGTCACGAAGTGGATTTCTGATCAAAGCAACATTTATCATTATTGGTAGTCTCTCCTCACTGGTGACACTTAAGACCGGCGAAATGGCAGAGCATGCACTCGGCAATAATGTGAGCATTCGAAATCTCGTCGAGACACATTCGACCTTTGCCAATGCTGCATCCTATATCTACGGCTTCATTGCACTCCTCTATCTCATAACCCTCATAGAACGATATACATCCATAGATGACAAATCTCCTCAACTCGTTTCTATTTTGAATAGAGTGATTAAAATAAAAAACTATTCCTGGAAAAGATTTTTCCTCGTGCCACTTGCTATCATTGGTCTCGTGCTCATCACAATCACTGGTTCATTGGGCGGCGCTATCGTCTACGGGCCTGATATCGATCCAGTTGTAAAATTTATCTACACGACATTCGTAAACTAGGCCACCTATGAATTTCTTGCATGCAGTCATATTGGGCATCATCGAAGGGATAACAGAATTTCTACCAATATCATCCACTGGCCATCTGATTATTGCCAATCATATTCTGAACATTCCTGAAACTGAGTTCGTCAAAAGTTTTGATATTATTATTCAGCTCGGTGCAATTCTCGCTGTTGTTGTACTTTACCTCAAGAAAATCTTGGCGAATTTGCCGACATTCAAAAAAGTCGCAGTTGCATTTATCCCTACCGCTATCATCGGCCTTGTTCTCTACCCTTTTATTAAAAGTTTTCTACTTGGGAATATCACTATTGTTGCCATAGCACTGCTTGTGGGTGGTATCATCATGATAGCTCTCGAGCTATATTGGCGAAACCGCATGCGGCTCGAAAATGCTATGACGTATAAGCGTGCTGGGCTCGTAGGAGTATTCCAAACGCTCGCTGTCATTCCTGGTGTCTCACGGTCAGGTGCCACAATTATTGGTGGGCTCATTCTCGGTATTCCACGAGAAATGATAGTAGAATTTTCATTCCTCCTTGCCATACCAACTATGGCCTCAGCGACAGGACTTGATCTACTGAAGTCTGGCTTTGCATTCACACCCAATGAATACATACTACTGTCTGTTGGCTTCATAACGTCATTTATCACAGCACTTATAGCTATCAAAGCATTCTTGAACTTCATCAAAAACCACACCTTCATTGGCTTTGGTGTGTATAGAATTATTGTAGGTATTCTTATACTATTTTTCCTCGTATAGAAAATAAAAACCTGCCACATATGTGCGGCAGGTTTCGAATGATATAAAATTATTTCTTTTTAAAAACGAAGTCTACATTCTCCTTCTTCAATTCCTCATTGTTTGCATTTATTGCATGCACTATAAGTTTATAGGATGCACCTTGATCGAGGGATCTAAAAGGACACGTTGTACTTCCTACTATTTGTTTAGTGGAAGGCAGCGTATAATTATTTGAAGGATAATATATATCCACTGTATACTTTACTGCACCAGGATAACTGTTCCATGAGACTACTATACTACTATCCCCAGTTGATTGAATTTGTGGGTTGAGAGTACCTCTGTTAGGTAATCCTTTTGAACTATCAACAGTTGCTGGAACACTTTGACCCTTGAGATTTAGATTCCCTGTAGGAACACTCACTGAATTTGCAATAAAAACTGTTCCAGGAGGATAAATTTCAAAATTAGAAATTCTCAACCACAGGAAAGATTCCAACTCAGTGAATCCTTTTTCTGTCAGAACTGCTTTAGCACTCTTTCGCTGTTTTTCAGTCCATGAACTCAAGGGGTCAATTTTAATCCCCCAAAGCACCACAACCGAATCTTCTGAGCGAGCAAGTGCTACGCGACTAAAGAAACCGGCATCTTTTGATAAATACAGCGGTGTTTTATAGCCCTTCATATCACCAATGGAATAACTTCCAAGTGGGGTAATGTATATTTGTTCACCCCATGGCAGTTTTAAATCAACTGGAATTCCTGGGATAATACCAGCATGACCATTTACCAATGTATCAACATCTATTGTTGGTTTGTGACTGAACTGTGCATTTGCATGCACAACACACATTGCAAAGAAAATAATACAGAGAAGTTTCGTTTTCATTCGTTATATTTTTTTTGTTTATGAATTTAAAAAGAAAAAGGCTTTATTCACCTTTGAATGTATTATAACAAATAGATTTATAAAAGTCAATAGATAGAATACGCAAAATAGCTTTATTCTATAAGGTTTTTTGACAAAGAACATAAACTTTGTATAATTAGACAAACTAAAGCACTTTAATATGGTCTCACATGGAAGTTCCTACCGATACCTTGTCAGTGCATTGCATCACGACTTAAAGTCTAAGTTTGCCCAAGCAATTAAAGACTACAGTTTAGATGACGCAATTAAAAATGTACTGTCAGCAATCTTTGTAAAAAAGGAATATCTGCGCACGTATACAACAGCAGATGAGAGTATCAGCAAATTTAAAAACAAGTTTGGTGTATATATTGCGAAAATAAAAAAACCGCAACATGTCTTGTATGAGCTTGCTGTATTTCTTATTTGGGATGCTAATGCCAATTTTTTTAACGTGGCAGAGTTTATGAGAATTGCAAATCCAAAAACTGCACAGAGGAAAAAGAAACTCGAGCTTCCAGCACTGAAAGAGCCGGCTGCCGGATTCGATAAAAAACGCAGACTAGACACCCAAGGCAACTTATTCAAAACCCATGAACGTGGTCAATGGGACTAAAGCAAAAGAAAAAAGCGCAATCAGTGATTGCGCTTTTCCCTTTTGTTAGGCTTCTTGGGTTGTATGTGTTTCAATATTCTTCATGATATTCATCACTTGCTCAGGGTACCGAGGCACGATTGAGCGAGGATTATAGCTTTCGAGAATTTGAATAGTTGTTTTGTTTTCGTAGTGCTTTGCAGTCGTTGCCATGTTTCCACCCAAATGCTTGGCAATCGTAGTAATTGCTTCGTCATAGGAGTTGAAGCCACGCTTACAAGAGTTCCATCCCCAAGCATTGTTCGGCACGCTTTTACATGCATGAACGCCACCGGTTGATTCACGAACAGCGATAGCCGGTAGTAAAAATGGGTCAATGTCATTTGCTTTGGCAGCAAGAACCATTTTCATACCATAGCCTTCAAGAGGCTTCATACCATTGTCGTGGAAATAATTGTCAATCTGTTTGGCCTTGATAACGAGTTCCGCCTGTTGGTTATCAGTGGACTCTTCATCAAGGGGCCTAGTTTCTTCGGTCATTGATACTACTACAGTTGGAAGCTTTGTACTAACTAGTGGGAAAGTGGCAAAGTTTGTCGCCAAAATAGGAATAACGACAAATGACTGTAGAGAGCGTATAAGTATGTTTTTACCCATAACTGATGGTTTTGCTCCATCAAACATCATATCGGTATAGCCGAACTTCGGCCTCTAATTAAAAAACTCCATAAGACAATAGACTTTTGGAGATGCATATATACTAGCATGTTTGACAGAAGAAGTCAATAGTTAGACAACATTTTAAGCGTGTGTCAAATGAAAAATATACTTATTTTATAAGGGTATTTTAGAAATTAAACATTGACAGATATACAACAAATATGTGCAATTTTAGCAGATTTTATTAAATTCCTTACTCAAACCAAAAAATACATACAAAACGATTAAAAATGCCCAATTTTAGTTCAAAAAACTAAACAACATAATTAAAGAATTGTAAAAATATACAATAAATGCTTAAATAGGTCCAAGACATTTTTTTAAAAAACGAATAAAAAACCAAAAACCTACACCATGAAAAAGATCCTTACCCTCTGCTTGGCGATAGTGATTTCAGTCACTATCCCCTTTAACTTTTCAATGGCGGTATGCACACCGCCAGGACCCGTTGCTGTTAAAACACTGACTAATGTAACTGAATGTTCAGTTACGGTTAACTGGAACACGGTGGCAAATGCCACATATTATGAGCTAAGTTACCGGAAAATTAATCCGAACGGAAATTGGACAATTGTAAATGTAGGAAATGTAACCACATATACAGTGAGCGGACTTATTGGAAACACCCAGTATGCATTCAAATTACAAGGATTTTGTGCCGACGGTACTGCCGGGGCAACACAAAACGGTAAGAACACATACACCTTAGCCTGCAGCCTGCCTTCAAATGTGCAAGTAAGTAACATTACTAACACATCGGCAACAGTTGCATGGTCAGCAGCATGTAGTCAAAATGCGTTTGTGGAATACAGACCATTCGGAACTACTTCATGGACCATACTATCTGCAGGCACAAGTATAAACCTAACTGGACTAGTAGCGGGCACAATGTACGAAGTCAGGGTAAATAGTTGTGATACAGCCATCGGAACCAATTGGACACCGATTACTACATTTGCTACACCAGGGGGTATTCCCCATCCAAACGTTATTTTTATCCTTTTGGATGACTCACGTTTTGATTGGTTCTCTTGTAATGGGGCTGCATCATTCTTTCACACCCCAAACATTGATCGGATAGCGAATGAAGGGGCCAGATTTACCAATAATTACAGTATATATTCATTATGTGCACCAAGTCGCGCGAGCCTGCTAACAGGCAAGCGTGCAAACGTGCACCACGTGATTGATAATTCAACACAAGCACAGTTCGACAAAACCCTGCCGAGAGTACCCAAGATTCTGCATGACAATGGTATCTATACGGGATTAATCGGGAAAAACCACGAAATCCAAGCCTATGCAGACGGAGATTGGGACTATTGGTATGAGGTACTCTCAAACGACGACGCCACAAAGAAAAACGTCAACCTCAACTCTGATGGGCCAAGCATAAAAGTTACAGGTTTGAGCAGCAACTTCATAACGGATGCGGCTATCGATCGCATCCACAATGTGAATAGTCAATTCTATCTGTATTTGCCATACAGGGCTCCGCACACACCGTTAGTATTTAGCTCGGTATACGATATATACAGAAGTTTCCCTTTACAATTAAAACCGGACACAGCAAAGTATACCCAGAACTACGCGTCCTGGTCCTATTTATTACCACCAGGGAAAAATTATGCTGTAGGAAGCGAACTCCAGGAACAGTACTATGATACCTACGCTGTAATTTCGGAGTTAGATTACAATATAGGCAGAATTTTGAACGAATTGACAGCAACCGGCAAGCTCGACAATACGATTATTATATTTTCGTCGGACAATGGGTACATGTATGGTGAACATCACTTCAATATGAAGCGTATCGCTTATCAGCCATCCACGAATCTGCCATTGTTTGTACGCTACCCTACTTGGTTTGCGCCTGGAACAGTGGTTACAGATTTGGTGAGGAACATTGATATCCCCACAACCATTCTCGATGCAGTTGGTATACCGAATACGTTTGGTATGGATGGGTACTCACTGAGAAATATCGCAAATCATACTGCCACTGTGGACGAGATTTATTACCACTCGTTCTATACCACAGAGAATCAGTACCAAAATCTGCCGCATATCCATGGTATATGGGATTTGCAAAACAAGTACCTGTATTCTGGTTGTTCAAGTACGACTGAGGAATTTTTCGATCTGGTGAATGATCCATTAGAACTAATTAATCAGATAAATAACCCCGCCTTTAGTTCGACAATTCAGTCTTACAGAGATCGTTTGACGGCCGCAAAAATTGCTGCCAATGATTTAGCTGTTGAGACGATACTGCCTTGTTCTTTGGTGGTGAATACACCAAGAGTCGGGATCATCGATCTTGAAGAAGGAGACGGCCAACTGCATGTCTATCCAAACCCAACTCGCGGAAGAGTAAATGTTACTGGCAATGCGGATGAGGAAATGCGAGTGTATTCAGCAAACAATAAACTCTTAATGAAAGGAATATATGCTGGAAATATTGATTTATCACCGTATGCAAATGGAACATATATTATCAAGACAAAAACTAAGGAATGCAAGGTTACAAAACAATAACATTGCAAAACCGCCCCTATTACTCGGGGCGGTTTTTATATATGTAATACTTTACTTACTTTTTTCTGCTAGCAACTTTTGATGTTCGGGAGTATTCACCATGCCACACTTTTTCCATTTTTTGCCACTGCCGCAGGGGCAAGAATCATTGCGGCCGATTTTTGATCCATCATCTGAAATATTTGTTGCTACACTTTGCGGCTCAAGATTTTGTGCAGGATTACTCGTAACAGTAAACTGCGGTGCTGCTGTAGGATTCTCTGGTGCAACAGTTGTCCCTGTATCAATCGTTTTAGTAAGTTCATAGACTTGATCGAGCAATGATTGTTCGAGCTCTTTGAAAAGTTTCAGGCCTTCTTTTTTATACTCAATGAGTGGTTCACGCTGACCATACGCGCGCAAGTTTACCGACGAGCGAGTATATTCCATGGTTTCCAAATGCTCTGACCAAAGCGCATCAGTAACATAGAGAATAATCCGACGAAGCGTTTCGTAGTACGTCTCTTCAGGAAGTAATGTCTTTTTCTCTTGCGCCAATACCACAAGCTCTGCATGTTGAGCTATAAATCCATCAATATAGGCTTTGATTTCTTCTGAAGTACCAACGAGTAATATTCGACGGCGATCATAAATCACATGACGCTGATGGTTCATGACATTATCATATTCGAGCGTGTATTTGCGGGCATCAAAGTGAAACCCTTCGATTTTTGCCTGTGCACTTTCAAGTGCACGAGAAATGAGCTTGTTCTGTATTGGCTGATCTTCCGGAATGCCAAATTTGCCCATCATGCGTTTGATATTATCTGCACCGAATACGCGCATGAGATCGTCTTCGAGTGACACGAAGAAAACAGTCTCCCCTGGATCACCCTGGCGACCTGAACGGCCACGCAACTGATTATCAATACGGCGAGCTTCATGACGTTCGGTCCCCAAGACAAAAAGTCCGCCTAGATTTTTTACTTCTTCATTTTCTTCTGGAGTCGAAGGCTTACCACCAAGCGCAATATCAACACCACGACCAGCCATGTTAGTAGCGATCACCACAGAGCCTTTACGTCCTGCCTGAGAAATGATTTCACCTTCACGTTCGTGGTTTTTGGCATTAAGTATCGTATGCGGCACGCCCTCTTTAGCAAGATATGCCGAAAGCATTTCATTTTTCTCAATCGATATCGTACCAATAAGTACTGGTTGCCCTTTTTTGTTCAGCTCTTTAACTTTTTTAGCAATTGCTTGCCACTTGCCGATTTCACTTTGATATACCAAATCAGGTGTATCGATACGCTTGTTCGCCCGATGCGTCGGGATAGTCATGACTTCGAGTCCGTACACCTTGAAAAATTCTTCACTTGAAGTTTTCGCAGTACCCGTCATGCCTGAGAGCTTTTTATACAGGCGGAAGTAATTTTGGTAGGTTATGGAAGCAGCTGCTTTGGTTTCTTGCTGGATAGTGACACCTTCTTTAGCTTCAACAGCTTGATGAATGCCTTCACTATACCTGCGCCCCGGTTGCAATCGGCCAGTAAATTGGTCAACGATAATAACCTCACCATCTTTGACAACATACTCTTTGTCTTTGATATAGAGTGCCCGTGCACGAACAGCAGTCTCAAGGTGATGCACATACTTAATGCCTTTTTCTGTATAAATATTATCTATACCGAGTAATTTTTCTGCTTTCGTAATACCAGCATCAGTTAGTGCAATCGAATGATGCTTCTCATCAACCGTGTAATCTTCCCCAACGGAGAGTTTGGTTGCAATATCGGCAAATGTAGCATACAGCTTTTCAGAATCTCCTGAAGGAGCCGAAATAATAAGTGGCGTTCGTGCCTCATCAATCAAAATCGAATCGATTTCATCAACGATTGCGTAATAATGCTCCCGCTGGGTTAGTTGATCTTTTGAAACAACCAAATTGTCACGGAGATAATCAAATCCAAACTCATTGTTGGTGCCATACGTAATATCAGCAAGGTAGGCAGCCTTGCGCGGTGCTGGCTTTAGGAATTCATACATGACCTTAAACGAGCTCGTCTCATCATGCTCTTTGTCATCTGCTGTATGAGTACTATCGTAGAGATATGATACTTGTTGGCTATTGATAATACCAACTGACATACCTAAAAAAGAATATATCTGTCCCATCCACTGTGCATCACGGCGCGCGAGATAATCATTGACGGTAACGACGTGCACACCGCGCCCTTCGAGAGCATTTAAATACGTTGCAAGTGTTGCAACGAGCGTCTTGCCTTCACCAGTTTTCATTTCGGCAATTTTGCCCTGGTGGAGTGCAATACCACCTTGGAGTTGCACATCATAATGCCGCTGGCCAAGCGAACGCTTGGCAGCTTCACGTACTAAGGCGAATGCTTCAGGTAATATATGATCTAATGTCTCGCCATTTTGAATGCGCTCCTTGAACTCATTGGTCTTGCGCGGGAAATCAGCATCAGAGAGGCTCTGTATATCTTTTTCTAGAGTATTTATTTTTGTGAGTGTCGGCGCAACGCTTTTGGAAAATCTGCTATCGGCGTTGCCAAATAATGATTTTATGAATGTCATGGCTTAGAATATAGCACAAAAATGGCTTTTTAGCATTACAAAACAAAAACCCCTGGATAGGGGGATTTTTGTTTTGTAACTTTGAAGAAAACTATTTCTTCTTCTTTTTAGCTGCAGCCTTTTTCTTTGGTGCTGCTTTCTTTGCTTTCTTTTTTGTTGCCATAGTTGTGGAATTAAGCTTGTAAAGTTCTCTGCGATGATTGCGACCACAACAAAAAAATATTTGTTGTATCAACCATGCATTACTAGTACTATTATCGTACAGAATAAATTTCCTGACAATATTTTTTCATGTAAATATGTGGATAACTTTTTATAAATGAAAATAAAAAAATAATTGTTTTAATTTAAAAATTAAAATGTAAATAAAAAATAAAATTATTTTTTATAATTTCTTTATTTTAAAATAATACGTAACACATTAATATCTGTACGTAACAGAAAATAAAACACCCCGCACGTGCGGGGTGTTTTATTTTCTGTGCTTAGAGCGAGCGGGTGCTAACTCCAACACAAGTGCATATGTGAGTGCAGCCGCTCGCTGTAAACACAGACAACGACTGCATAAAAAGTATACTGTATTTTCAAGTAATAGCAAATACTAGCTATAGGCAAAATGACAAAATATGCATGTCTAGCAACACAAAATCCGCCCGAAGGCGGATTTGTGATGCACTTGTGTCTCTAAAAATTGAGACGGAGCTATTCACTCACAGGGATAGTATAGCAAACTATGGTAAAAAAGTCAACTAGATCGGACATCGTTGATCCTGAGGGTCAAAAACACTAGGTTCTAGTTTGTCCCCACGAACAAGCTTAGCTATTCTCTCTGCTCCATAGACTGATGGCAATATACCAACACCATTACAACCTAAATTATACATAAGGACTGGATTACATGGCTCAGCACCGATAAGACGTACCCCACTCGTTGTATATCCCATGAGACCATGCCAATGGAATGCATACGGCACACGCTTGGGAACTTTATACGTTGCATGAATAAATGTATTTAGCCGCTCACCAATAGCACTCGGATAGCGCATCAATGGATCATACTCTTTGGTTTTTTCTAGAAAATATTCTGGGCCGCCAACACAGACGATCGCATGATCCCCTGTCTCATCCTTCTCATACGGCCGCCTGGTGACATAGAGATACGGTTCTTCTTCACTTTTATGAGATGAATTATAAATAAGTGCCGTGGGTGGGAATTTAGCTTCTTCCAAATACCCCGCCATAAAACCAACCTTACCCATAATATGATGATGGAAAGACGTATTGATGTCAGAACCAGATTGGTTGATAATCGTAATGTGTTCAAAACCATTAGTGCAAAGTATGCTCCGCTCGAGCGTGATAGTTTGTCCTCCTCGAGTTTTGATTGAACAGTTCGATATTCCTAGTATGAGCACTTCCACATGAGATTCTTCAAAAAGAGAGAAACGATCATGATATTTGGCAATAAGATAGCCAGCAAGTTCTTCGGTAAACAATGCACTGTTCATACAGCCTGACAAAAACGGCAATGCGCCAACATATTGGGTATCATTGGTCTCTAAAGCACTTAAAATATTCTCCTGAGGAACAAAGGTATAATGTTTCTCAGCATTTGGGACAAGATCATCTGTTGCCACCAAGCCTTCCGCTAAAATAAGCTCGCGGGTACTAAGCCCGTATTGTTCGCGCAACATATTCTCAGTCAGACTAATATTAATCTGCTCAACGTCGGTAAACCCTTCATAGCCTAAAAATTGAGACATCGGTGTTTTTAAATTCGTATCGATAAATATTTCTTCAAGCAAAAGTCTGGCATCCTTTTCGATTGCACCTTGAGCATGCGCTGCTCGCTCTGCACCAAACTCATCTATCATCGCCTCAAATGTTTTCTCGAAATAACTCGTGATTTGCCCAGCATTATGACCAGTTGCCCCATGTGCGATCTTATTGGACTCAAGCAAAATAACAGATTTGTCGGTATATTTTAAGATATAGTATGCTGTGACAATACCAGCAATACCGCCCCCAATAATACCTACACCAGCAGTAAGATCTTGCGTGACTCGATCAAGCGGTCTGGTACGCTTGAGCTGTTTGAGCCATGGAGAATTATTGATAAACATAGTGTAAGTATAACAGAAAAAACTTCCCTTTCGGGAAGTTTTTTCATTTTGTATTGTACCTATAAGCCGAATTCTGTACCCCGCAAGTACGGGGCGATAATCATTTATCTAGGATTGTTGTTGCCAACAATCTCAAGCGGCACTCCACGGGCAGGTTATAGGTGATAGTGAATAGATTATAGTAAATACATTTCACGAATTACTATTCCCTGTAACCTACAACCTGTAACCTACCCATAGCACGGCCTTGCACAGAAGTAAGGATTTAGCCGTTTCACTCTTCGACTTCGTAGAGGGCAAGCCCTAAACTTATACGAAGATTTATCCCTCGATTACTCTCGGGATATCCTTGCCTTTCGGATTGGACGTCACTGCTCGCACCTCGTGAATTACTCCAGACGGGCATTACCCGCTACCCTGCTGCAAACTTACGCTTGCCTGTGTTCGGACTTTCCTCATCTCAATATAAAACTGAGACGCGATTATCTAGTACAACGAAAGTAGTATATAACAATTTACTTGACTTGACAAGTCATTAACACCATGATATTTTAAAAGAAAATTCTCTATAAATGAAACCTTACAAGCGGTCTAAGCAGAAGGAAGCTTCATTGATTCAAATGAATACTTCCGAAGAATTACTCTCCGATTTTGATATATCCCCGTCAGGGGAAGAACTTGAGGAAATTTATCTTAGGATGACCCAGGATATCATGTCGGATATTCAACACTTAAATTGTGACATCAAGTATGCCAATATGTGTACTTGTACAAATAATTGTTGTTTAGATGAAGAGACATGGGATAGCGACAAAATCGGGGGGATTATTATGCGAACTGAGGCAAAATTTGCAGCACTAGCCTATCCCAATTAAGATTCAAAACCGCAGCTCAAATCTGAGCAGCGGTTTTTTGTTTGACAAAATGTACTAAAAAACGATAATAACAGAAAAGTTACCAATGGCAAAAATTGCATACTTATTCCTGACTATTTCTGCGATGGCAGGAGCTCTCCCTACAGAACATGATACTTATACTTTCTTGTACGCAATTACGAAATATTGTTTTACATTTGGAATCGTGACATTAATATTTCTCTCGTGGAATAACGACAGATTCATGCAAATTATAAAAGTTGCTGGACACTTGGGATTTTGGTTTCTTGCGTATGTTGTTTTTCTTATTATATGGTCTGTATGTCTTTCATCTTGATTAATACTTGTCATACATAGCATTTCAATTAAGCTCATATATAATAAAACCATGATAGAAAAAATGGACATAACTAGAAAGCAAGAGAGTGATTCAGAAGATTTCACAACTTTCCTTGATAACTTAGACTTAGGAATTCGAGCAAATAATTATGCCCGGAAACTTATTCCTCATATAAAAACTAAGCAAGAATTCCTGGACTTGTCATTTACAGATCTTGCAGATAAAGCAGGCTGGGACAGACCCGGGATGAATGCACTACAGAAAGAATTAAAAGAAAAAGGTATTCAATCAAACGCATTATAAACCACCTCTTAATTAAGAGGCGGTTTTTGTTTGACAGATAGATATGAAAAGAATATAAAGGGTGAAAGATCAAAAAATGGCAAAGAAAAAGAAGCGCAAAAGTCACCTAGATGAACTAAAAAATTCATTGCTTGTTTGGATTAAAAATCCGATCGAAAGAAACCTTAAAAGACTCCACCGAGCTATTGATAACACACTAATTGGAGAGAGCTATTCTAAACAAGAAGATTGGGTTTGGGAAACAAAACAAATCATAGAGGATATGGCCAAGAATAAACGAGAGGCATGGCGAAAAATGTGCAACTTTTCCCGTGAATGGTTTAAGGAAGATTACACAAAATTATTAATAGGATTTGCCAAAGAAAGAGGCGTTGGCGAAGAGAAAAAAGGATGGGTCGTATAGACCAAAACCGCAACTCGGATTGAGATGCGGTTTTTTCTATTTTCTCATTACTATGTCCTCCCCTTACACTTCACATACACCAGAGACACAAGCAAGCTCTTTTTTAACTTCAGTTTCATCATCGAGCTCATAGGTTACGATTTTAGAGAAATCAATATTCTCCACCGTGTGCTTGAGTTCTTCGTACTTCTCTTTACTAATTGGTTCATACGGTGCGAGCTGATACACGTGGTTTGAGCGAGGCAAGAATGATAGCCCACCTAACATATCCCAGTTGCCATAGAGCCAGTGTGCAACAGCAATCCACTCATCTTCACCGACAGAGATCGTCACTGACGGATTGTGTTCAGTAAAGTGCTCTTTGATGACTTTCCAATGTGCAAGCTGATCGAGCGCTGTAATATCATCTTTACATATTGCACCTTCGGGGGCTTTGACGGGAAATTCGAGAACATAGGTTGTCGCATTTTCGACACTCTGTCCAACTTCTGGATAATATGGCACGCCTTGATCTTTGAGCATTTGGAAAAGTGCATCGGTAGCAGATATGCGAACCCGGCGAATATAGTATGGACTGTGGCGCGGATGCATACCTGAAGCGCAGTCAACGACCTGTGACACTGTACCAGAAGGCTTCACACAGGTAATACAGGTTGATTCATTCACATCGAAACGTTTAGCAAATAATTTATTGATCTTCACACTTTCAGCTTTGAGCTTTTCAAGTATTTTAGGGTCACGAGCAAATTTTGAATCCCATTGACCTGTGAGTGACACACCCAGGAGTCTCTCATCTTCACAATTTTTCTTCCACTCTTTGGATAGGTACGGGAAATACGTAAGCGTTGATTGGTAGGTACCTAGGATTGTCGCGACACGGACTTTTCTCATGAGAGATTCTTCTGTATCTTCCGCTCGACAGACAACTTCTGAGAGATTACAGAACTGTTTTGATTTCAAAATAATTTCTCCACATGGGTTGGTACCGACGAGTCCAACGACACGCCCATCAGCATTGATGTAGCCTGATTTTTTCCAGAATTTAATACGACGTTCAGGTAACTGCTTGGGAAGTGCACCACGGTTAAATAATCCTCGTTCACCGGAACCTGATTTCATAAGGGCAATCCATTCATCCATAAACTCGATAGCTGTTGGCTTTGACTCGTAGACAGCAGAATTATTCGCGAGCATGCGTTGTGGTTCATTGATATAGAACTGACCTTTCTTGGCATCACGGATCGCTTCATCATCGAGGTCAGAGAGCGAGATGAGCGCGCTTCGGCGTACTCCTCCAGCGACGACACATTCACCAATCTTGCAGATAATATCGTGGGCATCAAGGTTCGTCAGATGGCGCCCTTGGCGGCGAAGAATACGCTCACGAGTAAACTGCAACAGGTCTTGGAGTGGTTTTGGGCCAGAACTCTTGCCACCCATCGTGCGAAGTCGTGCACCTGCGCCGCGAAGCAATGAGAAATCAAATTCAACGTCTTCTCCACCAAACCATGTCTTCATGCCAAGCACAAATGCATCTGCCCAGCCTTCTTTACTATCAGGAACAACATACTTACTTGGCTTTTTACCAGATTGGGGTTTGATTTGCGGTAACGCTTGGATATTTTTACTTTCAACAGAAAATCCAACACCCGTGCCACACATAGAAATGTATATGATCTCACCAAAATCTTGGAAACAGGTAGGCGCAATATATGAGCAGTTGTACGCACAGACGTTGGTCTTTCTAGCGGCATGATCAGCAAATTGCATGAGACGCATGGACGGCATCGCATCATGGCTTAAAATTGCTTCTCGGACTTCATTGTATTCAGATTCTTTGAGTTTGGTACCTATATGTTCGCGCATAAAATTCATATAGCGGTCAACAGTCTCAATCCATGTTTCCCGGCGGCCTTCTGCTTCAATCCACTTGGCATATGATCGATAATAGACGAATTCGGCAAGTGGGTTCCTAAAGTATTTCTTAGATTCTTCGGTTAACTGTTTTACTTTCTCTGGCACTGGACCAACTTCACGACGAAGAACTGCGCGTTTGTTGCGATAGAGAATATACGCTTTAGCAGTATGGACAAATTGCTCGCGAATAAGCTCACCTTCAACAAGGTCTTGAATGAGTTCAACGGTTGGAACAAAATGCTTATCTTTTGAAGCTTTTTGAAGGGCAAGGAGTTCTTTGAATACAAGTCTAGCAATATACTCGGCATCAGACGCAGTTCCCTCACCTGTTGCAGTGAACGCTTTAAGAAGTGCCTCTTCGATTTTAGCTATATCAAATGGTATAACATCATGCTCACGGTTGCGAATCTCTTTGATTTTTTTGAAATCAGCAGAAGTTATTGAAATGCGTCGTTTTTTATTGCCCATACTTATAAAATTAGCTGCTAAAAATGTATCCTTGGATACTCATTGTACATAAAAAAAATTTTTGGCGCTGTGTGGATAACTTGCAATTTTATCCCTTCAAAATGAAAAAATATTTTGTAAAGCAGCGTGCTGAATAAGCCTTACAGTGATGCATCTTTTAGTGTCGGAAAAAATATTTCATAATAAAAAATAAAAATCCCATCCAGAATTTCTCTGGTGGGACTTAGATGTGATTTTATACTATTTTTTCTGATGACGGGAAGCAATTTCTTTGATACAAGCCATTTCCTCAATAGAATATGATTGGTTTTCAAAATAACCTAAGCGGAAATACTCCGCAATCCATTCATCAGCACGATTATTATCAATTTTTCTAATATCTGCAATACATTTGCTATTAAAACTGGCTGTAGCAGAGTCAACACCAATACCGTCTGTATGATAATCCGACACAAACGTTTTATGATAACCATTATAATTATCAATTAATGGCTGCCAAAGCACATCCGGCAAAAAATGAGGTAACAAACTATCTGGCGGAAGTGTTGGATCTACAGTCCCTTGCAAATAATAGGAAATAAATCCTCCGTTAGCATCAGTACCAACCCATACTTCAGAGTCTTTGCCAACATGCTTTTCCTTATACATGGAATCATTTAGCGGATCAGCGATGAAATTCATTTGATATTCAATAAAATTTTGATCGCTTGCATCCTTAAATGCTTTGAGATCATCATTCACAACTGCAATTGGCGGAACTGCCGGCTGTGGGTCATCTTTTTTATCGAAGAGACCACATGAACTGAATACCGCTGTAAAAATAAAGAACAAAAAGTAGTTTTTCATGAGCGTTTAGTTTTTCTTCATAATATCATAAATAAATATAATGTCAATGTTATGAGGAAACAGAAAAACCACAACTTTTGTTGTGGTTTTTCTGTTCTTTGAATATGTGAAAGTCTTAGTATGTCCTCTTTTGTTTCGTCCTATTAGGGTCTTTCCCCTTATGTCAAAACTTTTTTAGGTCATAAAGCTTATAGACCATTCTGTGCTCAATTGAGGCACAGAACACCGACACCTTAATCTCATTCTTACGAATGAAAGGTTTCAAATTGAATTATTCCACGAGCAGCTTCCGCTACCCGTGCCTTGTTACGACTTAGTCCCTGTCACTGAGCTTACCTTAGGTCCTACTAATGTAGAAATTTCGGGTATTCCCAGCTCCCTTGACTTGACGGGCGGTGAGTACAAGACTCGAGAACGTATTCACCGCAGTATGTCTGACCTGCGATTACTAGCAATTCCAACTTCATGAGGTCGAGTTGCAGACCTCAATCCGAACTG
>CAZLWF010000008.1:26640-29377 GCA_964563615.1 uncultured Candidatus Saccharibacteria bacterium | reverse complement strand
ACCGTAAAAGAGAAAAAGCTATATTTTACAATAGCTTCTCCGTTCAATTTGGTACTAGAATTAGCCGACAACCCTAACTGGCTCGGGAGGTAGGGATCGAACCTACGACCAACCGCTTAACAGGCGGTCGCTCTACCGCTGAGCTACTCCCGAATAATTCAAGCATTTGTATTGCAAGAATGTGCAATTATCCTAGCAAAATTAGGCACAAAAAGCAAAAACAGGCATATATGCCTGTTTACTGTTAATTTTCCTCACTGATAGTAGTCCTGTCCATTTATCCTATAGCCATGCTGTGTAACAACTTGTCCAGTATTTAAAGTGACCGATCTTGAAATTGGGATGGCTTGCACTGTATTTTCAGATTTTGTGGAACGATCATTGATATCGGCTATTACAATGTAGGCTATTCCCACCGTTTGTAATACATCATTTATTGTTCTCACGATACGAACACCATGACCTGTACTTGAATAAAAGCTGCCGGAAGCTGGTATGTACCCTCTGTTGTAGTTGTATCCCTGGTAGGGATTCTGATTTTGGTAAGTCTGTCTACATGTGCCCGTACTCCAGTAATTCGAATTTTGATTGGGATAGTAGATTTGAGAACTGGCATAATTCGGAGGTATGGGAGGGGTGTTGTACTGTGCATTAGCAGCATGTGCTATAGCGATAAGCAAGGCAATGACAATGAGCTTTTTCATAACTGTGTATTTTCTTAATTAGACCACTTTACCTATAAATTAACAATACAATGTACTGTAAAACTTCTGTATAATGGCACAATGCTAGCAACCAAAGAATTAAAAAAGACGAAAATAGTAGCTACAATTGGTCCAGCAACTGAATCAATAGCAGTGCTTACCAAACTTGTACAAAAGGGGATGAATGTTGCGAGGCTTAATATGAGCCACGGTTCCATAGTTGAACATCGCAAACGGATAGAAACAATTCGAATGGTCGAGAAAAAACTCGATACCCGTATTGCAATCCTGATGGACCTCTCGGGTCCAAAAATCAGAATTGGAGACTTTGAAAGTGGTAGTGTTGTCCTTGCCAAAGGACAACAATTCATACTGTCAACAAAGAAATGCTTGGGTACAAAAGAAAAAGTCTATCTTAACTATGCTCGTCTGCCTCGTGAAGTCAAAAAGGGAACAGTTATTATGCTTGATGATGGCCGGCGCAAGCTCAAAGTGATAAAAGTGACTGGTCCCGATATCATCACCAAGGTTGTTGTCGGTGGCATGATTCGTAGTCGCAGAGGGGTCAATCTTCCGGGGACAGTTCTCTCAGTGGCATCCTTAACGTCAAAAGATAAAAAAGACCTTTTGCTTGGTGTGGCACAGAAGGTTGATTTCTTTGCACTGTCATTTGTCAGGAGTGCAAAAGATATTAATGGATTGCGAGCAATTTTAAAAAAGCGTAAATGCAAAGCAGGTATTATTGCCAAGATAGAAACGCTGGAAGCAGTGGAGCAAATTGATGAAATTATTGAAGCCACAGATGCACTCATGGTCGCTCGTGGAGACTTGGCGATTGAGATTGGGCCAGAAAATGTTCCGAGCGCCCAGAAGAATATGATACGTAAAGCTATTGAGAAGGGTGTACCAACTATCGTTGCAACCCAAATGCTTGAGTCCATGATTCATGCGCCAGTGCCAACTCGAGCTGAAGTTTCAGATATTGCTAATTCTATTTTAGATGGAGCAGATGCAATCATGCTTTCGGAGGAAACAGCATTGGGTGAATTTCCGGTTGAGGCAGTGGCGGTGATGGCACACGTAGCACACAAAACGGAGAGTGATCATGATTACTTCCATAAAAATTTCAGAATCAACAATGGTAATGTGGTTGACTCCGTGAGTCTCTCGGTGGTCCATACAGCGCGCAATGTTGATGCGGTTGCGATTGTAGCACTATCGGAATCTGGATTTACACCACGAATGATTGCGCGACACCGGTCTACTCGTCCAGTCTTTGCGGTCAGTCCGCATGAGGAAGTATTACATAAGATGGTATTACTCTATGGAGCAATACCAGTAAAAATTCGCCCTTTTCACTATGTTGCTGAAGTCGAAGATAATGTCAGGAAATATATGTTGAAAAATCATTTTGCTAAAAAAGGCGATCGAATTATTATTGCTGCTGGTATTCCATTTGGCAAAGTCGGTGGTACGAATATGATGTTTGTACTCACTGTTTAGTTACCCGTGGGCATGTAAATCGTTATTTGTTATACTTATAGTAAGCATTATCACTAACTATTTATCCTTATGCTTACACTCAATATAAAAGCAACAAATATCGAACTTACAGATGCCATCAAAGACTACGCAGAAAGAAAATTAAATAGCCTCGATAAATTTATGCACTCGGAGGCTCAGAATATGAACGTAGAAATCGGTAAAATTAGTAATCATCATAAACAAGGGGAAGTATACAAAGCAGAAGTAAACTTAAGTATTGGTGGCAAGAAATTTTATGCGATTGCTGAAAAGGAAGATCTCTATGCAGCGATCGATGAGGTGAGGGAAGACATTGTTCGACAGCTGACTGAGAATAAAGAGCGAAGTGTGACGTTGTTCCGCCGAGGAGCTAGAAGTGTCAAGAAAATGATGAAAGGTATTTCGAAGAGAAATCCATTTACGTCGAGGTACTAAAAAAGAATGAAAAGTGGATAGTAATTAGTGAACAGGATAAATTAAAACGGACTTTTAAGTCCGTTTTAATTTTG
>CAZLWF010000008.1:0-26540 GCA_964563615.1 uncultured Candidatus Saccharibacteria bacterium | reverse complement strand
CCCCAGACTTTAGTAGGTGATGGTGAGAGGACTTGGTGTCTACCGACTGGTTTGTCAGGCGAGGTAACAATGACACTAGGTAGATAGTCGTGCTTTGACAATGCTTCGAGTGCGCTCACTGCCAAGTCTGGTGTGCCAAAGAATATGAATGATGGTTTTTGATCTTGGCTTGCCATTATAATTATTCAGTTTCCTCGTTATGTTTTGGGAGAATTTCTTCAATATTTTTCGCATGATCGATAAAGAGGATGCCATCGAGGTGATCCATTTCATGCTGAAATATTTGTGCGAGTAGCCCGCCGCCGCCGCGAGTAAATTTCTTGCCATATATGTCATAGGCCTCAATCGTGGCATTTTTTGCACGTTTGGTATCGCCATAGAGCCATCTGACGGATAAGCAGCCTTCAGGGGCAGTAACTTTTTGTTTAGACATTTTGATAAATGTTGGATTGATACAGATGACATCATCAGGCCAGCCCGTCAGGGGTTCCTTGATGGGGCCTTTCGCTTTGAGAAAATTTTTATCAAAAATTTTGCCTGAGACAATAAAGATACGCAGTGGTAGCCCGATCTGTGGTGCAGCAATAGCGACACCATCATCTTCACCATGGAGTGCAGTTTGCATATCGCGTATATAGCCTTCGAATTTCTTTGTGCCGATATCAGAGAGAGGTACTTCTTTAGCTTTTTTTCGAAGGATCGGATTGTCGGATTGGAGAATCGTAACCATAGGTGTATGTTACTTCATTTCCTTGACGTATTCGAGTAGTTTATCAAGCTTGATTGTTTCTTGGCTTCTGGTGCGCATGTCACGGACGATGACGGATTTCTCAAGTGCTTCTTTCTGGCCAAAGATAAGTGCATGCGGGATTTCTAATTTCTCAGCAATAGCCAGCTGTTGTGAGAGGCTGTCTTTCGAAAGTGATTGCGCGATCGGAATATGCGCTTTGCGGAGGATTTCAATGACGTTGAGACTTTGGAGTTTAGCGTCAGTGCCGAGTTGGATGAAGTACATTTTAGGTTTCTTGATAATGCGTGGTGTGAGTTTCTTGTACCATGGTGAGCCGACGATGCGATCAACGCCAATTGACATACCGACTGCAGGTACATCTTTCTTGCCGCCTAATTGCTTAGCGAGATAATCATAACGTCCACCACTCGCAATCGTAAGAGCATTGCCATTTTCATCTGCCTCAGGTTGGATTATTTCAAATACTGTTCGCGTGTAGTAGGAAAGACCTCGAACGAGAAGTTTATTAATCGTATACGGAATACCCATACCTTCGAGGTATTCGAGTACTTCTTTGAAATGTTTCTTGCAGTCGTGGCAGAGATAGGCAACAGCATCAGGGGCGTTTTGGTTGATCTCCTTTGTTTTTTCTTCTTTAGAATCGAGGATCCGAAGTGGATTGGTCTTGAGCCGTTCGCGATCAACAGGTGGCAAATTCGCCATGTACTTTTTGTAGTAATTTGTAAGTTCACGCACGTACGTGTTGCGGCATTCTTTGTCACCAATAGAATTAATATCGACAGAAAGATTTGTAGCCCCTGCTTCTTCGAGGATAGTCATCGCTGTCTTTATAGCTAGTGCATCCATGATCGCTTTGTCACTACCTAGTATGTCAGCGTCAAATTGCCAAAACTGTCGGTAGCGACCTTTCTGTGGGTTATCGTGGCGAAAAACTGGACCGTATTGGTAGTACATGACAGGCTGTGGCATGTTTTGCATACCGTGTTCTATATAGACACGCATAAGAGATGCAGTATGTTCTGGTCGCATAGCGAGTTTGTCACCGCCACGGGTGCGGAGTGTGTACATTTCTTTGTCGATAATATCGGTACCAACGCCAATCGTCGAGGTGAAAACTTCTTCGTTTTCAAGGATTGGTGTTTCTATAGGCTTGAATCCATAGTAGATAGCGACTTCTTGAGCTTTTTCAAAAAAACCTTGGAAGAGATAGTACTCTTCATCTTTGATATCGCGCATACCTTTGACGCTCAGGGGTGCTTCTTTTTTAACTTTTTTTGCTTGTGGTGTAGACATAGAGATTACTGAATAGTATTAATAGCCGTCGTAGCTTCCTGGGAGTGCAGAAATTTCTTTGAGAGGGAAGAGTCTGAGAAATGCTCTCCCAACTATGAGATCTTTTTTGACACTACCCCAAATACGTGAATCTGAACTGGCTGGTCGATTGTCGCCCATAACATAGTATTCATCGGGACCCAATACTTTTGTTTGTGCTATCTGATTGTGCATGATGTTCGTGACGTATGGCTCGCTTAGAGTAAAGCCATCAGGATGTTCACTATTTTTTATGACAATAGTAGTATCACCTTTGATTTCAACTGTTTCATTTGGAAGTCCTATGATTCGCTTGATAAAATATTTCGTCGTGTCTTTTGGATAATGGAAAATAACGACGTCCCCACGTGCAGGCTCGCCTATATGATACGAAAGTTCATCAACGATGAGATATTCGCCATCATGAAATGTCGGCACCATTGATGTTCCCGAAACAATAAATGGTTGCGCAACCCATGTTCGGATCGGTATAACTATCAAAAGTGCAATGATACCAAAACGAACTACATCCCAAATACTTTCTTTTTTTGTTGGTTGAGGTATCGTGGTAGTCTCAGTACTGTTTTCATTTTGCATGCGATGATTGTACTACGAATATGTTGTTGACACAAAGGCTCGCTCTGTGTTATTTCTAAGAGCACACATAAAATACAGCTGTATTTTTGCTCTGCTCGCGCCGTCGCGCTGCGCAGGGCTCTTAGAAATAACACATCCGCTCGCAAGATAAAATACTTTAATAAGAGTCGCGCTGCGCAGAGTCTTTAAAAAAGATCATCTGCACTTGCTGTGATGACAAAATATCTGCGCAAGGTCTTTTAAAACACCATCTTCACTCGCTATTACTTTCTACTTTCTACTTTTTACTTTATACTAGCTCTATGTTTATTATCGTCGGACTCGGCAACCCCGGAGAAGAATATGCGAAGACTCGCCATAATACTGGTAGACAAGTATTAGAAATCATTGCCAAGAAATTGGCTTTTTCAGATTGGAAAGAAGATCTCAAGACAAAGTCCCTCAAATCAGAGGGGAAGATTGGTAAAACTAAGGTGGTCTTTGTGCTACCGAATAATTTTATGAATAATTCTGGCAAGAGTGTTGCACCGTTTGTGAAGGTTAAAAAAGATCTTGAATCGCTCGTTGTACTGTATGATGATCTCGATATTCCCATCGGCGGTATCAAAATTTCCCATAATCGAAGTGCTGGCGGGCACAATGGGCTTGGATCGATTATCAAAGCAGTTAAATCAGAAGCATTTGCTCGTATACGCATCGGCATTACACCGACAACACCTAGCGGCAAATTGAAGCGTCCAACAGGTGAGAAACCGGTTATTGATTTCCTTATGAAAGATTTCCGTGAGCCAGAATATGCTGAACTAAAAAAAGTCGCGAAGAAAATTACCGAAGCGCTCGACGTGATGCTTAACGAAGGTCGACCAAAAGCGATGAGTATGTTTAATAATTAGTTTTGAATTTTATACGCAATATTTTTACCTTACTGCGGAACTCGTCACCTAAAGGCGACTCAAACAGTCCTCGTTTCGGAAAAAATATTGCGTATAAAATTAGTACCATTGGTATTTAATTTTATGTCTCAAGAATCTCTCTATATATACGGCAAGCATCCTGTTGAAGAATTGCTTGCATCTGACCCGAAACGCATCTCAAAGTTTTTTGTCAAAGAAGGAATCGATGCTAAATTTTTTGACATACTAAAAGATGCTTCAACAAAACATCGCATACCTATTGCCCATGTAGATCAAAGGAAATTAGACGAACTTACAGAGGGGGGTATTCATCAGGGTATCGTTGCACTCGTTACTGAGGTGCCGTACCTTGAACTTAAGGAATGGCTCCAAACAATAGATATCACGACGAATCCTTGCTGTGTACTTCTCGATGAGATTGAAGATCCGCACAATGTCGGTGCGATCATACGAAGTGCCGCTGCATTTGGAGCCGGTGGCATTATATTGAGCAAGCATAGACAAGCGCAGGTAACGGGTACTGTTGTGAAAGCCTCAGCGGGTACGATCGATAAGATTGCGCTCATTCGAACTACAAATACCAATGATGCTATAGAAAAATTGAAAGAGAAAAAGTTCTGGGTTGTTGGGCTTGCAGGTGAGGGTACGACAACACTTGCAGATCTCGATATGCACATGCCTATATGTTTCGTGATTGGCAGTGAAGAGCATGGCATTCGGGAAAAAACCCGCGAACACTGTGATTTCTTAGTCTCTATCCCGATGCACAATAATGTTGAGTCTTTGAATGCATCTGTCTCAGCGGCGGTTGCGCTCTATGAATGGCAGCGACAAAATAAAAAATAAACTGTCCACATTGTGGACAGTTTATTTTTTATTGTTTTACTTCTTCTCCTCCAAATACGCTAGTGTCATGCGTTGATCTTTTGGTTCAAAGAGTGTGACTTGGAAATTGTATGTTTTACCAAGCTCAAGTGTCTCACGGAGCTTTGCTTCAGAACCAAAGAGGGAATTGTGGACAAGTCCAGCAACGCCTTCTTTGATCGAGACGAGCGCGCCATGGCGATTGAATTTAATAATGACACCTTTGATAATATCGCCTTTCTTCAATTTGCCTTCAAATTCTTTCCATGGATTTTCTTTGAGTGCTTTGATTGAGAGGGAGATTTTACCTTCTTTGATTTCAATCACTTTTGCTTTCACAGGATCACCGATCTTATACATACTGCGCAAGTCTTCAATAAGCCCCCAGTCGATTTCAGAAATATGGACAAGTCCTTCAAGTCCTTCCTCGATCTTCAAGAAGACGCCAAAGTCGACGATACCAGCCACTGTTGTGTCGAGCTCATCACCGATATTGTACTTACCAATAATTTCTTTGCGTTCTTCTGGGTTGTTATCTTTTTCTGAGAAAATAAGTTTACCTTCTTTTGGTAGTGCTGAGATCATGATGACAGAGAGTTTTTTACCGACGAGTTTCTTGAGTTCGCGAAGAATTTTCTCTTTATCACTGTCTTCAACACGAGGGTAGTGTTCAGGTTTAAGTTGTGAAGCAGGGAGGAAGCCTTGGATGCCTTGCCATTCTAAGATAAGGCCACCTTTGTTGGCTTCTTTGACCATAATTTCAAGTAATGATTTCTCGCTGATTGCCCGTTCTGCGTCACTCCAGATGAGAGCTTGCTTTGCTTCTTTGAGTGATAGTTCGATATAGCCATTGTCATTTTCTGATTCGACAACTTTCGCTTTGATGGCGTCGCCGATATTGATTTTCTTGATGATATCGCGAGCATTGATAAATTCACGTCCATAAATAATACCCGTACCATATGGCGCGAGGTCGATATAGACTGATGCTTTCTCAACAGCAATAACTGGTCCTTCGACAAGTGCATCGACTTCAGGTCGAAGTGCGGCACCATCGAGCAATGCTTTTGTACCAGTTAATTTCTCAGGCACTTCCTTTTCTTTTTTTGATTCGTCTGATTTGACTTTCGGCATAAATAAAAAATCCGCCGCAGCGGAAAAACTCCAAATTCGAGCGTGGGTATTTTGGGTTGTTTCTCCCAAAAGGGTTATTCCACGCTTCACGTAAAGCCTCTCGACTTCACGGCTGCTAATGTGGAGACTGTACCACAACCCTTATAAATGCACAAGCAATTTTTATTTGAAATACTATGACTTTCTGGTACACTACAGAAGTGATTATTACCTATTACGGCAAACAATTTTTCAAAGTGCAGCAAGGAGATCTAACGATTGCGCTTAATCCTATAGCAAAAGAAAGTGGCTACAAAGGCACTGTCGCTCGCTTTGGTGCTGATATTGTACTTTCAACACTCCATCATCCAGATTACAATGGTCTCGAGACGGTGACCTACGGTGAACGGGAGCCTTTTATCGTTGACGGTCCTGGAGACTTTGAGGTAAAGAATGTATTCATCAAAGGTGCCATGACCAAGACATTGTTAGACAAGAAAGAATATATCAATACCGTCTACTCATTTATTGTCGATGGTATGACAGTTGTTTTTTTAGGTGGCATCCAAGACTTAAGTCCTGAGGCCAAAGAACTCATTACCGATGCAGATATACTGTTCGTGCCAGTGGGTGAGCTATTTATGGCACCCGGAGCAGCGTATAAACTAGCGGTATCACTCGAATCAAGTATTGTTATACCAATGGATTTTGGAAATATGCAATCTGGTGAGCTTAAACAGTTTCTCAAAGAAGGCGGTGCAGAAAAAGTGACTGAAATTGATAAACTAACTATCAAGAAGAAAGATTTAGAAGGCAAAGTTGGAGAAATCGTATTACTATCATATGGAGCATAATATGTACCATCGCTTACTCACAACATTACATCAAAAACCAGAACACATACGGCAAAAAATTGCTCTTGTTAGTGCAATTAGTGTGACTGCCGTTATCGCTCTTGTTTGGATTAGTACGTTTCGTATTCATCCAGTATCTTCTTCTGCAGCGACTGCAATCAAACCACTCCTACTTTTGAAAGAAGGTTTTGTTGGAATGCTGCATACATCAGGATCAGGACTTGCAAATATTAAAGCCGGCTTTGATCAACAATCACAACTAATTGTTCCAGGTAACTAACTTATATGGCAAAGAAAACTAATGAACCAATAGTTCCCGAACTTGCACCGCGACAAAGCGTGGTGGCAATGAATATTACGACAGAAATGAAAGATTCTTTCATTAGTTACGCTATGTCGGTTATTACTGATAGAGCATTGCCTGATGTTAGAGATGGGCTCAAACCTGTGCATCGTCGTATTCTCTATTCCATGCATGAAAATGGCCACACAGCGAGTGCGCGAACGGTCAAATCATCACGCATTGTGGGAGACGTGCTCGGTAAGTACCATCCTCACGGTGACGCATCTGTCTATGATGCAATGGTCACGATGACACAAGAATTTTCTACGAGATATCCGTTGATAATAGGTCAAGGTAACTTTGGTACGATCGATGGGGATAATGCAGCTGCGATGCGTTATACAGAAGCGAAGATGTCACGAATTTCAGGTGAGCTCTTGCGGGATTTAGATAAAGAGACAGTAGATTTTCGTCCGAACTATGATAACACTCGCAAAGAACCAGTTGTGTTGCCGACGGCCGTACCGAATTTGTTATTGAATGGAACTCTCGGGATTGCTGTTGGTATGGCGACGAGTATTCCGCCACACCATTTGGGTGAAGTTATCGATGCAACATTGCATTTGATTGATTCTCCAGAAGCAACAACCGAAGATTTGGTTACCTATATCAAAGGTCCAGATTTTCCAACTGGTGGCGTCATTTTTGATCAAAAGGAAATTTTGCATGCCTATGCAACTGGCCGTGGCGGCGTGGTAACTCGTGGTGAAGCTGAGATTACCGAACAAAAATCTGGACAGGCGCAGATCGTGATTACATCATTGCCCTATCGAGTCAACAAAGCTGACCTTATTATGCACATGGCGGATTTGATTCGTGAGAAAAAACTCGAAGGCATCAAAGATGTTCGTGATCTTTCTACTCGCGATATCCGCGTGGTGATTGATTTGAAAAACGGTATTCACCCACAGAAAGTATTGAACTTTTTATACAAACATACACAGCTTGAGAATACATTCCATTTCAATATTGTGGCGCTCGTCGATGGTGTACCGCAGACATTGTCATTGAAGTCACTACTGACAGAATTTATTGCTCACCGCGATATTGTGGTTCGCAAACGCAGTACCTATGATCTCCGTAAAGCCCAAGAGCGAGAGCATATCCTGTTGGGTCTTAAAAAGGCGCTTGATCATATCGATAAAGTTATTTCAGTTATCCGTGCATCCAAAGACACAGCAATTGCTCGAGAAAATTTGATGAAAGAGTTCAAATTCTCAGAGCTCCAAGCAATCGCAATCTTAGAAATGAAGTTACAGAAGCTTGCAGGTCTCGAAAGAAAAAATGTTGAACTTGAGCTCAAAGAGAAACAAGAACTGATTGCATTTTTGACAGATCTTTTGGCACATCCAAAAAAGATTATGGCAGTTGTTGCAAAAGAATTGGCAGAAATCAAAGATAAATATGCTGACGAACGTCGGACAAAAGTCATCAAAGGCGGTGTGAAAGCAATTAGCGATGAGGATTTAATCCCAGAGAAAGAATCAGTGCTTGTATTTACTGAAGGTGGTTACGTCAAACGTACTGATCCGGTAGAATATCGCAGTCAAAAGCGTGGGGGAGTCGGTGTGATAGACCTCGAAACCAAAGAGGAAGATTTTGTGACGATGCTTTTAAATACTAACACGCACAGTGATCTTTTATTCTTTACGAATTTAGGTAAAGCCTACCAGATCAAAATGTATGATATTCCTGAAGGACGCAAAGCAACTAAAGGTAAATCAATTATGAATTTTTTATCGCTTAGTAGTGATGAGCGAGTCATGTCAATATTACCTGTCGGTAAAGCTGAAAAAGGTAAAGAACAATATCTCATGCTCGTTACAGCTGGCGGTACGGCCAAGAAAATGGCGTATTCACAATTCAAAGAAGTCAGACGTAGTGGCATTATTGCTATCAGGCTAGATAAAGATGACTCACTCAAAACTGCACTCTTGATTGAGCGCGGTGATGAAGTTATGTTGGCGACTCGAGGCGGACAATCAATTCGCTTCAAAGAAAGTGATATTCGTGAAATGGGGAGAACTGCAGGTGGTGTACGAGCAATGAAGCTCGGCAAAGCTGATACACTCGTAGGTGTTGATGTTATCAAAAAAGATACCGCTAAGGATGCGGCGCTGCTCGTCATGAGTGCCAATGGACTCGGTAAAAAAACCAAGCTATCTGAATACAAAGTTCAGAACCGTGGTGGCTCTGGTATCAAGACCGCCAAGATTACTCCAAAGACTGGCCCACTTATTGTTGCTAAAATAATTACCATCGAAGAAGAATTAATCGCTATGTCAAAGAAAGGTCAGGTGCTCCGCACTGAACTCAAATCAATTCCATCACTTGGGCGACAAACCCAAGGTGTTACAATTATGAAGCTTCGTGCAGGCGACGGTATTGCATCACTGACATGTTTCTAGAATATTTTATTAATTAAATGAAACGCACAAAATTAAAAATTTCTCTCCTCTCAAACTCGCCCCGTAAAACGGGGCTCAGACAGTGTTCGGTTCAAAATTTTTGATTTACGTTATTTCTAAATTTTAATTACATATGGAATTCATTGACCCAGCCTCAACAATAAAATATCTCGAATTAGCTGACACGATGCATGTGGCTGATATGGGATCAGGTTCAGGTCACTACACAATCGCTCTTGCGAATGTCGTCAAAGCAGGCAAGGTATATTCTTTTGAAGTGCAAAAGGAAGTATTGGAACGTTTGCGACATGAACTTCAAAGCCTTCATATTACAAATGTTGAATGTCTGTGGGTTAACATGGAGAAAATGAATAGCACGAAACTTGCTGACAATTCACTAGATGCTGCAGTAGTCTCAAATGTGCTTTTCCAAATTGAAGATACGTTTACCTTTATGAAAGAAATTGGACGAATCATTAAACCTGGCGGCAAGGTGCTCTTCATTGATTGGTCTGATTCTTTTGGTGGCATGGGACCAAAGAGTGATGCAATAATTACCAAAGATAAAGCGACTGCATTATTTGCTCAAGTTGGGTTTAGTGTCGGGAACGATGTTCCATGTGGATCGCATCATTATGGCGTGCTATTTCGAAAACAATAAACACAGCAAGTAGATTCTATGGACAAAAAGTACTATACTAGTAGTATAAATTTTTAGCATAACGACAAATGTATAAGTTGTCATACCTAAAATTGCATGAATAATTTTCAAATTGGCCTGTCGATTACTTTTGTTGTTGCTTTTGTTATTGCAGTAGCAATTTTTGCTGGAATTATTAAAGTTCCCACAAAGGCAAGCAAGGCTGTTGGTGGTGCAGCAGGTCAGGTTATTTTGTGGGGAACACTCGATGGTGGTGTATTAGCAAAACCACTTGAAGATTTTAATTTCAAAAAGCCGTACAACGTAAAATACGTCAAGAAAAATATTGAGACTTTGGACCAAGAATTACTCGAGGCACTTGCGTCTGGCAAGGGTCCTGATCTTGTCCTCATGCCACCGGAGCTTCTCTGGCACTTCAAAGATAAAGCATATATGATTCCGTATACGGGGTACAGCGAGCGTTCGTATCTAGATACCTTTGTGCCTGAGGCCAATATGTACCTCTTCAAAGATGGCATATTGGCACTACCGTTTAAGATTGATCCTTTGGTGTTGTATTACAACCGGGATTACTTTACCAACGCTGGTATAGTCAATTATCCACGAACATGGACTGATGTTATTACTGATGTGCCATTACTGACGAACAAAGATGCCAATGGCAATATTATCCGCAGTGCAATCGCACTCGGAACATTTGGCAATACAACCAATGCCAAAGCAATTATGTCAGCACTACTGTTTCAAGCTGGCAATCCAATAATGAGTTATGACAGAAATGAGGATACAATCAATCCAACATTCAAAAGTAATTTTTCTGGCAAAGCATCAGAAGATGCACTAGCTTTTTACCAAAGTTTTGCAAATCCAGCAGTTAGTAATTATTCCTGGAATGCAGTTTTCCCAAATGCACGTGATGCGTTCGTCGCAGGTGATGTTGCGATGTATATAGGATACGCGAGTGAACTCACGTCACTGCATGATAAAAATCCAAATCTTAATTTTGATGTAGTCACTATTCCTCAGACAGCGGAAGGTGATACGAAGGCAACCTATGGCAATCTCGAAGGACTTATGGTGATGAACTCATCCCGAAATCTCACCACAGCCTATGTAGTAGCTGCACTTCTTACAGGGAAAGATTTTATGAATACGATTATTCCTAATTTACTGTTACCGCCAGTGCGACGTGATTTGTTGGCTGAGCGTCCTACTGACCCGGCACTCTTAGTGTTCTATACTGCAGCACTGAACGCTCGTGGGTGGATAGATCCAAATACAAATGAAACTGATGCAATTTTTGCAAAAATGCTTCAGGATATTACGACTGGTATAGCAACACCTGCGCAAGTGTTGACTGATGCACAGGCTACATTATCTTTATATCTAGGCAAATAATATGAAACTAAAACACCTACTCCTTACGTTTATGTTTGCTACCTCTCTCATAGCGGTGCCAGTTTTTGCAGAACCTACATATGATTCTTCTAAAGGTCTTGTGCCATGTGGTGGTTATAATCCTGATGGCAGTGAACAGGCAATGTGTACCTTTACTGACATTATGATTTTGATCAATACTGTCATTAATTTCTTGATTTTCACATTAGCACTACCGATAGCAGCTATCGTCTTTGCGTGGGCAGGATTTATTTTTATTACCGAAGGCTCCAATCAATCCAAACGAACACAGGCAAAAAATATGATGATAAATGTAGTTATCGGGCTGGTGCTGGCGCTTGCCTCATGGCTTATCGTCAAGACGATCTTAGTGTCATTAGGAGTTAAAATTAATTTCCTTGGTATAGAAATGTAAGGTATACTTATGTATATGAAAAAACTTCTTATTTCGATTGCGGTGATTGTAATACCTGTACTCTTCGTTATGGGACTTGCCAGTATAGTTTATGCACTCGACTCAACATCGACCGAAAGCATTAGTCTTAATATAAATATTAACAATCCACTCAATTCTGAAATTGACACAATACCAGCTTTTATTGAAGAATTGCTTCGTATTGTACTTAAGATTGGTATACCGATCGTCGTTATATTTATTATTTACGCTGGTTTCCTTTTTGTAACAGCTACTGGTAATGCAGAGAAACTAAAGACTGCAAAAGCTACATTACTTTATACTCTGATTGGCTCCGCGATTCTATTAGGTGCATGGGTCATTGCAGAAGCTATCCAGGGTACTATTAGCCAGCTTGGCGCATAATATGCTAGATTTATTTGTCAAAACTGCTTTCGCTGATCTTACAGGTGGTAAAACAGCTGTAACAGCTTCATTTTGTCCAGCAAGTATAAAGACAGTCGCTGATTTTCTTAATTTTTTCACGTGTCTTATTAGCAAATCTGTTATACCGCTTTTGATCGCAGCAGCACTCATTTGCTTTATCTATGGTGTTCTTACATTTATTTTACACGCTGATGATGAGACCAAACGTAAAGAAGGCAAGTTATTCATCATGTGGGGTATTATCGGGCTCTTTGTCATGGTCTCGATTTGGGGATTGGTGAATATTTTGGTTAATACATTTGGCACAGCTAATGTTATCCCACTACTACCAACGAATTATTAGTTGTGTTTTAAGCATGCTCTAGTATACTTAATCCATATACAGCTTATCTCATCCTGGTCGGAGAGAAGGCAATTATTAATAAAATTTAGGAACTGTTTTTATGACAATTACATCAGTCTTACTTAAAATTGGAGGTATATTAAATGTTATCATTCCAATATTGATCACCTTGGGTGTTATCTATTTTATTTGGGGTGTTATCAAATACGTTACTGCCAAAGATGAAGAGCAGCAGAAAGAAGGTCGCACAACAATCGTTTCTGGTATTGTTGGACTCTTTGTTATCGTAGCGATTTGGGGTCTCGTTGGTATTCTTCAAAATACACTTTTTGGCGGAGCAACTAATAACCAGCTCAATACTAACCAAATTCCTTGTATTCCAGGAACAGGCGGTAACTGCTAATATGGTTCTTGATCTCATCAAGAGGGTATATGCAGAAGGTCCAATAGAGCATTCTGTTGATTCGCTCCTAGCGAAAATCAATAAAGTCATATTGAATCCACTCATCATACTCATGTTTGCTGTTGCGCTTGTCTACTTTATGTATGGCATTGTTGAATTTCTTGCAAATTCAACAAGTGAAGATGCAAGGAAGACTGGCAAAGCTCACATGCTCTACGGAGTTATCGGTATGTTCATCATGATTGCAGTCTATGCGATTATGAATATTATCGTGAACACGCTCGGAGTCACGAATATCAATATCCCAAATCCTCGTTAGATATTGCATGGTATAGAAATAAAAAAAGCCGTCTCAGAAATGAGACGGCTTTTGCTGTGAAATAAAAATTCTTTTAATGCCATAATGGTATCCAGCTTCCTGCTGTTGCACGCAATTTGACCGGTTGGTTGCTATCAGTTGCATCTTTATAGGGCTTTACATACCCTGTGCACATTGCAACTGTTAATTTGTTTGCGTAAGCAGCATCCCATGACGCTTGCATTGCAGTCATTGCAGCAATGCCGTCTGTATCAAAGGCAAAATTTACTGAGAAAGCTGGCCATGGATTGTTATTTATAGTACCAAATAACAATCCGAATGCGTTTGCATTCGATGGCCAAACATTAACGGTCCACTGTTCACCTTTTGGTCGAAGTGATTTTTTTTCGTCATTTGGATCAACCGGCAAATATACATAGTATTGTGCTGGTTGAGCCACGCCGAAAGCGTAGCCTGTGATGAACATGTATTGTCCATCAGGTGTAGAACTTTGTTGTCCAGGTGTTCCACCGAGCATTCCGCCGGTACAGCTTGCTGTAAATAAGGAAAAAGATAACAAAGCGAAAAGAATTTTTATGTAATTTTTCATAGTATTGATTTTTTGAGGTTTACAATGAATGATTCTAGGCGCTTGATAAGTGCTCACAATCATTCACTCAAACCAAAACCAAACTACGAAGTAATGAACCTTTCTGATATAAGTATAGCATATACAACTATAAATGTCAAGTAACTACGATATCCAAAATGCTTTATAAAATAAGGCTTATTTGCTAGGATAGGAGAGTGAAATTAACTATTCTCATCCCTTGCTTCAATGAAGAAAGGACTATAGCTGCCGTCCTGGAGCTGGTCAAAAAGGCTCCGATTGGGGACGTAACAAAAGAAATTATTGTAATTGATGACGGTTCGACAGATAAGACTAGAGATATTCTTCTAAGCTATCAAGACGATGCAGTAATCCAAGTCGTACATCATGCGGTAAATGAAGGCAAAGGCAAATCAATACGCACAGGGCTCGAGATTGCAACAGGGGACGCAGTATTGATCCAAGATGCAGATCTTGAGTATGATCCGAATGAGTACATGAAACTCTTGGAACCGATGCTTCACACTAACGCACCTGTTGTATATGGTTCGAGGTATATGACAACTCTAACAAAAAATCTTCGACCTTGGGGAACAGGATTTATTACAGAGGTAACTAATGTGTTGTATGGCTCAAAACTTACTGATGAACCGACATGCTACAAATTATTTACAAGAGAAGTAATTAAAAGTATTACATTTGAAACATCTGGTTTTGCGTTTTGTCCGGAAGTAACGGCAAAAATCCTAAGACAGCATATATCTATCGTTGAGGTGCCGATAACATATCATCGCCGTACTAAAAGTGAAGGCAAGAAGCTATCGTGGTTTCGTGATGGTTTTGGTGCATTGTGGACACTTATAAAGTATCGAATTATCGACTAAGCAGAAAATAATTTTTCGGTGTGGATTTTTAAGAAGACGGATATTTTCTTACTAGAAAATTCCTCGTGCTCGGCTCGCCAGCCTCACAAGCATCTTAAAAATCCACACCTCAACAATAAGTATCGACTAATATTATTTAAGGCTGTACACTTGGACATTAGGGAACGTCGCATCTTCGAATACTTTGGTAAATCTTAGGTCATTTTCTAAAAGCTTTTGAAATGTTTGTTTGTTTTTATTTTGTGAGAAGTAACGCGTATCGATAAAAATAAATTGTGTCTTTATTGTTTGTTGTAGGAATGCGTAGGCATCTTCGCCTTGACTGCATGTTGGTTCACCGCAAATAAGCTCACCAGAGTTGAGGTGGAGCATTTTATAATATAGTGTCTCGTCATGCATATACGTAAATGTCGGATCAAGGCCACTGGTGTACTGAAATGTTGGGTTAAAGAAAAATAGTCCTGTAAACATACCAAATCGTGGTGTGTAGATGATTGATCCTGGGATTGCCTGAGTTTGCAGGTATTCGCTTGCTCCCTTATACATCAGGTAGCTCGGTGCCTTGCTCTCTGTGCGGATCATACTCGTGGTTTGAGCGACAAAGACGAGTATCATAAAAAGCAATGCCAGTATTGCAAACTTTTTTGCATGTTCGATGAACATCCTATGTGGCACAAATAGTAGGTCTTGGAATTTATGATGTATAGCTGTGACTTCGCGTATATCTTTTTTAAGGATTGGTAAATACAAAGTGATAGTTGTCAGTACATATAGTAATGCAAAAGGAAAGGCATATTCAATCGTGCGTTCAACAAAAAAAAATCCAACAACGAACGAACTAGCGAGGCAAAATAAAAACCACGTTGTAAAGGATACTGCTCGTTTGCCGCGAGTGAAAAGTATGTAGAGTGTTGCTAGGAAGCATATGGAAAACAATGCCACCCAATATTCGTGGGCAATATTGCCTAGTGCATTGCCAAGTTCTGCTGGCTGACCTGGTGTATCTGTAAATATCGTCCTATAAATCGTGAGTATATGCACCAGGTAGCCATTGTAAAGATACTGGAGCGAATCTGGCCGGGTGCCTATACCGACAGCAAGTGCTGCAAAAGAGATAAGGAGTGGCTTTACTGATGCAAGGAAAGATTGCTTGCCATGATAGAAAAGTGATGCAAGGAAATAAATTCCTGGTGGGATAAGAATTAAAAATGAGGCAGAATAAAAGAATGGAAATAAAAAAATTGATAGAAAGAGCCACGTATATCTTTGTTTTACTAAACAGGCAAAGACAATAAGCATGAAGATAATCGAAATAGTATGCGGTCGCTCTAATAAAATACGGAAGCTAAAAATATGCGAAACAGCAAAAAGGAGTATCGTGCCTATGAGTGCAGTTGGGATTTTACTGAGTCTGCTATTGATTAAAAACAGACATCTAGAAATTACTAAGTAAAACGTAAGGAATAGCAATCCATTTATGAGTGAATGATATATTTTATCTCCAATAATAAGCGCCTGGTAGTTATCTCCATAAAAAAGGAACGTAAATGGTGCCATAGCGACGTGGTAGAGCGTATAGAGATCAACAGGCTTATCGGAGAGGGTAGAGAATGCTGGCATCAGTATCGTTTCGTTACTCCAAATACTTGCAGAGCGCATCGCATGATAGTACGGATCATCAGCTGATGAGAGGGAGAAAGATTGGAGACGAATACAGAGTGTAAAAAGAAAGAAAAAAAGAAAAATAGTAATAGGAAAATATCGAGTATACTTTTTTATTTTTTGCATGTGCCCAGGGCGGGAATCGAACCCGCACGACATTGCTGTCTGGGGATTTTAAGTCCCCTACGTCTACCAATTCCGTCACCCGGGCATGTTAAATATCAAAACGGAGGCCTAGGGCGGAATCGGACCGCCGTATAAGAGTTTTGCAGACTCTTGCCTTACCACTTGGCGACTAGGCCGTTGGTGCCGGGAAGAGGACTTGATTCTTACCAAATCAGGTACTTTTCAATCTCGCTTCGCACGATAATGAAAAGTCTTTTAAGTCCTCACGCACGCAAAGTAGTTTGCGTGCTTTCCCTCCTATCAGCATAAAGACTGATATTGTGCCGGGAAGAGGACTTGAACCTCCATGAGATTACTCTCGCTTGCTCCTAAGGCAAGTGCGTCTGCCAATTTCGCCATCCCGGCAATTTGTTTGCACTATCGGATAGTACACTATTTTTGGTAAAAAGTTAATTTTTTACTACCTTATATTTCGTAAATATACAACGTATGGTATCCGCGTGGCAGTGGATATTTTTTTGTCTCGATCGGTACGAGATCTTTAAACTTAAAGTCACATGAGACAATACGAGTACCAGGCTTGAGTTCCTGCTTTAGTTTCGGTAGTAATGCATCCATGACTTTCGGCAAGAGGTACATAAAAATATGTGTGGCATTATGAATTTCTACGTTAAAAAAATCTCCATGGATGAGTGTTAGATTTTTCTTTGGCCAAAACGTATTCCAAAATTTGGCAGTGTAGTAGGGAAGATCTGCCCATTCAACGCCGACTGTATGAATAGTTTTGTTTCTTTTCATTGCGTAACGAAGCGCGCGACTATCACCACAACCGAGATCATATAGGATGGCATCAGGAGACAAATGCAATTCTTCATAAATATAGGGGAGCATTTTCTCTGGTACAGGTAGAAATGGAACTTTGGTTTTGGCTTTGCCGCGAATGAGCATAATGAGCGCTATGAGCTCAAAGAGTATTGTGATGATGAGTAAAGTGAGGAAAATGTAATAGAGGGTCATGGATGGTTTTTTTGGATTAATCTTTGTGGTCACAATGTGACTGCGGCTTATACAAAGCTCACTTTGTGGTCATAAATAATTCTTTCGCCGTCGCTCAAGAATTTTTACGACCCTGCCTCGTCTATTTTTTCTGTTGAAAAAATATGACTCTGGTTCGCACAAGTCCGGAAAAATCTAAAGCAGTTTAGATTTTTCGGCTTGTGCGCCCGGTAGGAATCGAACCTACGACAATCTCCTTAAGAGGGAGCTGCTCTACCAACTGAGCTACGGGCGCAAATATTCCAATTGCAAATTAGGAATGCAAAATCAGTATACCGAATTTTATTCTAAAATCCAGCTATCTGTCTTTATCTCCCAGTAAAAGTTCGTCAATCTTCTGTCGGTTGATTTCACCACCATCAATCATGGCATCCAAATAGGGTATGGAATGAGTTCGCATATGTTCCATAAGATATGTTCGAAGTTCGCCTAAATTGCGCTTGATAAAATCAAGTACTTGTTCGCGTTTGGTGTCTGGGAGAACTGAAAGAAGTATCGTCGCACTTTTTTCATCCTGCGAGACGATAACTCTCGTGACTGAGACCAACGCATCTCTGTTACTGATAGTCTCAATAAATGTCGCTGCAAGCTCTCTAATCAGTTCTTCTATTCGATCGTGTCGGTGAGGATTATTCATAGATAGTCACAAAGGTTTCAAGTATGTCGCCAGCCGAGATTTCAACTTTTGATTCAATCAAAATCCCACACTCAACACCTTCGATTACTTCTTTTACTTTTGCTCTGCCTTGTTCGATGCCGACAATATTACCTTTGCCAATTTCGAAATCACGGCGAAGGATTCTTACGGTTCCGCCATCGACAATTTTGCCTTCGGTAACCTTACCACCAACTACTTGTTTTTCTTTAGTCTTACTAAAGCATTTGATAATTTTAAGTCGTCCTGTAACTGAGAGTACTTCTTTGCGTGGTTTGCGTTTCTCCGCCTCTTCTTTGAGGAAATCATTCATATGATAAATGACATCAAATAATTTGATGGTAACGCCAGTTTTCTCATTCAAATCACGGGCACGTGGATCTAGCTTGGTATTAAAGCCAAGAATGATCGTCGTTGGGTCAGAACTTGCGAGCCTGATATCGTTTTCGCCGATTGATCCGACCGTACTATCAAGAATTTTAAATTTTACTTCTTCGAGTTCAAGTTTTTTCAATTCTTTAACCACTGCTTCACTTGCGCCTTGGACATCTGTTTTAATAATGACCGGAATAGTGACGGTGCCTGCTGGAACACTATAGGCATCAGGTACAATCTTTTGGTTGTTGGCGCAAAAATCTTGAATGCAGGCATCAGCTTCTTTTTTGGTAGCAAAGGTTGCAAAGATACTGCCAGCAGGTGGTAGCTCAGAAAATCCTGCGATAGCAATAGGTGAAGACACTGTAGCACTGTCGATACTCTTGCCCGTATAGTCTTCAAAAATTCGCACAGGGGCACTTGCTTTATCTGCAACAATAAAGCTTCCGCGCATAACGGTACCATTTTTAATGATGAGCGTAGATGATATGCCGCGCTTGCGATCAAGATGAGACTCAATAACCACACCGACACCAGGGATTGTTGGATCGGCGCGCAATTCTTTTACTTCTGCAACAAGGAGTATGGTATCGAGAAGTTCAGGTATGCCATCGCCTGTTTTGGCTGATAGGGCGACGACTGGTACATCACCGCCGTAGCCTTCAAGGTAGATTCCTTTTTCTGCTAAATCAATTTTCACTTTTTCAATATTTGCACCCGGCTTATCGATTTTATTGATTGCGACGATGAGTGACAATTTACTTTCGGAAATAGTTTGCCAAGCCTCAATAGTCTGTGCTTTGACAGAGTCTTCTGCTGAAACGACGAGTATAGCAATGTCTGCAGCAATCGCACCACGTTCGCGCATTTTGGTGAATGCTTCATGCCCTGGCGTATCAAGAAAGGTAATTTTTTTATCTTTGCCTTCATGTTTTTGGATAACTTCGTAGGCAGATAAATGTTGAGTAATACCACCGGCTTCACCACTTGTACTATTCGACTTTCGAATAAAATCAAGCAATGTTGATTTGCCGTGGTCGATATGTCCCATGACAACAACGACAGGTGGGCGCTCTATGCTTGTAGTTGTAGCTGTATTTTTCATTACTGTTTACTATTTGTTATTGCATTTGTAACAACGGTGCTTTCTTCGTCAGTAAGTTCATAGGTTGATTCGCCATGTACGATTGGCTTTGCGAACACACTCATTCGCTCACGTGCATAGAGACTTGAAAGTACAATACCATCACCATGTTCATCTGTTAGTGCGATAGCAAAACTTTGATTACTACCAGCATCTGGAAAAGGATTAAATCGGGTCATGGAAACGCCACGAATTGCTGTCGCGAGTTTGTGGTTAATAGTCGCGAGCTCTCCTTTTATCTGTTTGTTTTCAGATCGTATCTGGATTATTTCTTGATTGAGGGAAGTTAACTGTCCTTCGAGGGATTGTCCATCTTTGCCGCGGAAAAACTTGGCTAGTCTGCGGTGGGTGTGTATAGTAAAAACAGCGAGTGCGATCGCAAGTAAAATGACCAATATAACGACAATAGTGATTGATTGCATTGAGACAGAGATTATATACTATAAATCGCCTTTCGTAAAATGAAAAAAAACACTCATAAAAAAAATAAGAGGATATATCTTGACTATGCATCGAGTACTCCGATCGATACGTCGGTGTACAATATTCTCACAAAAACGACGAAGACATTCTTTGGTAACCCGAGTGCGCTCTATCACGAAGGGCAACAGTCAAAAAAACTGATTGAAGACTCAATTGCAAGCATAGCGAAACTTTTCGACATCCATACAGATGAAATTATTTTTACAAGTGGCGGCACAGAAAGCGATACACTTGCAATCCAGGGAATCGTTCGGGCAATTATGACTGATGTTACATGGAAAAATCGTCGACCACATATACTGGTTAGTGCTATTGAACATGCAGCTGTTTTAGAGACTGTGAAGCAGTTTGTAAAGCAGGGTATTGATGTAACATTATTACCAGTGACAAATGAAGGCATTGTTGAACCAAAAAGTATTCGACAGGCAATAACACCTCATACGATTTTAGTTTCAATTATGTATGCAAACAACGAAATCGGCACTATACAGCCAATTCGTGAAATTGCAAAAGAAATACGCCACGCGAGAAAGAAAAATAAAAGCTCATACCCATATTTCCATACAGACGCAGCCCAAGCAATCAATTATTTGCCAATCCGTATTCCCGCGCTCGGTATCGATATGCTAACCGCCAGCAGCTCAAAACTATACGGACCAAAAGGTATTGGTATGCTGTACTTAAAAAGAGGAGTTCCAGTTGCCCCTATTTTATTTGGTGGTAATCAACAGCAGGGATTGCGGCCTGGCACAGAAAGTGCACCACTGATTGCCGCATTTGCTAAAGCACTCGAAATCACAGAGAAAATAAAAGAAAAAGAAACACTGCGACTACTTGCACTTAAAAAATTTTTAACATTAGAACTCCTACGAGCTTTCCCATCCATTCGCCGTAATGGAAGTGCCGAGCGGGGTTTGCCGAATATTCTCAATGTTACATTCCCAGGATTTACGAGTGAACTTTTGGTCATAGAGCTAGATGCCAAAGGTATTTCGGTTTCCGCAAAGAGTGCTTGTAAATCTGATGACCCTGAAATCTCTCATGTACTCGCTGCAATTGGTAGAAATACTCACGATGAGGGAAGTATACGCATAGCATTGGGCAGATCAACAACAAAAAATGAGCTGATACATTTTATAGAGTCACTTAAAACGATTTTTGCAAAATATACTACTGTACGTAAAAAATCCTAAATGCTATACTTTTAGTATGAATATTGAAGACTTAACAAAAACACAACTCGTCTTCCTCATGCTTCTCATCACGTTTGTTACTTCGATAGCAACAACCATAGCAACCTATACACTTTTAGGTGCAACACCAACATCAGTTACGAGTGTTATCAATCGTGTTATTGAACGAACAATAGAGAAAAATCCAATTGAGGATACCGTGACACCAGTGCAGCCAGTTTTGGTTAGCGAGCAAGATAAATTACTCGCAGTTATTGCAAAATATAAAAATGCAGTAGTTACAGTGGCTTCATCTGTCAACACAGATTCGTATACAGGCACCATTCTCGACACAAATGGTCATATTGCAATGGTTGATGTACTTAACTTCACTAATCCTTTCACCGTAACAATCAACAAAGAAATATATGATACGGCGTATGTACGCACCGAAGGAGATTTAGCACTATATAGAATATTACCAAAGCCAGGTATAGCATTTACTGCTGTGCCGCTACCAATTATAAGTTCACGGTCGCCACAAATTGGAGAAGTTGTGCTTTTCTTAGGTCCACAAGGTACCTTTATCAATAAAGGTACAGTGACAAAAATTATTGGCGAAAACAATTCTCAAACATTTGAAACAACGGTCCTGTTGACTGCCGAGCTTACTGGATTGCCGATATTTGGACTCGATGGGAAATTATTAGGGTTTGTCGACCATGACACTTTACATATGCCAATGATTCAAAATCTAAGTAAACTCACCGAACTATTGCAACCATAGACATTGACAAAATATTATAAAGTTTCATAATGTAGATTCAGTCATTAATACTTGACGCATTCGTTATACTATATATATGCAACCATTCAATAATTTCACGACGAAAGCCAAAGAAGCTATACGCAAAGCCCATGAGCTTGCAATCGAGCGTGGGCAAAACCATGTTAACTCGATTCATCTATTGACCGCACTTGTCTTGCAAGAAGAGTCAATGGTTATTTCTGTGCTTGATCGACTCGAAGTAGATACGGTACTTCTCACTGATTCATTGCTCGAATCTATAGAATCTGCTGAATCACGTACTACAGTATCGCCTTCGTATCAAATATTTCTTACTCCAGATTTGGCACAAGTGATAGAACATTCAAGCAAAATTGCGCAGTACCTTAAAGATGAATTTGTTTCAACCGAGCACTTACTCGTTGCAATACTCGAAGTACCATCTGAAGCAAAAGAAATTATTAGCAAGTTCCGCATTACTAAAGAGCAAATACTTAAAGTACTCGAAGAGTTTAGGGCAAATAATATTACTGATGCTGAGACACCAAAGAAATTCCGTGTCCTGACTAAATTTACGAGGAATCTCACCAAGCTTGCACGAGAAGACAAACTTGATCCAGTGATCGGCCGAGATACAGAAATCATGCGCATTATGCAGATTCTTTCTCGTCGCACAAAAAATAATCCAATTTTGATCGGTGAAGCAGGTACGGGGAAGACTGCTGTTGTTGAGGGACTTGCACTTCGAATCACCAAAGGCGAGGTACCAGAATCTTTGAAAGATAAAGAGCTTGTTTCGCTTGATCTAGGCTCACTCCTAGCCGGTACTAAATATCGTGGAGAATTTGAAGAGCGCCTTAAGGCTATTATGAAAGAGATTGAGCGTTCTGACGGCAAGATAATTTTATTTGTCGATGAAATTCACACAATAGTTGGCGCAGGTTCAACTGAAGGATCGCTTGATGCGGCAAATATGCTAAAACCAGCCCTTGCTCGAGGAGAACTCAGAGCTATCGGGGCAACAACACTGAAGGAATACCAGAAACACATCGAAAAAGATCCAGCGCTCGCACGACGATTTCAGCCAGTCTTTATCGATGAGCCATCACCAGAGGATGCTATTGCAATATTACGTGGACTCAAAGAAAAGTATGAGCTTTACCATGGCGTTAGAATTACAGATGATGCAATTATCGCAGCTGTCCAGCTTTCGTCACGCTATATTACAAATCGTTATTTGCCTGATAAGGCAGTTGATCTGATCGATGAAGCATCATCGGCGTTACGGATCGCACTTGAGAACAAGCCACCCCTACTCGAAGAAGCGCATCGGAAAATTATGCGACTTGAAATAGAAAAAGAAGCGCTTAAAAAAGAGCTTGAAGTCCATGAATCAGATAAAGTAACCAAAGCTCGTGTCAAAATTATCGACAAGGAAATTGCTAACCTTAAAGAAAAGACTCGGGAACTTGAACTCAAGTGGCAAAATGAAAAGGAAACGGTTACTGAAATCAGGAGCATTAAGAAAGAATTAGAGGCGCTTCGCCTCGAAGCTGAATCTGCAGAAGTGCGAGCTGATCTAGGTCGTGCGGCAGAGATACGGTATGGCAAAATCCCAACACTGCAAAAAGAGCTTGAAACCAAATCAAATCGCTTGAAAAAATTGCAAAAATCACGCCGCATTCTCAAAGAGGAAATCATTGAAGAGGATATTGCGGAAGTAGTGTCACGTTGGACTGGCATACCGCTTGTCAAAATGCTCGAAGAAGAACGAACTAAACTCGCGCGTATGGAAGCTGAACTTAAAAAGCGCGTGGTTGGGCAAGATGAAGCTATCAAAAAGATCGCTGATGTTGTGAGGCGTTCACGAGCGGGGATCGCTGACCCAAATCGTCCGATCGGTTCCTTTATATTTTTGGGACCGACAGGTGTTGGGAAGACAGAGCTAACCAAGGCATTGGCTCAGTTCATGTTCAATGATGATAAAGCGCTTATTCGGATTGATATGAGTGAATATATGGAACGGCATAGCATATCGAAATTGCTTGGCTCTCCGCCAGGGTATGTTGGCTACGATGAATCTGGACAACTAACTGAGGCCATCCGCCATCGACCGTACTCAGTAATCCTCTTTGATGAAATTGAAAAGGCTCATCCAGAAGTCTTCAACATACTTCTCCAGGTCTTAGATGAAGGTCGCATGACTGATGGTAAAGGTAGAGTCGTAAACTTCAAAAATGCGATTATTATCCTGACCTCAAATAGTGGGTCAAACTTTATTGATAAGATGGAATCAATGGGCTTTACTGCCAAAGATACTCAAGCTGAATATGCTTCTATGAAAGAGCGCGTGCTTGAAAGTCTCAAAGATTACTTCCGCCCAGAATTTCTAAACCGACTTGATGAAGTAATTGTCTTTGATGTTCTCTCTCCAGAAGTTATTCGACAAATCGTTACGATTCGAGTACAACTAGTGATCGAGCGGTTGGGACAAAAAGAAATTAAATTAGAATTAAGTGATGCGGCATATACGTACCTAGCCAAAGAAGGATACAATCCTCACTATGGTGCTCGTCCACTCAATCGTCTCATCCAAACCAAGATTTTGAGTCCTGTTGCAATGCATATTATCGAAGGTGGTGTCGGGAAAGGTGATACCGTTATCGTCGATGTTAAAGATAATGAGCTTGTGATTGAAACTAGAAAAAATAAAAGCAAAGCAAGGATCAAAAGCTCGATTCAAATGAGAAATTCAGAGCAAACAGTCTAAAAATAAAAACACCCACTCGGGTGTTTTTATTTTTAGACTTATAGACTTCTCTACTCAGAAACTGTAGAATTGACATATGGAAGGAAGAAAAGCACCATCATTAATCGAGACAAAAAGAGGGGCTAAGCTCAAGTCAGAAGATGCATATGGCGAAGGCCAGGGAATAAGCAAATATCCCAAGAAGCGGGAGCAGGGAAACAGTAGTATAGAAGAAATCCGTGAGTTGCTTGCCCAAGGGGTAGACCGAATTGTCGTCCACGGTAATACTAAAGAGCTCTCTGATAAACAGAAACACTTAGTTTCTGAACCTGATCTTGACGTCCTTGGAGCAACCTATTTGCTTAATACCCTTACTAAAAATGGCAAACCTCTTGTTTCGTATAATTTAGGAGAAAATATTGGAGATCAGACTCGAGATGGGGCATATAGTGAAATTGTACCTAAGGGATCAAAAGCTATTAATCCTATACAACGTGGGGAAGTGATTGTTCATATTGATACCGGCCAAGAATCATTTTCAGTAGAGACGCAAAATGGTACTAAAACTATCTATGTAGACCATCACGGTAAAGAGAAAGAAAAACGTCCAACATCAGCTACTGGCATTATGGCTCAGATTCTCGGTCATTCGGACACATGGCAAGAAAAGCCGTGGCTCAACAACTTCGTCAAATTTGTTAATGCAGCGGATAATCTGTCGTATGTCGATGATGTGCGAGATGGCAAAAGAATGTTTAATGAAGGATCGTTCCAAAGTGCATGGCCAAAATCTCTCTATGCTTTGTATAAAGAGTTACCATTCGACATGATCGTAAAACTTTTCGAGGAGAAGCGTGATCCATGGAAACCCTTTACCGAAGATGAACTTTCTGGGAAAGATAAAAACTTTCTTCTTACAAAAAGAGTTACCAAGAAAGGATGGAAGGCAACAAAAGAAGAGGAAGCAATTCTCACGAAAGATCCGGAGAAAATGACAGACGAAGAAAGAAAGGCAAAATTTGCGATTTTTAAGAATAAATTTGAAAACAAAACTTCAACCATACACGATGTAGTTAGCACCTTGCATGACACAGCGAAATATTCAATCTGGTCTGCTAAAAATGCAGATATCATAGCAAAGCGAGATAATATTCGTACTGCAACTCAGGAACTCGGTAAGTTTACCTATCATAATTATGGGCAGCTGCCTGATAAAGATGATCCGAAAAAGATGTATGTTAATACGTTTCCACCATTCGAATTTGGGTTTCTAAGCGCAAAAGCTATGGGTAATGAGACATTCCTCTCATTTAATCCTAAAAATCATTCTGTCTTTGTTAACTCTTCTCGAGATCTTATGCCAGTATTTCAAAAGCTAGAAAAGGTATGCCCGGGTCTTAAGTTGATCAGAGGAGTTATGATTTTATCGCCTCGAGGCGACGAGACATGCCCAGGTCTTACTGAGGCAAAATTTATACAAATACTTGGACTGAAATAAAAATATCCCGTATATACGGGATATTTTTATTTTGTGCACTGGGAAGGATTTCTCAGCTTACTGCTGCAGGTATTTTTCAATCAAATTTAAAATTTGATAATGAAAAATCTTTCGAATCCTCACGCGAGCAAAGTAGTTTACTCGCTCCGACGCAAGAAAATCCGCATATGCGGATTTTCTATCTAGTGCGCCGGGAAGGATTCGAACCTTCGTAGCCCGAAGGCGACAGATTTACAGTCT
>CAZLWF010000007.1:0-40347 GCA_964563615.1 uncultured Candidatus Saccharibacteria bacterium | reverse complement strand
ATATTAAAGAAGCAATGGATATAACATTCCGGCACATCAGTGAGCTTGACCAGATTATCCAAAGCAAGGAACCATTTAAGTTAGTAAAAACTGATAAAGATACTGCAATTGAAATTATAAAAGACTTAGTACTTCGACTTTATGCTATAGCAGGAATGCTACATCCAATGATGCCTGAGACAAGTAAAAAAATTAAAGAAACAATCAAAGCATTTGTCATGCCAGAGCCGCTTTTCTTGCGGAAAGAGTAACTATTTTAAATTAGTAAATTTTAAAGCGCTCTATTTTGTAGAGCGCTTTTTATTAAAATAAGGAATAAATTTATCATTTGATCGGTAGACTTGCATTCTGCCTGTTGCAACTTTTCCGCCTTTAATAAAGAATTCGATTCGTATATCGAAACTTTGGAAATTATTGGTGTCGCCAGAAAAAATACAGTTGGAATCTTTGATATAGCCATAGATAATATCATTGGCACCGACGAGTTCTCGGTGAACTTCTCTCCCTATTTCAAGTGATTTTTCAACAGTTGGTTTGTTCAGTATGCGTAGATCAATTGCTGTTTCAGTACCTGCTTCCCCAAAACCATGTGGATAAAGCAAAGAAACGATAGTGTTCATGATCTGATGAAGTATGAAGATATCAAATGGAGCAAGATCATCTTTCTTTCGTATGATAATTTCCTTACTCTCTTTTTCTCCCAGCTGTTCTTTGCAGTTAGTAAGTATAAGTGTGTATAAGGAACCTTTGTATTTCGCAGGGTATTGCATAGGTTATTTTTATGACAATGTACTACATAATTTGTGCTAATCAAAATTTTATATACTGATATTGCTTTTTTAAAAATAACAGGTATAATATAGAAAATCTTTGAATGAATGAAAGAAATAGCGATTATTGCCCATATTGATTCAGGTACAATTGGTCGCACAGCATTCGCGCATGTATACGCTCAACTTGAAACTGCACAAATTATTGTGCTTGAATACAAAGATATTAACCACCAGGAAGTTACTAAAAGGGAATTGCCGATTATGCAAATAAAGATACAAGAGTTTTTTACTCCTGAAAAAGTTATCTTGTATCAAGCAAAGCACAGAAGGGTATACCCTAAAAATAGCAGCGTACAAACGAATATGCATCTCAGCAGGCACAATGTAAGGCGACTGCAGTATGGGTATATGCATCAAAAGAAATTATAAAAGCTCAATATGAGCTTTTTCTTTTTTATTTAATCTGTATAGTAAATACATGGAAATTAAATACATCGATATTCACTCCCACCTTAACCTCTCACCGCTTTGGGAAAAGAGGGAAGAGGTTATTGCTCGTATGCGCGAAAAAGGTGTTGGGACTATTGTTATCGGTGTTGATAAAGAAACCTCAAAACGTGCCGTGGGGCTTGCCATTTCTTATCCAGATGTAGTACTAGACGCGACGGTTGGTCTTCATCCGACTGACAATGATAAAGAGGTTTTTGATATGGGTGCGTATACAGAACTAGCTAAGCAATCATCTGTGGTTGCGATCGGTGAATGTGGGCTTGATTACTTTAGGTTGCCAGAGTCCGAAGTCGAAAGTCAAAAGTTGAAGGTCAGGCAAAAAGACACGTTTATGGAGCACTGCAAACTTGCACAGGAGGTCGGAAAACCGCTCATGGTTCATGCGAGGCCATCAAAAGGCAGTCAAGATGCATATGAAGATGTTTTAGAAATATTGAAAGAGTTTAGAGGTATTAAGGCTAATTTTCATTTCTTTGTCGGCAATATTGAGATTGCAAAGAAAATCATTGCTCTTGGACTTACCATGTCTTTCGACGGACCGATTACGTTTTCGCGAGATTATGACGAGTTGATCAAGTTTCTACCAATCGAATCAATCATGTGCGAAACTGATGCGCCGTTTGCTGCTCCGGTGCCATATCGCGGCAAAGAATGCGAGCCTTGGATGGTAGAAGAGGTGTATAAAAAAATTGCTGAAATAAAAAATCTGCCCAACGATGTAATCATCGAGCAGATTAACAAAAATGTAGCTATTTTTACCAAACAAACAAATCTATAAAAGGTTTGTGGCCTGGTTGGATATAAGCAAGCATATTGTCCCAAACAAAGATTCTTCCACCTTTTATTATTTCGACTTCGCCTACTTCTTGCCCCATTTCCTCTTCTTTAGGTTCATGGTCGATGAAAAGGTTTGGATCATATCTGGTAACAGAAAAGGTTCCAAGTGTTTTAGGATCAAGTTGATCTTCACCGTTGAAACCTTCGAAAGATTCTTTTGATACAGTGCCCCAGAAGCCATGTCGAACCTCAAAGGCTCGAACTTCTTCACCTTTCTCATACTTTCCTGTTCTAAATAACTTAATCAGTGCTTGGTATGTTAGACCATCAACAGGGCCATCGGATGCAATGAGTTGATAGAGTAGTGGTATATTTGTCAATTTCAATTTTAAAACTTTCAGAATTTCATCCTTGTTCTGAAATCTAACCCCGATTTTTTTTGCAGGACTAGGAGTCTGCTTTGTTGTAACCATTGAAATGAGTTTTCTTAAATATAGCACTAAAATTGCATCTGTCAAATTTTGACAGATGCAATTTTCTTTGCTACAGTGGGACTACTTCTTGTTCGATATGGCTCTGACGCTATATCGCTTCGGTCCATGACAAGAAGGCTTTATTACTATTGGACCGCGCATATGCGCGTTTTATTTATGGAAGAAACAGAACAAAAAGTTGTACAGGCAGGTGAAGGTAAAAAGGTCTATGAACTTGCATACCTTTTCGTACCAACCATCCCTGAAGAGCAAATCGCAGGTAAAATAACAGGTCTCAAGGATCTCGTGAATGATCGTGGCGGTGTCTTTATATCTGAAGATTTCGCACGATACATGGAGCTTGCGTACCGTATGGAGCGAGTTATTACTAACAAGAAAGAAAAATTTACCAGTGCGTACTTTGGCTGGATTAAGTTTGAACTCGAGCCAGAAAAGATTGCAGAGTTAAATGCAATCCTCATGCGTAATGAAGAAATCATTCGTTACCTCTTAATCAAGACCGTTCGTGAGAATACTCTCGTCTCAAAGCGTCCTGTAAATCGTGATATAGGCAAAAAGCGAAGTGGCACCGAGGATGAACCAAAGGTAGAGCTAGACAAAGAAGAGGTTGATGCACAGATTGAAGCAATGGTAAAAGAGTAGTGGTATACTAAAGCTATTAGTAATTTATACTATTTACATTATGTATCTCAATAAAGTAATGATAATCGGGAATCTCACCCGAGATCCTGAGCTCAAGTCACTCCCATCAGGTGTTAAAGTCACTAGTTTTAGTTTGGCAACGAATCGTTCGTGGAAGGATCAAAATGGCGCTAAGCAAGAGGCTACAGAATTTCACAATGCTGTCGCATTTGCCAAGCCAGCTGAGCTCATAGCTCAGTATTGCAAAAAGGGAAGCAGTCTCTATATCGATGGACGATTGCAAACAAGGAGTTGGGAAAAAGATGGCGAGAAAAAGTATCGCACAGAAATCGTCGTTGAAAACTTCCAGTTTGGCCCGAGAGCGGGAGGTGCACCAGGAGGCGCAAGTGATATGCCACGAAATGACAAGCCAGCTAAAGACGAAAGTGATGTCGATACGATCGAATATCCAGCTGATGACATCAATGCCGAAGATATACCGTTTTAATGAGTGAAAAGGTGGTAGGTTAAAGGGAGGAGTATGAATACCATAAATTCTTTCAAGGATTTAATAGTATGGCAGAAGGCAATGAAACTAACAGAGGAAATTTATACTCTGACAAGGCAATTGCCGTCTGAGGAAATATATGGAATAAGTTCTCAAATTCGTAGAGCCGCTGTCTCTATTCCGAGCAATATTGCAGAAGGGAATAAGCGTAGCACCAGGAAGGATTACTCGCAGTTTCTAAAAATCGCCAATGGATCTGCAGCTGAACTTGAGACACAACTACTCCTTATTAGCTCACTATATTCACTTGATTGTAAAAATTCACTTAGACTATTATTAGAAGTTCAAAAAATGTTAACAGTTATTATTCAAAAGATTGATAGTAAATAATTACTATAACCTATTAGCTATCAACTACAACCTCATTTATGAAACAAGATTATTTTTCAGCAAACAATATCAAGCATATTGATTACAAAGATATAGAAGTTCTCAAGAAATTCTTGAATCCAAATGCTCGTATGCTCTCTGCCAAGAAAACTGGCATGACAGCCAAGAATCAGCGTTCACTCGCCATGGCAATCAAACGCGCACGATTTATGGGACTTTTGCCATATATAGCAAAATAAAACTATTTTATCCAAATACTAAATTCCAAAGCAGAAGTAATTTTCATGGTCCTCGGTTCTCCGTGCTACGCAGGCCAGACCATGAAAAATTACTTCTGCTTTGGTTCTCGTATTACAATCAACAAAAAACTCCTTTAAGAAGGAGTTTTTTGTTTTCCACAGATGTTATTGACTAATATATAAAGTGTGATACTATGATTTTGTTATGAATAAAACAGGTACACAAATGAATACGAGCACAAAGCGCACATATACGTGGGCGTCTATTCCATGCGGATATCGATCACATGTGTCTGTCTTTACTTCACTTCTACTGCCCGCAAGGCAGGATGTTATAAGGGTTTAAGCCTCTAGCTTGAACATTTGAAACATCTCGCCTTGCGCGAGGTGTGTTGTTCTTAAATTCAATAATCAGTTCATTAAAAAAAATACATACGCATGAATTATGAAACTCCTCAAAGAAAAATGCCGGTAACCTGGCGAGAGTACTTCAGTTTCGGTGACACTAGTCGTGTGTTTCGCTGGATTTGGACCGAACTTATAGGTTCTGAAAGCAAGCGATGGGCACTAAAAATGATTATTGCACTTATCCTTGCGACTATTCTTGCTTCGATTACACCAATTTTCGTTGCACAGATATTTAACAATCTACCGAGCGGAAATGCAGGTAGCATTCAACAAGTATGGATAGGGTTGCTTGGTCTACTTGTTCTATCAATTCTTGAGAAATGCCTTAACTGGATGCAATCTGCTGCACGGGAATGGCAGTTGGGACTTAATCATGGAACACTTGATCATCGTATGACCTCACTTTTCTTAGAGAAAAGTCCAAGTCAGCACATACAAGAAAAATCTAGACTAAATTCAGCAAGTCTTGAGAAAGGACGATCAAGAGTGCTCAATCTGCAAGGTATGCTTTTGTTTGAAGGCATTCCAGCAGTGGTGACACTACTTGCCTCGCTACTTTTTCTATGGATGTACTGGCCTGTGGCTGGTTTTGGAATGACTGGTGTTCTATTCTTTCATTTACTATGGACACTCTATCTAAATCGTAAAGTGCTTTTAGTTTGTGATCCTATCGAGCGTGATTTGCGCAGACTTAATCGTTATCGCGCTGATCGTTTAGATAAAGTTATACGAGTGAAGACTGTTGGAACGGAAAGTCGTGAACTTGCATACATGCGTGATTGGTTTGATAGGGTAATAAGCCTTGATCGGAAATTTTGGCTTTGGTTTATACGACAAGCAACAGCAAGGGATATTATGAATATTGTCGGATCAATTCTGATATTCGGCTATGGTATCTATCAAGTTTTTTATCACGGTATGAGTTATGGTATGCTTTACCCACTCTTTGTTTGGACTATGCGCGTCAGAGATAATATTTGGCGGCTTGGCTCTGTCGAGCATCAAATCAATTGGAATATGCCGCCGATAAAACATCTTATGGAGGCGCTTATTATTGAACCAGACACGATAGATCATCCGAATGCAATTGTATTACCTAAGAAACCAGTGCACATCGAATTCAATCAGGTTTCGCATTCGTATGAAAAGAAAGATGCATCAGGAGCATTGAGAGAGAATATTGATGCAGTTGTGAATATCAATTTTACCATTGAACCAGGCGAAAAAATGGCATTGATAGGGCCTTCCGGTTCAGGTAAATCAACAATCGCTAAGTTACTGCTTCGTTACATGGATCCGACCTCTGGATCGATTTTAGTAGACGGCATACCACTTAGTCATATTAAACGCAATTCATGGATGAATATCGTTGGTCACATTCCTCAGAAGCCTGAGACATTTGATGGCTCGATAGAATACAATATGTTGTATGCCGTCGATGGCCAACGAGTCCCTGATGAGGAATTAAAAATGACAGTTGAAATGTTACAGATTAATTTCGCGGACGGTATTGATGGGCTATCAGCAAAAGTTGGATATGATGGTATTGAACTTTCTGGTGGACAAAACCAGAGGCTTGCAGCTGCTGCAGCTATTATGAACAAGCCGCCGCTTTTGGTTATTGATGAAGCTAGTTCGAGCTTGGACTCGACAACTGAGAAAGCATTCCAGCTAGGACTCGATACGATACTTGCAGGTAATCAAAGCGCGCTTATCATTGCACATCGATTCAGCACACTCAAGAATTGCAATAAAATTGTTGTGCTTCGAGACAAACATGATCCGAAAAATAAAATCTTTGGCACACAAATAGATGCAGTGGGGAATTCATTTGAAGAATTATATGAGAAATCTGAAATTTTCCGTCAATTAGCAGATGATCAAGATTTCCGCATATGAAAAATTTGTAAACTAAAAACCGTTTCGATATATCGAAACGGTTTTTTCTTATTCTCAAAATTTATCCTCGTTCAACGTATTCACCGCTATCAGTGTTGACGATAATCTTATCCCCAGCGCTAACGAAAAGGGGAACATCGATCATCGTGCCGTTTTCAAGTGTGACGAGCTTGGTGCCACCTTGGGCAGTATTGCCTTTGATAGATGGCGGTGCGTCTTTGACGGTAAAAGTCATCTTGATAGGAAGTGCAACACGGATGATCACCTCGTCGCCATCATTGTCCCAGACTAGGGCAGTGACGTTTTCATTTGGCTTGAGGAACTTTGCGGATTCTGCGATCAATTTTTCATCGAGCATAAAACGATTCTTGGGATCGCTTGGATCTGCGAACCAAAACTCACCGCGGTTCATATAGAGAAATTTAACCTCACGTTTTTCAAGCTCAGCTTCATCGGCAGTATCAGCACTTCTGAATGTTTCAGTAAAGGTGCGACCATTAACTAAGCTTTTCAGTTTGACCTGGTTTTGCGGTTTGCGCTGTTGAGTACGGGCGACATGAGATTCGAGGACTTCACACGGCTCATTATTGTAAATGATGATCTTGCGCTCGCGGATTTCGTTATATTCAAGTAATGCCATAGATTGTAGTTAGTTTTTAGTAACAGGGAGATTTTAGCCCAGGAAGCCTTATTTTGCAAGCTATATAGAAGTTTTTATTTTTAGCTTCGTTTATGCAGCCTTACCGCCCTTTTTTCTGATTTCACCGCGATTCATCCTCTCAATCTTATTTGGGACGTTTTTCATGCTATGGCCACGTCCAGAACGTTTTCTTTTGTCAAAACGCTGTTCATGATAGGGAAGTATTTTTTCGATCGTGCTTCGCATGCCTTGGAAATCACCACTGATTAATTGTGTTGTAATCATTTCTGCTTTTGATTCTCCCTCAGTACTTTTCTTTTCGAGTCCTGCATCCTCTAATGCTTTTTCTGTATCTGTCTCATCCCATTGCCAGCCATCGTATTCGTCATATTTTTGCATAAGCGTATAGAACGCATCGTTGAGTTTTTGTTTATGTATTTCTTGGGCATCTAAAAATTTTTTGTCTTCAATTTGCAATTCACTCTCATCTAATGTGTCGGACTCTACATCTTTTTCTCCGAATGTTTCCCAGTCATTAGAATCACTAATATTTTCTAACTCCATGTATGCATTGCGGGGAATAGGCTTCCTTGTTTCCTCATCCTCTTCAATTTCACTATCAATACTTTTTGTAATCCGCCCCTTGCGTGATGGATCGTCATATTCGCGAGTGCTTGGGAATTGCTCGCTTGGCCTTATTATTTTCTCATAAGGAATATGTGTAGTATCTGCGCGATTGCGAGCGTAGGGAGGTCGACCTTCTTTTTTTAGTTGTACATTTTCTTTCATTAAGTATAGGTGACTACAGAAATTACTCGCCTGCACTTGAGATCTGAATCTCACCAAAGCGAGCCTTTACTTGTTTTAGGATTTCATTGGTAAGTTTACTGTTTTCCTTGAGAAATGTTCTTGTGGCATCGTAGCCGCGGCCGAGTTTTACGTTTTCGCCTTCTTTTGGTTTGTATTCGTATGAACCACCAGAAGATTTGGTTATGATGCCAAGCTTCTCACCGAGAGCCATAATTTCGCCTTCACGTGAAATGCCTTCGCCATAAATAATATCGAATTCAGTTTGCTTAAACGGGGCAGCGACTTTATTTTTGACAACTTTGACGCGTGTTCTGCCACCAACTACCTCTTCACCTTTTTTGATCTGTGCTATACGCCTGATATCGAGACGAACGGAGGTATAGAATTTGAGGGCTTTACCGCCTGGTGTTGTTTCAGGGTTCCCAAACATGACACCGATTTGCATACGGATTTGATTGATAAAAATAACGAGCGTTTTTGACCTGGCAACGATAGCAGTAAGTTTTCGAAGTGCTTGTGACATCAGGCGTGCTTGTTTACCCACATGCTGTTGTCCCATATCGCCTTCGATTTCATCTTTTGGTGTGAGAGCTGCCACTGAGTCTATAACGATCACATCGATTTTCCCTGATCTCACGAGTGATTCGGTTATCTCTAGTCCTTGTTCGCCTGTGTCTGGTTGTGAGATGAGGAGATCATTAATATTAACGCCAAGATTTTTAGCATAGCTAGGATCCATAGCGTGTTCTGCATCGATATACGCACAGACGCCGCCTTTCTTTTGCGCTTCTGCAACAATATGAAGAGCAAGTGTCGTCTTGCCGGAAGATTCAGGCCCAAATATTTCTATGATTCGTCCGCGGGGAACACCACCAATGCCGAGAGCCATATCGAGTCCGATCGAACCTGTTGGGATAACACTGATATCAACCTTAGGCGCATCGCCAAGTTTCATAATGGCACCTTCACCAAATTTTGTTTGGATTGATTTTATCGTATCGTCGATTTCTGCGCCTATTTCTTTTAACGCTTTTGGGGCTGTTTTTTTGAATGCCATATAATTTATTTATTAGCTAGTAAAGGAGACAGGTTGAGGTTTATAAAATACACGGTAGGATCGTACTTCTTCTTTTTTGAACCGGTCAGTTACCTTAATAGTAATTATAGAATACCCAGAGGTAAGCAGCAATTCATCTGCAAATGTGCCATCTTTGCTAATGCCTACTCCTCTCCCATCTATTGTCACTTCTCTTGCTTTTGTTGCAGTTCCACTTATCGTGAGTCTATTGCCGTCATATACTGCTCCATCGGTAATCCCATGTACCTTAAGATGGATACCAAAGATAATGTCGTGAAATTGCCATACGGCATATGAGAGAATAATAATGCCAAAAAGTGCTCCAGCACCCCAACTAATTTTTTGCTTCATATTCATTCTCATACGTATTCTTGACTCTCCGCAGCTACATTTTTCTCTAATACTTCTCGCGGTTTAGCACCATTAGCAGCTCCGACGACGCCGTGTTCCTCAAGCATGTCGATCAGTTTGGCTGCACGTGAATAGCCGACGCCTAATTTCCGTTGAAGATACGATGTTGATGCTTTTCCTGATTCAATAACAATTTGCCGTGCCTCCTCATAGAGTTCATCTTCTTCGTTGGCTTCATCGTCTAATGTTGCTGAGAATATACTGTTACTTTCAGCAATAGGTCCAGAAAGTGCAATATCTTCGGTAACTTCATCTTTATATGCGTCGCTTAAATACTTTACAATTTTCTTTACTTCATTTTCTGAAATAAATGCTGACTGGAGGCGTTCAGGCTGGCCTTCGCCACCGGAGAAGAGCATGTCACCAGCACCCAAGAGCTTTTCTGCACCACCGCTATCTAATATCGTGCGTGAATCGATTTGCGTAGGAACCCGAAGAGCGATACGTGTCGGTACGTTAGCCTTGATAAGTCCCGTAATAATGTTGACTTCAGGACGCTGCGTTGAGAGAACTAAGTGAATACCAACAGCGCGTGACATCTGTGCGAGACGGACGATCGCGGCCTCGAGCTCTCGGGGATATGATTGCATGATATCTGCCAGTTCATCGATAATGACAACGATATATGGCATACGGTCTTCGTCACTTTCAGCACTTTTCTTACTGTAAATATTGGCATGATATGACTCAATATCACGTACAGAGTGGCTTTGTAATATGTCGTAGCGTCTATCCATTTCTTTGGCGGCCCACTTAAGCGCAAGAATGCATTTCTTGGCTTCGGTGATAACTGGTGTCAAGAGATGGGGAATTTTATTGTACAAAGTAAGCTCAACACGCTTTGGATCAACCATGATAAATTTCAAATCTTCAGGGCTGTTGCGATAGAGCAGGGAGTTGATGAGTGCATGGATAGTAACAGATTTACCTGAACCTGTTGTACCAGCGATAAGCGCATGCGGTGCTTTGGCTAGATTGATATACATAGCACGTCCGGCGACATTTCGTCCAAGTGCAATAAAGAGAGGCTTTTGTGCATTGGTGAATTGTGTATCTCCTAGCAGTGAGCCGAGACTGATGGTCGCTTTTGTTTTATTTGGAATCTCAATACCAACGAGTGATTTGCCAGGAATAGGGAGCTCCATACGGATTGGGTGAGCAGCAAGTGCCAATGCTAGATCATTTTGTAATCCAGCAATTCGTGAAAGTTTAACCCCTTGCGCAGGCTTGAGTGCGTAGCGAGTAACTGTTGGTCCAATCGTAATTTCATCCATCTCAACAATGATGCCAAAGTTTGCTAGAGTTCTTTGAATAATATTTGCGTTAGCTTTGATGTCGCCAACATTCGGTTTACCTTGATCTTTTTCAAGCAATGAAAGCGGTGGTGGTACATAAGTAAGGTCAGTCCTTGGCTTGGTTAGCTTTTCTCCTAGATTTAATTCCTCTTCCCGTTGGGGTATGACCTCTGGAATACTTTCTATGATTTCTTCAGGTTTGATTACTTCGGGAACGATAGCGACTGGTACCTCTGTGCCGTAGCTAACAATATCTTCTTCATCTTCGTCAGTATTTCGAAATGCTCGAAGTTTATCTCTTAGTTGTGCAATATTTGGACGAGTATCAAAAAGTACAAATAGTGAAATAATTAAAACTGCTCCTAAAAAGAGAATGCTTACATACGTATCAAAAAGTTTTAGAAATGGCCACGAGACTATGTTGCCAATATAGCCACCTGCATCTGGGTTGCTGCTTAACACGTGGATCATCCCAAGTAGTGAAATAAAAAAAAGTGTTGTGCCAATCGTATGGGTAAGTGCAATATTGGGTCTGTTAGTTTGCAAAAAAGAAAATCCTAAGATTGCACACACAATAGGTAATATATAGTAGCCGACGCCTAAGAGTAAAAATAGTATTGTATAAATAAAATTTCCTGCGACGCCAGCTATGTGGAAAAGCGATAGTAAAAAGAAAATAGCACCAGCAAAAGCAATAATCGCATAGACGCCATATCTTGTTTCTTGTTTAAGTGCTGTAGAGGTAGACCCTCTTGTGTCATCTTTGGTTTTTTTAGCACTAGCCTCTTTCTTAGTATTTTTTTTTGCCATGTAAGCATTATTTTACCATACGGCATAGATTTTTACTCTTGTGAATGTACTGCCAGATTAACAACAGCTTTACAAGACCAATGTCTTTGATATAATGGACAGACAAAATCTTGATTTTTCATAGTAACGGACAGTTAATCTTATAAAAGACATGGAACACAAAAAAGAGAGTACAACTGATGGCAAAATCTTTAATGGACAACAGGAAAATCCTAATATGAAAATTGGATTATTTCATAATAAAACCACGAGCAATTCTTTGTTTAAAAGGACATTGAAAATATCTACAGCGCTATATATGGTTACTGAGTGCATAAATGATGCTGATTATTTGAAACATTCATTAAGGACAGAGTGCCTAAATCTATTAAAAAAAGTATCAAGCATTGATATCTTAACGGGTGTAAAAACAGGTATTGTCCTTGAAGAAATTGAAAATGATCTTTGCCACATGCTAGGTTTAATAGAATTGGGACATACAGTCGGTAGTATTGGCGAAATGAATGGCAGTATTTTAATGAAAGAGTTTACGTTGTTGTCTACTGCATTCGATGCTTTAACTAGAGAAAATAGGGAAGAGAAATACGCAGGAACACTTTTTCGTTCTCAATCGCTTGAAAGTTTTACAATTCCGACTGATATGCTGCAATGGAATAGTACACATTCAGACAGCTTGCAAGACCAAAAACCTACTGATGCACCTTCAAAAAACCTACAATATGATAAAGGACATGAAGAGTTATTAAAAAAGTATATGTCCTTTAATAAAGGACATAAAACAGAATTTCAGCAAAAATCACAAGACCTTAGTGAGAAGCAACAGTTAAAAGGACAATCAAAAAAAATTGAATTAGCTTTAAAAAATGATAGACGTAACAATATTTTCGCGCTTCTAAAAGACAAACCAGAAATTATGATAAAGGACATTACTCAGGTTATAAAAAATTGTAGTGAAAAGACATTACAACGTGAATTGATGTCCCTTGTTAAAGAAGGTGTCCTTAAGAAAATAGGCGAAAAACGTTGGTCAAAATACTCTTTGAAGTAAAGTGACTTTGTAAGAATATCGTTTATATATCGTCATATAATGAGTAATTGCTTAGTATTGCAATTACTGCACGAGGATATTCTTTTTCATAAAATAAGCATACTTGCTTATGTAGAGAGGTTATCCACATTATAATTTGCGATAGTTATTGCAAGCCATATAATACGTGCATGCACATAGCATATTTTTTTAATTATGCTATACTGCACAAGCGCATTTATTAGAGCGGATAGGCTACGATATATGCGCTTAATCTAAAGGGGACGATCTTTGAAAATAAAATATGCGAGATAGGTTTTTCCTATTTCGGCCTTTTATTTTCTTGTCGGCTCATTTAGTATGCCCTGTCGACAAGGCAGCACGATACTCCCACTTATCCAATGGGGAGATCACGATTCAGACACCTTAATTAAGTGCCTGAATACTTCTCGGATAATTCTTTTCGAGGATTATTACGAGTGATATGCACACCTAGTTTTGTCGAAACTAAAACATTAGTAATGTGCATCAAAAGCTAGCGACATTTCTGATAAAGAGAAATGTGATGCGGCAATTATAAACGATAAAAATTATGCAAAAATTTACAAAATTCGCTTTTGCAACAGCTTTCGTTCTTGCAGCTTTCATAGTTGTAAACGTAGCTCGCGCTGAAGTTACTGTTCCTCCGAACCTACTTGTAGGTTCAAGTGGACAAGAAGTGATGGATCTTCAAGCAGCATTGAATGCTGCTGGTTACACTTCAACACTTACTGTTGACGGCTCTTTTGGTCCTATGACCAAAGCTGGCGTTGTTTGGTATCAAAGTGCTCACGCTCTAACTGCTGATGGTGTTGTTGGTCCTATGACTGCTGCATCTATCAATAGTATGGGTGGTGTAGTATCAAATGTTCCTGGCTGTATGGCTGGTGCTCTCTATAGTTCAACTACTGGAGCTCCATGTACAGGCGGTGCATCAAGTGTTCCTGGTTGTACAATGCCTGGACAGCTTTACAGCGTTACTACCGGTGCATCATGTAGCGGTAGTGTTGTAAGCAATCCAACTGGTGTTGGTAGCATCGAAAGCGACACGTTGATTGGCGGTTACGCTAGTGAACTCGTCGGTGTAGGTGATATGGATCATCAAGTTGCTGGTATTCAGCTTAAGGCTGCTTCTGGTGGCTCTGATGTAACCCTTACTTCACTTAGTCTTCAATTCGTGATGACTGGTGGTACTGGTACAGACACAAAGATGGAGAAATACTTCTCAAATGTTTCATTCTGGGAAGAAGGTACAAAGGTTGGTTCAGCGCTTGCGTCTGAATTCAGTCAAGACACTAACTCTGCGTACACAAACTACGTTTACTCTAAGACACTAACTCTTAGTGGTGCAAAGATTCTTGCAGGCCAGAAGTCAAACTTCTACGTCGGCGTTTCAGCACTTCCAGTAATCGATAGTGCAAACACAGTTTCTGGTGGAAACACATGGAGAGTGATCGTTTCAAACATCCGCTTTACGGATGGAACAGGCGCTTCACTAACCTACAATCCTACGAACTGTTCTTCAACAAGTACATGTTCATTTAGTTTTGCAAGTGCAGCATCAGCAAATAGTGTTGAAGTTGACATCGCTCGCGCAACTGATGACATGAAGGCACACGTTAAAGACGTTGATGCAACTTCAAACACAAACAAAGTGCAGCTCTTGAAGGCTAACTTCAAGGCAGTTGGCTCAAACCTACACATTGATAAGATTCCAGTTACGATCACATCATCAATCGGTTTGAACTTGATGGCAAGTACTCTCTACCTTCAAAACGCAAGTGGAGTAGTTCTTGATTCAACAACTGTTCAAGCAACTGGTACATCAACAGCGTACACATTCAAGAATCTTAATCAGACAATCACGAATGGTTCATCAGCTGACTTCATCGTCTCTGCTGACATCCTTCCACTTCCTGGTACGAATTCATTCGTAGCAGGCTCAACAATGAGTGCAACGATTGCTGGTGGGGTTGCTGGATTTGACATTACTGATGCAACTGGTAATACTATTGGTGCTACTAAACTCGTCGGTTCTGCAACAGGTGAATCTGTAGCGTTCTACGATAAAGGCATCATGGTTGATCCAATCTCTGCAACAGCAGCTCTTACAGCTGGTCAGAGTGCAAATGATGACATCCAGACATTTACTATCGCCTTCAAAGTAACGGCATTCGGCAGTACAGTGTACATGCCAACACTTGCTGGAACTTCAGGTCAGAAAGTAATCTTTGGTGTTGATAAGTCAGGAGTTGTACAATCAAACGTTGCAATCTCCGGTGTTGTAGTGGATTCAGGACCATTCAGTCCTTCACTATCAGCAAACGGTAACTTCGTCATTACCAGCGGTACGACTGAAAACTTCACTCTTACTGTAAGTGTTACTGATGGTGTTACTAACACAGCTGGTCTCTACCGTGCTTACCTTTCAAGCATCAAGTGGGATTCAGTTGACGTAGCTTCTGGAGGTACATTCTCTGGAACATACAACTTCAACCTTGGCCCAACGAATGCGGCGTTCACTACGAACTACCAAAACGCTAACTAAGCGAGAAGTATCCAAAGCAAGCAATTGCTAAAGATAACAAAAACCACCCTTCGGGGTGGTTTTTGTGTTTTTAGGAAGCCAAAATTGTATGTTACTATAAGGCAATATGAAAACTATAGAACTTTTTCAGCAAAAATGTACAAGTATGCTTTTGCCTGTTTTGCCGTATATTATTGCGTGTACTTTATTCTTTGGATCTACGATTGTGTTTTCTGGGATATGGTTCAATTATATAAATTCGAAAACATTTATTGTCGCCCTTGGCAGTGCATGTACCATAGCGCTTGTATTGTTTGCTATGCCATGGGCAACACTTAAGAATCTTTTGTATACGAGAATGACGTGGGGCATCATTGCGTTTCTCAGTATTTTAGTAGTGACAACACTTGGGAGTATAGATAGAGTACTTTCCTGGCTTGGACATCCGGAACGGGGAACTGGTACTTTTTTTATACTGCTTGTAGGACTTGGAGCAATAGCAATTGGGGTAGTACTCAAAGATCCAAAAAAGATCAGACGTTTTTTGCTGTATCCAATTACAGGGGCTGCGGTCATTGTGAGTCTGTCAGTTATTCTTGGTCCGAGCGGATTTGGAGTTATAACTAGTCAAGTTTTAGAAAATAGTTCTGGTGGTGGTCTTATTGGTAATTCTTCATTTACTGGTACCTATCTTGCTGAGGCATTATTCATTGCTATATATCTTTTTGCCACAGCAACGACGCGGACGAGTCGAATCGTGCTTGGTATATTGGGGGCTATCATACTTGTTAACCCGACACTTATTAATTTTGCGATATTTCATGGTTCAATTACTCGCGTCGTTGATGTACTCGGTAATGCACGTGCGGATGTCATTGCGCTTATGGGAGGCTTGCTTGTCGTCTGGGGTATCATTTGGTCAACATCCAAGCGTCATATAAAAAAATGGTCAGGACGGATTATTCTTTTTGGTACTATGGCTGGGTTTGTCGTATCTCTTGTGCTCCTTGTGCTGCCACAGACCTATGTACATCAGGCATTTATCCAAGAAGCTACTGGTAGTCGCTTTATTTATTGGGATATTGCACTAAAAGGTATTCATGAGAATCCTGTCCTTGGGAGCGGACCTGAAACATATCGATATACCTATGAGAAATATTTTAATCCAGATATGATGCTCGCAGCATACAATAAAGAGCAGTGGAGTGATAAACCCCACAACGCATATATGGAATGGTTCTCGACGACAGGTATACTTGGAGGCATTGCCTATATGTTTATGCTTGGCTGTATCGCATGGGGGTCATTGAGAGTTTATCGGTTGACTAAGCATCGCTGGTTTTTTGCAAGCATCAATGGTTTTCTTTTTACTGCGCTTATAAGCAATGTATTTGTGTTTGATACACCAACGAGCTACTTATTACTATTTGCAGTTATGGCATGGGTCATTTCTTCTGAAGGTAGTTTACGAAGTACAAATGGAAGTATTGGAACAAAGCCTGTTACAAGTATTGATTTTATTAGTCGTGCTGTATGTGGCGTTGCGTTTGTTATCATTACTCTCGTTATTATGATTCCTGAAATGAGTAAGCTCAAACATGCATTTGTCGAATCCCAAATGCCAATCGAAGATAGACAGCTATCTTATGCACATGTAGAATCCATATCTCCATTTGGTAGTGGCATATTTATAGCAGAACGGGTAGATACGTATAGCCAGCTATATCAGACACATATAGATGAAATTGTAGCATTAGCTGAGCCACAAAAAGATATTATTATTACTGATCTTGATGCAATGGCAAAAGCACTTAATGATAGCTTCTTTATATACCCTATAAACACGCAGGCGACACTTGCGCTTGGTCGTATTGCAAGTTTAAAAATTGCGATTTTAAATAAATTAGATCCAGATGCACTTGCTGAAATGAAAAATGCTGCCGAAAAAACTATTGCCATATCCCCAACAATGCCGCAAGGGTATTGGCTATTAGGGCAGAGGTATATTTACGAAGGTAATTATGAAAATGCATTAATCGCTTTTCAACAAGGATTGGCTGTTGATAGATTAATTCCAGAATCACATCAGATTATTATTAATTTAGCAGTACTTACAAAAAATGAGACGTTGTTGAAAGAGGCCCAAGCTCAAGCATTCGCTGACACAGGTCTACTATTTAATGACAATAGTGTAAGTAAGTAATGCTATCGTTATTACATACTATATGAACATTTCTCTAAAAAAAGTTAATCTGCTAGGTATAGTTTTAAAGCGAATTATTGAAATAACTATTTTTCTCCTACCGCTTTTCGTTCTAACGACCCCAGGCCCATATGTCGGTATCGGTGCGATTAAAGTATATATTTTTGAAGGTCTCACCCTTACTGCGTTTCTCTTATGGACATATCTACGTGTCATTATTAAAGATGAGCGCTATCGCTACAAATTTGGAATTATTGATTGGATTTTTATTGCCTTTTTAGGATGGATAATTCTCTCGGCAATTTTCGGCGCAAGTCCTGTTACCTCATTTTGGTCATATTATATGCGTGGAGTTGGTGTTATTTTCTATATCCACCTATATCTTTTCTTCATCCTTATTCGATCAGTTTTCCCGTCAATCGAAAACTTCCGTAGGTTGCTAGTCCTTGTAGGTGCTACAGGGTTTTTAATGGCACTACAAACCTATGTAGGCACTTCCGGTTTAGGTATTAAATCCCTCGAAATTGCTGCTGACACTTCAGGTGCAACACTTGGCAACTCATCATTTTTAGGGGGATATTTAATCATTGCACTTTTGGCTAGCTTATACCTTTTGTTTACCACTTCATCAAAAGCAAGGCGAATTTTCTACGGCGTCACAAGTATCGTGATTGTAGTAAGTCCAACGTTATTTAATTTTAACATTTGGTTAGGCAAGGTCTCTATAGGAGACATACTCCATCAGCCAACTCTCTTTTTGGGTGAGGCTCGTGCTGCAGTGCTCGGCATGCTCATAGGAGTGATTGCAGCAGGTATCTGGTTCATATTCGTGAAAGGAAAAAAATGGGTGCGGTATAGCATTGTTGTAGTTATGCTTGTAGCTATTGTTCTCTCTAGCGTTGGTATAGTAAAAACATTTCAAACAAATACAGCCTTAAATAAATATTTTATTGAGACAACCGGTGGTAATCGTTTGGCATATGCAAAAGTTTCATTACAAGCAATGCATGACAGACCTTTATTCGGCTTTGGTCCAGAAAACTATTTTATTGCATTTGAAAAATATTTTGATACAGCGCTTTTCTCAAGTCCGCTTATTGAGCCTTGGGTAGACAAACCGCACAATCAAGTATTGGAATGGGGGGCGGTGGCTGGTATACCCGCACTACTCTTGTATCTTTGTCTTTTCTTTGTTCCGCTTGTCGTACTTGTGCGATATTCTTGGAAATTGAGGCAGGCATCATTACCTGTACTCTTTGGTATTGCTGCACTGATTGCCTATTTTTTTCAAAATCTTTTTCTTTTTGATACACCGGCCACTGCGGTTGTGTGGGTTATTGTGCTCGCATGTATATATGCAGCAATATATATACAAACGCAAGATACACCCGAACAGACTCTAGGGGAGAAAGATGTCATATTGCCTGCGAAACAAATCGCACTTAGTGTAGGAATAAAATTATTATATGCTGGTGTGCTTATATGGATGGTGATTTTACCGATTGCAAAGCTCCATGCATTGTCAAAATTAGTGATAGCAGATCCTGTGACGAGAGCAGATAGGTTAGAGTATGTTACTCACATGTCACCAGTCGGAGTTTCGCGAACAACAGCACAATTTGCTGATGCGCTATATCAGTCATATGCCAATAATTTTTCAATTATCATGTCTGCTGAAGATGGAGAAAAACGTGCTAGCTATGACCTCAAGTCTCAAGTCAAAGTTTTGCAGTCCATTGAAGCAAAAGACCCAGACAACTATCAAAATCCATTTGTGATTGCGCGTATTAATAATTTGATTTATGAACTTAGTAAGGCTAAAGATACTGAAGCTAATTCGCTTGCAGAAGTGTATGGTAAAAAATTGCTTGTACTTTCGCCGTCAAATGTTTTTGGCTATCTAACACTTGCAGAAACATATGTTGCAGCAAGTAAGTTTAATGAAGCAATTGATCTCGTCAAGCAAGCTATTGTTCTCCAGCCTACTGTGTCGGAAACTCGCTCGCTATTGCTTAATTTATATTTGATTAGCAATCAAGATGATCTTTTTAACGCAGCATTAGTCAAAGCACAAAATGAAATTCCTGGTTTCGTGTACACTATTCCGTTTTAGGTTTAGATCTCCAATGTATGCGAGTATTTTATTTTATTACAAAATCAGAATGTGGAGGTGCCCAGAGCGTTGTCTGGGAACTTCTTTCAGCTCATAAAAAAAGTGGAGATGAAGTTATCGTGATGGCATCCACTGGTGGATGGCTTGCAGATGAAACAAAAGCATTTGGATTTTTATTTATCCCAAATCGGTTTATTCAAAAGACGCTTAACCCAATACTTATTCTTCGAGCACTTTTTGTGTATCGAAGTGCAGTATTAGAATTCAAACCTGATATTGTCTCACTCCATAGCTCATTCTCAGGATTTATTGGGCGCATTGGACTTTTGAATAGATATCCTGTGATATATACCGCTCATGGCTGGGGATTCATTAACGGTGTATCATTGCCTAAAAAAATTATTGCCATAGTTGCAGAAAAAATCGGGGCATACTTTTGCAAAAAAATCATATGCGTATCAGCGTTTGATCAGCAGATTGCATTATCATATGCCATTGCAAAAGAGGAAAAGATTGATGTTATCCACAATGGTGTGACAATCACTCTTGATGATACAACTGATTTTACTAAAGAAAATCTCAGTATAAGTTTTGCTGGGCGGTTGGCAATACCAAAACGTCAAGATATTTTACTTGAGGCATATGCTCGACTCCCAAGTGAATTACGATCAAGAGTAAATGTTGTACTTATTGGTGGCGGACAACATGAAAATGCATTACGCATACTAGCAAATAAATTACACATTGCAGATAATATCCAAATTACAGGAGAACTTCCGAGAAATAATGCGCTTGCCCTAAGAAGTAGAACTGACATTGCAGTGCTTATTTCAGACTGGGAAGGTTTTCCGTTAACAAATATTGAAGCTTTGCAACTAGGTATACCTGTCATTGCAAATAACGTCGGCGGCATGAGTGAGGCAATTGATGCAACAGTAGGTGCACTTTTGCCTGCGCAGGTCACATCTGAAGATGTAGCGCTTGCGCTTATAGAGCTTATTGCAAATGAGGACTTACGATATCAAAAAGGAATAAAAGCTAAAGAACGTGGTTTGCAATATACTGGAGACATCATGAGTAGAGAAGTATTTGCACTCTATGCATCTATTTTAAAATCATATGCAGGAAAAGCCTAAACGAATTCTTATTTTCTCACTGGTGTACTTCCCGAAATTTATCGGTGGAGCAGAGGTTGCAGTCAAAGAAATTACTGATCGTATGCCTAGTACCTCTTTTGATATGATAACGCTTCGAACAGAATATGATCGAAGTATAAAGATAGGTAATGTGACTATCTATGGCGTTGGTCCATATTGTGGTGGAAATGGTATTTTGCAAAAGATACAGCGAACTATACTAAAACATATCTATCCATTTTTAGCATTAGCAAAAGCAACAAAACTTCATAAAGAATATGGCTATGACCGTACATGGTCAATCATGGCAAGCTATACTGGTTTTGCGGCACTTTTTTTTAAATGGCGTTATCCAGAAATTCCATTACTATTAACACTGCAAGAAGGCGATCCGATTGCGTATATAAAAAGGCGAGCATTTTTAGTCTATCCATTATTTGTCAAAATTTTTCGCAAGGCTGATACAATACAGGCAATTTCAAACTATCTCGCAGTATTTGCAAAAGATATGGGCTATACGAGAGAGCCAGTAGTGATTCCAAATGGAGTTGCAATAGAATATTTTACTAAAGATATTTCAGAGGAGAAAATAGGTGCGTTACAAACAAAACTAGGCAAGCAGTCAGAAGATATATTTATTATGACTGCCTCAAGATTAGTAAAGAAAAATGGTGTTGAAGATATCATTACAGCACTTACATTCTTGCCAGAAAAATATAAATTAGTCGTCGCTGGTACAGGCAAGCTTGAGAAAAGTCTTAAGTCTAAAGTTACAAGTCTAAAATTGGAAAATAGAGTTAACTTTGTTGGCTTTATTTCCCACGAACTATTGCCGCTTTACCTAAAAGCCTGTGATATTTTTGTGAGACCTTCTCTTTCTGAAGGACTTGGAAATTCGTTCCTCGAAGCTATGGCAGCTGGTATTCCTATTATTGGTACACCTGTTGGCGGTATCCCAGACTTTCTCGTTGATAGGGAAACTGGCATTTTTTGTGACCCAGAAAATCCTGAGTCGCTTGCTAGTGCGGTTATGTTGTATGAAGACAAAAAACTTAAGCAAGAAATTATTATAAATGCCAAAGAACTCGTTATAAAAAAATTTGATTGGGATGCTATTGCGCAAAAAATGAGCAACCTACTGTAACAGGTATGTATTTGCGATGTTCAATAAAAAAGGCTACTCTAATCCTATGCAGAAAAAAGCCTCTATAGTAATTGCGACAGGACTTTTCCCGCCTGATATTGGTGGCCCAGCAAAATATGCTTCTATGCTCTATAAAGGCTTAGAAGCGCAAGGAATCCCGGTGAGGCTTGTGCGGTGGAAAATTGAAAAAAAATTACCAACATTATTGCGCTACGTGGTCTTTTTCTTTAGACTTCTTTTGAAGTGTCATAGTGCTACACGTATAGTATGTTTTGATGCCACAAGCGTCGGGGTTCCGGCCACTCTAGTGTCTTCAATTACTGGGATACCACTTGTTGTTCGTGTAGGTGGGGACTCAACATGGGAAGCATATGTAAATCGTACAGGGAATTCAATATCACTTAAAAATTTCCATGCAAGTACACAAACTCTTTCCTCTAAAGAGAACATGCTAATAAAAATGACAGCTTTCGTACTTCGAAATGCAAAGTATGTCGTCGTCAATACTCAATGGTACGGTACTATCATTGAAAAAACATACAGTGTGCCACAAGAGAAAATAGTTGTTATTGAAAATGTTTTTGAACCGAAATCTGTACAGAATCCAGAAGGAAACTTTATGCTCTTAGCGTCAAATAGAAACATACCACTTAAAAATAACAAAGTATTAGAAATAGCAGTTACAAATTTGCAGAACAAAGGTAAGCAGGTAGTAATTTATAATAAATCTTTCAAGCCCCAAGAAGTGCCTGAACTTATGAAAAATATCTATGCTACTGCTGTTGTGTCATTCTCAGAGGTAAGTCCAAATCTGGTGCTTGAAGGTTTAGAGTACGGTAGGCCATTTATTTTAACCAAAGAAACAGGTCTCCATGAGCGCTTCCATACTTGCGGTGTTTTTATTGATCCGACAAATCAAACTTCTATAGATGAAGGCCTACAAAAATTAATGGAAAACTATGATGCATATAAACAGAATGTTGGAAATATTTCATATGTACATACGGACGTAGACATAGTAAAAGAATATCTATCTATTGTATGAAAATAATTTCTCTGGGAGTGGAAGAAGGACTATTTAATGAAGACTCGAAAGCACGCATGAGGATACTTTCTTATGGGAAACTTTTCGATGAATATCATATTATTGCTTTTACAAATACAAAGCGAGACAAATTCCAGATTGCGAATGTCAGTATATATCCGATTTTTGCAAAAAATAAAGTAAGAGCACTACTTGAAGCTTATAAACAAATTAAAAATATCATCCGAAAGAAATCAAATGCAAATACAGTGGTTACTTCACAGGATCCTTTTGAGATAGGACTTTTAGCATATTTTGTCGCCAAGCGTTTTACTTTGCCACTACAACTTCAAATTCATATTGACTTTTTTACTCCAGAATTTAAACAAGAATCAATGCGACATAGTTGGCAAGCAAGTATTGCTAATTATGTCCTCCCAAAAGCACAAGGTATTCGATCTGTTTCTGAACAAATTACAAAGTATCTCGTGACACAACTCGCCATCAGCCCAAAGAAAATTACAACTCTACCTATTGCAACAGATATTGGTTATTTTTCAGAGGTTATGCAATTGTCACGACCAAAAGAAATTCCTGAAAAAGCAAAGGTGATTCTTATGGCATCACGATTCGAGAAGCAGAAAAATATCTCACTTGGATTAGAAGCATTTGCAAAATTTGCAAAACAACATTCTGATGCATTTCTAATCCTTATTGGTAAAGGGAGCCAAGAGAGTGTAATAAAGAATTTGATCATGAGTTTGCACATCGAAAATAAAGTTATACTTTTACCTTGGGTAAATGACCTAAGGCCATGGTATCAATTTGCGGATGTTTTTTTGCTCGCATCAAACTATGAGAGTTGGGGAATGACTGTAGTTGAGTCAATTGCTTCTGGAACGCCAGTTGTTGCAACGACGGTTGGCTGTGTTGAGGAAATTATCAAAGACGGTGTAAATGGGTACAAAGTAAATGTTGGAGATAAAGATATGCTAGTAGAAAGACTTACCCAGGTTTTGTATAACCCTACATTTAAACGGGCAGATGTTCGGGCTTCACTTAATGTGCTTGATACTGAAGCGTATATGCAAACATATCAAGAAGCATTGAAAAAACTTCTATGAAACTTCTCATTATTACTCAAGTAGTTGATAGAACTGACCCAACACTTGGCTTTTTCCATGCGTGGATTTTTGAATTCGCAAAAACATGTGAAAAAGTGACGGTGATTTGTCTCAAAAAAGGCACTTACGATTTGCCAAACAATGTACAAGTTTTATCACTAGGCAAAGAAGATGCTATTTCAAAATTCCACTATCTGCTACGTTTTTATAAATATATTTGGCAATACAGAAAAGAATATGATGCTGTTTTTGTTCACATGAATCCAATGTATGTAATTTTGGGATGGAAGATCTGGTTTCTTCTTGGTAAAAAAATTTCTCTCTGGTATACACATAAAAGCGTAGACCTAAAACTCCGGTTAGCCGCCTTCCTCGTTAACATGATTTTCACAGCATCAACCGAAAGCTTTCGTATACAAAGTAAGAAAGTGAAAATTGTTGGTCACGGTATCGACACGATACTTTTTTCGCCGATTATAAAACCTTTGTCCTATCAACCTTCTGAACCATTTAAAATCTTAGTTGTTGGACGTTTGTCATCGATTAAACGTAACGATAGAATAATTGATGCAATAATTGAAGTGACAAAAAAAGGGATTGTGGTTGACCTAGTATTTATCGGAGAAGCTATTGCAGCAAATGATATCAAATGCAAAATGCTTTTAGAAGAGCAAGCAAGCTTTATTAATCCACCGAATACTATTACATTTACTGGCGGTAAGGCACATGATGCTATCCCTCGTTACTTACAGAATTCCCATCTTTTTGTTACTATGAGTGATACCGGAAGCCTTGATAAAGCCTTGCTTGAAGCGCTTGCCATAGGGGTTCCGGTTCTCGTTAATAATCCTGCTGGGGTAGAGGTTCTTCTCCAATGTGGCTATACAGAAGGGATATTTAGAGATACCGAGTCACTGGCTCTAAGAATCGAAAATATAATAACAAAATACGGGACATATAGTGCACACGCACTAGCTATACTACCGCCTTTTATTAAGAAAAATCACGGACTCCAAAACCTCATTGCTACTATAACTCACTTACTCTCATGACATTTGATGCGCGAATTCAAGTAGATAAAGCACACTACGATTTTAAGAACTACGTCAGAAAAGATAGGTGGACTAATTACTGGCGACAGCTTCATGCTGTTATAGCAACAGAGCCTACGAATATACTTGAAGTAGGTCCGGGCGACGGTATTGTGACAAAACTTTTGCAGATGTATGGCTATAATGTTTCAACGCTCGATATTGATCCAGAGCTTTCGCCGACCTATGTAGGATCTGTGCAAAAAATTCCTGTGCCAGATGCATCATTTGGTACTGTTCTTTGTTCGGAGGTATTAGAACATTTGCCATATGATGAATCATTGAAGGCAATTGCTGAACTTGTACGAGTGGCACAGTCGTATGTTGTTATTGGTTTACCGCACGCAGGAGGAGTTTTTTTATTAAAATGTAAATTGCCACTTTTGCCCTACGTAACATTTTTCTGGAAGTTACCTTTCTTTTGGAAGAAGCATACATTTAATGGCGAGCATTATTGGGAGCTTGGTAAAAAAGGATATAGCATTGCGCGCATTAAAAAAGATATTATGAACGCTGGTTTGACGATAGAAAATATCACTATCGACGCAGATGATCCGAGTCATTATATATTTTCCTGTAAAAAAAATGAGAAATAACGAAGTTAAAAATTTTTACAATACCGTTATAGGTACTGTGTATCAAGATTCATATGAGTACGAGCGCTGGTTTTCCAGTCCGCTACGTAAGGCTCAATATGTAATGACTATGCGAGCTTTACATCGTGTGCTTTTTTCTGTAAAGCCTAATGCAAATCAAATTCTTGAGATTGGTCCTGGGGCAGGCACTTGGACTGCCGAGCTTTTAAAGGAATATCCACGGGCTGAGTTTACCTTGCTTGATATTTCACGAGAAATGCTTGCACTTTCCAGAAAACGATTTTCAGATAATCTCGCGTTTACTTTTATAGAAGAAGATCTACTTATGTTTGCTCCTGCAAAAAAATTTGATCTACTCTTTGCATCAAGAATTATTGAATATATTGCTGACAAAGATAGAGTAGCAAAAAAATGTGCAACATTGCTTGCCCCAGGGGGTATTGGCTATATCGTTACTAAAATGCCTCATTATCGCAGAGCACGACTTTTGGGACGAACGACCCCAGATTTTCATAGCACCCAAATTTCGCCATGGAAACTCCGAGATCATTTTGAGGCAAATGGTAGTAAGGTTATAAAAATTACTGGAGTAACCTTTGCGTTTCCTCTATTAAAGAGCGCACAGATAAATCGATTGGTTGCGAAAATGTTAGGAGGCCGGACCTTAGGACCAATAACAGCTCTATTTGCAGAATCGTATGCGATTTTGTTTGAGAAATTATGATGTACGAACTTTATGGGTTGCCTGGAGCAGGTAAGTCAGCGTTGGTAAAAGATAATCCAAACCTAATTCGCCTTTCATATAAAGAAAAATGGAAATATGGACTCATGTTTATTGTGAAGTATCCAATAGTTGCAGTCGTGACAATACTTATTGCGATTACAAGTTTATGCTATGTTTTGCATAAAATCCGTGTGTGTATTTTTGACCGAGGTGGTCGATATATGAAGGCCAAAAAAAGGAGAGGAGGTATAATTGATGAAGGGTTACATCAAAATATTTTATCACTATTTGAACATCAGGTATCCCACACAATTTTGAAATTTTATGTTTCCTTGCTCCCATTGCCTGACACATTGCTGGTAGTTGATGAACCGATATCAATTATTGAAGCAAGAGATGCTGTTCGACTTACAAAACCACGAAGATTGCTCTCTATAGAAGATCGAGGTGTTTGGTGGAAAAGCATGATAGCAAATTATAATTCAGCGATGCCTATGCTTAAATCAAAAATGGGTACTCGTATGATCGTTGCAACCAGCAATGAAGCAAAAATTTTGATATGAAGAACACCTCTAAAACGTTCATTTTATCTGTGCTAGACTTTTTAGTTCGAATATTTATTCATCGGCCCTTTGTCGGTATTTTGATGTATCATTCTGTCGGTGGTAATCCTTCATGGAGACACGCAATAAGCAAGGAGTCATTAGAACAGCAAATGGTGTATTTAGCTAAGCATTTTTCTGTTGTACCACTGGCTGATATTGTTTCATATAGTAAAGGTGAAAAAAATTTTTCTCGCCCGACAGTTGCTATTACATTTGATGATATATACCGTGACACAAGAGAAAATGCTTTGCCAATTCTCAGTAAGTATTCTTTTCCAGCTACGCTTTTTCTCACAACAGATCTTTTTTCTACTGAATATTTTGCTGGGACAGAACGAGCATCAGTTGAAGATATTGCTTTTTTATCTCAACAGCCATACATTACAATCGGATCTCATACGCATACTCATCCGCACCTCGACCAGATGACATATCAAGAGGCGATGGTCGATATTGAAAAATCGAAATATGAAATACAGAAATTAACAGGAAACACATGTCGTTATTTTTCTTATCCGTATGGTCGAAGGACAAAAGAGATACAAGAATCACTTGCAACTTTAGGTTTTGAAGCAGCATGTGCTGTTCGTGCAAAAGGTATAAGCAAAAAAGAGAATATTTTTGCATTACCTCGTATAGGTATCGATCAGGGTGTAACGCTAGTGATTTTTAAATTATATCTATCACATGGACTTACTCTTTACTATCGTCTTCGACATATACTATGAAATTTAAATTAGAATATCCAAAAGAAAAATGGGATGCTATGTTTACCAAAGGCAAATGGGATTATTTAGCAAAAGGACAGCCAAACTTGGAAGCATTGGCAACAATCATAAAGCATTTAGAAAAATCAGAAATTCGAGTGCTTGATCTTGGTTGCGGCAACGGCGGACTAGCAGCATTACTCGCCGATGATGTTCGTATTAAATATACAGGCATTGATATATCCCAAGTTGCACTCGATAAAGCAAAGATGCTGTATCCAAAAGGGCGATTTATATGCGGCAATTTAGATGAAAATCCGATTCCTGACAACGAGAAATTCGATATTGTAGTTTTAGGAGAAATTCTTTACTATGTTTCCTGGCAACACGTAGTTATTATTGCTCGTCGGGCACTTGCATCTCGTGGTGAGCTTCTTGTGTCGCTCTATCGTTCGTGGAGAAGTATTATTCTGTTTCTCATGCTTAAGATTTTATATGGTGCGAAAACACTAAACTACGTGCGTAATTCTAAAGGTTTGAAATGGATTATTTTGAGAATTTCTAAGTAATAAAAATGAAAAAAATTAACTGCACTATAGGCATCCTAACCAAAAATTCTGAGGCGACATTAGATCGTTCACTTAGAAGTGTAAAAAATTTTACTGGTATTATTATTGCTGATGGTGGTAGCTCTGATAGTACTGTTGCTATTGCAAAAACATATGGTGCAACGATCATTTCGCAAATTGCTGTAGGCAAGCCAATAGATGATTTTTCTTCTGAAAGAAATAATTTACTTGACCATGCAGAAACTGATTGGTTTTTTTATCTTGATTCAGATGAAGTTATGACAGAAGCATTAGCATATGAAATAGAAAAAGCAGTAGAGAATGATACAGGATCCTCATTTTATAAAGTGCCATATGTACTGACGTCACCTGATCTAACAGTCTGGTATAAATCGATTTGGCCACTCTATCAAGTCAGGCTTTTTAGAAAGAGCACAGGCGCTCGTTTTGCAAAAAGAGTTCACGAGAAGATAGTCTTTGATACTACGAAAGAAATAATTGGCACATTATCAAGTCCATGGTTAGTACCACTTGATGTGCAGCTTACATTTAGAGTGTATAAAGAAAAAGTCCATCATCGGCTGGGAATTATTGCTGACGATTGGAAGCCAGCTTCGCTTTCAAAAGCATTATACACTGCATGGCTAGCACCTTTTTTAATGATTATAAAAATTTTTCTACGCATGTTGTATCTTCGGTTAAGGTATAAAACTAGGTACCTGGTACCACTGCAGTATGAGCTATATAGAATGTACTCACAAATATATATGGCAAAAGCATTAACCAAGAAAATTTTTACTACATAGATGAAAAAAATGTACCTCATTTTCCATGGGCGATTTCCAAGCGAGAAAGCCGCAGCGCTTTTCGCTGCGAAAAGCGCTGAGAGTTTTGCTCAGGAAGGCATGAAGGTTACATTGCTTGTCCCGAGACGATTAGGGCGTTTTAAGCAAGATCCTTTTTCGTACTATCGATTGCAGGAGAAATTTGAAATTATATATTTACCAACCATAGATCTTTTTTCTATTCCAATAATAAAATATGTTGCTTTTAGGGTTTCTTTCATTGTGTTTTCGATCTCAGCTCTCTTGTATTTGCTTTTTAAATCGAACCAAAGATCAATCATGTACTCAAATGAAAGTTTGCCACTTTATTTTTTAAGTTTCTTTTTTAAAAATGTGTTCTATGAGCTTCATGATTTTCCGGAAAAGAAAAAAATCTGGTATCAAGGTATTTTTGATCGCATGGCTGGTATTATTTCCCATACACATTGGAAATGCGAAGCATTAGTAGAGAAGTTTGCAATCGCAAAAGAAAAGATTTTTTACGAACCAAATGCAGTTGAATTGAGTATGTTCGATATAACGCAATCAAAAGTAAAGGCAAGACAGATGCTAGGTATTATTTCTAAATACGTGGTTGTCTATACAGGGCATCTCTATGCATGGAAAGGGGTTGATGTATTGGCTGAGGCCACTCTTAAGCTTTCGTCCGATACGGCAGTATATATTATTGGTGGAACCGAAAGTGATATTAAAATATTTAATGACACGTATAGAGGGGTTCAAAATTTACATGTTATTGGATTTAAACCTCATGCAGAAATTGCATTATGGCAGAAAGCTGCAGATGTCTTGGTGCTACCAAATAGCGGCAAAGAGGCAATTTCCAAATACTACACATCACCAATGAAACTTTTTGAGTATATGGCAAGCCGAGTACCTATTGTTGCGTCCCGACTACCTTCTATTTTGGAATTAATCGATCAAAGTACTGCTTTTTTCTTTACACCTGATGATGTCCAAAGTTGCGCCACGATGATACGTACCGTGTTACAATCTCCAGATGATGCACAAAAGCGAAGCAGGGAAGCATACATACGGGTGCAAGAATGGACATGGGAGAAAAGAGCAAAACGAATACTTACTTTTATTGATGACATTACTCTATGAATGGAGAAAATAAAAATACTGTTATAGCTGTTGTTGGCAAGGGTTTGGCTTGGACGACATTCGGCACTATAGCATCTAAATTTGTCGGTTTTGCTTCAACATTTCTTATTTTGAAGCATATGAGTATTTCTGAGTATGGCTTGCTTGAACTTGCACTTGCCACTATTGCGATATTCAATTTTTTCTTTTTACCTGGTGTACAGCAGGTGGTGATTGTTGATATTTCAAAAGCAATTGCGAATGGTGATACCTCTCATGCGCGAGCTATCACACGCAGCTTTTTTCGCATTCAAATGCTTCTATCGATTGCAGCCTTTATTGTGATTATTGGTTTATCGTATATACCGATAGTGCATGTGGGGGATGTGTCACGTCAGATTATGCGTATACTGGCATTTGGTTTTTTGCTATCACCGCTTCGACAAACTGCCAATACCATACTCGCAGCAACGTACCATTTTAAGCATAAAGTCGTAGCTGGCATTGTTGAAGAAACAGCAAAATGCTTGCTACTTATTTTATTTTTCTTAGTGTTGAAACAACATGGCCCAGTTTCAGTGGCGTATAGCATTATATTGGCCTCACTCGTGCAGTACCCCATAATTATTCCCATGTACTTACGAGTTGTAAAAAAATGGAATATTGCCCGTGCTCACGTGAACATATTCTCATATATTAAAGGTCAGTCATTCTTCGCTATGCTGACAAGTTATGCAACTACCTTTGGTCAAAGTGCGCGTCTCTGGATTATTAGAGTATTTCTTGGACCTGATGCAGTCGGTCTGTTTTCGCTTGCTCTCGGTTTGTACAATCACACCCAGTCGCTCTTTAATGTTTCAACTGCTATTTTGCCTGTACTGTCGAGGTATAAACACGAGCCAAAACATTTATATCGAATCGCGCATAAAGCAATAAAATATCAATTGATTTTCTTTGTGGTGACTGGGCTACTAGCGATAAGCTTTGGTCCATTGCTATTAAAACTCTTGTTGCCAAAATACATCCCAGTACTACCGCTTTACTTTATTATGCTTTTGGCAGTTATGTCGAGCGCATTTGCGGTCGTATTTACTGCGCTGTTCCAAGCAATCGGAGCTCAAAAAGATTTATTTATCGCAACAGCTGTCAAAACAGTTCTCATACTTGCGCTTTGCCCTATTGCGATATTAGTTTTCGGCGTATATGGACCATCAGTAGAGTTAGTGCTTACGATTACGTTATTTAGTTTGCTTCGCTATAAAGTATTGGCCCATGATATGCCTGGATTTAAGATTGATGTTGCTACATTTTTTTCATTTGATGAAGACGATAAAACAATTCTTGCAATCGTCAAAAAGAAACTGTCTCCACTGACAAATAAATTTGCATTTACTCGCAGATTAGTTGGGCAACCAGTACTTGTAGATGAAGTATCTGACTAAAGTATTATTTACCTAAAGCAAATGCAACTTCAGGACTGAATTCTTTGTGGTCAAATGATGGAGGGAGGGTATAGTATCTCGCTTCATGATATGAGGGTGCTGAATAAAATCCAGTAAACATAAGCCGTTCTTTTTCGGTTGCATAGCCGCCTTTGTGAAAGCCGCTCGTATCACAAAATATGACGGTGCCTTTAGGGGCAGTCATTTCTTTGATGTCATCTTGATCAATCTTTGCAAGTAGTGCTTGTTCGTCGGGGTATATGCCCGCAGGAGTTTTTTGAGGAAACAAGCTTCCATATTTATTGCCATAGGTAGATTTTTTGATATAGGTAAATGGTCCGGCTGTCGTATCAACATCAGAAAGATAAATGAAAACTTTGAGTAATCTTTTTTCGTCAGGATCCCGATGCCACCTTTGAGCGCGAATTGGATTTGCATCTTTGCCGACAGGTAGTGTGAGAGATAAATCATAGTAGCCGAGTTTCGTCCACATAGACATATAGCTGTTAACTATTGAGGTAATCTTTTCCGACAGAATAAATTGTACGAATGGATTTGTTGCATCAAATACTGGCAACTTATCCCAGTAGTTTTTCAAGTACTCTTTTTTCCAGTGCGTGGAGACGTTGTTCAAATCCAATGAATTTTTGTAAGTAAGGAGTTTTTCAAGCATGTTCTCGTTCGGGAAAAGCTCATCAAGGGTGGTGATTGCAATGCCTTCATGGTCTAGTTCATCTTGTATTCGCTTTCCAAGCGATGAAAGATTAGGTTTATGAGTATTGAATTTCTTCCTTGCCTTGTAGTTAACAACATAGAACCAAAGTGGCCACCAAGTTTTGATTTTGTAAAACACATGCACTAAAAATAGTTTAAATCGCATATAGCAAAGTATAGCAGGTGGGACACATTTTCAAAAAGATAGTCATATGCTAAAGTGTCATGTATATGAAACCTATCTACCAAAAGATGCTCCGGCCAGTCTGGCGCATGCTTTTTGCACCTGAAGGCAAGCTTGAGCAATTCCAAAAAATTTCAGGTGATGCTTTTGTGGTGATTGGCTTCCAGCGCAATGGTACGAGTCTCGTGTCTAATCTCGTCTCTCAATGTGGTGTGTATTTCGGACGAGATCAAGAACTCAAAGCAGGCGATATGCGCAATCACAATGGCTTTTTTGAGCATAATCAGATGTTTGCACTAAACCGCAAGCTAATGCGTGAAGCAGGGCAGTATAACCGTAATGATTTATATAATGAGGACAGCATACTTCGGGCTGATAGTTTTTTCCATCAAGTGAGCCGAGCATTTACACGCAGATCGATGATAAAGCTACTGCTTCATCTTGGTCACGGTCAGAAGCGGTTCGGCTTTAAGTCATTGCCAGTATTTTTTTATTTCTGGAAGCACTATATGCCGAAAAATACTAAAATAATCGGTGTTTATCGCCACCCACTTGTTGGTGCACAATCAATCATGCGAAGCTGGGGTGCGGGCGCTGCAACATTTACGTCGCTTATAGAGCACTGGACTGCAAGTAATAAAAATTTGCTCTATCATTTAGCAACTCATGAAAGCATATTGATTGCCTATGATGATCTTGTGAATCCTAGTACTCAAGATAAGGTACTGGCAAAGCTTGTTGCTTTTATTGGCGCAGGCGATATTGTTACACTTAAAAATTTGATCAAACCTGAGTTTAATCGCTCAAGCAAAGAATTTGAAGCATTGGCTACTATGTATCCCTTGGAGAAGGAGACAGAGATAGTGTATGAAAAATTAGAATCTTTAAAGATTTAATACGTATATGGATAATCTTACAAAAACAATTAGTAATCGGTATGCTGGTGGGGGACTCTACTTCAAAGGTGAGTATGACAAAGAAGCTTTTGATGAAGTTGTAAAAACAAAAGAAAAATTTCCTTTCAAAGAAATTAAAACTCGCTATGTACCGAGATCATTACAGCGATACAATTTGATTTATGATGAATTCATGGAATATGTGCATGAAAATGTGCTTGATGTTGGGAGTCGTGATGATCGCGCAGAGAAAATTTTAGGCTTGCCATGCACGCTTATTGATAAAAATAATTTTAACAATACCGTTTGGGATTGGGAAAAGACAACAATACCATTTCCAAACCAATCATTCCAGACGGTGCTATGTCTCGATACACTTGAGCATGTTAACGATATTCATAGCTCGTTCGCTGATCTCGTTCGGGTAACAGAAAAATACCTCATCATATCGCTTCCGAATTGCTGGCGAAAACTATTAAAACCAATGCTCAAAGGTACAGCTGGTCCCGCAAGCTATGGTATCCCGCCCGAGAAACCGCAAGATCGGCATAAGTGGTATTTCAATACATCAGATGCAGAGAATTTTCTTTTCTATAATGCAGCCAAGCACGGCTTTGAGGTTGCTGCTGTTGGTTACCATGTGCCACGAGTGGAATGGCATCACCATGTACGCTATGCAATTTTGAAAGTTCTTTTTTCTGAAGAACGCTACAAAAACTGGCTCACTGAAACCTTTTTTGTGGTCCTTAAAAGGAAATAATATGCAAACAATACTCGTAACGATAGGAGAGGATATTATTGCCCGCAATCTTTTCTCATCAGATTTTTGGCCTCATTTCAAAGAAGCTACTAAAGACTATAAAATTGTATTTATAGTGCAACCTGATAAACTCGAGTATTTCAAAGGAGTATTTCAAGGTGAACATATCACGGTTATAGGATTTAAACGCAGTAATCCTACGAAAAAAGAATCTCGCATTATGAGTCTTGCCCGAAGCGCGATCAGAAATCATACCAACACGTGGTCTAAGATGCGCTCGTACTACCGCGGAGATTCTGGATTGCTCGAAACTGTATTCAAACGAATTCATACATTCTTGCTAGGTGGTTCATCTATGTACAAGCGATTTCTGCGTAAACAAATCCTTACAACTGAGCCTGATCCAATCGTTACAAAAATATTTGATGAGTATACTCCTTCTGCATTACTTGCGACGTCACTCACCAATTTCGATTTCGATGTAGTGATTGCCAAAGTTGCCAAACAGCGTGGTATACCAATTGTCGGCATGGTACGAAGTTGGGATAATTTTTCAAGTCATGGCTTGCTTCGGGTTGTGCCTGATCGACTGATTTTGCAAAATCTATTCCTCGAAGAAATGGCATTTAAATATCAAGCGCTTACGAGCCATGATATGCCGATTTCACGAGTAGGACTTCCACATTACGATCTCTACTTCCACAAAGAGAATGCACTCATTCCCCGTGCAGTATTCTGGAACTCACTTGGGATTGATCCAACGAAGAAAATTGTGCTCTATGGAGCGATGGGGGAATTTCTCTATATGCATGAAGGAACAATGCCATATGTGTTCAATGACATCATTGAACATGAATTAAAAGATGAAAATATCCAATTTGTCTACCGTGCGCATCCGAAGTTTAAATTTGATGCCGAAAAAGCAAAGTCACTTCCTCATATTATATTTCTACCAGAAGGTAAATATCTTGATACAGATGGTAAGGGTATGAGTGACACTGTATTCCTCATGAATCTCATTGCTAATGCTGATCTCATTGTTACTGGTGCATCTACTTTTGCGATTGACTCATTAGTTATCGGAGCGCCAGTTATCTGTGTGGCAATGGATGGTACTGCTGAACATGTAACGTATTGGGAATCTGCAAAGCGGTTTTTTGATAGATATACGCATTTTGAAGAATTAATAAAGACAAGTAAACTGCCTGTAGTATATTCAAAAGCAGAACTTGTAAGCAATATCAAGAAATATTTGAAGGATTCAAAATCGCTATTGGAAAATCGTGATAGAGTTATAAATCGTTTTGTGGCACCTTTTGATGGTAATGCAGGTGTGCGGTTGGGAGAAATGATTATTAGTGAATTACAGACTGTAGTAAAATAATATATATGATACAAAATTACAAAGTCGTTGCATTAGTTTTAGCCCGAGGTGGTTCAAAACGTATTCCTCATAAGAATATAAAGTTGCTTGCAGGCAAGCCGCTTATAGGTTATTCCATAGAACAGGCAAAAAATTCAAAATATATTGATCGAATAATTACTTCAACTGACGATCCTGAGATTGCAGAGGTTGCAAAGACATTTGGTTCAGAAGTGCCTTTTATGAGACCAGCCGAACACGCAGTCGATACAGCAACAGATTATCCTGTTTTTATGCATGCCCTTGGATGGCTTGAAGAAACTGATAAATATAATGCAGATATTTATGTCCAACTTCGACCAACATCGCCACTTCGCACAACAGTACAAATTGATCAAGCAATAGAACTTCTGGTTGCTAACCCTGAAGCTGATTCTGTTCGTACAGTTACAGAGCCTGATCAATCTCCATATAAAATGTATAAGATTGGTGAGAGTGGCATGCTTGAGCCACTACTTCGAATTGAGGGAGAAGCAGAATCATTTAATATGCCTCAGCAAAAATTACCGAAGGCCTATAAGCATGTTGGATATCTTGATGTTGTTTGGCGTAGAACGCTAGTTGAAAAAGGTAAGATGACTGGAGATAAAATTGTTCCGCTTATACTTGAAAAAGCAGTGAGTGGTATAAACAAACCTGAAGAATGGGAGTATTACGAATATCTTATAAATCAGAATAAAAAATAAATGAATGAGAAATTAAAGTCAGTGAAAGCAGTAGTGTTCCCGAGTATCGGTGTGCTTTTCTCTGCACACGTTTTGTATGACGCTGAGCACGGGGAACTACTCAGAGAACGGAGTCATATCGATGGACAAGGTATATCACTTCTTCGTAGCACAGGGATACATATTGCATTCGTGTCGAGCGAGAAAGGCGGATTCCTGACTGCACTCACTAACAAACTCAATTCGCTCGCATCGGTGAAGTCCGGCGCATGGGAAGAAATAGCTTTATTTGAGGGAGTTTCAGGTCAGGCTCGGATAGATGCGATTGATGTATGGCTTGCAGAAAAAAAGTGCACGAAAGAAGAATGTCTCTACATGGGCCATGATGTCGGGGACTATGTATGCATGAAGTATTTCGGTATCTCCGCAACACCGATTTCAGCAGAGAAAATTGTCAAAGATATTGCAGGCTTGGTGACGGAGCGCGAGGCGGGCAGGGGTGCCGTGCGCGATCTTGCGAACGCAATCCTCGAATCGAAGGGAATTAAACCGCTGACACTTTCCCAAAAATAAAATAATTTTTCATATGTATTCGATAGATAGAATCATTTGACAAAGCAATTGACTTTGTTACTTTTTGATGTTACTATTGGAATAAATCAAAAACTTCGTACATGCAAACTCAAGCCCCAAGTAAGATCATGCCTCAGTGGCATGAGAATATTTTTGGATTCATGAATCAATTCACCTATTTTGAATTTCTTTTTGATCAGATAAAAGACATACCAGGCGTCGTTGTCGAATGCGGCACGGGTGTCGGTGGCTCGCTCTCGATGCTCGTCAACCTTGCAAGCAGACGCAACGTTATTGTAAAAGTTATCGGATTCGATTCATTTGAAGGCTGGCCCGAGCCTGATCCTGTTGATATCTCCCCGCGTAATCCTCAAAAAGGTGAATGGAAGTTCACTGAGACAGAACTCAGAGAAGTAATCGTAAAGTGGAACCTTCCAAAGTATGCGCCAGATATTGAAGTAGAGATCATCGGAGGATTTTTGGGCGAAACTTTGCCAAAGTTTCCAGAGAAACAGATCGTATTTCTTCACCTTGACCTTGATCTATACGAAGGATATCGTGATGCGCTTCGTTATCTCTACCCAATGGTAGTTTCCGGGGGAATCATTGCTTTTGATGAATACAAAGAATTTCCGAAAGGTGCTGAATATGGCGAAGGCACTATAGAGAAATGGCCCGGCTGCACAAAAGCTGTAGATGAGTTCTTTCGTGGAATGGGGTATACAATCAAATATTATCCTCCCACAAAGAAATACTATATTGTAAAGAGATAATCTGACTTAAAGATATCTCGCCATCCCCCTTCACAGTGAAGGGGGATTTATATTATTAAAATGTACCTTGACAAATATAGATAAATAGAGTATAGTTTACTTAGTAAAATTCTTTCTAACAAAAACCCTCCATACAAATGCCAAATCAAAGTCTTTTCGAGAGGCTTACATTTCCTCAAAAAAATGCTCTCAGTAATTTCAAAGTTTTTCTTACCGATTGGGATGGCTGCCATACTAATGGCACGGAGACGCGTATCGTTATCCCCAAGTATACAGTCCATGTTCCTATGGATATAGGCGCTCCTAAAGAAATGGAAATCCCGCAGCAGACAGGTATTCTAAAGTCTCGGAGCTTATGTGACGGACAAGGAGTATCATTTCTTCGAGCAATCGGAATAGAAATAGTCATAGTCTCTGGTGAAAAAGAGCCACTCAATACTATCATTCAAAAATGGAATGAGCTTCCAAGTTGTCAATCTGGCGCATGGAAACCGGTTAAATTATTCTCAGGGAAAATCGGACAAGGAAATAAAGTGGATTCCATTTCCGAATGGCTTTCCCAGCATGAGTACGAATGGAGCGATTGTGCCTATTTTGGGGATGACTTAAATGATGTTGGACCCATGAGAAAGGCGTATGTTACGATCGCACCCAAAAATGCACAGCGATGCATTGCCAAAATTCCTGGTGTCATTATAACCAGTAAATATGGTGGTGATGGCGCAATGAGAGAAATTGCTGAAACCATACTTGATTGTCGTGGCATTGATGAAGCGAGTCTCGCTCCTGCATGAAGTTATTTTTTATAATATTTCCCGCTATGGCAACATAGCGGGATTTTTCTTTGCATAGTAAGATATGCATATGAAAATCTATTTAATTCGGCACGCAGAGAGTGCCTCGCGTGATGGTATGATATATGACAAAGCCTGTCTTGTATCACTTTCAGAAAAGGGTAAAGTACAGGCGCGAGCGCTCGGGAGAATTATTCCAAAACTTGGTATTGAGACATTTTTTGTTAGTCCATTAGCACGCACGAAAGAAACATTTGAAATCATAAATAAAGTAAGGAAACCAGTTGTCTATGATGAACGACTCCGTGAGCATATGCCATCACGAACAAAGACTGCGAAAGAATTTAAGGATATACGAATTCGCACCAGACTGGAATATGACTTCGCATATGAAGATGGCGAATCATTCAATCAAGTTGCTGAACGATTTATTGAAGCTTTACATGAGATAATAAAATCCCCTTACCAAACTGTTGGCATCGTTTCCCATGCGCTTATTATGGAGGCGGCGTTGACCAAACTTTTTAATTTATCAAAAATTCCAACGCTTGAAGAAGCATCGTATTCACGTATTGATTGGGATGGAGAAAATTTTAAAATAGTATATATAAATCGCACGGCTTCGTTTTTCCATAATCTTAAAAATATAATTAAAAAAATCATTGGAAAGAAATAAAAATACATCAGATTAACATTAAGTGTGCTTGCTTTACATTTTAATTTACAAGAGTAGGATAAATACATGACACTAAAAGAAAAATTCAGGAATCTTTTCCATGGATTACCGAAGAAAGTAAAAATTGGTAATCGCTATATAGGTGAAGGCGAACCCGTCTATATCATTGCCGAAGTTGGTATTAATCACAATGGAGATTTGGAGATTGCAAAGCAGCTTGTGAATGCTGCCGTCGACTCGGGGGCTGATGCTGTCAAATTCCAAAAACGTACAACAAATGAAATCTTGACCAAAGAAGGTCTTGAGAAACCATATAACTCACCACATGCGTTTGCGCCAACCTACGGCGAGCATCGGAACAAGCTTGAGTTTGATGAATCACAATACCAAGAACTAAAAAAGTATGCAGAAGAAAAGGGTATTCATTTCTTTGCAAGTGTTTGGGACCAATCAAGCGCTGATTTTCTTAATTTCCTTAATATTGACGCATACAAGATTCCTTCGGCTGACCTTATCAATATTCCACTGCTAGAATATGTTGCGAAAAAAAATAAGCCGATATTGCTTTCTACGGGGATGAATACTGCTGAAGAAATTGACGCTGCTATACATGCCGTACTTCGACACAATAACCGTGTTATTATTTTCCATTGTCTGTCACTCTATCCATCGCCAGAAGAGAAGATTAATTTAAAAAATATGGATACGCTCAAAGAACTGTATCATCCACTACCGATCGGATATTCAGGCCATGAGATTGATCTTTTGCCTACTATCGCTGCGGTAGCGCGTGGTGCCCATATAGTAGAACGGCATCTGACACTTGATAAAACAATGAAAGGAGGAGATCATGCTGCTTCGCTCGAACCAAACCAGTTTAAAGAATTAGTTGGTTCCATTCATCGCATTGAATCAATTCTTGGTCGCACCGAACGTGTTATGTATGACGAGCTTATTCCGCTTCGCGAAAAGTTGGCGAAGAGTGTTGCAACGAAAATGGCAATCCCAAAAGGGACAACAATAACTCATGACATGCTCACTATCAAAGGACCTGGTTCTGGTATTAAACCTGCACAACTTGAAGAAATACTAGGAAGGGTTGCAGCTATGGATATTGGTGAAGATACAATAGTTCCCAAGGATGCTCTTACTTGGTCTCGAAATTAAATCCCGTGGGTAAATACGATCTGAATTGTTTTTAAGATAATGCCTATGTCGAGGAAG
>CAZLWF010000006.1:0-45595 GCA_964563615.1 uncultured Candidatus Saccharibacteria bacterium | reverse complement strand
GGGTCACCAACGTTTATAAATTGATCTAAAGTCTTATTCCGTCTATAATTTGTAAGGGTAGAATTCAGTTCGAGCTTTTTAATTCAGGCAAGCGAAGGTGTGATAAAATTTCCGTCATGATTGCTAGATTCTGTGCTTTGGTTCGAATCCGCTGGGGTCCACTTTGTTAGAGTTAGGACTAATAAAATGTTTAAAAGGCTTTAGTGTTATTGAATATGCTCAACGCTCAAGAAATTTACGACAATATAAATACATTTGCAGACATTAAATCTTTAATTGGTAGACAGGAAGATCTTTTTCTAGATTTCAAACAGTCTGCAACGACAGACGGAAATCTAAATGATGACGATAAAGATAATTTTCGTGTAGCGCTTTCTGGATTTGCACATCAAGAAGGAGGTGTCATTATTTGGGGTATTGAATGCAAAAAGGATAGAGAAGGCATAGACAGAGCAAGCGCATTAAAACCCATTGCATATCCAGAAAAGTTTATTACCTCTTTGCATAGCTATTTCCACGCCACAACTGAACCATTATTAGACTGTGTTGTACATAAGCCAGTTTCCTCTGGCAACACAGAAGGAGTTGTTGATCAAGGTTTTGTTGTAACTTATATTCCAAAATCCTATAAACCCCATCGACTTCTAAAGGCACTAAAAAATGCGATTTTTTACAAAAGATATGGCGACCAATTTCTTCCTGTTATTACAACAGAAGAAATACGATCATTATTTCTTCGACAGTATAGCCCTGAATTACAGCCACTAATTAGTATTGAGTCGTTAAGTCACAATGACTTAACTGTACGCTTTTCTGTAAAAAATATCGGCACAGCTTCTGCAAAGTCACTGGCAGTTTTAATTGACTTCTCTCCCCAAGTTGGGGTCGCATATTATGACGGTGGAGGTAATAATCGTTGGGACGCATGGGCGCACGAAATTAATGGAAATGGGTCCCACTACTTTTTACTTAGAAGCGGCTTTGTGTTACATCCAAAACAAGAATTGAAGGCATTCGTCGCAAGTGGAAATTTTTCTGGCAATTCTCCACGTCCTTCAAAACTAAATTACATTATTTACGCAGAAGCCATGGAGCCTCATGAAGGTAGTATTAATCTCTAAAAATGAAGATCCCCGTGCCAAGACCAACTAAATTCATAATTGAGACACAAGAAATCCTAAATGAGTTTTCGAAAGGTGTTAATTCTGATGATGTGAAGAAGGTATTTTCCAAGATACACAAAAATAATATTTTCAATAAAAGATTTTCAGGTGTATTGGACGCTTTCTCAGATTTAAAGAGTGTTACTGAAAGAATAGAGGAGAACATAGAGCAATCGATAAAAATTGAAAGAGAGCTCCAAGAGTCTAAAGAAATTAATCAGGAGCTTCATGGAAAAGCAGATAAACTGACAGCTCAAAACCAGACTGATCTTAAAACACTCTACATTTATTCAAAAATTTTTCTTGATGAATATACAAATCTTCTAAAATTTATTTTTGATTGGAGAGGCATTGGTGACAAGTCCGTTACAAGTTTTTACAAATCTCTGAAAAAATATAAAGGAAAGGATGAAACCATCCTAGGATTCAAAGAGTGTTGTCAGGGGAAACTACAAGTAGTTGATGTTTATATTACAGAGTACCGAGATACGAAAATTGTACACAACCAGCAAAAACATAAGCAAGACACCCAGTGGTTTCTAAACAACATGAACGGGGAGATAAGATTTATCGGCGGAGGAAGGCCATCCATAACACCACAAGAAATACTTTTTATAGTTGTTGAATATGTGGACGATTCAACGCGTTATTGCTTAGAATGGTTAAATAATACTTAGTATGCAAGTAGCCCGAGTTCTTGTTTACAGTTTGTTTGATACGCACTAAGGTGACTCAGAATTATCTGGAAAAGTATTCTGATTCTTTGGTAGTTAAGGTATATGAATCGTAGAATTGTTGTTTTTAACAAAGATAGTTCGAACGTTCTCTAATATGGGTCACCACCATATAAAAAATGTCAGCTCGAAAAGGGTTATCCACAGCTAAATTCTTGCAGGAGAACGAATGTTCTCCTATACTATATTCATGAGCAAGCATGAATATTTCAAATCAATACATAAGGAGCTAAAGAAGATCAATAAGGTTATTGATGAGAAAATTATTCTTGGCAAGAGCTACAAAGAAGAATCTATGCGTCATAAATTTCTCCTTACTCAAATCCGTAAATTACAAAATAGTCAGATGCTCTACAAATTCATGACTTTTCTATTCTAATATGTTAGAAACATACAAAAACAAAATAGTAGCATTCTACAAATCCAACAAGCGTATGCCGAGTTATTCAGAAATTATGAAAATTACCGGGCTCAAATCAAAAAGTCCGGTATTTAAGCTTGTTAGCAAGCTCGTCGAGCAAGGATTCATTGGGAAAGACACAAACGGTAGACTTATTCCTAAGGAATCATTTAATAGCATTACACGACTTTCTCAGACAGTATCTGCCGGGTACGGTGCAGCTGTGGAAGATGAGGTGGGTGAGAAGGTTGATCTTGATGAATGGCTCGTCAGAGATAGTAGCAAGACGTTTATACTTGAAGTAAAAGGAGATTCTATGAAGGATGCCAGTATTCTCGATGGTGACAGTGTTTTGGTAGAGCGGACGGCAAATTTTAAAGATGGCCAAATCGTTGTTGCGCTTTTAAACGATGGCTATACCGTCAAATATCTCAGGAAAACACGAGAGTCTATGTATCTTGAACCCGCAAACAAAAAGTATAAGCCTATGTATCCAACTGAAGATAATCAAATAGAGCTTGTAGCTGTCGTAAAGACAATCATACGAGAGCTATAAAACATAAAGGAAAAAATATCTTGACACTCTATATGGATGCAGTATTATATTTTGTAATGTTATTTCACCCTAAAATAGTCTTAGATGAAAGACACAAGAAAGCTAGCTCAACAATTACAGACAATTGGTAGAGCTATAGTCCGTACAACATATATTGCTTTCCTTATCGCTTTACTAACAATATGTATCTTAATAGTGTTCACATTTATAGTCATACATATATCATAAGTTTATCTCGATCATGCACACAAATGCATGATTTTTTGTTTTTTTCTTATGCGTTATACTATGTATATGAAATCAAAAATACGAATAATGCTATTGATTGCTGGAATTTTTCTTATTGCTCTATTTTTTATCATAAGCAATAAGTATAACTTGCCTGGGGCACTACCACATGAATCTGAAAATATTCCTGCGATAAAATTTGATGCACCTATATTTACTCAGCCAATAAATAGTCTTGGATTAGATATCAGTACGCTATCAGGTTATTTCTCTCTCGCTCCTGATGGCTCAAAAATTCTTTTTAATGGTATGGGTACGGATGATAAAGTACATACTGCTGTTGCGAATTTGCATACTGGAGAACCGGAGGATTTAGAAGGGAATTTGCTTTCTGGTTGGGTAGACACTGATCTAGTTGCTCTCACAAGTGGTACTGACATTGTACTGCATGATTTTAAGACTGATAAAATATACACCATACCGTCCGATGGCAACATGTACCAGGGCTCACTTTCTCCAGATAGGAAGTGGTATACCTATCACACGCAAGAAGGCTTGCGACTGTTCAATTTGGATACCCAAGCAGTCACCGTACTTTCAACTAGTACCTATGATGGTGCATATGCTTGGTATACAGACTCTCAGCATATCCTAGGGTATAGAGGGACCGATGAAAATCTATTTGAAGCAGGCAAAGGCAAGCAGTTAGCTGTCTGGGACATAGAGACAAAAACATATCAGGATCTACATGTAACACTTCCTATTCATACGCTCAAATATGTTGAATGGCTTGTTCCAGACCATATAGCAAGAGTTGTTGCAGGATATGATGATGGAGCACATGATTACATCGTCAATATTGATAAAAATATGGTAGTTGATCTGGGTGATACGTCAGGGATGCTTATGGGTGGTATTGCGATTGATCAGAGTTTAGGTTTGATTGCGTATGTTGGACCAACGTACTCAATAAGCGGAGATACAAAAAATAGCGCTAAAGTGTACACATTTGATGGAGTCATACAGAAAGAAGTACCATTTGAACTTAGCCCTGATCCGAATGCATACGAGAGTAGGGAAAGTGTACGAATATTGAGTGACCATGAACTTATATATATTAAAAAATCAACAAATAAAGATGGTGTAGCAATGGCATCAATTATAAAATTAGATCTTACGACTCAAGAAGAAATCACACTCCGTGCAGTTGATGCCTCAGTAAAGCAGATTGCAGTATTACCTGATCATACAGGGTGGATTACTGCAGATGCAAAGCAGTTTTATATCGAGAAGTTATAGAATTGAATAAATATACAAAATAGCACTTGTGTGGTAGAGTGTGTGACACGTTCTTTAAAACAATAAAAAGGAGGGCAACATGCCACAGAAGGCTAATTTGGGTGAAAATGAATATTTAAGACTTCATAATCAATTGATCAAACGAAACTATCATCTAATTGGGTATAGGGAGTTTCATAATAAATATGAAGAATTGGGTCTCGTTGCGCCGAGAAAGCGCGAAGGCAGGGAAGCTGGTTATCGACAAGATAAAAACGGTATGACAGCAATACTCTGGATCACTTATGATCTAGTACATCATCAGTTTAGGGAAAGTGATGCAGCGTGGCTCTTGATATGTAATGAGCTTGGGAATGCTGTTTACTTTTCTGGTCCAATACATAGGACACAGAATTTTGTGAGAACGATCGGCTCACTTGCTTGTATTGGAGAAATTCGTCTTCATTACTGGCCATATTGTCCAGACAAGAATTGCAAAGCTCGCATGAAAGTTGCTACCGGCAAGAAAAATCCTAAACAAAAGTATTTTGAGTGTGATAAGTTCAAGTCTCATTTAGATAAAAAACCGTTATTTAGAGGTTGGGATTATGGTATTCCGTGGGATAAGTATCCACTAGCTTATAAATTTGTCTTAGAACGTCGCAGAAGACGAGCTGTGTGGAGAAAAAAACTTCAAAAGGAGGGGAAGCCTTTGAATCAGGCTATGAAAAAAAGAAAAAAATGGTTAATAACCAAACCAGAAAATATTAGACATTAGACCCGTATGAGTATTACGGGTTTTTTTATTTATTCTTATGCAGCCACATGTATATATCCTCGAGTGCTTTGACTGCATCTCCTACGGCGATGTTGTTTTGATGGTAGAGACCGTTTGTGACATCGCCGGCTGCCCAAACACCAGAAACGCTTGTGCGTTGGTTCATAGGATCAACAACAATTTTCTTCTCTTCGTTAAGTGTAACAAATGATGCAACAAAATCAGTGTTGGGGATTTGACCGATCTCTACGAAAATACCGCCAGCTGGAAGTGTTGTTTCTTCGTTCGTATTTTTGTCTTTAAAGGTAATTGATTCGATAAATTGTGAACCACTAACTTTAAGTACATCAACATTTTTGTGTGCTTTCATGTTTGGGTTTGCGAGTACTTTGGCAACGGTCACTTCATCTGCTCGGTAAGTATCGCTACGGTGGAGGAGGGTCACACTAGGGCAGTACGCTAACAATTGTGCTGCTGTCTCAAATCCAGCATTACCACCGCCAATCACAACAACATTCTGCCCAGCAAAAAGCGGCCCATCACATGACGCACAGTAGGTGATGCCTTTGTTTTCATACTCTTGCGCACCTTCTGCCTCAAGTTTCCGCCTGCCTGAACCTGTGACAACAAGTACAGCCCTACCTTCATAATTTTTGCCATCATCCGTGGTCACCACAAAACCGGTATCATTTTTGTTGATACCGGTTACCTTGACGCCTTCCACAAGATCAAGCATGTCTGCTTTGTAAGCAAGGACATGATTTTTGAGTGTTTTTGCAAGATCAGCGCCGCTTATTTTCTCCGTACCGATCCAGTTCTCTATACCTTCAGATACGGTTGATTGTCCACCAAATTCGAACGTAAGCATAAGCGTCTTCAAACGCTTGCGTGAGGCATAGACAGCAGCACCTGCGCCCGCTGGACCACCTCCTAATATAAGTAAATCGTATTTCATGACAGAAGTATACCATATGGGTCAATACGGGGAATATAATAAAATTCCGCTTTGAAGCGGAATTTTATTTAGGCAATTTTACTTTTTTGAACGTCGTAGGAATGCTGGTACTCCTCGCCAGTCATCATTATCTTCATCAAAAATATCAATATCTTCTTTTTTGACATCGGCTTTCTTTACATAATCAGTTGGGAGTGCATTATGAATCTCTTTTTTATTTGAAGTCATATCGCCAGTTGCATCAATTTCGCCAACATCTACTTTTTCGATTTTTTCAATTCGGTCATTTTGAAACAATGATCGCTTTGGCATGGCAGATGCATTGAAACCTGTTGCGATAACGGTCACTTTGATTTCACCTTTTTTCAAACGGTCATCCTTGATCGTACCGAAAATAACTTTTGCGTCCTTATCGATAGATTCAGTAATTGTCTTAGCTGCTTCTTGGATTTCAAGTATGCCGAGATCTTCACCGCCAGAGATAGCAAAGAGTACACCACGAGCACCATTGATAGAAATATCGAGTAGTGGGGAATTGATAGCTTGGAGTGCTGCAGTTTGTGCACGATTTTCGCCTGAGCCATAGCCTATACCCATAAGCGCTGAGCCTGCATCAGCCATGACAGCCTTGATGTCGGCAAAGTCGATGTTGATAATACCAGGAGTTGTAATGAGATCTGAAATGCCTTCAACCGCTTGTCGGAGGATTTCATCACAGAGCGCAAATGCATCCTTGAAGCTAGTGTTTTTATCAGCGATCATGAGCAGGCGATCATTTGGAATAACCAAAATTGCATCAACTTCTTTTTCAAGTTCTGCAATACCGTTCTCAGCGATTCGCATTCGTTGGTTACCTTCGAATGAAAATGGCTTCGTTACAACAGCGACAGTGAGAATGCCTTGCTCTTTGGCTGCGCGTGCAACGATAGGTGCTGCACCTGTTGCAGTTCCACCACCTTGTCCACAGGCAATAAATACCATATCTGAACCTTTGAGAGTATCTTGAATTTCTGCTTTGGTTTCTTCTGCGGCTTTTTTACCGATCTCAGGATTCATACCGGCACCAAGACCTTTTGTCAGATTTTTACCAACATGGATTTTCTTATCAGCGAGAGATTTGTGCAAGTCCTGTGTGTCTGTATTCATGCAAATAAACTCCACGCCTTTTATCTTGGATTGGATCATGTGGTTAATGGCATTGCCTCCAGAGCCGCCAACACCGATAACCTTTATTCGTGCAAATGTTTCTATATCTGGGTTGATTTTAGGCATATAAAATAAGCTTTTTTCACCTACGAGCGCTGGTGAATTAATAATGCTCGTCTTATGGGGCATCATAGCAGAAAAGCCAAAAAAGATACAGCCTAGGGTAAGAGCTGGTTTCCTATGCGAAGGAAGAATTGTTTTATTGATTCGAGTAACCCTGAAGAAGAATCAGGACGACGTTTTGCAGTGTCATCACGATCAAGAACACAAAGACCATAGGCTACTGCAAAGGCGGTGTCGCGAAGTTTGCCTTTGGTGCGTTCGACAAGAATATCAATACCAAATTTTGCTGGTAGTCTCAGTGCTGCTCGTGCTGCTTCATCTATCATAGGGAATTGTGAACTTCCACCAATGAGTATTGCTCCAGCAGGCAGGAGACCGTTGCGGCGGATTTTTTTTAATTGCGCATCAATAAGATCAAACATATCTTCAAGTCTGGCGTTCACTATTTCATCCAGTTTCTTTTTTGGTGTATTGCTCATGATGCTGCCGATTTTAATACCATCGGCTTCTTCGAGAGGGATTTTGAGACCAAGCGCGATATCGTTTGTGATGTCATTACCACCAAGAGGAAAAATTTGTAGCGAGACTAATTTGTTGTCTTCGTAGACAATTGTTGAAAGTGTTTCTGCTCCGAAATTTGCAAGTACGCAGCCAGCCATGCGCTGCTTATCAGATAGTATGCCAGCAGCACTTGCAACTGGTGCTGGTACAACATCGATTACCTCGAGTCCGGCATCAGAGACAGCGACAATGAGGGAATCAATATGTTGGCCAAGTGCAGTAACAAATAATGACCTGACTTCCAGTTTTACCCCTTTCATACCTTCGGGTTCTCCGAGAAGCTCTTTACCATCAAGTCGATATGCGATCGGATAACTATCGATTATTTTTTTATTGGCAATAATAATTGATTCCTCTGATTGATCCAATGCTTTCTTGACATCAAGATGGGTAATCTCACTATCGGCCTTTGAAATAATTGCACTACCGAGTCCTATGTCAGTGCTAAGTGTAATACCACCAATACCGATCATGACTTGCCGTACTCGTACGCCTGCGCTTTTCTCTGCTTCAGCTAATGCTTGTTTAATACTCTCACACGCAAGTTTAAGATTTGTGATGTAGCCATGATGCATACCCAGGGATGGTGCGGCGCCAACACCTAAAACTCTTGGATATTCTCCAGATTTTTTTTCACAGACAACTATGCGAGTAGTTTGTGAGCCAACATCAATACCAGCTAGAATGGTGCGTATCATTCGAATAAGAAAAAGAGTAGAACGCTTTCTTTTTTAAGCAATAATATGGAAATGTTTTTTCCAACGTTCCTCTTCTGTATCCATCTTACTACTATGTTCCATTCCTTTCAAATGAAGCATACCGTGGATAAGTAAATATGTGAGATGTTTTGTGTAGTTTGCTGTAAGATTTTTTGCTTCCTTTTTAATCAAACCAAGTTCAAGCACTAATTCACCACTTGTGGGTGATAGAGAAAAACTTAGAATGGTTGTTGGTTTATTTTTTTTACGAAAGCGAAAATTAAGCTTTTTTGAAACAGTGGGAGAAGCGATGACGACAGATAGATCGTATGTTTCGCCTAGAATGGCATTTTTAATAGACACCAAAGGCAAGCTTGGAAGCTTGCCTTTGGTCATTGATGAAATAGCTACAGTGTCAGCTGTGTGCATTATCGTCCTCGTTCTACATACTTACCTAATTTCTTGAGACGCTCGGTTTCTTTGCGTCGCTTCATTTTTTTGAGAGCACTTTTTTTCTGGGTAAGTTTTGAAGGACTTCGTTCGCTGTATCGGTTGCCTTTTACTTTAGGAAGAATGCCGGATTCTTGTACGCGGCGCATAAAACGACGAATAACACTTGCGTTATTTTCGTTCGCGTTTTTCTTTATTTCAATGGTTGTAATTGACATAGGAAAACAATAGCATAGAAAAAGCAGCCCCGCAAGATCTCAAAGGAGGACGTCCGAATCTACATGGATAGAGACCGATGGAGGGAGACATGATAATTTTTCATGCAAAGTAAAATCAAACTCATTTTTTTCTGCCAGATAATTGATATTCCAGCATTCACGAGGTAGTTTGACTAAACATGTTTCTACGGGCATCTTCTTGTTGCTTGAATGACCTGAAAAGAAGTAGTGTGTTTCGTGTGCTAAGAAATTTGCAAGCATAGTATGGATAGTGCCTCGCTCTTCTTCATTGCCGCCATATTGGATGCGTATGAGAGAGGCAAACGGGGGATACTTATATTTTTCTCTATCGCGAATTTCGCTTCGATAAAAATCAGCATACATGCCGTGCATCAGCTCCTGGTAGATATTTTCCTGCTTGGTTCGTGTTTGTATGAATGCATGTTTCGTTGCCAGTTGGCGGACTTTACTACTGAGACGAAGTATTTTTTCATTCATATTAAAACTTGGGATCGAAAATAATGAATCAAAAGAAGTAATGAGTGTAATAGCAACTGGTGTACTCAGATAGAAAAGTGCCATTTCTGTTCCGATTAAAATACTACCTGGTGTTTTGTAGTATTGCTCAACAAGCTCATAGGCTTCTTTGTTCGAATGAACTGTATCTTTGCTCAATATAAATACTGGTACTTTCGCAAAAGTTTCTCTTACTTCTTCGACGACACGCTCAATCCCAATGCCAAGCGGCACCAATTGCCAATTGCCGCAATACGTACATGTGCGTTCTGTTGTTTCTGTGCTCTGACAATGTGAACAATAGAAAATTCTTTGTTCTGAAAGGGTATCTTTGCTTTGTTTTAGGATTAAGCTTTGTCCGCACTTCGTGCAGGCTACGCGCTGCCCACAGTCGCTGCAGATTGTTATCGGGGCATAATTTTTTCGAAGTGTAAATATAAATGAATGCTCGCCGTGTTCGATAGAATTTTCCATAGCCACACGCGCCTGCATAGAAATGTTTTTAAAACCATCTTTGTTTTTCTGATCTTTCATATGTATGACATCAAACATTGTAACGCCCGGTAGTCGCATACTAATGGGTGCATACTCTGTTGCCTCATGAGTCTCTAATCGATGCAGTGTCTCTATTCGCAAGATAGTATCCGCGAAAATTACTTTTGCTTTTATGATTACCGCATAGGTCTCTGCAACAACACGCATATCTACATATGGCCTTCCCAACCCAACATATGCCTCAGAACTTTCAGATTCAATAATAATTGTTTTGATATCTTTCCTTGGAATAGAAAGAAAACTCCCTGTCCCAATGATTACAATTGGATGTTTCTCATCCATAATTTTGTTGTAAAAAGTTATCAATTGCTTATCAGGTATTGAATTGTGCAACATGAATGTGTAGGGCTCTATGCCTTTCTGAAGCTGTTCATGCAAAACTGCAATATCAAAAATAGTTGGTGCGCAAATATATACTGATTGCTTGCGGGCAAATGATTCGCGAATGAGAGTTTTGTAATGTCCTAGCCGCTCATCTAAGCTTGCTTGGAGTAAGAGTCGTTCAGTACGTAGTGGTAACTTTTTCTCTGTTTCGACGGTGCCTATTTGTAACGTATTTGCGCGTTTTAAATATATTGAAGGAATAAGGCTTGTCAGAATAGCGCCAGTGCTTGCGACATAATAGTAATGCAATATTCTGGCTAATTCTAAAAATTCTAAAGAAATAAATGATGGGCCAACAATGCTTTTTATCTTCCTTAATACATAAGAATTATTTTTAAGCGCCTGCTTTTCATAGACAGCGTCTTCGCATTCGATGACAAGCGCAACAATATGACGTTTTGCAATAGGAACTGACACTAAAGTTCCGATAGCAATAGGAAGTGAGGAGAAATAAGATAATGATTCCTTTTGAATACCCCGTGACAAGGGAATGACGCGGACTATTTTCATACACCTAGGGTAGCATATTTGTTTCCTAGATGCTTTTTAGAATTTTTATGTCTGCGCCAATAGATCGCAATCTCTCGTCGATGCGTTCGTAACCTCGTTTAATAGCATAGACATTCCTCAGTATTGATGTACCTTTGGCGCCAAGCATAGCAACCAGGATCATCATTGAAGGCCTAAGCGCTGGTGGACAAATGATTTGGGCAGATACGAGCTTGGTGGGTCCTTGGACTAGCACTCGATGTGGATCAGCAAGCGTGATTGATGCACCAAGGCGATTGAGTTCAGTAAAATAAATAGCACGATTTTCCCACATCCAGTCATGAATAAGTGTTGTTCCTTTAACTTGAGTTGCGATCGGTACGAAGAAAGGTAAGTTATCTGAATTAATGCCAGGATAGGGAAGTGGATGAATTTTGTCTTGGGGGGCAATCATCGTGGATGGGTAAACGGTTATGTCAACAAGTTTTGTGCGACTGTTGTGGGATAGGTACTCCTTTCCATAGGAAGTTTTGAGTCCCATTTTTTCTAATTTTAAAAGCTCAAGCCGCAAGAAATCAATTGGACAACGAGTAATCGTAAGTTTTGATTTGGTAACAATAGCAGCAGCTATGAACATCATTGACTCAATTGGGTCTTCGCTGTTTGTGTATTCAATTGTTTCTTTGATTTCGCTTTTGCCGTGAATAACAAGTGTTGTGGTGCCAATACCTTCGATGTCCACCCCTAGTTTTTCAAGGAAAAAGCAGACTTCTTGCACTTGGTAATTTGGTGGGGCAAAGCGTAGTGTTGTTGTGCCTGGGATAAGTGCAGAAGCAATGAGTATATTTTCGGCTGCCGTATCACTTGCTTCATAGAGTGTAATATCAGCTGTGTGTAATTTACTCGCTTTAATTTCATACACAGATTCTTTTGTTGTAATTGCTACTCCCAATGATTCTAGTGCGTACCGATGCGCTGCTATTGTTCGTTCGCCCATTTTGCATCCGCCAGCATGAGGAATAACAAATTGCTTTTTATTGTGAACAAGGGCTCCAATAAGCATAATTATTGATCGTATCCTAGCAGCAGAAACATTATTGAGTGATTCAGTCCTATATACTTTCGGTGGGGTAATGCGAATGCTATGTTCGGCTATCCATTCAATTTTAACCCCGATACTCTCAAAGACCTCAATCATTCGATACAGCTCCTCTATTTTAGGAATACCATGAAATATTGTTGGTGCTTTATTTATCAGTGCTGCACAAAAAAGTCCCATAGTGCCGTTTTTAGAAGTATTAGTTTCAATAGTTCCATGTAGTTTTTTGCCACCAGTTATTTCGAAATCATCAGTCAGGTCTGCGATACGTACGACATTTTGTTTCAATACGCCACTGATTTTTGAGAGCTGCTTTGTTGTGAAATTCTGCTTACCCTTTTCCATGCGAGCAACAGCGCTCTGTGATGTCTGTAGTGCGCGAGCAAAGTGCTTCTGGGTCATATTGTTGGCTTCACGTCGAGTTTTAATAAAAGTTGCAATTTGTTTTTGAGCAGACTCTTTTTTCATGTTAGTACTATATCACATATGATATACTTTTTATATGGAAATTATTGATTACATTTCGCTTGAGAAGCTATCTACATTTAGGATTGGTGGTACTGCGAGATATGGCATTGTCATTACAGACAAAAATGATATTCCCAAAGCGTTTGCATTTGCCGAGGAACAAAAGCTTGATGTGCATGTTCTAGGCGGCGGATCTAATACCATATTTGATGATAGTGGAGAGTTGCCACTTTGTATACTTAAAATAGAAATTGACGGCAAGCATGTAGACTATCAGGAAAATAAAATTTATATTTCTTTTGGTGCTGGGGTATGTTGGGACGAAGCAGTGCAATATACACTCGAGCATAATGCAAGTGGTATCGAAGCATTATCAATGATACCGGGAACTGTTGGCGCTGCTCCTGTTCAAAATATTGGTGCGTATGGCCAAGAAGTTTCGCAGACGATTCATGCTGTACATGCGTATGATAGTATTGAGAAAAAATTTGTAACACTATCGAATCGTGATTGCGTGTTTTCTTATAGACAGAGCATTTTTAATACAGTGGCAAAAAATCGCTACATTATTCACTCAGTTACATTTGCGCTTTCAAAGGAATTGCCAGTAGTACCTGTGTATGCAGGAGTATCAGAATTAGTGCAAACAAAAACGAAAGGAAGTTTGTTGGAAAAAATCAGACAATCAGTCATGGAGCTCCGAAAAAATAAATTACCAGATCCTTCATATATTCCAAATTGTGGCTCATTTTTTAAGAATCCTATAGTTGCAAATAGTCTTATTGAGACTATGCAGACTACCTTTAAAAATATGCCAGTCTATAAAGTATCTGATGGACAAAGTAAATTATCAGCCGGCTGGCTAATAGAGCAGTTAGGGTATAAAGGTACTGCTATTGGCCCAGTTGGCGTATATGAAAAAAATGCTTTAGTACTTTACAACCGAGGCGGGGCAACACTTGCTGATCTAGAACAAGCAATACAAGAAATTGCTACCAAAGTGAGTAATCGTTTTGCCATTACGCTTATTTGTGAGCCTCTTATTCTTAAAATATAAACCAATATGGAATTAGAAAAACTATTTATTGATATACCAATAGAAAAAAGTCACGGCAGTTTTGATTGTAGAGTTTGTCATATGACGCTTGATTCCCGTGATGTACGGGATAATTCCATTTTCGTAGCTATCAAAGGGGACAAGAGCGATGGTCATTTATTTATCGATACAGCGATAAAAAGTGGAGCATTAATGATTATTTGTTCTGTGATGCCAGAGAAAATCCATGAAAATATAACCTACGTTTGCATACCAAATATTGAAAGGCATATTGGGGTCATTGCAAGTCGTTTTTATGGTCATCCATCAGAAACATTAAAAGTTATCGGTGTAACGGGAACAAATGGCAAAACAACAATTGCAACACTTCTATATAAAGCAGTAGGACATTTAGGTAAAAAAGCTGGCCTCATATCAACAATCGAAAATTATGTCTGGAAAAAAGTATTACAAACAAGCAATACAACACCTGATGCCATAACAATACAACGATTATTCAAAGACATGATCAATGCTGGGTGTGAATATTGTTTTATGGAAGTCAGTTCTCATGCGCTTGTACTTGGTCGTGTCAATGGCATAAAATTTTATGGGGGAATATTTACAAATCTTACACTTGACCATTTGGATTTCCATAAAACTCTCTCAAATTATTTAGAAGCCAAAAAACTATTTTTTGACATGTTACCACGAGGCGCATTTGCTCTTATGAATAGTGATGATGAGGCTAGCACAAAATTAACTACAGATACGAAAGCAACTATTTCGACCTATGCACTTAGAAAGAATGCTTTTTATAAAGGTGAAATCAAAGAATTAGTGTTTCCAAAAATGGCATTTGAGATTAATGGACTACAGGGCAATTTTAAGCTAGTTGGGGATTACAATGCATATAATATTTTAGCTATATATGGCACATTACAAATATTGGGCTTTGATCCACTTGAAAGCATACAAATAATTGAACGTCTTGATGGTGCTAGGGGTAGGTTTGAAATATTGGTATCAAAACTTGGAGCTATAGCAATTATTGATTATGCGCATACGCCTGATGGCTTAGAAAATGTTTTAAAGACCATAAGCAACATAAATCAAAACATACATAGTATTACAACTGTATTTGGCTGTGGAGGTGACAGAGATCGAACCAAGCGGCCACTTATGACTGAGATTGCGCTGCGCTACAGTAATAAAGTTATAGTGACTACAGATAATCCTCGTAGTGAAGATCCTGAAAATATAATTGCTGATATGGTTGGGACCCTTCCGGAAAAGACAAATATTGAAATAATTCCAGATCGTAGTTTGGCTATTGCGAGTGCGGTGAAATCATTACAATCGGGAGACATTGTGCTTATTGCAGGCAAGGGTCATGAAATGTATCAAGACATTAAGGGTGTCAAAACTCATTTTAGCGACAGAGAAGAAGTAGAAAAAAATTTTACGCTTTAGGAAATTTTTTCTCAAAAAATACTGGCAAGGTTTGAGGTAAGTTATCAAGACCACCTGAAGACATAAGGACGACAATATCATTTGTGTCTACTTTTTCATTAAGAAATTGTGTTGCTTCGGTGTTCGTGTGTACTCCGATTGCCTGAGGTGTATGGATATGTACACGATCAAGAATTTCCTCAAATGAGCTTTGTTCATGTGATGCTTTGCCATGGGTTGGTGGTTCAAAAATAACTACCTCGTCTGAATCTCGAAAAAGGTCGTCGTACCAAGGTAGTGCAGCTTTATTTCTCCAACTAAATGTATGTGGCTCAAAAACGGTTATTATTTTTTTATTTGGGTAATGGAGTTTTAGTGCATCAAAAACGCTTCTCGCTTTTGTGTAGGATGAGCCAAAGCCATCATAAATATGCACAGTTGTTTTTTGTGATTTTAAATTAATTCTTCCCTCTAAGCCTTCGAAAGATGCCAGTGCGAATTTAATTTCTTCTGGAGTAAGTAAACTTTTTTCTAACAGTACAGCGCTTACACCGATACAGTTTTCGATATTGTGTTTTCCTAGTAGTTTAGTTTCTAGAGATATAATTTTTTCCTCATTGTGGTAAAGATCAAAGCTCGTTATACGGTCAAAAATTATATTTTTTGCGTGCCACCCATCTTTGTGGGTTAGACTGTATGTACTTTTATTTGATTTGGCTTCTCTTAGTAACTGTGGAATATGGGGATGTTCGATGGCTGCGACAACGAGTCCATCACTTGGTACATTTTGTAAAAGTTTCTGGTATGGTTTTAGGTAACTTTCCTCTGTTGGAAATATATTGAGATGATCATGTTCCCCAGAAGTAAGCAATATAGTGCTTGGAGTATAGTAAAGAAACTTTGAAGTAAGATCCCAATTAGCTGATGGGTATTCATCGCCTTCAATAATAAAAAGTTTACCATCACCTAAGTGAGCTGTCTCTTCAAATCCTAATGGCACTGCGCCAATAAAATAGCTAGGATCTTTATCATTTTCTTTGAGACACCAGGCAAGCAATGCAGTACATGTTGATTTGCCGTAACTTCCTGCTACGACGATAGTCTCCTTATCTTTTGCCAGCTCTCTAATAATTTCTGGAAACGATGCAATGCGAATACCAGAATCAAATGCCGCTTTTACCTCTTCATTTTTCTCAGGCACTAATTCTGCATGTTTGCCGATAATAATAACGTCAACATCATTTGGAATATTTTCTTTTGCATACTGTGGTGAAAAAGAAATATGCTGATTTACAAGATAACTAAATACTGGTTCATATGTGCCACTATCTGACCCCGTAATTTCCCAGCCTCTCTGTTTTAGCATACTCGCAACACCACTCATGCCTTTGCCACATATGCCAATAAAGTGCGCTTTCATAACAAAACTATACCATATTAGCTCATAAGCACTTCTTTCATAGTGAGTAGGTATTCGCCAAACAAATCTGAAGATTGAGATTTATTCTCTGATCCCAATAGGATATCGATCGGGTGCAAATTTGGCTGTTTTGTAAACATGCCTGTCGTTAGGTTATCCGTTGGCACTTTTTCTGGTTTGTATTCAATAAATAATCCAAGCTTTTGCCACTCCTCTTTGTATTTTGAAAGATATTCTACTTGTCGAAAACTTCCGAGACATTTGAAATGATTAAGTAATGACAGAATAGTAAAAACAAGCAGTGTGCCAGGGCATAGATCTCGCGATTTGAAAGCTTCAAGTAGGTTTTCTTTAGTTAATTTTATTACGGTTGATTTGCTTTGAATAAAACCTTTGTGGAGAGTGAATGTCTCAAGTTTGGAATTCTTACTATTTGATTTGCCATAAAAGAGGCAAACCTTCTCCCCAAATGCCCTCATGATCTGCTCTTGGTACTCCTCCTGAAGGAGTATTTTTGTTATTGGGTGGCTGTCGTTTTCAAGTACCTTTTTTATATACGACATGATTACTTCATTAATATCTACATAGACAGATGTAGTATGCGGAAACATATGCTTCGCAATTCGTTTATGATTTTCCAAAGCCCATATTGAAAAAGAAGTTTTATTATTTGGTAGTGCAAATACTGATTTGGCCGTATCGGTGAAGTATTGTGCTAAAACATGTGCTTTTGGTGAAATAGTACTTCGATATACTAATGCATCCTGCATAGAAGAAGGTATAAAAGATATTTTCTTGACCTCCGATACGGTTTGCGCAGATCGAGTTTCTGTTGAGATTATTTGTTCACGTTCTAAATCTTTGGGAAGCTTTATTAATGCCTCAAGTTTAGTGGTTGCTCCATAATGAATACAGCCTGGGCGAGTGAGATTGGAAAACGGTACACCAGAGAACATTGCAACAATATAGTAATCTTTTTTACCAAGTGACGAATTCGAAATTGAGTCAATGCAAAACATTCGTGATGTATGAGAGATGCCTAAATGTGGTGCAGTTTGTATGACGCGTGATCGAGCAATATATTCTCGTATGTTGGAACTTTCCTCAGTTGGATACCCTAGTCTAGAGAGTTCTTCTTGGAATGCTTCATCTAGCGCTTGTTCAAGAGGTAAAATCGGTTTGTAACTATAGAGTTCGTGGCTGTAGTCTTTGATGGACAGATGTGCATGTGATTGGATAGCTTGGGCAAGATAAGGTTTTTCTTGCGCTTCTAATATTTCCACCAGGCTTTCAATCTCTTTTTCCATATGGTTAGTATAGCAAAGTATTAATTTGTTATGATAAGTATATGACAGATGTAGAACATATATATAAACTCTATAAAGCTTGTCCTAAAGTTTTTACTGATTCAAGGAAAGTTGAAGTAGGAGGTATTTTTTTTGCTCTCTCTGGTGAACAATTTGATGGTAATACATTTGCAGAAAAAGCCATTGTAGGTGGTGCTGCGTATGCAGTCATAGATAATGAAGTATATAAAAAAGATGAGCGATATATTGTAGTTCCAAATGCACTTCACACACTACAAGAGTTGGCATGCATACATAGAGAGCAATTTGCTATGCCGGTTATAGGTATAACTGGTAGTAATGGCAAAACGACAACCAAAGAATTATGCAGGGAAGTATTGTGTATACAAGGAAATGTATTAGCAACAGAAGGGAATCTTAATAATCATATTGGGGCACCACTGACACTACTTAAGCTTACCCATGAGCACCAATTTGCCATTATTGAAATGGGGGATAATAAGCGTGGTGATATTAAAGAATTATGTGAAATTGCAAAACCAACTATTGGCATTATTACAAATGTTGGCAAAGATCATTTGGGTGGCTATAAAAACCAAGAGGAAAATATTGCAACTAAGCTTGAACTTTTTGATTATCTCAAAGAGCAAAAAGGCATTGTGCTTGTTAATCGTGAAGACAATGTTTTAATGCATGCATCAGAAGGTATTAAAAAGATTGAATACACGCAAAGTGACTATGAAATAAAATTAGAAAATGCGTATCTTACATTCAAAGAAAAAGATATTTGGATATCAACAAAACTGTATGGATTATTTAATATTGCAAATATAGCTTGCGCTAAGGCACTCGGGAATCATTTTGCTACAAACAACGAAGAAATGAATAAAGTAATAAGTAATTATGAGCCACTTCTTATGCGTTCACAAATCGTAGAAACGAAAACTAATACGATTATTCTCGATGCATACAATGCAAATCCATCATCAATGGCACTTGCGCTTGACTCGTTTAACATACTTGAAAGCAAAAATAAAAAAGTCGCCATTTTGGGCGATATGTTGGAACTTGGAATTGAAAGTGAGGAAGAGCATAGAAAGATTGTGGATTTGGTAGAACAGTATGGAATAGAAGCATATTTCTATGGGCCAGAGTTCTATAAAAATAAAAATGACAAAGCACTATTCTTTCCAAATTTTGAAACGCTATTTGACCATGTTGCAAATTTGAAATTTTCAAATGCAACCATACTACTCAAGGCATCACGTGGAATGAAAGTAGAGAGAGTATTGCCAATTTTGTAAAAAGAAAATCCTAACAGTTCGAAATATATAGAACTGTTAGGATTAATTATTTTTTGCTTAGTACAGCAAGCTCATTAAAAGCTTTCCTTGCACTCTCACGTTGCTCAACAGGGCCACTGCCGAGTACAACCAGGTAACTTGGCCAGTAAACATCCCACAAAATACTATGAGCGAGTTTTTCTTCGGAGACATTTTTAGTATTTGTATATACCCATAGCCGGCAATTACTTTTTGTATTATCGTTTTTGGAAATTGATAGACAAACCGCATGCCTGTTTTTGTCTGAATCAAAAAATGTGTATTGCTTGAATACACCTTCATCTTCATCGGGCACATTAAATCCATTCTTTAGAATGAATTCAATAATACTCGTTAAATCAGTTGAATCAATCAGACATTTCCTGTTCGAATCCACTGAATTAATGTACTGCATTAGTACAGGCAATTTCGTGGGTTTTACTTCAGAAGATATGCGGGTATTTTCCACCTTTTGATTATAGGTAGGTGAGGGAGGTTTTAAATTCTTTTTATATATATTGATTAATAACAGAAGTAAGCAAAGTAAGAAAATAAAGAAGAAAGCTGGCTTCATGGGTTTATTTTTTGTTTGAAATGAACTGTACTATTATATAGTATATATTAATTTTGTCAAATAAATCATTAATGTTTTATCTAAAAAGTTGAGATATGTTATTATCAACTCCACATGGGATTTTTTTCTAAAAAATTAGGTATAGATTTAGGGACGGCCAACACGCTCGTATTTGTGCCAGGTAAAGGTATTGTCTTGAATGAACCTTCAGTCGTCGCTGTTTCTGAACTTGATAATAAGATATTGGCTATAGGTAACGATGCTAAAGAAATGATCGGACGTACCCCTGAGAGTATCATTGCCTACCGTCCAATGAAAGATGGTGTGATTGCAGACTATAGAGTAACAGAAGCAATGCTACGCTACTTTATTTCCAAAGCACTCGGCAAATGGAACCTCATCAAACCTGAAGTTATGATCTCTGTACCTGCAGGTGTGACCTCGACTGAACGTCGTGCGGTTGTTGAGGCGGCTATCAAAGCCGGTGCCAAGAATGCGTATGTCGTCAAAGAGCCGATCTTGGCTGCAATCGGTGCAGGCATACCGATCCATGAATCTCGAGGCTATATGATCGTGGATATTGGTGGAGGTACGACAGATGTGGCAGTCATTTCTCTCGGCGGTATCGTTGCGTGTACATCGGTCAAATGTGCTGGCAATAAGATTGACCAGGCAATAGCTGATTATATTAAGAAAACATTTAGCTTGGCTATCGGAGACAAGACTGCTGAAGAAGTAAAAATCCGCATTGGTGCAGCAGTACCACTCGAAGAAGAACTCACCATGACGATCAAGGGCCGTGATTTTATCCAAGGCCTACCACGTTCAGCACAAGTGTCGACCAATGAAATCGTCAAAGCTATCGATAGTGAACTGCGACAAATGGTCCGTGCTATTAAAGATGTGTTACAGGAAACCCCGCCTGAGCTTGCCTCAGATATTATTGACCAAGGCATTATTATGACCGGGGGTTCTTCTATGCTTCGCAACCTGCCTGACCTTGTCTATAGAAAAACTGGCGTCAAAGCGAGACTTGCCGAAGACGCACTCTACTGTGTCGCCAAAGGCACTGGCATCGCTATTAACCATCTCGATACATACAAGAAGACGATTATCTCTAAGCGTTAGTACTATGGAAGATATTTTTGCGCATCTATCGCTTGAAACCCTGCATCATGCGTACTTAGTGCCATATGCTCATGAAGGAACGAAGACAGCATTACTTGAATTTCTCAAAAAAGAAAACGTTACGATAACAGAGAATCCAGATATTTATAATGCAACGTTTTCAACCTTTACTGTTGAAGACGCAAGTATACTTAAGTCTCAACAGTTACTGCGAGGAATAGGGAACGGAAAAAAGTTCTTCATCATTTATTTTACTGCCATGACGAATGAAGCCGAACATGCACTCTTGAAAGTACTTGAAGAGCCAGCTCGCGATGTGCATTTTTTCTTTCTAACACCACTGAGCGCAACGATGAAAGATACTTTGCTCTCTCGCATGCAAATTATCGCTGGAACATTTGCCAATGAAGAGATTGGAAATGCAAAAATGTTTTTAGAATTTGCAATACAGGAAAGATTGACATTTGTTACAAAATTTCTAAAAACATTCGATGATGAAGAAGACACAGGAAAAGTTCGCAATGCATCGATGAAACTTTTGCAAGGCATTACATCAATACTCTATGAGACGAATCATGATCTCGTGCATACTGACCCAGTACTATTTAGAGAATTGGAAAATTGTATTGTGTACTTGCATGATCGAGGGTCATCACCCAAAATGCTTCTCGAACATATTGCACTAATGTTACCGTAAGGATCCAATTGTGATTTGTGCAGATACAAGAAAAAAGCTACACTTACTTCCATGGCATACAATTTCTCATCATTTAAAGATAAGCTTGCGAAAGCAGAAGAATGGCTTTCGCATGAATACGCATCGCTCCACACAGGACGTGCAAGTCCAGCTATACTAGATGGTATAACTGTTGAATCCTACGGCACCATGCAGACACTAAAAAATGTTGCATCTATCGGCATTGAAGATGCTAAAACACTCAAAATCGCTCCGTGGGACAAATCATTGATTCCTGAAATTCAAAAAGCAATAGGAGCAGCAAATATTGGCCTATCAACAGCGCCGGATGACACAGGGGTGCGAGTAATTTTTCCAATGCTCACCACAGAAACGAGGGAACGATTGGTCAAGGTTGTCAAAGAGAGGCTTGAGGATGCGCGTATTACGATTAGAAAGGAGCGAGAAGAAGAACAGTCAAATATGAAAGAGGCAGCAATGTCCGAAGATGAGTATTTTAGAGCCAAAGAAGAATTACAGAAGTATGTTGATGAGGCGAATAAAAAACTCGAAGGCCTCTTTGAGAAAAAGCAAACTGAAGTCATGAATTAAATATGTCTATACTTATTTTTATAATCGTCTTATTAGTGCTCGTTACCGTCCATGAATTTGGGCATTTTATTGTTGCAAAGAAATTTGGTATCAAGGTGGATGAATTTGGTTTCGGCTTCCCACCGCGGGCAGCTGTGCTCGGCAAAATCGGCGAGACGCTCTACACGGTAAACTGGATTCCATTTGGAGGCTTTGTGAAAATCTTTGGCGAGAATCCTGATGCTGAGTCAATGACGGGGCCAGATAGCAGTAGAAGCATGGTAAATAAACCTAAGCTCGTTCAAGCGGCAGTCTTATTTGCAGGGATATTTTTTAATATTGTTTTCGCATGGATTCTCATTAGTGTTGGCTACATGACAGGATTGCCGACATCAGTATCTGAAGCGCCAAAAAACGCAACCATTACAAATCAAGTATTGATGATTACGGAAATATTGCCAAATTCACCAGCATTAGCCGCAGGACTCCAATCACAAGATATTATTACGAATATTTCAGCTGATGGCGATACGATAGGTATGCTAACGCCCGAATCATTGCATGATTTTGTTATCGCACATGGCGAGAGTGATATTGCCATCACGTATGAGCGCGACAAAGTAGAAGCAACGACGAGTGCACGACCGGTAGCTGGTATTATTGGTACTGATAAAGGTATTGGTATAGCAATGGACGCCATCGGCATTATACGGTTGCCATTTTTCTCTGCGATTGGTAATGGTGCCAAGACGACTGCATACTTGTTAGTAAATACCCTCAAAGGTTTCGGCATGCTTATAAGCGGTGCATTTAATGGAACGGGGAATTTGGATCAAGTGTCTGGTCCAGTGGGAATAGTGAAAATAGTTGGTGTGGCATATAACTTCGGCTTTGCATACCTACTCTCATTTACAGCACTTATATCGATCAATCTTGCCATCATCAACCTGATGCCATTTCCCGCACTCGATGGCGGACGACTACTCTTTATCCTTATCGAATCCATCAAAGGCTCACGTATTAATCCCAAAGTTGCAAATATAATCAATTTCGCTGGCTTCATAATATTGATAGGCCTGATGCTTCTCGTGACTGTGCATGATGTGATTAAATTGTTTTAGTAAGTTAGATAGGTAGTAGATTCGTATATTAGATAAAATAAAATCCTTCATAAATTTTATGAAGGATTTTTGTAAACATATTATTTATGAGCTTTTTCGATTTCGACCAAATTTTCAACCCCTTCCATCAATTGCTTCCCACTGATACCCAAAATTTCGCAAAGCTTACAAATACTAAAGCTTGCGGAAAACACTTTCCTGCGAAGCAATGCAATATCAATCGGATCGCCATGCTCAGCATCTCCAATTGTCTTTTGCATATCACCAGATGAACTAGAAAGATGCCTTAGGCTGTGTCCAATTTTAAATGCTACTTTTCTTTGCCCTGTGAGTTCTCCCAAGGCCGGATAGGCTTCCTTTGTGAGCGGTGTCGCGCTTGCTACAAGCGCTATAAGTTGATCAAGATTTTTTACTACCATTTGATGAAAGATTTTACTTAATCTAATTCATTTACTCTAATGCGTCAACAAAACAATTTTGTTAACTAAAATACCTCGCAAAGGTCCATATTTATTTACTTGAACAATTGTTATTTTTCATGTATAGTATCTCTGCATTCCTTGCGGGGAATTTTTTATTTACTCTATGGCAAACTATAAACAAATTAGAAATATTGCAATTATTGCTCACGTTGACCACGGCAAGACGACACTTACTGATGCGCTTTTAAAACAACAAGGTATGACAGAAGGTGATGTGACGATGGATTCAAATGCGCTAGAACTTGAGCGCGGCATCACTATATACGCAAAAAACACCTCACTTTTTTATAAAGATACAAAGATTAATATTGTCGATACACCAGGTCACGCAGACTTTGGTTCTGAAGTTGAACGTGTACTTCGTGCTGTTGATTGTGTGTTGCTCGTTGTTGATGCCCAAGAAGGCCCTATGCCACAGACACGGTTTGTCTTGAAGAAGTCTCTCGAGCTTGGGATGAAACCAATCGTTGTCATTAATAAAATCGACAAACCTGCAGCTGATCCAAATCGTGTTCATGAGGAAGTACTAGAACTTTTCTTAGAACTTGGTGCCAATGAAGACCAGCTTAATTTTGAAACTATCTACGCGATCGGACGGCAAGGCATAGCAAAGCGAAGTCTCACTGATGAATCAAAAGATTTAACACCATTACTTGATCTTATACTAACTGCTGTGCCTGAAGCATCAGGCAAAGAAGATGCACCGTTTACTGCACAGGTATTTAATTTAGCGTATGACAATTTCTTGGGTCGTATGGCTATTATTCGTGTATATCAAGGCATCGTTGAAGATGGCAAAACGCTTACTGCTATTATGCCAAATGGTGAGCGTCGAATAGGGAAAATTACTAAACTTTTTACCTTTGAAGGTATTGCTCGAAAAGAAGTGAAAAGTGTTAGCGCTGGCGACATTGCTATGATTGCTGGTATTCCTGATATTTATATCGGCGAAACGCTTTCTACTGATGCAGATATGGCGCCCATGCCTGCGATTGCGATTGATGAGCCAACGATATCTCTTCGATTTCTTGTTAATGATTCACCATTTGCGGGGCGCGAAGGTAAGTTTGTTACAGGGCGTCAGATTCGAGAGCGACTTGAACGTGAGCTTGAAATCAACGTTGGTCTTCGAATTGATTTTGATACGAGTGAATACTTTTTAGTATACGGACGTGGTGAACTCCACATTGCAGTACTTTTGGAAAATATGCGCCGAGAAGGGTATGAGCTGCAAGTGTCACAACCACATGTCATCATCAAAGAAGAAAATGGCCAGAAGCTGGAGCCATTTGAAGAAGTGGTGATTGATGTGCCAGAAGTTTCTTCGGGTGTTGTCATTGAAAAGTTAACCAAACGTCGTGCTCTTATGACTGAAATGCGAGAAAAAGATGGCCGCATGCGTGTTGTTTTCGAAATGCCATCACGCGGACTTTTGGGATATCGAGGTGAATTTGTTATTGATACAAAAGGTGAAGGCATTATCTCATCTCGGTTTGTTGGATTCAAGCCGTTTGTTGGCGAAATCAAAAAACATGAATTAGGCTCTATGACCTCTATGGTCAAAGGATTTGCAGCGGGCTATGCGCTTTGGAATTTGCAAGACCGAGGAGTTTTATATATTGAACATGGTGCAGAAATATACGAAGGTATGGTTATAGGCAATGTCACCAAAGGAGAAGAAATGGTAGTAAATCCAAGCAAAGGCAAACAATTGACCAATGTTCGGGCATCCGGAACTGATGAAGCAATGGTGCTCAAACCAGCGTTTATTCTCTCTATCGAGCGAGGGCTTGAGACTATGGCGCCTGATGAATACCTAGAAATAACCCCAAAATCAGTCCGATTGCGCAAAAAATACCTAACTGAGCTCGAACGGTCAAAGAAAGGCAAGGAATAATAAGGCTTGTTTTCCACATTTTGACACATGCTTGACAGGTTTTAGTATATCGAGTATAGTAAATATGACTTAGTTATTAACGTTTATATATTTATATATTTTATGGCAACAACAAGCTTCAAACCTAAACAAGTTACGAAAAAAATCTTATCACCACTTCAAGACCGTGCGTATGATGTTATCCTTTCCCGTTTTGGGCTAGGTGATGACGCCAAGCGCAAGACGCTCGAAGCTATTGGTGAGACATATGGCATTACTCGTGAACGCGTTCGTCAAATCGAAAACGCGGCTTTGCAGACGATCAGAAAATCAGATGATTTTAAAGAACAAGAATATATTTTTGATGAATTGAAAGGCATTGTTGAATCTTTGGGTTCTGTTGTTGCTGAAGATGATTTGCTTGAACATTTAGCAAAGGATGAATCAACACAAAATCATTACCATCTCTATCTTGTGCTTGGTGATGAATTTGAAAAAAGTAAGGAAGACGATATGTTTAAGGCGCGATGGAGTGTTGACCAAGATGTAAGTAATAGCGTTCATACTTCACTCGAGAAATTATATTCATCAATCAAAGATGAAGAACTTATTCCTGAAAGCGAACTCATTGCAAAATTCCTTGAGCATCTAAAGGATGTTTCAGAAGAATATAAAAATAAGGAAATTGCTCGACGATGGCTCAATATTTCTAAAAAAATTGATAAGAATCCTCTCGGTGAATGGGGTAAATCAGATTCAGCTAATGTTAAAACTCGTGGTATCAAAGATTATGCTTTTTTGATGATGCGCAAGCATGGCAGTCCTATGCATTTCCGAGAAGTTGCGAATGCTATCTGTGATACGTTCGGCAAAAAGACTCATGTAGCGACTTGTCATAATGAACTGATAAAAGACGGACGTTTCGTATTAGTTGGCCGTGGTGTGTACGCCCTAAAAGATTGGGGATATGAGGCAGGTGTGGTCAAAGAGGTGATTAGAAAAATTATCAAAAAAGAAGGCCCACTTTCTAAAGAAGATATAGTAGAGAAAGTCATGAAAGAGCGCTATCTCAAGAAAAATACTATTCTTGTTAATCTCCAAAATCCAAAATATTTCAAAAAAAATAAACAAGGATTGTATACGATCGCATAAATTTTATTCCCAAAAAGAGCAGTAATAATTTTAAAATATCTGGCCTGTCTGCTGACAGGAGATCCGAGGACTTTTAAAATTATTACTGCTCTTTTTCTGTTACTACTCGTATGTAACTGTTTTTTATTATTTGCTATACTACATCCATGGAAAATCGAGGATTTGTGAATATACTGCTTATTATTTTTGGGTTTATTTTAGTAGGTATTATAGTAGGATTTTTTGCTTCGAGACACTCAGTTTCACCGATAGTATTTCCAAACATAACTGGCAAAGAAACAGCCTCACCATTTACGACATTTACTACTGCAAAATGCGGCCTTGTCGTAACATCTCCAGAGCCTAACGCAACAGTAACAATACCTATAGTTGTGACTGGCTACGTAAATGGTTGTGGGTGGAAAGAAGATAATCAAAATGCTGGCACCGTCGTACTTTTAAATGATGAAGGACAAGTTATTTCAGGCACGTACGTACTTTTTGTAAGTCAACGCCCACTTTTCTCTTCAGCAAATTTTGCAGCAACGATTTATCCTTCAGGCAAAAAGACTACCAATATGAGCCTGCTTTTCAAAAGTAATGACATTCCATCAAAACAGCAAATTTTCCAGCTTCCGCTTATCTTAAATAAATAAAACATAGTATACTCTACATATATGGATCCGAGTTTTGTTGGTGGAACGTTCGTACAATTACTTTTCTTTATTTCATCTTTGGCGCCAATTTGGTTTCCAATTGTGTTGGTTTTCGTAGCATGGCATTCGTGGCTGCGCTATGTACGACTCAGTTTTATTTCGGGCCTCAAATGGACACTCTTAGAAATCCGTTTGCCTCGTGATGTATTTAAATCTCCTCAAGCTATGGAAATAGCGCTTGTTAATGCATTCCATCAAGGTGGCGGCGTGGGTACATGGTATGCAAAATATTATCTTGGAAAAGTGCTGATGTGGTTTTCGCTTGAAATTGTATCGATTGATGGCAATGTGTTTTTCTTTATCCGCATCCCATTAAATTTCAAAAGCTTGGTTGAATCCCAGATCTATGCCCAGTATCCCCAAGCTGAGATTAAGATTGTTGAAGACTACACTGATCGCATACCGCATGAAATGAAAACAAATGCATGGAGCATGTGGGGCACTGAGTTCGAATTTACCAAGCCTGATGTTTATCCAATCAAAACATATGTTGACTATGGATTAGACAAGAGCACGAGTAGTCTAGATCCTGAGCAGCAAATCGATCCTATGACGCAAATGATTGAGTTTATGGGCTCTCTCGGCAAAGGTGAACAATTATGGCTTCAGATTATTATCCAAGTTCATTCAAAGCGTTTTTCAGAGCCAGGCAAGATGTTTGGTGGCCGTAATTGGCAAGGATTGGCAAAAGAAGAAATCCAAAAAATCGTCAAAGATGGATTATTGGTAACTGGTGATGAAAAGATAAAATCGACACTGAACCTTACAAAGACTCAGCAAGATGTGATTACTGCTATTGATCGGCATATTGAAAAGCCAGCGTTCGATACAGGAATCAGAGCGATTTATTTGGCAGAGAAAGATAAATTTAATCCGATCAACATTGTTGGCTTGCTTGGTATGTTTAAGCAGTACAATTCAAATACCTTAAATGGCTTCAAGCCACGCAACCCAACAGATTTTGATTATCCGTGGCAAGACCGAAGTGGTGCTCGTAAAGCTGCGCTTAAATTGGAAATGTTTGAAGCATATAGGCTTCGATCCTATTTCAATGCACCACACAGTAGTAAAAAAGTAGCAGGAAAGCATCTTTCGAGAAAACCACTTGTTCTTTCGAGTGAGGAACTGGCAACACTATTTCATTTTCCTGGTCGTGTGTCTGAGACGCCTTCATTTGGCCGTATTGAATCAAAGAAAATTGAACCTCCACAAAATTTGCCACTCTAACCTATGTCTTTCGAAGAAAATCCTACAAATGAGCATAGTATGTTACCCCGTACTTTTAATAAAAGTAACTTGCATTTTCTTATTCGACAGTTTGTTTTACTTGTTATCGTTTTATTTGCATCAAGACTTATTTTCCTTATATTTGTACCAACGGCAACCTTTACTCAAGGTTCAATTATTCGCGTGTCGCGTGGTGAGAGTCTGATGCATGTTAGTGAAGAATTAAAGAAAAATAATATCATTGCATCAATTCCTCTGTTTCAATTCTTTGTTGTCCTTAATGGAGGTGATCGCAGCATAGTCGCTGGAGATTATTATTTTGGCAGTGCGCAACCAGTCTATACTGTAGCCAAGCATATGGTAGAAGGCAATTTTGCTATTACTGCAACAAAGGTCACAATCCCTGAAGGATTTACTAATAGCGAAATAGGGCAAACATTTGATAAGTTATTCCCATATTTTGATTTGGCAGCTTTTGATGAATTAACGAAAGGCAAAGAAGGTTATTTGTTTCCCGATACATATTTTGTCTCACCATATAGTGACGCAGCATTTTTAACGAGTACGCTTGAAAATACTTTTACAAAAAAAATTTCAACACTTGCAGAAGCTATAGCCTCGAGCGGTCATACGGAAAAAGATATTATAACAATGGCTTCTATTATTGAACGTGAAGCACGCGGTGATGATGATCGAGATGTCATTTCTGGTATACTTTGGCACCGGATAGCGATTGGTATGCCGCTTCAGGTTGATGCAACCTTGGGCTATGTGACAAAGAAAACTAGCAGCGAATTGACGCTTACAGATCTTGCAAGTGATTCATTGTATAATACCTACACGCATATTGGTCTGCCACCTGGCCCAATTGCTAACCCAGGAATGCTTGCAATCAAAGCAGCACTAGAGCCTAGTGCATCGCCGTACCTCTTTTACCTCCATGATAACGACGGGGTGATACATTACGCAAAAACTTTTGATGAGCATAAAGCTAACAAAGCTAAATACCTAAACTAATATATGCATACACAAAACTTAGCCTTTATAGATACTGAAACTACAGGACTTGATATTGAAAAGCATGAGATTATTCAGCTTGGCTGTGTTATTGTTTCGCAAACACCAAGTGTTAGTAATGGCGAGGTATATGATATTGTCGAAGAATTTGAATTAAAGATAAAGCCTGCAAGGATTGAAGATGCAGACAAGACTGCGCTTCGAATTAATGGGTACAACGAGGCTGACTGGGTACTGGGGTACACACTTGCTGAAGCAATGCAGATCTTTGCCAATAAGACCAAAGATGCAATCATGGTAGGACATAATTTACCCTTTGATTTTGCTTTTATTACCAAGGCTTTTGCAACAACTGGCGTCGAGAATAAAATGCATTACCACAAGCTCGATACGATTTCTATAGCCTTCGCTAAAGCTAAGAAGCGAGACGATATCAATCGTTTCTCACTTCGCTCATTATGCGAAGTGTTTAAAATTGAAAATACTCGCGCGCATACGGCGCTTGCTGATGCGCGCGCGACGTTTGAGTTGTATAAAAAGCTTATGAGTTTATAGCAATTGCAGTCCAGCAGTATTACAGTTATAGTGTTGGCGTGAAAGTAAAGAAAAAACAAACTGTCTTTGTGGGAGTTTCAGGTGGTGTAGATTCCTCAGTTTCAGCATATCTGTTAAAAGAACAAGGCTACAACGTCGTTGGGGTCTTTATTCGTACGTGGCAGCCGGACTTTATCGAATGTACATGGCGGGACGAGCGACGAGATGCTATGCGGGTCTGCGCTCACCTAGATATCCCATTTCTTGAGTGCGATGGGGAAGTTGCGTATAAAAAGGGTGTTGCGGATTATATGATCGAAGAATATAGACAAGGACGAACACCAAACCCAGATGTCATGTGCAATCGTGAAGTTAAATTTGGTGTATTTTGGCAGTTTGCAAAAGATTATGGTGCGAATTATATAGCAACTGGGCATTATGCGCAGGTTTGTGAAAAACAAACAGTAGATAGTAAACAGAGGATACTAGAAATTGGTGTTGATACTACTAAGGATCAAAGCTATTTTCTTTGGACACTGACAGAAAAAGATTTAGAACATACACTTTTCCCCATAGGACATCTCAAAAAAACAGAGGTCAGAAAAATTGCAGCGAAAATCAAACTTCCTACAGCCACAAAAAAAGATAGCCAAGGAGTATGCTTTTTAGGACCTTTGAATATGAAAGAATTCATAGAGCACTATATTCCAAAGAAAACAGGGAACGTACTTGATACAAAAGACAATATCATCGGCACACATGATGGTGCTGTCTTCTATACATTGGGCGAGCGTCATGGCTTTGCTGTTACTAAGAAATCAGCAATTGATAAAGCCTACTATGTTGTTGCTAAAAATATGAAAACAAATACAATTACGGTTGCAACTTCGCTAAACACTTTTTCTAATGGTGATGTATTACAGAAAACTAGCATAGACATTGCACAAGTGAATTGGATATCAGAAATACCAAAAATGAACAAAAAGTATACAGCTCAGATTCGCTATCATGGTGAACAGGTACCTTGTACAGTTACGAGCAATAAAGCTAGTAATGCCACAGTTATTTTTGCTAAGGAAATTTTAGTTTCTCCAGGGCAATCCATTGTTATCTATGATAAAGATGTATGCATGGGCGGCGGTATAGTTAAATAAAAAATTATAAATATTTGTTATACTTAAGATATGAAAGCAAAATTTGACTCTGCAACAGATTTACTTACATTTCTAAATACTGAATATAGTCAGTTACATGCAAATTACGAAAAATTATTTTGGATCTCATATATGGGAGACCATAGTATTGATAAGGCAAAAGATAAAGCACAAATTTCACGTGATGCTTTCAGGTCTAATGAAACACTCTCAAATTTAGTAGATGCATTTCTATTGTCTGCAAAAAATGAAACTAAAGAATCATTAAAGTTGTGGAAAACATTTTTCGAACGATATCAAATCCCTAAAGAAGTATTACAGATAAAAGACAAAATTACGCAGCTTGAATCAAAAATAATGTTGCGTCGTTCAAAACGTAAGGAAGGCTACATTGATCCGCAGACAAATACATTCGTAAAATCATCAGAAAATGAAATGAGAATGAGTGTGCGTACAAACCCTGATGAAAAAATACGAAAAGCACTATTTTATAGTCTTGAAAAATTAACTGATACAAATCTTAAAGAATATGTTCAGCTAGTTTCCTTGCTAAATAAATATGCCACAAGTCTTGGTTATACTGATTTCTACGATTATAAAGTTTTCATCGAAGAAGGAATGACAAAGAAAGAGCTATTTAGTATTTTTGATACTATTTACCAAAAAACAAAATATGGATTTAAAAATATCCGTAAACTTGAAAAAACTAAAAAAGGACTTCGTAAACCATGGAATTTCGGTTATATGATGAGTGGCAGTTTTACAAAGGAAGAAGATCAATATTTTCAGTTTGAAGAAGCACTTTTGCGTTGGGGTAGATCATTCTCATCATTAGGGATTGATTACCAGAAAGGTAAACTTGTCCTTGATTTGCTGGATAGAAAAGGGAAGTGGAATAATGGGTTTTGTCACTGGCCACAAATGGTTACTTTTAAAGATGGAAAGTATATACCAGGCATATCTCAATTCACGTGTAATGTAGTAAATGGACAAGTAGGCTCAGGAGTCCAAGGCTATAACACACTTTTCCATGAAGGTGGACACGCAGCACATCTTTTAAATTCTAAAATGAAAGATGTAGCTGTTAATCATGAATATGCTCCAATGTCGACTGCGTGGGCAGAGACGCAGAGTATGTTTCTAGATACTTTATTTTCGAGTATTGAGTGGAAAATAAGATATGCAAAAAATACTACTGGAGATAGCTATCCTATATCCCTATACGAAAAGAAAATCAAGACTATGGAGCCATTAATGCCACTTAATATGATGGGTATTATGTATGTCATGTATTTTGAAAAAGAGATTTACGAAACTAAAAATCTTACCGAGGATAAAGTTAAACTTATTGCTAGGAAAGTGTATCGTAAATTTTTTGATCGATCAGAGGATTCTTTGAGTGTACTCAATGTGCCGCATATTTATTCATGGGAAAGTATTTGTTCCTATCACGGATATGGCTTAGCTGAACTTTCGCTTTCACAATGGAGACAATATTTCTATAAAAAATATAATTATATTGTAGATAATCCAAATGTGGGCAAAGAAATGACAAAGGTCTGGCAATACGCAGGATCAAAGTCATATGCAGAATTTGTTAAAATAGCTACCGGTAAAAAATTATCGTCTACAGCATATATCGAATCTGTCACGAGATCTGCAAAAGAGCAAATAAAACTAGCGCAGAAACGTACTGCATATATGAAAAAAATTCCGATATCAAAAAAATCTGTTAACCTCAATGCCACTATTGAAATGGTAGATGGCAAAAAGAAAATTACTGATTCATCAAAAGGATTCGAAGTTATGGCAGAAGAATACAAAAAGTGGTTGCAATAAAAGTAAAAACGAGGGTAGCTTTTTTCAATGTGTATGGTATTTTATGTCTATGCAATCTGAAGAAATTAGAAAACGATTTTTGGCATTTTTTGAAAAGCGCGGCCATGCCATTATTCCATCTGCGCCCTTAGTGCCCCAGAACGATCCGTCAGTGCTTTTCAACACGGCAGGTATGCAACCGCTCGTACCGTATCTTCTCGGTGAGCCACATCCAGCAGGGAAGCGAATAGCAGATATTCAAAAATGCGTCCGCACGGGCGATCTTGAAGATATTGGCGACAATCGTCATTTTTCTTTTTTTGAAATGATGGGTAACTGGTCGCTTGGAGATTATTTTAAAAAAGAGGCAATCAGTTGGAGTTATGAATTTCTGACATCGAAAGAAGAGGGACTAGGACTCAACCCTAGTCAGCTTTATGTGACTGTATTTGAAGGTGATGAAAATGCTCCGTTTGATGAAGAGTCCAAAACTATTTGGATGAGTTTGGGCATTCCTGAAAATCGCATTTACGCACTGCCAGCGGAAGACAACTGGTGGAGTCCTGGAGAGAATGGTCCTTGCGGTCCGTGTACAGAAATGTTTTACGATGTGACTGGCACTGTCGGCGATCTCACCCAAGAACAATTTATCCAAGCAGTAAAAAAAGAAGATGTCATAGAAATCTGGAATGATGTGTTCATGGAATACGAGAAAAAAGATGGAAAGGTGATTGGTAAACTTGCTCAAAGAAATGTCGATACAGGTGCAGGACTTGAGCGTATTACAGCAGTCATGCAAGGTAAAAAAACTGCCTATGAAACTGATTTATTTATTCGTATTTTCGAAAAATTAAAATCAAATCTAAAAACTACCGGAGAGTATCCTGATAAATATCTTAAGATAATAGCTGACCATATTAGAACCTCAGTATTTCTTATTTCTGATGGTGTTATTCCATCAAACAAAGATAGAGGCTATATCTTGCGTCGGTTGATACGACGCGCAAGCGTGCGGTCTGCATTTCTAGGAATCTCTAATGATATTTTGATTGAAGTTGTGAATATCTTTGGAGATATATATAAAGAAACATATCCCGGAGTTGTAACTACAATAAGTGTTGAAATTTTGAAAGCAGAGTTTGAACAGTTTAATAATACTATAGATATAGGTCTTAAAGAATTTGAAAAGGGTATCGATCCATTTATCCTAGCAACGACCTATGGTTTTCCGATTGAACTGACACTCGAACTCGCTAAAGAAAAAGGACAGACGATTGATGTGGAAGATTTTAATACAAAAATGGCCGAACATCAGAAACTTTCTCAGACTGCCTCTGTTGGAATGTTTAAGGGCGGTCTTGCTAACCATAATGAGAAGACTATCAAGCTTCATACGGCACACCATCTACTTCTTGCTGCGCTTCAACAAGTTTTAGGCAAAGAAGTAAAACAGCGCGGTAGTAACATTACTGAAGAGCGATTGCGCATTGATTTTTCCTTTGACAGGAAGATGACCGATGAAGAGAAAAAGCAAGTTGAAGATATTGTGAACGCCAAAATCAAGGAAGGATTAATTGTTGAACGGTGCGAAATGCCAAAAGCTGAGGCAGAAAAGCTTGGTGCTGAGATGGAATTTGGTGCAAAGTACGGCGATATGGTAAGTATCTATCTCGTGCATGATAAAAACGGTGGCCATTTTTCAAAAGAATTCTGTGGTGGCCCGCATGTTGGCAATACGAGCGAGCTTGGCATATTTAAAATTCAAAAAGAAGAAGCATCATCGCAAGGTATTCGTCGAATTAAAGCAACCCTTGGGTAGCTGTCACTTCCTATTGATGTAGAGTTTGCTATACTCTATGTATCGTATGGGATTTTTTTCTTCATCAAGTGGTAGGGGCAATCGTGTGCTTATTCTTGATATCAGATCATCAAGTGTAGGTGGCGCGCTTGTTGAATACAAAGAACCTTCTAATGGTCAAGGCAAAACATTGCCGAGTATTATCTATACCACTCGCAAAGATTTGATTTTCCAGGAAGATCTTAACTTTGAAATCTTTCTTGAAATGATGCTCAAATCACTCGAGGAAGTGGTGATTGATATACTTCATGCAAAGCTTGGCGCGCCGAGTGCTATCTACTGCGTCCTTGCGTCTCCGTGGTATGCATCACAGACAAGAGTGGTAACCCTTGCAAAAAATACACCGTTTATTTTTACAAAAAAATTTGCGCAAGAATTGATAGACAAGGAAATTGCCTTATTTCAAAGTGAGCAAGTAAATAAATACCAAGAACTCGGACAAACTGTTCGTACAATTGAAGAGCAGACCATCGAAGTTGCCTTAAACGGTTACAGCGTCAAAGATCCGATCGGTAAGCATGCTCGGGAGCTATCCATGACGCTTTTTTTGAGCTTTTCTCCAGAGGTTGTTATTAAGTCGATAGAAAATATTATTCATAAACATTTTCATAATAGGCACATATCGTATTATACATTTGCGTTTGCATCATTTATTACACTCCGAGATCTTTTTATGAATGAAGATACGTTTTTACTTGTAGATGTTGGAGGAGAAATAACAGACATATCGATTGTTAAAAATGATCTACTATTACAGTCAGTTTCTTTTCCGTTTGGTAAGAACTTTTTACTTAGGAAAATCAGTAAAGCTCTCGGTAAGTCAGGCGGGGAAGCGTTATCGCTCTACCGCATGTATGCAGACATGAAATTAGAGAAAAATACAATTGATCAATTGGCAAAAATTCTAGCAGAAGCCCGCGTAGAGTGGCTAGCACAGTTCCAGCATTCCTTGGAAGACATTAATAAAGAGTTTACTTTACCAGATACTATTTTTATGACAGCTGATCGCGACACGGTCTCCTGGTTTGTTGATACACTACATGCTGAGGAATTCCATCAATACACAAGCACTAAAAGTACGTTTAAAATAGTAACACTTACACCACAACTAGTGAGTGAGTATATTCATTTTGGTTCGGATATGCCGAGAGATCTGGCAATAATGCTCGAAACTATTTTCCTTACTCGAATAAAAGGTGTAAAATAGAACTATGCCTAAAAAAATTGTTGAAGACATGGTCAAATCAAACAAACGTGAGCCGTCAGTATTTTTTTCTGAATTGGCAAAAGCAACAAATAAAAATTTAAGTGGCATGACACCACAAAAAACTGTTCCTGTTGAAGAGGTTACTTCACCTTTGCCACAAACACCTTCGCAATTTGAACCAATGATGCCAAAAGCAGCAATGCCCACCCCTGTTCCATTATCGAAACCAGTACCACCAGTTCAAAGGCTGCCAGCAGGCAGAAAACTTCATCCGGGGGCCATGCTCTGGACAGTAGCCGGACTTACCGTCGTTATCTTGCTATTCGCACTTTCATTCCTTTTCTCAGGTGCAACAGTAACGGTAAAGCCAAAAACAGTATCCCTTGATTTAGCCAGTGATTTTACTGCCAACAAAGATGCTGTTATGCCGACATTGCCATTTCAGCTTATGGCCATAACTGCTGATCAGACTGTCGATGTACCTGCATCCAGTAGTACAACTGAAAGCAAGAAAGCCACAGGACGCGTGATTTTATATAATGCCTACAGCGCATCTCCACAAAATTTATTGATTAATACGAGGTTAGAAGCGGCGTCTAATAATAAAATCTACTTTACTGATACAGCAGTCGTTATCCCTGGACAGACAGTTAAAAATGGACAAAAGATTCCAGGCCAGGTTGAAATTGCTGTGACAGCCACAGAGCCTGGCCCAGACTACAATACTGGTTTGACGGATTTCACTATCGTTGGTTTTAAGGGTACATCAAAATATACAGGCTACTATGGTAGATCAAAAACAGAAATAACAGGTGGTACCTCAGGCCCGGTCAATACGATTACTCCAGAAGCTGCAACAGCAGCATATACTGATGTATCTACCAAGCTAGAGAAAACGCTTGCTGATCGTATTCGTAATGAATTACCTGAAGGATTCATACTATTTGATGATGCACTGTTTGTTACTCTTGATTCAAAAGTGCCGCCTACTCAATCATCTGAAACTGCTATACCTGTTACTGCAAGTGGCAGTGCACAGGCATTTATCTTTAAAAAAACAGATCTCTATCAGACTATTGCTAAATCATTAGTTCCTAACTTCGATGAATTGCCAGTGACTATTCCAAATCTAGATTCCTTGGCGTTTACGCTTACTAATAAAGCAACAATTAATCCAAAATCTGCTACATCAGTTTCATTCTCTTTGAGTGGTCAAACAAATATTGTATGGGATGTTTCAAGTGAAGAAATCATTGATAGCTTACTTGATAAGAAAAAAAGAGATTTTGAAAGTATTATGAGTACCTACAAAAATATTGATAGCGCATTGGTCGTACTGCGGCCATTTTGGCAGACGACATTTCCAAGTAAGCGCGAGGCTATTCATGTAATATTAAGTGAATAGTGGAATTATACCCATATATTACTTGACTCTTCTAGTTATTTTTGTTAAGGTTGTATTTGTTTAAAACATGAGTGAAAAAAGCGAAGAAATACGAATGGGAACTATCACAGAAGCATTACCAAATACGCTTTTTCGTGTGGCATTTGATGAGGTAGGAGAGCCAACGTTGGCTTACCTTTCCGGTAAAATGCGAATGCACCGAATCAAGGTATTGCTTGGAGATAAGGTGGAAGTTGTCATCGATCCATACGGAGGCAAAGGACGTATTGTCAAAAGATTATAAGTAGGGTATTATGTACTCTCACTCATTCATGGTGTGAAAGTAAGTTACTAATTAAGGGACATACCCTTAATTTTCAATTGATTAATCATTTTATTATGAAAGTACGCTCAAGGGTAAAAAAAATGTGTGCGAAATGTAAAATTGTTAGCAGAAAAGGCCATTTTCGCGTCATTTGTGATAACCCAAAGCATAAGCAAAAACAGTAATTATGAGAATTCTTGGTATTACAATTCCGAATGAAAAGCGATTGGAGATTGGACTGACGTCTCTCTTTGGTATAGGTATTTCTCGAGCTCGATCTATCTTGGACGAAGTCAAGATCGCTCACAATATTAAAGCGGGTACGCTTACCGTTGATGAAGAAAATAAAATCAGAAAAATCGTTGAAGGTTTAAAAATCGAAGGCAACCTGAAACGTGAAGTCGCTGCAAATATCAAACGACTTAAAGATATCAAAGCGTACCGAGGTGTCCGCCACATGAGACGTTTACCTGTTCGAGGCCAGCGTACCAAGACGAATTCCCGAACTATTCGAGGCAATGTCCGAAAGACCATGGCATCAGGCCGACGTAAGACTGAGAAAACCTAATCAATAATTATTTAGTATGGGAAAGAAAAAAATTATAACCAAAGAGAAAGATGCAGAAACTGCTGTTGAAGGAGAAGTCAAAGCAGCTGCATCACCAAAAGTACCAAAGAAAAAGGTAGTGTCTTCAACGCTCCACGTTGAGGCAACATTTAATAATACGAAGGTAGTACTTTCCGATAAGTCAGGCAATACGCTTTTTTGGTCATCAGCAGGGTCTCTTGGTTTTAAAGGCGCCAAGAAAGGTACACCATTTGCTGCTGCTAAAGTCGGCGAAGTATTGGCAGACAAAGCATTGGCGCTTGGTATTAAAGACTTTGACGTGATTATTAAAGGTGTTGGCTCTGGTCGGGAATCAGCAGTGCGCGCATTTATGGCTCGAGGATTTGAGCTCACTGGTATTAAAGACATGACGCCAGTGCCGCACAATGGCCCAAAGCAAAAGAAGCCACGACGAGTGTAATATATTTTTATGATAACAGGACCAAAATACAAAATTTGCAGACGATTAGGCTCACATGTGTTTGAAAAATGTCAAACGCAGAAATTTTCAGTTTCAGAAGGCAAGCGAGTTAGAAGCGACAAGCGACCAAAGCAGCTTTCTGATTTCGGTGCGCAACTCTTGGAGAAGCAGCGTATTCGATTTAGTTACGGTATAGCTGAAAAACAATTTAGAAACTATGTTGATAAGGCAATAGCAGTCAAAGGTGTGCCAACAACAGAGAAAATATATGAGCTACTTGAAAGTCGTTTAGACAATGCAGTCTATCGCATGGGACTTGCACACACCAGATCACTTGCACGTCAGATCGTTTCTCATGGGCATATGGTAGTTAACGGCAAGCGTACTACAGTACCATCACAGCATATCAAGAAAGGTGACGTCATTACTATTCGTGAAGGCAGTCGCAGCAGTGTGCTTTTTGCTGAACTTGATAAGAAGCTTAAGAATTACACTTCGCCATCATGGATTTCATTTGATCCAACATCGATGGAAGGCAAAGTAGTCGGTATACCAAAAGGCAGCGATCCAGTCCTTAACTTTTCCGCTGTGCTTCAATTTTATAGTCGTTAACTATTATTAATTAATTTTTTGATAACGTATGTCTGATCATAACATCATGTTACCGTCAAAGCCTCGAGTTGTTTCTGAGACTGACCTCAAAGGAGTATATGAGATTGATAATCTCTACCCTGGGTATGGCCACACGCTCGGCAACAGCCTAAGGCGCATCATCCTCTCCTCGCTCTCTGGAGCTGCTATTACTTCGATAAAAATCGAAGGTGTTTCGCATGAATTTTCTACAATCGAAGGCGTCAAAGAGGATGTCATTATGATTTTGCTTAATTTGAAAAAAGTTCGCTTCAAAATTTCAAGCGATGAATCTCAAGAGGTAACACTAGAAGTCAAAGGTCCGAAAGTTATTACAGCTTCCGATATCACATGCCCTGGACAGGTTGAAGTACTCACACCTGAACAGTATATTTGTGAAATCACAGGCAAAGTAAAACTCAGCATGACACTACGTATTGAAAAAGGTCTTGGCTTTGTCCCAAAGGATGTACATCAAAAAGACAAAACTGAAATCGGTACGATCGCACTAGATGCAATCTATAGTCCTATTCGCCGTGTTGGTTATGAAGTTGAAAACATGCGCGTAGGGGATAAGACTAACCACAATCGTCTTCGTATGGTAATCGAAACTGATGGCACAATATCGCCACGCGAAGCACTCCAGAAATCAATTGAAATCATGATCATACAGCTTAAGGCAATATTTGACTTCAAGTTTGAAGAAGAGACAGAACCAGTGACAGTAAAAGCACGCAAAGCAGATGATGCTGCTCCTGCTCTAGCTGAAACTGATGCTGACAACAAAGAGGATGTTGCTGAAGTTCTAAAAACTCGTATTGATACGCTCACCCTTTCATCTCGAACCCTAAACGCTCTTACCGCTGCAAATATCCGAACGATTGGTGGCGTTGCCCGCAAGCGAAAAGACGATCTCTTGGAGATCGAGGGTATTGGCGAAAAGGGAATCCAAGAAATTAAGCGAATATTATCAAATTACGGCCTTACGCTTAAATAATTGTCAGTTTAATGTATTTGTATGCGACACCACAATAACGTCAGAAAATTTGGAAGAACAACAGGAGCAAGAAGTGCACTTATGAAGTCACTCGCACTTTCGCTTATTACTCATGGGAGAATCACGACAACACTTGCTAAAGCCAAAGAGCTTCGCCCATATGTTGAGAAGATTGTTACCAAAGGTAAAACAGCCAATACTGGTAGCAAGCGCCTCGTTATTGCGAAGCTTATCAATCGAAAAACAGAAGTCAAAAAGCTTTTTGACGAGATTGTGCCAAAGTATAAAACCAGAAATGGTGGGTATACTCGTATTCTGAAATTGCCGCCACGCCTAAGCGATAGCAGTAAGATGGCTATTATTGAATTTGTGTAATTTTAAATACTACGCTAGTATACAAACGCTATGAACCACACTATCGATGCCACAAACCAATCAGTCGGACGAGTTGCAAGTAAAGCAGCAGTATTTCTCCTTGGTAAAAATGAAGTAGGCTCAAAGAAGAATGCAGTCGTAAATGTAATGGTAACGATAACGAACGCTTCTAAAGCAGCGCTTACACCTAAGAAATTGCTCACGACCATGTACGCTAACTACACTGGTTTTCCTGGAGGTTTTTCTGAAAAAAGTATGGGCGAAATAATCAAACGTAAAGGTCATGCAGAAATTTTCAAGCAAGCAATATACGGAATGATTCCAGCAAACAAGCTCCGAAGCAAGATTATGAAGCATGTTATTATCACCGAATAAATTTATGGCAGAAAAAACAACAAAGAAATATACAGAAACTATTGGTCGCCGCAAGACTGCGAGCGCGCGTGTTCGACTGACACCAGGAAGTAAATTTTCAATGATAGTAAATGGTAAAGAGTATACAGAATATTTCCCTACCACTGAGCATAAAAGTATTGCAACAGCTGCACTTGATAAAACTGGTGTCGTAGCAAAATACGAAGTTACCGCAGTTATTACTGGTGGTGGTATTCATGGTCAGGCAGAAGCATTGCGCCACGGTATTGCACGCGCGCTTGTTATTCTCGAAGAAGATAGAAAAACTGATATCAAAAAACTAGGTTTCCTGAAGCGTGACCCACGAGCCAAGGAACGACGTAAATTCGGTCTTAAGAAAGCTCGTAAAGCTCCACAGTGGTCAAAACGTTAGTGTTAAAAAATTCTTCCATAATGGAAGAATTTTTTATTAACCACCGTGGTGTGAAAAGGGGGTCGGGGAAACTCCGGTTTCCACGTGGAGGAAGCAGCGAGTTTACGAGCGTTGGAAAACCGTGGGTTTCCAAAGAGCGGAGCGACCTAGGTGGTCAGCGCTAACTTCAAAATCAACTACTCCCGAGAGGGAGTTTTTGTTTGAAAAACAATATCAAATAAGTATAATGACTCATATGCAAGACGACCAAGAAGAGAAAAAGGAAATACCAGAGACCGAAGAGGCTGTCGATGATGTTGTCGAATTTGTCTTTAATGACGATGGCGAAGAAGATATTAAAGCAACGCTCAAGAAATTCCGTAAAGATTTAAAAGATTGTAAAAAAGAAAAAGAAGAATATTTAGCGCAACTCCAGCGTGAGCGGGCAGATTTTATCAATTACAAGCGGGATGAAGAAACGCGTGTAAAAGATAAGCTAGCCTACAGTCGCGAACGGCTTATTATGGATTTCCTACCAGTACTCGACTCGTACGATATGGCATTTGCCAACAAAGACGCCTGGGAGAAGGTGGATAAGAATTGGCGTATGGGAGTTGAATATATCCATCAGCAACTCTTGAAAGTATTGGCAGACTACAACGTTTCTCCAATCGATACAAAAATTGGCGATGCCTTCGATCCAAATATTCACCAGTCAATCGAAAATGTTCCTACTGACGACGAGAGCAAAGATCATACGATCGCCCAAATCACGCAGTCAGGCTACAAGCTAGGGGATAAAATCATTCGTCCAGCGAGAGTGAATGTGTTTGCACTGAAAGATTTATAATGCTATAAGTTATTTTGATAACGTTTTCAAAATAACCGTGTGTTGGCGGCAAACATTCGTTACTTTTTTAGACAGCGAAGTTCTGCTTTATGGTCGAATTCATGGCGGGATAAATCTGCCCAAAACAAACGTGCAACTTAATTCGGGGGTATACGTTTGGTCCATATTGCCAATAAGAAGCGCATTTGCTGCAGCGGGTGTAGTGCGGGGTGAGAAAATGTTTCAGCCGTCTCTCAATTTTGAGACGGTTTTTATTTATTGACAAATATAATTGATTGTGTAATAATACGTTCAAGATTTCCTAACAAAAATAAAAACTTTCGACATGAAAAAAATGTTTTTTGCTTTGCTTTTAATTGTTGTTTTAGCAAGCTGTGGAACGGCTGATAAATCTAAAACAATAGATTGTCAAATCCTTCAGGTTACAACTTCATATGATCCTGATTCCAGTGCAAATTACCCTGTGTTCAGGGCTATAATTGAAGTTAATACAATGGGGTCAATAAAGCACAGAGAAAATGTGTACATTGCTGGTGATGTGGCAATGGGTTTCGTGCAAGCAATGTACACACACGAGCCTCATTACTTTGTAAGGTTAAGTAAAAGAGATGACAATACTTACGGTCTGAAGGAAGTAGCAATGCTTAATTATGATCATGGTACGCCGGCGCAATATGAAATTCCATCTGATAAAAAGGTAATTGGTATCTACGATAGATAAAATTCACACAAATAGGAAACGAGATGATCCGTAAGAACAGAAATGCTCTTACGGATTTTTTATTGTCTGAACAAACCATGTAATTCCTTCTCAGTTTCACTATCAAGTGTCTCAGTTACAATAATCATAATCTCGGTCGAAAGGCCGAGGTCTTTTTTTATATTCGTAAATAAATGTTCGAAAGGGTACGGTGAAATCCAAGCAGAATTTTTGAGTAAAACAAAACCAGCTTTTTTGAGGAGGTAGCGAAGGGCTTCTCGCTCATTTTTACGACTTTCTGGTAGGTCAAGGAGGATAATGCGCCACTTGCCATCCCAAGCTGGATTTACTAATGAGCTTTTGGCTTCTAGTTTATAGCTATTAGCTTTAACTCTGCCAGATTTGGTCAATCTGGCATAGTCATTTTGACCTGAAGAAACACTATCAACAAAGCCAGATTCTGTAAGGCTTTTGAGAGAGCGTGTAATAGCGTATACGGGCTTTTTAGTGCCATCCGAAGGGTTGATACGTTTGACTAGTTCTGGTAAGGAAATAGCTGGTTTTTCGCTTAATATTCTCAGAATTTTCCTAGAAAAGTCATTTTTGCTTGACATACCATTATGCTATCAGGTATATTTAATTTGTACAAGTATTTCGCGACCACGAAATACTTGATAAATTACTAAAATATCAATAAATTTAGCAATAATTTAAATAATATATGTCAAAAATAATTGGAATCGATTTGGGTACGACAAACAGTGCTGTTGCCATCATCGAAGGAGGACAGCCAAAAATTATAGAAAACATCGAAGGCGTACGAACAACACCATCGATTATTGCGCAAGCCAAAAACGGTGAGCGCATGGTGGGACTTTTGGCAAAACGCCAATCAGTTACCAATCCTGAAAATACAGTCTATGGCATCAAGCGCTTCATGGGTCACAATTTCGACGATGCTGAAATCCAGAAAGATGCCAAGACTATTCCGTACAAAATTCAGAAAGGCTCTACTGGTGGCGTTGAAGTAAAACTTGGCGATAAATGGATGCGTCCAGAAGAAATCTCTGCAATGGTCTTGGGCAAGATCAAGGCTGACGTCGAAGCCAAACTTGGTGAGAAAATAACCGAAGCCGTGATCACAGTCCCTGCGTATTTCAACGATGCACAAAGAAAGGCTACCAAAGACGCTGGTGCTATCGCGGGACTTGATGTCAAACGTATCATCAACGAGCCGACAGCTGCAGCGCTTGCATATGGATTTAATACCAAGAAAAATGAGAAGATCGTTGTCTATGACTTCGGCGGAGGAACATTTGACGTATCAGTACTTGAAGTAGGAGATGATGTAATCGAAGTCAAATCAACTGATGGCGACTCACACATGGGTGGCGAAGATATTGATCAGAAAATTATTCGTTGGATCGCTGATGAATACAAGAAAGAGTCTGGTATCGATGTCACCAAAGATGTCTTGGCACTGCAGCGCCTCAAGGAAGCTGCTGAGAAAACCAAGCATGAGCTTTCAACGACGATGGAGTCTGAAATTAATATTCCGTTTATCACCTCTGATGCATCAGGGCCAAAACACTTGCTCTTGAAGATGTCTCGTACAGCACTCGAAAATCTTGCACGTGAATACATTGATCGATCGATCGACATAACCAAGCGCGCACTCGAAGCATCACCGTTTAAAATGAATGAGATCAATGAAATAATCTTGGTTGGTGGGCAGACGAGAATGCCAGCGATCGTTGAGGCAGTCAAGAATCTTTTCGGTAAGGAACCAAACCGCACTATCAATCCTGACGAAGTCGTAGCACTCGGTGCTGCAGTCCAAGGTGGCGTACTCAAGGGTGACGTTCGTGATGTGCTCTTGCTCGATGTGATCCCGCTATCGCTCGGTATCGAAACCTTGGGTGGTGTAGCAACCAAGCTCATCGAGAGAAACACAACGATCCCATCATCGAAGTCTCAGGTCTTCTCGACAGCTGCTGATAATCAAACATCAGTTGAGATTCACATTACTCAAGGTGAACGTCAAATGGCATCTGATAACAAGTCTCTCGGACGATTTATCCTCGATGGTATTCC
>CAZLWF010000005.1:0-59474 GCA_964563615.1 uncultured Candidatus Saccharibacteria bacterium | reverse complement strand
GGCACCCTCGAGCAAAGCGAGTGGTGGGTAAGCGAGTGAACTATTTCACTCGCGCTCTGGATTTGAACAGAGCAGTAATATTTTCTTTAGGAACACACAATACCATTTACTAGTTCCCCTGTGTAAGTCAGCAATTTGTATAGATACCTGCTAAAATATAGGTATGTCAAAAAATATTTTTGTAACTCGACAAATCCCTAATATTGGAATTAATATGCTGAAGCAAAAAGGATATACGGTGGATATCAATCCAAAGGATTATCCACTTTCTCAAAAACAACTCATTTCATTTTTGAAAAAGAAACCATATGATGCAGTACTCACCCTTTTGGTTGACAGGATAGATGCAAAAGTATTTCATCATGTGCCAAACATAAAACTATATGCCAACTATGCTACTGGTTTCGACAATATAGATGTGGCTGAAGCAAAAAAACTTGGAATAACAGTAACAAATGCTCCCGCTCCTCTTTCCACTGAAGCTGTCGCAGAACACACAATAGCTCTCATACTTGCTCTTGCGGCGAGAATTGTCGAAGCTGATGAGTTTGTCAGGCGAGGAAAGTATAAAGGCTGGGCGCCGATGCAGTTTATTGGTACAGACATTCTTGGGAGCACACTTGGTCTTGTTGGAGCCGGTCGGATCGGTGAGAGAGTTGCCTATTATGCTAAGGGTCTTGGTATGAAAATTATCTATACTGATGTGACAAGAAATGATCGCATCGAAAAAGAGTGTGGCGCGACATACTGTAGTACAATTGAGATGCTTTTACCCCAGGCGGATGTCACGAGTCTGCATGTACCACTTCTTGATTCGACAAGGCATCTGATAAATGAAGCACGCCTTCGACTTATGAAACCATCTGCTTTTCTCATTAATACTTCACGTGGTCCAATTATTGATGAGAAGGCTCTTGAGGTGGCTTTGAGAGAAAAAAGTATTAGCGGTGCAGCTCTTGATGTTTTTGAATTTGAACCCAAAACCGTTCCGGGACTTCTCAAATTACAGAATATTATTCTGACTCCACATATTGCCTCGGCAAGTATTGGGGCTCGAAACCAGATGGCTGAAATTGTAGCTCGCAATATTATTAGCTTCTTTGAAGGCAGAACTCCAGAGAATATTGTTAATCCTTAAACTATGACAAGCAAACTTCTCTTGGCACGACATCACGAATCAGAATGGAACAAGCTCGGTAAATGGACAGGTTTGCGTGATCGCCATTTGGACCAATATGGATTCAATAAATCCGAAGATATGGGATTCCTCATACAAGATATCGAGATCGACTATGCCTTTGCTTCGATGCTCGTGCGTTCTATTGAGACACTTTCCTGCATGCTCAATGTATGTAAGCGATACAAAGTACCAACAGAGCACGCTGCCGCTTTGAATGAACGCGATTATGGTGACTATACAGGAAAGAATAAATGGGAAATGGAGAAGATTCTCGGCGAAGAAGAATTTAAGAAACTCCGACGAGGCTGGGAATATCCCATACCCAATGGCGAATCGCTTAAGATGGTCTATGATCGCGCGGTCCCTTATTTTTTAGAAAAAATCTTGCCACGAGTTATGGAAAATAAAAATATACTGGTCGTAGCGCATGGTAATTCGCTTCGCACGCTCGTCAAATATATTGAGAACATTTCCGACGAGAATATAGCAGATATCGAGATACCCTTTGGCTCGATTCTTATTTATGATATTGACGAGACTGGCCATATGATACACAAGGAGATTCGCCAGACTGAATCACAAGTACCCTCATGACAAATTCCAAAGCACAAATTGTAGTCACACTCGGTCCGGTGTCAGAAAAAGCAGACATCCTAAGGGCGATGGTGAGTCACCAGCTAGATGTGGTGAGACTTAACTTTTCCTGGGGCGATCTCGCCCTATGGGCAGAACAAATCACTTTTATACGACAACTCGAAAAAGAATGTGGTCGGCGAATTCCGATTATCATCGACTTACCTGGTCCTCGGGTCCAGGAAAATGAGAGTCATACGTATGACTTTCGAGCACTCTCATCGATTACGAGCAATGATGAGGAGTTCATAAAATTTGCTGCTCTTCATGCTGTTGACTACGTAGCTGTTTCTTTCGTTGGTGGTCCGGAGGATATAGAAAAATGTAGAGGATTGGTGCATGGTTTTGGAGGTAGACAGATGGTAATAGCAAAAATAGAAAGAGCTATAGCACTTCTGTCGCTCGAACAGATTATTGCCGAAGCTGATGCTGTTATGATAGCCCGTGGCGATCTTGGCAATGAGGTGCCTCTCGAACAGATACCGTTTATACAAGATCGGATAATTAAAAAAGCACGAAAAGCAGGCAAACCTGTCATCGTCGCTACCCAGATGCTTCTTTCTATGGTAGAAAACCTTACACCGTCTCGGGCGGAAGTGACCGATGTGGCTACTGCCATTCTCGAGGGTGCTGATGCAGTTATGCTTTCGGACGAAACAGCAAAAGGCAAGTATCCAGTCGAAACGGTAATAATGATGGAGAAAATTATCATTGAAGCAGAGAAACATCTCTCTGGTAGTGTCACTTTTAACCAACTGAAAAGCATATAATATGGCAAAGATACAATCAGTTACAGCAAAAGAGATTATCGATTCGCGTGGCAATCCAACGTTAGAAGTTTGCTGTACACTCTCGCGCGGTGTGATGGCAAAGGCATCTGTCCCCTCCGGAGCAAGTACTGGAGTTCATGAGGCTCTTGAATTGCGTGATCACGATCAGAGCAGATACGGAGGACTCGGCGTACTTAGAGCTATCGAAAATGTAAATACAGAAATTTATGAGTCTATCAAAGGTAAAGACTTTGATCAGACTAGTCTCGATATGGCTCTAATTCAGCGAGATGGTACGGAAAACAAATCACGCCTCGGTGCAAATGCACTTCTCGGAGTCTCCTTGGCTTTTGCCCGTGCTTGTGCAGAAGAGCAAAAGGTTGAGCTGTACGAATATTTGGGAGGACTGGGGAGTACCATGAACTTTAAACTTCCGCAACCAATGTTTAATGTTATTAATGGTGGCAAGCATGCTGATAGTGGCTTAGATATTCAGGAATTCATGCTTGCTCCCATTGGTTTTGATTCTTTCCGTCGGAAAGTGCAAGCTACGGGAGAAATCATTTTGTCATTAAAAAAGATATTGAAATCTAAGGGTTATACAACAAGTGTCGGCGACGAAGGTGGTTTTGCACCAAGACTCACAACCTCTGAAGAGGCATTGGAACTTATTGAAGAGGCGATTGTAGTCGCTAACTACACATTAGACCAGGTTAAGATCGCAATAGACGCGGCTGCATCGAGTTTCTATAAGAATGGTATATACCGATTGAAAATTGCCGGAGAAAGCGCAGATAGGACAACCAATCAAGTAATTGATTGGTATGAGGAATTGATCGAAAGACATCCAATTATTTCTATCGAGGATGGTCTAGCAGAGGACGACTGGGAGGGTTTTGTCGAAATGAGAAAAAGATTGGGCGACAAGATAAAAATCGTTGGCGACGATCTCACGGTGACAAATAGTAAAAGGATACAAGTTGCCATCGATAAACAGGCGATCAATGCTGTGCTTATCAAACCAAATCAAATTGGCACGCTGACTGAAACTATAGAGGCGATTCAGCTGACAAAAAAGCAGGGCTGGTCTCCGTTTGTATCCCATCGATCCGGTGACACGACAGATACGTTTATTGCCGATCTTGCAGTTGGACTTGCCAGTGACTATATTAAGTCAGGATCACTTGTTCGTGCTGAGAGAGTCTGCAAATATAATAGACTTATGGAAATCGAAGATATTATAAACAACAAATAATTTTCAATATAGAAATAAACGAGCTGGTATCTAGACTAAAATGAGTGGCGGCGAATTTTGAGTCGAGGGAAAATCCCGATAGATACCAAAAATAATTTATGCGTAAAGAAATTGAAGTAAAAGCAAAATTAAGAGATAAAGAGAAAATTATAGAAAAGCTACAAGAGCTTGGGTGCATCTTATCTGCATCAGTTGTTCAAGACGATGTTACTTTTGTAGATCAAAACTACGGCGCATATGATGAATTTCAGGCGGGTAAAAATATTTTACGAATTCGGGAATCAAATGGAAAATTTATCTTTACCCTCAAGCAACCCAATAAGAATGAATTTGATGCTATTGAGCATGAAACAGAGATCACTGATTCAAAAGAATTCAAACAAGCTCTCCTCGTCATGGGATACAAAGAAGTAGTTCATGTTCACAAAGAAAGAATCAAAACAACATATCAGAATATGGAAATTTGTTTAGATGAAGTTAGAGATTTGGGTTCATTTATAGAAGCAGAAAAAATTATGGACAAAGATGCTGATGCAGAAATAGTGCAAAAAGAACTTTTTGATTTTCTGGTTAGTCTTGGTGTTGATATAAGTGATCAGGTAACACGTGGATACGATACAATGATTTATATAAAACAAAAGTCTTATGGAAAAACCGAAAGGACTTTTTAGTTCCGGTCTGATAAACTCACTTTATGGTAAAAGCAATCATTTTTGATTTGTGGGAAACATTAGGTACAAAGAATGTCGGTATTTCCAGGTCACTGCAAGACAAATTTGGAATTGAAAAGACACCTGATTTCATGCATTTGTACGAAGCTTCAGTCCAACTTAATGAATGGAAATCAGAACAAGATATGGCTGTAAATTTTCTAAAAGAATTTAAGATTGAACAGAATCAAGAAAATATTGAATACGTTATTAATTTATTCAGGGAGGGAATTGAAAAAGCGACGATGTTTGCTGGCATGAGAGACTTGCTTCTTGATCTTAAGAAAAAATATAAATTGGGTTTATTTCAAATACGACAGTTTTCGAAGCTGCAGTACTAGATAAATGGGGAATAAGGGATTATTTCGATGTAGTATCATTTTCTTGGGAGCTTGGGATTAAAAAGCCGACTAAAGAAATATTTGATGTAACTCTTCAAAAGCTTGGGGTTAATCCTGATGAAGCAATTTTTATAGATGATGGAGAAAAAAATATTAGCAAAGCAAAAGAATATGGTTTGAATGGAATCACCTTCAAAACAATTGATTTACTGTCGGAAGAATTAAAAAATTATCTATAACTAATATGAAAGCAAAACTTATTATCTTAGATGGAGCACGAGGAGCAGGTAAGTCAACAGTAAGTAACTTACTGAAAGAAAAAATGGAAAATACAGCATTTGTAGGTCTTGATTTAGTGCGAAATTTAATTACAAAGTCAAAAGCAACGGATGAGTATAATGTTATAGCTTTTGACGTAATTTTTTCACTCACTGAATCATTTCTTTCTAATGGAGTTAGTATTGTTATCGATAGTGGTATTACAAAAGAACGAGATAAAAAATTGAAGGAGATTGTTACTAAATGTAATGTGCCTTTTTTTATGTACTATCTTTCTGCTCCAAAGGATGTATTGTGGGAGAGAATTCAAAAGAGAGGAGAAGAAAGGAATAAAATGCCGAATCGAGAACGATTTGATTATACCTACGAAATGCAACAGTCTAAAGACTTTTCTGCCTTTGTGGAAATAGATACAACAAAAAATAGCCCTGAGAAAATAGCAGAACAGGTTTACAATGAAGTTATTAGTCAATAAAAAGGCAAACTGTTTCTTCTTTAGGTAGGTTGTACGAAAGGTTTACCTTTTAGATAATTTTCCTACTAAGATTTAACTATGAAAGTTAAAATAAAAGAAAATTCGAGCAATATTTAATGAAGCAAATGTTGAAACTTACAATTTTAAGTAATTTGTTTTTCTTGGTACCACTAACTGTAGCTTTTGCTAATCAAATATATTGGTATGCATTCCTCATGGGTATGGTTCTCATTGTGTCCACATGTTTTCATTTATCAAGAGAAAGATATTTTGCATTTAAAGATGTAACGTTTGCGTATCTTTTGATGGCATCGAATTTTTATCTACTTTTTATGGGACGATGGAATTTTCCATACGCTTTTCTAGCAATCATATGTGCAGTAGTTTCTGTCGTATTTTATATACGGCAACACAAATATGGATATACTATTAACCACAGCATGTGGCATATATTTTCGGCAGCTACATCACTATGTAGCTTGATGACGTTTTTAGATTACCTACAACAATAGCCCCAGTTTTATTTGGCAAGCATCGCCCAGATATTTGGATCTTCATTGCCATCTATTTTAAATAGGGAAATGCCTGCGAGACCTAACTCTTTAGCGAGAGTTACTTTCTGCTTGATAGCATCAGCGTCGCTCCACCAGACAGTGTTGAAGGTAAACGTTTTGCCGGTAGCATTAGCATAGGCGAGTGCTCGGTTGGCAAATGTATCACTCGTGAGTGTACTTGGTAGTTTGTAGGTTGCGACTTCTTTGGGTGTGGATCCAGTGGCAAATGAGTAGCTCATCTCGCCTGATTTATTGCGCGTAGGAGTGATACCAAAGAGTGTCGCAGTTTGGGTGGCATATGAAGCGGTAGCAGAAGAGACCTTTTTGTAACTCTTGAACCAGTTCGGTGCGATCGTTACTTCATAGTTAAATCCATAGGTCGGAATACCGAGGAGGATTTTCTCTTTTGGGATTGATTCAGATGCAAGTGTTGCTACTTTTCTTACCCACTCAACATCAGCGATGGGATTATACGGTGCACCAGCTTTGGTATTATTCAAGACGAAATCTGCACGGCCTTGATCATAGGCGAGTATGACGACTCTATCGCATGCTTTGCCGATAGCTTTGTAGTCATTGGCATACTGGATGTTTGTCGGAATGACACGATATAACGATGCAAGTGGTGTGCGAGCTTCGATCGAGCAGACGAGAGTTTTACTGCCGAGCTTTGCTTTGAGCTCCGTTAGAAACATAGAGAAGTTGTCTTTCGTTACTGCAAGTTTTTTCTCATAGTCAATATCGACGCCATCAAATTTGCCATTTTCAACCATAGCGACAATAGTGTCGACATGTTTGGTACGAAGGGTTTTATCAGAGAGTATTTGATTGATCGCTGTACCGTCTGTCCAGGTGATCGTCGGAATAAATTTTACTTGTTTAGCATTAGCACTAGTCTTGAGACTTGCCCACGTCGGTGATGTAGCGAGTTTGGCGAGATCAGTAAGGGTGCCATCAGTATTGACGCCGTAGCCGAAAGGAAATATCGAGGTTAAAGTAGTTAAATTTTTATTTGCTACGGTTGTGCCTGCAGTCACACTCCAGTAGGGAATCCAGCCAGTGACTTCAAATGGTTTTACTTGGGTTGTTGCCGCAAAGCTGGCTTGTGATACACCAAAAAGCGTAAGTACTACTACGAGAAAAGAAAATACTATAGAAAAGTTTTTTGAATATTTATGCATAGGTCTATATTAAGTGAGACGAATATGAAGTCAATAATGTGACATTGTTTGTGCAATCAATTGTATACTACAACCATGGAAACCAAAGAACACTTTTTTAATTGCCCATATTGCGGAGAAGAAATCTCAGTTATTTTAGACGTATCGGCTGGAAGCCAAAGCTATATTGAGGATTGTGAAGTCTGCTGTCATCCGATAGATATTAGCTATGAAGTAGAAAATGCAGAGATATCTGCATTTGAAGGTAAGACGACAGAATAAAACTAATTTAATTAAAGATTACTTGCGAGATAATCGCTCACGGACTTTATCAATCACATCATCGACGTTCCAGTTGGACTTAACGAGGTAGTAAGCAGGGTAGGTTTGGGTAATCGTTTGATTGATTTCTTCTTTATCAGGATTTAAATTAGTCAGCAAAATAACTGGTACATCTTTTATTGCCTCAGCTCCTTCACGGATTTTCTTTAAAACTTGAAGTCCGTCAATTTTTGGCAAAAGGATATCGAGCAAAATTAAATCAGGACTCTCACTCAAGGCAAGTTTTAATCCATCCTCACCATTGTTTGCTCTAAAGACCACGCAGCCCTTCTTTTCAAGTGCATCGCCTAAAAGATTAAGCATGATTTCTTCATCCTCAACGATTAAGATTTTTCTTGTATCTAACGATGTGTCCATTACTGCTTTAAAGTTTACTATAAAAGTTATTCTAAGGGAATATATAGTCTGTGGACTCTGTAGCATGTTCGGTAATCAGACAAGAAAAACTATAGTATACTTTTGCTATGGTACATAGATCTCAAGTTGTCATTGGATACGGGGAAGTTGGGCAAGCACTAAAAGAGGTTTTAGCCTGTGATTGCCATGACCCGTACAAGCATATGATTGCATCTAAGAAACACTACGATGTCATACATATTGCTATCCCATATACCCCTACATTTATACGTCATGTTAAAAGTTATCAGAAATTATTTAAACCAACATTAACGATTATCCACTCATCTGTTCCTGTTGGCACATCGCGCAAACTCGCTGCCGTGCATTCACCTATACGAGGTGTCCACCCTCATATAGCAAAAGGCATAAAAACATTTGTGAAATTCTTTGGTGGTAAAGATGCGAAGCAGGCAGCAAAACTATTTAAAAATAGAGGTATCAATGTGTATGCAACGGCGCTTTCTGAAACAACAGAAGCTTTGAAGCTTTGGGATACGACGCAGTATGGTCTACTCATCGCTCTTGAGAAAGAAATTCACGCATATTGCAAAAAATTTGGTTTAGATGCCGATGTTGTCTATCGGCTAGGTAACCAAACCTACAATGAAGGGTACATAAAACTAGGTAGACATGAAGTCCTGCGGCCATATTTGAAACACGTTGATGGTCCGATAGGTGGCCACTGCATTATTCCAAATGCCCGACTCCTTCATTCACCGTCCGCAAAATCACTGATCAAAAAAAATACGTCATACAAAACTCAGAAGAAAATAAAATAAGCTATGCATCGTAGGTTGTTTTTGCTTGTGATTTTCTAATTTGCTACTATACAATTAGCTACAATGTTTTATTTTCTACGAAATCCTCAATACGATGTCGTTAAACTCTTTTTTCTCATAGTTGCGATTATTGCACTTGGAGTTTTTGTGGTTTTTAATACAAGTCTTAGGTATAACTTTAACGGAGCGCAAGTTATTGACTTCGTCTACCCCTGGGGAGACGCCACAGCTGAAGAGTCAATAACGATTGCAATCACAGATGTTGTACATGCACCGGTTGAGTCAGATTTACTCGGTGTTAATTTGGAAGCAATATTTGATACGATGGATTTTCATGATGAAACGCTAAATGCGTTTCTTGACGCAGCAGGATTTACTAACTACCGCATGCCTGGAGCTGAAGCAAATTTTTTTCATCCAATTGATGCCGTTGTGCCTGATCAGTACAAATCATGCCCGTCGCTCCACGATCTGTCTGGTGATCCTATTTTTGCTATGCCGCTTGGGGCATTGAACCACGGCAATGGGCATTGGCCATGTCAAATGTTCATATACAGTCCAGATAATTCATATGCTGAAGATGTCAGTCAAGGCACCTATCAGAATCAAACAACAATTGGACATAATTATCTGGAAGATTTTGCACCAATGGCTACGCGCATTGATGCAACGAATATGTTTACCATTAATCCTTCAACGGGCACAGTCAGCGATGTGCTTTCTGCACTTGGTCGCCTCAAGGCACTCGGTGTAGATGTAAAGTATGTCGAACTTGGTGAAGAACATTATATACAAGCAGACAATGCATGGTATTGCGACACTGGTTGTACAAATGGTTTATACAAAGTTGCTGATTATGTCGCACGCGTCGAACCATATGCGCAAGCTATCCGTGATTTTGATCCATCAATTGTCATTGCTGCCAATGCAGCGCCTTACTGGAAGGTAGGCCTCAATAATAATATTAGTTACAAGAATTGGAATAATGGCCTCGCGAATGCTATGCAAAATGGAACTTTAACTGCAGATGCGATTACGACTCATTACTACCCTCCCGTAGCATATCCACCCTCAGGTTCTTCGGGTAGTCAGGTCTGTGGTACTTTGGGGGGTATTGATGCTTTGATGGATTGCGCTCGAGCTTCCCATGCCATCAATGATAATGAATTAGTTATTGATACTATTGAGTATTATCAGGCGCTTATGCCAGGCAAAGAGATTCTCTTTACTGAGTACAATACTGAAATAAAAACGACACCAACGGAAGGACTGTATTCAAACACTCTACTTCAGGCAATATTCGTTGGTGGATTTTTGAATACAATTAATGCTTATAATGCAGCACATCCTGGCACTGTGCCTGTAGCTGATATTCATGCAATTAGTACAAATCTATTTGGTCCGATTGGTACACTCGATGGACCTGAAGGTTTTGTTGATAGTGTGGGCGATTGGGATGAAATAAATAATACCGTTACCGATGTGGTTGCTGCAGGTACGCATAAAGATGATGCAGTTCGTCGGATGACTTATTGGCCAATACAGTTTATGAATACTATTGTTGAAAATAATGCATCATACGTTGATGCCTCAGTCAGTACATCAAACGATACAGATATTATTTCTGATGACACCAATCCTTATTTACGAGTAGATGCATACAGAGGAGAAGACGGAAAATATTTTGTCTATGTTACGAACCTTTCAGGAGTTTCACTTGGATTAAGACAAGTTGGAGATACTGCGCCATTTGTTGTAAATAATGAACCTATAAATATTGAGACACCAATTACCTATGCGTATATAGCTGGAGATCATCTCTATGCAGGCAGAGGTAATACAAATCTAAAAACTGATGGGTATATCGATGCAAATGAAACTGCAGTTGTTTATAAAGATGTCGACACAACACTTGGCAGCCTCTATATACCAGCGTATTCCTTTGGTTACTTTGTCTTTGATCCAAATCAAATGGTAGCTCTGCCTGCCGACACTACTCCACCATCTGTTCCTAGTAATCTTGTCGTGCAATCAACAACTCCAACGTCAGCTGTCCTCTCATGGGATGCATCAACTGATGATAGTGGTAATGTCGCAGAGTATACGGTGTATCAGATTACTGATGACGGGGGAGAAGAGGAAGAAATTCCAGTTTGTGATCCAGATGTTGCGGGTACTCCGGGTGAGCTTCGCTACTGTAATGAGATCTTCACTCAGTCAGAGATTCCAGAGCCTTCGGTTGCCTTAGGTACTGCCGGTATAGAATTTTCAAGCACGTATGATTTGGCGTTTGATCTCTACACACCGCCACTTTCAGATACAGCAAGAAATCGTCCACTTAAAATATTTATGCATGGCGGTGGCGGTGAATCTGAAGGAGGGGCAGCTCCATGTAATGAAGCAGCTCGACTAGGGTATGTCTGTATCTCTGGTGATTATCGAACTGACCACACAAATATGGGTTTTACCATGTCAGAGCAAAAACATGCGGCTTCAGATATGCTAGCGTTAATTAGATTTGCACGACTACATGCGACTGACTATGGTATAGATCCCAACAAAATAATATTGGCAGGTACTTCTGCTGGAGGTATTACTTCTATGCTTGCTGCGACCACTGCCAATGATGCATCATTTTACCCATCAAGCGATACGCTGGTTAACAGAGATAATCAAACATATCAAAGTGGGGGTATTGTTCCATCGTGGAGCTGCATGGTAACAAGTACATCTGGGCCACTTGCGCCGTTTGCGTATAATTATATTGATGCTAATGATCCGCCGTCCGTCTTTTTCCTAGGTGGTGAAGACACGACTCATGGTTGGCACTGTTCAGATCCAGATGATGCACAAAATGATGATGGTGATGAGGCACTTGGCATTATGCAAAGCTTCGGTATTCCAAGTTACTTCCAATGTTTTGATGATTCAGGTCATGGTCTCGGAGAAGATGATGCAATAGATAAAATTGTTATCCCTAGAGCCTATAATGAGCTAATTGGTGAAAGCTGCCCGCAAAGTTATAGCAATCTTACACACATTGCTGACTAACAGGATGTACCTGTATAGCAAAAAAAGATAAGAAGCTGGTATACTATTTATACATGTTTAATTTTTTAAGAAAACCAGAGTACAATGTTGTCAAAATTCTCCTATTAATACTTGTTATTATTGTGCTTGGAATTTTTATAGTTTTCAATATAGTACGTAGGACTAATTTTAATGGTGCACAAACAATTGACATTGGTGGTCTAATTTACGATGGTGCAGTCTTGCCGTCACTACTGTCTTCTGGCCTCGATAATCAGATTGATAGTTTTTATAACGTTGAAAACCAGGATTTTTTTAATGCATTAAATGACACAGGGCTCAATATGCTCCGTTATCTACCAGGAGTAAATGCCAACTATGCACATTTCGACGGGTGGGGAGAAGGATTTCGTGCCAATGAAACTGACTTTTGGAACGGCGATGGCACAAAAGAAACTGAACAAAACTATACAACCAAGTATACTAACATCGCTCGTTTTCACGATAAGTTCTTGAATGTTATTCCACACATGCGCCGACCAGTAGCGACTTATTCGTTGAATGTTGTTACACAAGTAGCTGATGGTATGCCGCTCACCGCACCAATCCCAACTGATCCAGGAAGTATACAGAAAATGATTGATGAAAATATTGCACTGCTTAATGACATACGTAGCAACCATCCAGGTGTTGTACTTGAAGGTGTGCAGCTTTGCTCAGAGTGTAGTGTTGAAGCTCCGTCGACAACACAAGGAGTGCAAGCATTTACAAGTGCAAGTCACTTTGTGGCACGCGTTCATCCTCTTGCTTTGGCAATACAAGCTTGGGCTCAAACTCATAACATGCCAGATTTGAAAATTCAGATTCACGTGAAGAAGCCTAAAAAAGATGCACAAGACTACGGTGCAAGTTCGAGTTGGAATAAGTGTATTAAAGGGGACTCAACAAGTTCTGATCCAAATTGTAAAATTGGTTTTAGCGATATAGTAAATATTGAGTATGGCACCTACTTAAATGGTGATGATTTGGTGGATTATGATAATGTCTGTGATCCATCGCAACATCCTGGTATAGATATATTTGACTGCTTCCGTGATAAGAGTCGAGAATTTTTAGATGGCAAAATGCAAGCTGCACTTACGAGCTATACAAGCTATTTTGGTAATCATAAATTTAGAGTTACGCAAAAAGAAATCAACAATTACGATCAAAGTCAATTGACATCTAATTTTACCGCTGCTGCATTCAATAATACTATAGCCAACGCTGCATTTGAGGCTGAGTATCTGTTCAAACTTGCACAATTTAACCATACGCATGACAACATTATTGCAAGTGCTTCGAGTACGAATTTGGGAGGATATTCAAGTCATGTTCTAGGAAAGCAAAAAGTTGCCAAAAGCATTAATCCCGCAACTAAAGACCAGCAAATCCCTGATAATGAAGTGTATAACAGTACGGGCAGTTATGATTCAGCGCCACTAAAGCTCTATGTTTCTGGATTGACGTACAAACTCATTAAAGATGTTTTCTCAGGGCATCAAAAAGTAATTGATCTCCAATCAACTGTAAGTGGTGTCCCACAAGGGCAATTCCAAGTCTATGGTTTCGAGGATATTCTCACGAGTGAAAAAACATATTATTTTATAAACTGGTCTGATCGAGTGGTGCCACTTTCGACGATCGAAATAAACGGAGAGGCAATTAGTGATCCTCAGGCAACTCTGTCAGTTTCTTGGATAAAAGGAGAATCACTTTCTTCAACCTACGGTATAGGGGATGACAGAAATCCTGATGCTGAAAATATGGATCTCATGGTTACTGATAACCTATTTGATCAAATTACACCGATAACATCTTGCATGATCGGTGAATCACAAGCAACAGGAACAGACTGTGTTTCATTGGCAAAATATTCTATAACAAAAATTGAAGGACTTGGTCTTGCTACACTTGCCGATGACACCACTCCACCATCTATCCCAACTAATCTTGCCACCCAATCAACAACACCCTCATCAGCCACTCTCTCGTGGGATGCATCAACTGATGATAGTGGTAATGTCGCAGAGTATACGGTGTATCAGATTGAAGGGGAGGATGAGTCAGGTAGTACCGTGGGCGGCGGGACAAATTGCGTTACGAGCAATGGTAATGATACGGGAACGCTACGCTACTGCAATGAGATTTTTGCTTTTTCAGAAGTATCAAAAAATACCTATCAATATGCAACTGCGCCAGACGGTGATAATACAGAACTATTTCTAGATTTATATTTACCACCAAATGAATCTAATGAACGATTGCCACTTGCGTTTAATCTTCATGGTGGCGGAGGAGATAAAGCTGATAGTGGGTGGTGTAAAGATTTCACTATGCGGGGCTGGGCATGTGCATCGATAAACTATCGAGGTGAAGGCGGTGGCAATTTTAATAATGCTAATCAAATTTTGGCAGGTACAGATCTTGCGGCTGCGGTACGATGGGCCCGCGCGAATGCAGGAGTTTATAATTTTGATAAAAACCGCATTGTCGCAACCGGTACCTCAGCAGGTGGCCTTACCTCATTTACAGCTGACATGCTAGGTAACAATATGAATAATGCGGCGATTACAAGCGATGCAAGAGTGAGCTTGAGTAATATGAATGAACCTTCATGGATTTGTTCTGCAGCTGGACATCCGGGCGGTGTAACGATGACCATGCTAAATACGTTTCTTGATGTAAATGATGGACCAATGCATGATTATCATGGTGAAGATGACCATACGCTTGAATACACATCAGTTAAAAGTGCTTTTGACCAGATTATGGCTGTTATCCCATCTACGTTTACCCATTGGCCTGGCACAGGTCATAAAGTAGGTCATGCAGATGAAATTATTCCAGATATTTTCGCTAAACTATATACAGATGTTATTGTGGGTGGCTGTCCGCAAAATTATAGCAATATTGCAAAAATTTTGAATTAACCAGAAGGAAACATTATGTATATAGATTAGTGTTTAACTTAATTGTATTAGTATGGTAAAATTAAAACCAATATGAATTTCTCTAATCCGAACTACAACGCAGTAAAAGTACTTTTACTTTTGGCCGTTATACTTGGTGGTGGTTATTTTGTTTTGACCCACAGTAACCAAAATTTTACCGGCGTTGCTAGAGTTATTGATACATCTGAACCAAGAGTAACTGATACTCCACGCCAAAGACCTACTCAATCAGAGCCAGAGACACCTACACCAACCCCAGTGCCAAAACAAGAAAGTACATTCTCAACTGTTGTTAATAGTATTGTTGATTTTGGTAGCAGTATCAAGAGTGCCCTTACCCCGAATGCAACGCAAAATATAAATGAAAAGACAAGTAATATCGTAGCAACGGTTACAACAAATACAGCTACAATCAGTGGTCTTACCGCTGGTACCTATAAATTTGCAGTTTCTGCAACTGATGGAAGTGGTAATACATCAGAGCAAAGTGATCCGATTACTGTTGTTATAACGGATGTTATTGTTCCAGATACAAGTGCTCCAATCATTTCCTCAATTGCAGTCAATCCAGGAGAAACATCGGCAACCATAACGTGGAGTACTAATGAAGATGCATCTTCAATCGTCGAGTATGGTCGCACTATTTCATATGGCACAACGACTGAGGAGGATGTATTGCCTATGGTAACTCAACACTCAGTTACGATAACTGGTCTTACACAAAATACGGCTTACCATTTTGATGTGAAATCAAAAGATGCAAGTGGTAATACAGGTACTTCTTCAGATAATACATTTACAACAGACACAGCTGTTGTTATTCTTCCAGCTACACCAGCTATCACTTCATCGAATCCAATTTCCGGGTCAAACAACAATAGTCCAAAGCTATTAGGCTCTGCTGATGCGGGTACGACTGTTGCACTTTATACAACAGTTAGCTGTAGTGGAAGTCCAGTTGCTTCAGGAACTGCGGCAGCCTTTGCCTCCCCAGGTCTCACTGTCTCAGTTGCAGACAATTCAACAACAACATTCCGATCAACAGCAACTGATAGTTCTGGCAATGTCTCTGGCTGTTCATCAGGCTTTAGTTATACAGAAGTGACGCCGGATGCTACTGATCCTGTAATCTCTTCGATAGGGGTTACGCCTACACAAACGACGGCAACTATTACCTGGACTACCAACGAAGCATCTTCATCAAGTGTTGATTACGGGACAACGACTTCGTACACTAATTCGACAAGTGAAACAAATATTTCACCGAAAGTGACTAACCATAGCGTGACGATAACCGGACTAGCTGCAAATACGCTGTATCATTTTTCTGTAAAATCAAAAGATGCAGCAGGGAATATTGGAGCTTCGTCGGATAATTTCTTTACCACTCTCGCTGTTGTTTTACCAGTAACCCCAACAATAAGCTCTTCTAATCCAATTTCTGGTTCTAACAATAACAGCCCTAAACTAAAAGGAACAGCACCAAGCGGTACAACAGTAAAAATATACGCAGATAGCACATGTGCTGGAAGTGTTATTATTTCAGGCACATCAAATAAATTTGCCTCCCCAGGTCTCACTGTCTCAGTTGCAGACAATTCAACAACAACATTCCGATCAACAGCAACTGATAGTTCTGGCAATGTCTCTGGCTGTTCATCAGGCTTTAGTTATACAGAAGTGACGCCGGATGCCCCAGATACTATAGATCCAGTATTATCGAGCATTACTATTTCTCCAACAGATACAACAGCAGTAATAACTTGGACAACTGACGAATTAGCTTCGACGCTCGTTAATTATGGCACCACAACGGGTTATGGATTAACGACTGGGACAAGTGATACACTGCCACGAGTTACAAGTCACTCTGTTACATTGCACGACCTAACTCCGGGTACGCTCTACCATGCGTCGATCATATCAACTGATGAAAGCAGTAATACAGTAAGTTCTCCTGACCAAACCTTTACAACCGGAAATACAGTAACCTATCAGTGTGGAGATGGTGTTGATAATGACGGAGATAGTCTTTCGGATGAGAATGATCCGGGCTGTACAACTGCAAGCGATGATGACGAGTCTGATGAAGAAGTTATAGTCGAAGATACTCCGGCTCCTCCATTAGGTTCAGGCGGCAACTATATTTCGTATAGTTGCAGTGATGGGCAAGACAATGATGGAGATGGCAAGATGGATTATCCAAGTGATCCGGGTTGTACAAGCACCGTCGATGATAATGAAATAGATCCTAGTGGCTATACTCTCGGATGTGAAATTGTTGGGACACCTAATGTATTGGTTAAGATTGGACTCAAAGGTGAAGACGCAAAAGTGGTACAAAAGGCTGTTAATCAGCTAGATGCAGCTACACCTCAGCTAGTGACGGACGGTATTATTGGTCCAAAATCCTTGACTGGTATTAAAACAGCCCAGACGATTCTCGGAACTAAAGTGGATGGTCTATGGGGTAAGATAACACAAGGTCTCTACACCACCTGGGCTCAAGAAACATGTCCAAAATTATAAGACTAATTAAAAAATACCTTCGGGTATTTTTTAATTAGTAAGGCAACTTGTTACTTGCTATACTACTCACATGAAAAGACTTTACCGAAGTGAGACAAATCGAGTAGTAAGTGGCATTTGTGGTGGCGTAGGAGAATATTTTGAAATAGATCCAGTACTTATTCGAGTGATATTTCTTTTTCTGTCATTTGTGACAGGTCTCATCCCTGGACTTATTGCATATGGCATCTCAATTCTTATTATCCCAGCATCTCGAGATGAAACTGTTATCCATGTACACACAACACCACAGCAAGGAGACAAGAAGGATAATTAGTTACTATAGACACGACATTTGGCTATTGAGTGATCTGTATGGAAAACCAAACAATAAAAATGAACAGAAAGGTTGGGGTAACTTTCTATATTGCTAGTATTGCACTGCTGCTTACTCTTGGTCAACTTAGCTGGCAGATATATACAGCTAGAACCCAAAATACCCCTATTATTTTTTGGCAAAGCGATGATGATAAAAAAATCATAGAAATTGGAGAGTATCTGGATAGTATTTCACCTCAATTTATTACGACTGTGACAGCACTAGCAGAAGAAAATAATGTCCCATCGTGGGGGTGTGGCCCGTCAAGTTATGCACTTGCAAAAGTACTTAATCAAAAATTTTTTGATAATGAGCTTCCGATTGGTGCTACCTATCACGGCAATACACATGAAATAGTTGAGCGATTCAGCTTTGCTTTTCAGAATCAAGAAAGTAAAAAAGACCAACATATGGTTGATCATGCATGGCTTGAAATCTACTTTGACAACAGATTTATGTACATTGATCCTACTATTGGTCAATTTGGCAATTACGACAAGATAGTTTACGAAGTATTTAAGGTTGGTGATCCAGAGGTGCAGACCATTATGCTTCAAAAATATGGATTGGCAGATATTAGACTTAAGACATTGGTGCAAAAAGTTGTTAATCGAGTGCCAGCGTCCCAAGAGCCTTATCCTGGCATTACTATTGATCCGTCAATGATAGATTATTATTTGCAATCTGTTAAAGAGCGAGATGAAGTTGATCATGGCGGTGAGCCAGTTGAGTGGCATGCATGGATAGCAGCCATACTTGCTAGATTTTCATAAGTAACTTCTCCTTGTCACAGTTTGAGTGGCAACTCGTCAACAGTACTATCTGTATTATTATTGGTAACTTTTTAGATATATATGAAATTTTGGAATAAAGCTACAGTTGTTGGCGTAATGTTAGTTTTTATTATGTGCATTGGCGTAGTGCCTATAACTGCCACTGCTGCAAATCGGAAGCACAGCGAAAGCAATACTGAGAGTGTCACTAGTTTAACTGAACGGATTGATGAGAGAATCTCATATTTACAAAATCTTATCATAGCCATTCAAACCAAATTAATTACTACTGAAGAAAAAGCAATGCTTACGCAAAATGCGCAGACTACTATTGCTGGACTCGAAAAAATAAAAGCTAGTGCAGCTTCAGGGACTGATAGCGCTACAATAAAATCACTTATGCAATCTGTTCGTATGTATGGTATAACCTCTCTTAAAACACATATGCAGATGCGTGCTCTTAATATGGATGTTAGGACTGATTTGATGGGTGATACAGTAGAAGAATTTGAAATACGGATTGGGGAAGCCAAGACGGCTGGTCATGATGTAACAAGCATCACAAATACACTTGCCGACATGAAAGCTAGATTAGCTGATGCAGAAGTGCAATACAATAATGGCAAAATTGCAGCTGCAACGATTTTAGGTGATGAAACAATGAATACCCAAAACGTCGCTATTGCAAAAACCATACGTGCAATGATTAAGCAGGGTTCAGCTGATTTACATGCTGCGACAATTGATGGTAGAAAAATCCTTGCTGGTCTTAAAGCTTTTGGTAAATAAGAACTATAATAAAAAAATCCTCTACCAAAGTAAGAGGATTTTTTTATTATAGTTTGCTATACTTTCGGGACTTAGTAATCATTTTATTTATATGTATACAAAAGAAGAAATCTGGGCATCATTTACCAATGAAATAAGAATCATTAAGCACCTAGGAGAGAAAATATCACCAGATGGGCTTGATCATAAACCAACAGAAAAACAAAGAACGACACTTGAGCTTATGCAGTACATAGCAAGAATGGGCAAAGGAGTATTTCGAGCTGTGCTTGAAGAAAGAACTGAAGGTTTTACAGGATATATCACAGAGTCGGAAGGGGTAACACTAGAGAATTTTGCCGAAATGATGGATAAACAAGAGATAGAAATGAAAGAGCTATATGAGAAATTTAATGATGCTGAACTAGCAAAGGTGCTCTCACTTTGGGGTAGGACTGCAGAGAAAAGATTTTTTATTTTAGATGCGTTAAAAATGATAACAGCATATAAAATGCAGCTATTCTTGTATATCAAAGCCAGTAGTGATGCCTCGATTGGTACGATTAATCTTTGGGCAGGTATGGATGCGCCAGCTCCTCAAATTACAGCATGAAGATTCTTGTCTCATATTTAAAACAACATGCATGGCTTTGTGTGGGAGTAATTCTATTGGCAGCAATCAATCAAACTTTCTCACTATTAGACCCACTCATTTTTCGTCATATTATAGATGACTATGCAACTAAGTTTGACTCCTTTACCTTTGGTGAGTTTTTTAGAGGTGTATCGTATCTCTTATTGCTTGCGGTTGGGGTAGCCTTTGTATCACGTGTCGCGAAAAATTTTCAAGACTATTACTTGAATACTGTCACCCAACGAACTGGTGCGAAAATCTACAATGATGGCATTGAACATTCTCTCGCATTGCCGTATGAAGTATTCGAAGACCAGCGCAGTGGTGAGACACTCGGCACTTTGCAGAAAGTAAGAACCTCAAGTGAAGCATTTATAAATGCTTTCATTAATGTCTTGTTTGTTTCGATTATCGGATTTATTTTTGTCACGATATACGCCGCTAAAATTTATTGGGGTGTCGCTGTTGTATATGCGCTTACTATCCCCATTATTGGTGGACTATCATATGCCTTAACAGCTAAGGTAAAAAAGATTCAGAAAATCATTTTAGCTGAAACAACAGCATTAGCTGGATCAACGACTGAGTCACTTCGAAATATTGAGCTTGTGAAAAGTTTGGGACTAGTTAGTCAAGAAATAAATCGGCTGAATTCGACAACAGATAAAATACTTAAGCTTGAACTCAAGAAGCTACGCTACATTAGAAGTATTTCCTTTGTACAAGGAACGCTTATCAATTTAATGCGCACGCTGATATTGGCATTCCTGCTCTATCTCGTATTTGCAAAAATTGTTACTTTTGGCCAATTCTTCTCTCTCTACATATACTCATTCTTTATTTTTCAGCCGCTCCAAGAGCTCGGTAATGTTATCAATAGCTATCGAGAAGCACAGGTTGCGCTTAAACGCTTTGAAGAGATTATGCAAGCGCCGTCGGAAGCAAAACCTAAAAATAGTACTCAGATATCAAATATTACACATGTTGCGTTTAAAGATATTTCATTTAAATATAAAAGTGCAGGAAATGCAGCGCTTGAAAATATTACATTTGAAGTAACAAAAGGCGAGACAATTGCTTTCGTCGGGCCATCCGGTTCAGGAAAAACCAGTTTGGTTAAGTTATTAGTTGGGTTATATACACCAAAATCTGGAGAAATAACTTTTAATGACATTCCTATGCACGTATTAGACATGAATATATTGCGAGGACAGTTTGGATTTGTCACCCAAGATACTCAACTTTTTGCTGGCACGATACGAGAGAATCTCCTCTTTGTAAATCCACATGCAACTGACGAGGAATGTTTAGATGCACTTGCATCAGCGCAATGCCAGAACTTGCTTGCACGCGGTGGAGCAGGGCTCGATACTGTTATTGGCGAAGGTGGAGTGAAAGTTTCAGGAGGTGAAAAACAACGTCTGTCTGTTGCCAGGGCTTTATTGCGTAAACCAACTATTCTTATTTTTGATGAGGCAACATCATCACTTGATTCAATTACTGAAGAAGAAATTACTAAAACTATCCGTGATGTATCAGCTGGTAATGAAAGAATTTCTGTCCTTATTGCACACCGACTCTCAACTATTATGCATGCTGACCGTATCTATGTGTTAGAAAAAGGCAACATAGTCGAAGTCGGAAATCATGATGAGCTATTAGACAAAAAAGGTCTTTACTTTGCCATGTGGCGCCAGCAAATAGGTGAACGCATATAAAATTATAAAAACTCCCGAAATGGGAGTTTTTATTTCAACAATAAGGAATTTTATTGCTTTGAAATTGTATTTTTAATACCTTTAAATAACGCTCCTCCAATAAGTAAGGTAATAATAAATATAACTAAAAATACAAAGAAAAGTACTTTTGCAATTGTGATTGAAGTTCCAGCAATTGTTGTAAAACCTAGTAAGCCCGCAATAATCGCAATGACGAGAAAAATGACACTCCATTTAAGCATATAATTATAAGTGTAATACTTTAATAAATTCGGCCTTCTAATATTGTAGTATGTAGCAAAGCCTCGTCAATGACGTTTTCCACTTGATGATTGCAATAGTATACTTCTACGATGAAACACGCATGGAACGTCACACCAAAAGAAGCATTTCAAATCCAGAAAAAATTAGAAGGACATGTTGACCTTACTCCACTTGCAGTGCCAATAAAAATGATTGCAGGAGCTGATGTGTCGTTTAATAAATATGAAAAAGATGTTTATGCTGGCATCATCGTACTATCATATCCTGACCTCATACCTATTGAACACTCGTGTGTGAAGATGGAAGTCAATTTTCCATATGTGCCAGGGTTACTTTCATTTCGTGAAATTCCACCGCTTCTAGAAGTATGGAAAAAGATTAAACACATTCCTGATGCCATCATGGTTGATGGTCATGGGGTCGCGCATCCAAGAAGACTCGGTATTGCTGCCCACTTTGGACTTGCCATTAATATCTCGACGCTTGGTGCAGCTAAGAAAAAATTATATGGCACCTACGATGAACCAAAACATGAAAAGGGAAGTTATGCATATCTCTATGATCCAAAGACTCGAGATGTAATCGGTACAGTTCTTCGTACAAAAACTAATGTGAAGCCAATGTTTATTTCTCCGGGCAATCAAATGTCGATAGATAATGCGCGTGACATCGCACTTGAACTAGCACGAGGATATCGGTTGCCGGAACCAACACGCCAAGCTCACTTGCTCGTCAATGCTTTTCGTAAAGGTGAAATTGCAGCATATAAAAATTACAAATAAGTTCTTTTTCCTGGTATACTTTTTCTATGCAACTCTCAAAACGTTTTGGCCTCATCCTTGGTAGTATCAGCGCTATCATATTGCCGTACATAGCTCGTGCACACGAAGTCTATGTTTTAAATACAGAGGAGGTAACGAGTGCTCTCCAAGCACCGGCGCTCAATTTTAGACAAGTTGTTTTAGGGCATACCTATGAATTTCTTTTTTGGGGTTTCGTCGTCTGCATTAGTATTACACTTGTCTTTTTCCTTTCAATTTCAAAATGGCTCGAACGCAAGATTGATCCCTTCTTATTTAAAATAAAGCCATATGCAGGTCACATTGCCCAGGCGACTTTCGGATTGGCGCTCATCGCAAGCGCATACTATGGATCAATTTTTGGATTGGAATTGCCGTTCAGTTATTTCTTTCCAGTACAAACAATCTTATTCCAATTTATTGTCTATACTGTAGGTGTCTCAGTACTTTTTGGGTTCTTTCCTCGAATTGGAAGCTTTGTCGTTGGATTGCTTTTTCTCTATATGCTTTCTAAAAAAGGAATCTACATGGTTAGCTACTTTACTTACCTGGGCGAAGCGACAGTCCTCGTTATTTTTGGTGGTGCATATCGCATATACTCAAAGCCTACGTCATGGTCAATAATGCTGACTCAAATGGCAGCTCATATACGGCCGTATAGCTTCCTCATTATGCGAATACTTTTTGGTATATCGCTTATGTTTGCTTCCTGCTACGCCAAGTTTCTTCATGGCACACTTGCACTTGATACGGTCGCCAAATATCACCTAACAAACTACTTTCCATTTGATCCGATGTTTCTCGTTTTCGGTGCGTTTACGCTTGAACTTCTCATTGGATTTTTCTTTATGATTGGATTTGAAATACGATTCACTTCGCTTTTCTTCCTCTCGTTTTTGACGATGTCACTTCTCTTTTTCGGAGAAGCGGTGTGGCCACATCTTATCCTTATCGGTACTGCAATCGCAACGTTTACCCATGGCTATGACGAATATACGATCGAACATCATTGGTACAAGCCACAACAACGAGAACCGATTTTGTAGATTCTTCTTTTGAATTGAGAAAAATTAAAATAAATAGTTCGTGCCATTTCCGGAAATAAAAAAACCTTCCTGATTTCCTCAGGAAGGTTTGTACGCGTCTGGCTGTTTTTATTTTGCAACTACAACTCGTTCTATATATGCCTTTCCGTTGCCAGCAAAACGGAAAGTATATGTACCGGCTGCAAAGTTCTTTAGATCAAATGTCATCTGCTGTGTTCCGAGTGCCACATTCTCCCGGGTGATGAGTTGACCGTTTGTCTTGAACAATGCAAATTCTGTTGGTGCCATTCCATTGAAGGAAATAGTCACTAAGTCAGAAGTTGGGTTTGGATAAATATTCACCGCAAACACATCTTCGTTTGCAATGGCTGGAGTGTTGGTTCCGAAATCGCCAGAGAATTTGATCAATAATCCATCAAGTTCACCGTGGTTGGTCATTGTATCAATGTCAGTAGAGCTTGTAGCTCCAGCAACAAAATAACTACCACTTCCAGCCGAAGCAATGCTATTTGCATAGTCATCACCGCTTCCACCATAGGTCTTATCCCACACAACTGTTCCATCCTCAAGCAATTTTTCAGTCAATCTGACGTCGTATCCGCCTTTATTCTCGGTAACATCTCCGTCATTTGAACGGGAAGCGCCAGCTTCAATGAAGAATTGATTTACCGTGCAGATTGCCATCACACTATCAATGTCACTTCCGCCATCAGTTGTGGTGAAATACCAGCTGGTTCCTTCTTGATCAAGTTGTACGTTGAGACAGTCAGCTTCACCTTTGTTTTCCGGTATATTTCCATCCCCAGAATTACTTGCTCCGGCAAACATAAGGTTATTGTCTGTTCCTAATGCGACGCAAGTAAGATAATCATCATTACTACCTCCCCATGCTGTAAGTGCAGCGATGTTACCATTAGTGGGCGAAAAGTGGAGTGCTATTCCATCAAATCCGCCAGCATTTTCGTAGCCCCAGTCTGTGATGTCACCATCTGCAGATTTGAATGCCCCAGCAAAAGCACATTTTCCTGCATAATAAAATAGCTCGTTCGCATAGTCATCATCACTTCCGCCGTAGGTTTTGCTCCAAACGACACCGAGGCTTGAGGTAAGTCTGACAACCCATGCATCTTTACCACCTTTGTGTCCGGTAACATCTCCGTCGCTCGACTCTGTGTATCCAGCAACCAATATGTCACCTCCATCTATTTCAATGACAGAATTACCCACTTCACTTAAGGCGCCACCCAGACATTTTTGGACTATAATATTAGCGTTGGGATCAGTTATGACAACCCATATGTCATTTATTGTGTCGTTGCCATGCTTATCTTTTACATCATCAGTGTTATTTTGTGTAGATGTATATCCAACGAATGCCCAGTTTCCATTACTGAGTGGAGTGCCACCAAGGAAGGCTTCGTTTTTGTTTCCACCGAGGCATTTCTGCCATTGGATATCTCCCATGGAGTTAGTTTTCACAATCCATGCATCGGAGCCATTGTTGCTGTGATTGTCGGATACATTCCCATCATTTGAGAATGCATATCCTATGGATAGCTGTCCACCATCGGGTGTTTGAAACACCTTATTGAAAACTTCACTTTTTGTTCCGCCGAGACTTTTCTGCCATTCGACGTTTGGTGCTGATTGTGCCATCGCTGGTGCGGTGAAAAAAAGTGTAAGGCAAAGCATTGCCCCTAATGTAAGTGAGAAAATCTTTTTCATCTCTTGTTATTTTTTTGTAAAAAAACTGCTCTTTATCCGCAAGGAAAGGTCCAGGCGCGAGTAACAGCTTGGTAACGTTGTACCTTAAATTCTAGAATAAGTCAACTGCTCCAAATTTGACAAATAATACACATATGATATAACGCGCTTATGAAAAAAATATTTTGGGGAGTCCTTATAGTAGTAGCTTTTATCTATTGTAACCCTTTTACTGTTTCAGCGGATGACGAAACACTTACTCCATGTGCTATTACATCATTTAAAGCTGTACCTGCTTCAGTAAGTTCTGGTGGGTCATCGTCACTTAAATGGGTTACCACAGGGTGCATGACCAACCTTGTCACTCAAGGCTCTACTTCAGTTATTTCTTCTCCACTGCCTTCTGGTTCTGTTTCAACAGGCCCACTCTCAGTCACAAAAACTTATACACTAACAGCAGTAGGGGATGCCAATAGTGCAACTGCGTATACTACCGTCACCGTAGGCACTCCGTCAGTCTGTAGTATTAATTCTTTTATAGCCAACCCAATCTCAATTGCCTACAATACAGCATCTGTCCTATCTTGGGCTACACAAAATTGTACGAATGCCTCTATTTCTCCTACGATTACTACTGTGCCAGTCAATGGTTCTATTTCTACAGGTAATTTAACTCAAACAACAGTATTTACCCTAACTGCATCAAATGCTACCAATACTGCGACAGCTACAAAAACAATAACAGTCATTCCGCCGCCGCAGTGCACCATCTTGCTTTTTAATGCCACTCCACTAACGATTGCCTACGCACAGACAACAACACTCAATTGGAAAACAGCAAATTGCAATACCGGGCTAATTGATCAAGGTATTGGTTCCATCACACCAACGATAATCCAAGGTTCAGTTACTACGTCGCCGCTTACTCAAACAACAGTATTTAAATTGACTGCAGTTGGTACGGCAAATACAGCAACTGCACAAATAACAGTTAATGTCGCCCCCGCAGCTTGTACACCCAATACTTGGGCTCAGAAAGCAGATTTAGGAGGTTCTGGTCGCCATGAAGCTATCGGTTTTTCTATTGATAACAAAGGATATATAGGAACGGGATATGCATACAATGGTGGAACAAATAAATTTTATAAAGATTTCTGGCAATATGACCAACTTGCAAATACCTGGACGCAGAAAGCCGATTTTGCAGGAACAGCGCGCATGGCAGCTGTTGGTTTAAAAATTGGCGATAAAGGATATGTGGGAACTGGTATAAATTGGACCACTGGCCCTTTTGATGATATGTGGGAATATAATCCACTACTTAATACCTGGACACAGAAAGCTAGTGCCAATATTATTGGTTGGCATCGTAGTGTGGCTTTTTCTTTAAATTCTAAAGAATATATTGGGACCGGGCATAATATGAATGGCCCAAGTAATAATTTTTTCTGGGCATACGATCCTTTGGTAAATACCTGGACGCAAAAAGCCGACTTTGCGGGAGCTGGTCGCAGTGACGCAATTGGCTTTGCATTGAATGGAAAAGGATATCTTGGAACTGGTGAAGATGATTTTGGTAAAAAGAAAGACTTCTGGGAATACGATCCTACAGGAAATACCTGGACGCAAAAAGCCGACTTTGGAGGAGCAGCTCGCACTGAGGCAGTTGGCTTCACTATTGGAAGTAAGGGATATGTTGGAACAGGCAATACGGATAACAGTACTCTGAAAGACTTCTGGGAATATGACTCGACACTAGACTCTTGGACTCAAAAAGCCGACTTTGCAGGAACAGCGCGCAAAAATGCTATTGCTTTTAGTATTGGTAGTAGGGGATATTTAGGAACGGGAATGTCTGGCTCAAATAATTATAAAAAAGATTTGTGGGAGTACTGTCCACAGATATAGCGTGGAATTAAATACACCTAGCACAGTGTATCAATCTATACATTTTCTGCTATAGTACGATGTATGCAGAAAACGAGTATGAGTAAATTTGCGAAGACCAAAATATCCCTTAAGGTTGGGGCTTTTTTGGCTTACCGAGATATTATCCATGCAAATAAATGGACGACAGGACTTATTATTTTTGTGATGACACTTACATTTCTGAATCTTATCGTTGTCTCGGGTATCCTCGTTGGCCTTATCCAAGGTTCTGAAGAGGCAAATAAAATTCACTATACGAGTGACATTATCATCTCGCCATTTTCTGATCGCTCTTATATCGACCAAAGTTCTGAAATAATTAATATTATAAAAACCGTACCAGGTTTTGTGGCCTATACGGGCCGTTATACTCAAGGCGGTAAAATTGAATCAAATTACAAAGACACACTCAAGCCCAATCAAGTCGTTAGCAGTGCTGGCGGACTAGTGGCTGGTATTGATCCAGTTAATGAAGATAAAGTTACTGGGCTTGGGTCGCTCGTTGTAGAGGGGGAATACTTAGAGCCAGGTGATACTGATAGTATTTTAATAGGAGGTGATTTACTTTTTAAATATACCCCAATTGATTCTCCAGGATTTCAAACACTCAAAAATGTAGAAGTTGGATCAAAGGTGCGGCTCAATATTGCTGGTAATTCTCGTGAAGTTATTGTAAAAGGTATTATCAAAGGCAAAGTGGGTGAAGTTGATTCGAGAATTTTTATGCTTGATACAGAAATCAGGAAATTAATCGGTCGAAGCGATCTGAATCTTGATGAAATTGTGATAAAACTTGCAGACCCAAAGATGGCAGATGAGTTCAAGGCAGCACTCGTCGCTTCGGGGGTTTCTGAAAATGCCCGCATTCAAACTTGGCAAGAAGCTCAGCCAAAATTTCTCAAAGATATAAAGCTCACGTTTGCACTCATTGGAAATATTATCGGATCAATTGGTCTTGCGGTAGCATCAATTACCATCTTCATTGTTATTTTCGTTAATGCCATTACCCGCAGACGATTTATTGGTATTTTGAAAGGTATTGGCATTTCTGGGCAAGCAATACAATTCTCGTATGTTATGCAGTCGCTGTTTTATTCAATGGCGGGTGTTGGATTTGGAGTACTCATCGTATTTCTTATGCTTAAACCTCTCATTGCAGCACATCCAATTGATTTTCCATTTTCAGATGGTATTTTAGTAGCCACGATATCGGGGACAATGGTGCGAGCAATTATACTTTTTGTAGCAACTATAATTGCTGGCTACATCCCTGCGAGAATTGTTATTAAACAAAATACACTTGATGCCATACTTGGCAGGTAATTATATGATTGAAACAAAACAATTAACTAAAACATTTCAAAGCGGCGCAGGCCCTGTTACTGCGCTTCGAAATATTGATATTAGAGTCGAGACTGGAGAATTTATCGCTATCACTGGTCGATCTGGATCAGGGAAGAGTACGCTTTTGTATCAACTAGGATTATTAGATCATCCAACAAGTGGCACAATTTTTATTGACAGTATTGCGACTAATGATCTCTCCAGTCATGAGCGAACAGAATTTCGTCTTGCAAATCTGGGCTACGTTTTTCAAGATTACGCAATATTACCTTCACTCACTGCAGTAGAGAATGTGAGCTTGCCGCTTTTGATGCAAGGTGCAGCAACATCCGAAGCGATACTTGCGTCTGAGCATGCGCTCGAACGTGTGGGGCTTGGTAATCGTTTACACAGTTTGCCGTCACAGTTATCAGGAGGGCAACAGCAGCGTGTTGCCATCGCACGTGCGATAGCACATAACCCAAAAATTATTTTTGCTGATGAGCCAACGGCAAACCTAGATAGTGAGACGTCTCGTGCAGTGCTTGATGCCTTTATAGATTTACATAAAGAAGGGCAGACTATCATCATGGTTACTCACGAAGATGAATATGCCCATTTGGCAAATCGAATTATTACACTCCGCGATGGCGAGGTTGTTGCTGTTGAGAAAAATAGCTAAGAAAGTAGGTTTATTGAAGGTAAGTTGGTAACCGAAAACACCTGGAGTATACTCTAAGTATTGTGACTTTGTTGCCACCAATTGGAGAGCATATACAAAAACGCCCCGGCGTCTATGCGTCTAAAATTGAGCACTATATTCCAGACAAAGATAAAAAATTCTGGGAGAAATTATATAAAGTAACCAAAGGATTAGATGGATTGCAATTTCCAATCAAACGCGGTAACCGAGAGATTGATGCACATTTTGGCTATTTTGGTTTTCGCTTTCATCCTATCAAACACAAGTCAAATTATTTTCATGTTGGTATAGATATTCCGAACCGATCTGGAACCTTGGTCTATCCAATAGCGCCAGGTATTTTTGAGTACTCTGGATTTAACGAAACAAATGGCAAGTACGTATTGTTATCACATCCAGAAATAAAAACCGAAGATGGCTTTGTACTGTATAGCCTGTATATGCATTTGTCGAAGTTTACTGTTAAGTTTACTCGTCGTCAGAAGTTTCTGCGTGAAATAAGTTTTCATACCTATCCACTTTTACCTATTAAAGCTACTCGTGCACTTGGGCGCGTTGGAAAGACAGGGAACATACATGGCACTATTTCTCATGTGCACGTCCAGATGGAGTTTCGCAAGAAAGATATAATAGTTGCTGTTGACCCACTCTTATTTTTTGGCATGAAAACAAAAGAAAATAAAAGCATGGAAATAGAAACACCTCTAGCTTTTTCTCTCTATAGGAAAGTGCATTATGAAGAGCTTGCAGAATGGGAACAAGTCTGGAAAGGTCTTGCTGCTACCCCGTCGCGAAACCCTAAAGATGTGGATAGCTAGTTTGCTTTGTTTGCTATACTTGTATTGGTAGCTGTAAGTTCTATCTTATGGTGCCTCTTATAATTTAATTACATACAAATGAAAACATATATTGCTATTTTTGTTATGGTCTTTATGGTTTCCGCTCATGGTGCTCATGCGATTGGATTGCCGAGCAACAGTATGATGCCGCCAAAGTTTGAAACTCAAAGTGTCACGACGGCCAATACTGAGGTGGATGTACCTATGGGAATTAATACCAACACACTAGGTTCAAAAACCAAACTGCTGCCTTTGTCAAATAATCAGACCAAGACCATGCCGGTTCCTCGCAATAGGGCTGAGATAGAAAAGCTTATGCAATCACGAGTGACGAAAATGGAAGGTGATACAGCTGAGTTTAAATCAAGTCTCGCTGCGCACAAAGACATGCTCAGTCAAAAATTTGGCGAAGAGAAAGCAGGGGAGATTATTAAAGTTCGAGAAAATATAACAGAGCGTTTTACTCATGCAATTGTTACATTACATGAGATTGCTACCCGCATAGAAAGTAGAATTGCCAAAGTGCAAGCAACGGGTCGCGATACGAGTTCATTTGAAGCAATGTTGGCAACTGCTAACAATGCTATAGATCTTGCAGAAAGTGATTTGGCAGCACTTCAAGCTTCAGCGACAACAGATACAGCTGCTGATGGTAGCTTAAAAAGCAAAGCAGAGGCATTGCGACAAGAAATTGCTATAGCAAAGAAGGCACTAACAGCTATTATTGAAAATATGAAAACTGCCTTAGGTGCTTCAGGAGCTAATTCTGGACAAGTAAAGAATACTACGAATATTTCACCTGCAGCTAATAATATTCCAGTCAATACAACAACAAATACTACTCTTGATCAAGCAATTAGCACACAATAATTATTTATATGGATACAACAACATCTAACACTTTGCCAAATATGGAGCCAGAGAACAAAAAAGGCTCATCGCTTGCGATCGTGCTTGTCATCGCTATTATTATTGCGGGCGGCGTGTACTTTTTTATGCAACGAGAAAAAGTAGAAGCACCAACAGTCATACAGGAAGAAGCATCAATTCAGCCTGGAAATGATACATACTCTGATGAACTCAATGACATATCTGAAGATCTCGACGCGACGAATTTTGATGATTTGAATACTAATATTCAATAGTTCGCTAATAATAAAAACCCTGCAAGGCAGGGTTTTTATTATTAGCGAAGGGCCTCAATATCTGCGAGGACTTCCTGTGCGTGGGTTGTTGGATTTACCTGTGAGTAGGTTTTTTCAATGATGCCGTCTGGTCCAATCAGATATGAAATCCGTTTTGTTCCCCCGTTCTCATTTGCTGCTCCATATGCTGTAATGACTTTTTTGCCTTTATCTGACAGGAGTAAAAACGGTAATTTGTATTTTGCAATAAAGCGTTTGTGGCTCTCACCAGAGTCAGAAGAAATACCTATAACTATAGTGTCATTTTTCTCATACTGGAGCGCATGGTCGCGCAACGAACAGGCTTCTTTGGTACAGCCTGGCGTATCATCTTTAGGATAAAAATAGAGCAATAGCCAATTTCCTTGGTATTGATGGAGTGTATGTATCTCGCCCTTCTCATCTGGCAATGCAAAATCTGGCGCTTCTTGTCCTTGAGTAAGCATATAGGTAATTTATAACTTTAACCTAACATAGAACAAGTGTAGCATACTTTCTTTTACCTATCTGCAACGCTATACTAGAGCATATGAATAAAAAGCAAATTATGAGTGCGTGTGCTATTATGGGTTTTCTTATTATTTTAGCGATTGTTATTGGTGTGCATAAGCGTTCATCCTCAATAGAGGATACTGCCAATCAATCAAATACTTTAGATATGCAAGAAACAACAACAGCAAGTGGTCTTAGATATACTATTATAAAGGAAGGCACTGGTGCTATAGCAGCAAGTGGTCAGACTGTTTCTGTCTCATATGTTGGCATGCTTGAAGATGGGACCATCTTTGATGCAAGTGCAAACCACGGAGGAGCGTTTGATTTTCCTTTAGGGGCACACCAGGTGATCGCTGGTTGGGATGAAGGTGTTGCTGGTATGAAAGTTGGCGAAGAGCGCAAACTCATTATTCCAGGAAATCTAGCCTATGGCCCATCTGGTATTCCTGGAACCATTCCTCCAAATGCTACGCTTATTTTTGATGTAACATTGCTTGCGATTAAGTAAGATAGTCATGAGTGCAACTTTTATTCTTATGATTGTGCGCTTTACGAGAACGATGCGAGATGTATTGCGTGATCGAGAGCTTCGGAGTTTATTGACATTTTTAGTCATACTTTTAATTTCAGGTTCAATATTTTATCATTTTGTTGAGCATTGGAAATATTTGGATGCACTATATTTTAGCGTTACGACGCTTTCAACTGTCGGCGCTGGAGGGCAATTGGTACCAAGTACTGATGCGGGTAAAATATTTACTATCATCTATGTATTTTTAGGGATTGGGACAATGCTTCGGTTTATCGTAGCTCTTTCAGGTCATGCGAAACGAGAAGGTGCAGTGCAGACTTTGCTTGGAGTTGATCCTTATGCAGAGACAAAGAAATTCTTTCAAAGCACAAAGCGTAACGCCCCCGTTGAAAGTGTTAGTAATGTGCACGTATAATTATTATTTAATTGTATGTAAGAAAATATTCTTTCATACGCCATAGAAAATATATGATTACAATAAAACACGAAGAACAAAAAGTACTTTTTTATATCCTTACTGCTGGGGCTGTCGCTCTAGTACTGTTTCTCTTTATGCAGTTTTTAAATACTGCCAAAGCCTATCACTATGTAGGTGGGGTGGCAGGAACAACAATAAATGTCTCTGGCACTGGAGAGGTATTTGCAATTCCTGACATTGCAACTATTGATTTTACAGTTATTGAAAAAGCGAATACTATTAGCGATGCGCAAAGCAATGCAACTGCACGAGAAGAAAAAGCATTGGCTGCAGTAGAAGCGCTTGGTATTCTCTCCACAGATGTCAAAACTATAAGTTACATGGCCAACCCAGTGTATGAGACATGCTATGGCTACTATGATAGGGTCTGTCCTTCAAATCCAAAAATTACAGGCTATGAAATCCGAGAGACACTCGAAGTTAAGGTTCGTGATACAGGCAAAGCAGGCGACGTTATTGAAGCATTGGTTGCAGCGGGTATGACAGAAATAGTTGGTCCTAATTTTACTATTGATGATGACACAGCTCTTCAGGCAGAGGCTCGTACAAATGCTATCAATGACGCAAAGGCCAAAGCTGACGAGCTTGCCAAAGAACTAGGTGTAAAAATTGTTGGTGTTGTTGGCTTTAGTGAATCTGGTAATTATCCAATGCCTATGTACTATGCCAAAGGAGGTATGGCTATGGATAGTGTTGCCAATGAATCTCAAGCACCACAGCTGCCAGCAGGTGAGAACAAAATAACCTCAAGCGTAACAATTACCTACGAAATTCGATAAGACGCAATTTCAAAAAACCGCCCAAAAGGGCGGTTTTTTTGTGTATGTTGACTTCGGAAGGCTTGCTTGCTACTATGAATGTATTAAGCCCTCCGGGGCGGTTTTTAATAAATATGAAAATTATTACCTATTTACGAGAAACAAAAACAGAGCTCAAACATGTTATTTGGCCAACCAGACAACAGGCAATTCTCCTAACTATTGCTGTCCTCCTTATCTCTGGTATTTTAGCGTACCTCTTAGGTCTGTTTGACTTTTTGTTCTCAAAAGGATTAGAAACAATTCTTCCATTTTAACTATATGTCAAAACAAGAAACACTAGGGACACGCAATTGGTACGCAATACATACGTATTCTGGCTATGAAAATGCAGTGATGCGTAATTTACTGCAGCGTATTGAATCACTTGGCATGCATGACAAGATTTTTGCGGTTATTGTGCCGACTGAGAAAAAGATAAAAATTAAAGGCGGCAAGCGAGTTGAAGTTGAAGAAAAAGTCTATCCAGGATATGTACTCGTTGACATGATCGTGACTGATGACTCGTGGTTTGTGGTTAGAAATACTCCGCGTGTTACTGGATTCGTTGGTGCAGGTGTTAATCCAGTGCCACTTAACCAAGAAGAGATTACTGCATTATTCGGCAAGATGGAAGGTGCTAAAACAGCAAAACATAACATCAATCTCGACGTCGGTGAAATTGTTCGTATCAATGATGGACCATTTAAAGAGCTTGAAGGTAGAATTGACGGCATCGATCACGAGCGCGGTAAAATCAAAGTTCTCGTTTCAATGTTTGGTCGCGAAACCCCAGTTGAACTTGATTTCTTGCAAGTCAAGAAGATTTAGAGTAAGGTAGAGCAATCGGATATGCTTCTTATTCCGCAATAATTATATGGCTAAAAAAATCATCAAAAAAGTAAAAGTTCGAGCAATGGGCGCCAAAGCGACTCCGGCACCACCTCTTGGCCCAACGCTTGGTCAAGCAGGTATTAACATAGGAGATTTTGTGCAGAAATTTAATGCAGTTACCCAGGAATTTGCAGGGGAGACGGTTACAGCTCACATTACCGTCTACGAAGACCGCAGTTATGACTTTGTTGTCAAAACGCCTCCTGTGGCTGGTCTTATCATGAAGGCAGCTGGTATTGAGAAAGGTTCAGGTAAGCCAAATACCTCAAAGGTAGGCAAGATCACTAAAGAGCAGGTCAAGCAGATTGCTGAGAAGAAAATGCGAGATCTAAATGCCAAGGACCTCGCTGGAGCTATGAAGATCATCGAAGGAAGTGCTCGCGCAGCTGGTATTGATATCGTAAAATAATCAACGTGCAAGAAAAAATCACCCCCTAAGGGGCGATTTTTTCTTGCACTCGAAACCGTAGATGCTATACTGTTCCCGAACAAAATTGTCTCGACCATGAAAAAAATAAAAATATACCTCATTCATGCGACCCAGCATATTCCCGAGTATTTTAAAAATCAGCTTCAGCAATTAAAAATAATGTTGATTGAACGTAATTATGAGATTATTGAAGTTGAAGATAGTAATCAGAAAATTGAAACTCTACTTTTTGCTGCTGGATTGCCGGTAGATTATGATCAAGAAAAGATTCATATGCGTAATGACTCATTCCATACTCAACTCAGTAAGGAAATTAAAGCTATTGAAAATGAGCATATAGAAAAAATTCACAAGGCAATTGATACGGCAAATATATTGGTCGCTGTTGTCACCATACCGGAGATACAAATTGGCATGCAGATTATGTATGGGAACAAAATACCAATTTTGATTATTTCTGAATCTGGACGCCCTGAAGCAATGCGTAAATCTGCGTATGTCAGAAATTTTGGACATATTAACAAACATTATCGTTTCCAGTACTACACTGATATTTCACAGGTAGTACCCTGGGTTGATGAGATTGCAAAGCAATATTTTACTCATTTGCATAAGAAGAATACACCATACGAAGTGGAATAAATAAACCGACATCATGTATCATGATGTCGGTTTTTCTATTTTTCAATTGTCACGAATTCGTAATATACTCCTTCCTCCTCGCTGTAGCCTTGTATGCGATTTGTCGTTTTCCCAAAACCGTTCCAATCTGGAAAGAAAGTATCAGCTTCTTTATTGCCGTCAATAATCGTGAGCTCTAGTCGGTCAACGATACCTAACTTGAGTGCTTCTTTGTATATTTCTCCACCTCCTAAAATAAAATTATCAGGATCAATGGCTGATGCTCGCTCAGTCGCTTCTGATAGGGAATGTGTGACGATGATACCTTCCGGAGTTTGGTAGTCCATTTTTCTGGTAATAACTATGTTTGTCCGGCCAGGTAATGGTCGAAATTTCTCAGGTAAGGATTCATACGTCAGACGTCCCATGGTAACTGGATGACCCATAGTCATCTTTTTCATCCGAATAAAGTCTGGTCGTATATGGAAAAGCACGTCATTGTTCTTGCCTATACCATTGTCCTTTTTTTGTACTGCTGCAATGATTGTTATCATAGAAAATTGTTTTTTATAACTCTACTCTAAAAATTTATTTTGTCAATTGACAATGTTTTAAAAAAGTTTAGGCTGTGAGGTAATTGCTAACAAAAAAATTCTTTGAAAATGGAAACTACGAAAAGAACAAGAAGAGTTAAAATACTAAAAATTATGGATGGTGGAATCAATAAAGAAGACCGCATCATCCTTGATAATGAAGATCTTGCTTGGGTTGTTGGTGTCCTTAAGTTAGAAGGGCTAAAGGTTGGCTATACAAGTGGAGTGTACGACATGTTTCATGTTGGTCATGCCAAGTATCTTGAAAAAGCGAAAGAGTTTTGTGATGTACTGATTCTTGCGGTTGATTCAGATGAATTGGTAAAAAAAGATAAGGGGCCAAAACGGCCAATTGTTGGATTAGAAGAGCGAATTGATATTTTGATCAGAAATAGATCAGTTAATATTATTACTGTACGAAATGTCAAAGATGACCCATTCAAGTTGATAAAGAAAATAAAACCAAATATTCTGGTATTCTCGAAAACAACACAAAGCAGGCGACCTACCTTCATTCAAGACATGAAGAAAGCTTACAAAAATTATGTTGACAATATTATTGTCCTTCCACCACAGGCAGAAACATCAACAACAGCCAGAATACGAACGCTGACAATGGATGCTTCAGAAGAGCTGGGTAAAAAAATTGTTACAGTTGTGGAGGAGCATTTTAAAGATAGAAAAAAGAAAGGAGGTGGAAAATGACAAAGGGAATTGTTTTGTATATGCCAGTGATTCATCGCGGGTATATATCCTTTTTGGAACGTAATCAGTCTGCTGATATTGTATTGCTTACCGCAAATGGTTGTAAGGAAATTGACGCAGTCATTGCTGACCAGTTAAGTCGCGATATCCGTTGTATTTCTGCAGAGGAAGTTGGTGCATATCTCCATATAAAATTTCCTAGTTCCAGTATTAAAGTTATTGAAAATTTTGACCAGGACGGAAAATTTTTGGATGAATTCTCCATAATTGTGATGCCAGATGAAGATATTTCACACGCATTATCAAAAAAACTTCCAAATACGCATGTTGAGTATGACAATGCTTTCTTGCGGTGGGACTGGAGGAATACCATAATTCCAAAAGAAGTGATTGCAGACTATGAAATCTCTACTAAGGAGTTTGATCGGCAGATGCTTCTTGAGGCAGAAAAAACAGCTAGCAAGAGTTCTGATTTTTGGCGACAAGTTGGAGCTGCTATACAAACCGAAGAAGGATTGCTTGTAGCATTTAATGAACATATGCCAACAAGTATGGAACCTTATGTAAATGGTGACATGCGACTTATTATGAAACCAGGAGAAAAACCTGAAGTATGTGGGGCAATACATGCTGAGAAAGCTCTTTTTGCACAAGCATTACAGAAGGGAATAGTTCTTAGGGGTAGAGATATGTATGTAACAACATTTCCGTGTCTTCCATGTGCGCAAATGATTGCCAAAATAGGCATCAGAAAACTGTTCTTTAAAGAGGGATATGCAAATCAAAACGCTCAGGAAGATTTAAAAGCAGCTAGTGTAGAAATTGTACGAGTAAAATAAATAATCCCGAAGAATACTCTTCGGGATTTTTTAATTGCAGTTTTTATTTTTTTGAACCAAACCATGCAGCAACCGCTTCGTTTTCTTTTGGAACAATAAGCTGCGCATGAAGATGTATAACGCTTCCTCCAGAAAGACTAGTGTCACCGAAACGCATGATGAATCCTCCGCCCTTAATACCGAGCAATTCTTTCATCTGTTTCTTTATCTTTCGGAGATCAAGCCATTCTTCATCGCTCATTTCATCATCATCACTATAAAATTTTTTTGAAACCAAAACGGGCTGATACAAGGCGCCCTTATATGGATAATTATTTTGAAATACATACCAATGATCGCTCTGGAGTATAACAGGGCCAACATACTCTTCGACATACTGTATATCGAATGGATCTATACCTCTATCAATAATTGATTGCCATTTTTGGCGCATTTCTTCACTGCGCACGTTATTGATGTCTACATAGTTCATAGTTAGTATTTTCCTATACAATACCTGATAAATAAAAAAAGTCCAGTTTAGCTGGACTTTGAGGATTGCAAATATTTAAACAACTGATGGAACCTTCATTTTTTGCTGAGGGTAATAATCCTCAATTACAAAATCTTCTTTACGAAAATCAATTAGATTTTCCACCTTGTTTTTAGGTCGTAAATATAAGCTTGGCAACTTGCCTGGTTTTCTACTCAATAATTCTTTCACTGCTTCAAATTGGATGTCGTAAATTTGAGGATTGGGTAGTACATGGGTATACCACACAAAATTTAAATTTCCGATATAGGCGACCATCATGCCAAATGCGTACCATTGAGTAAGATTATATACCAAACCAAGTGGGGAATCTGCAGAGCGTTGGTATACGGTCATATGCATGTTTCTATTATCCATTACATCAAACTGGATCATATTTCCATGACATGGAGCAACAACAACCTTTCTAGGAGAATTTTGTGTTTTATCTCCCATATCAAATGGGGTGTACCAAGAACTGATTAGATTTGTTCGTGCTGATGGATAGTTTTTAATCTGGTTATTTAAGGCAGTGATTTGATTAAATAAATCTCCATTGTGTGTGGGAAGAGCGGTAAAATTAGGACCGTATGATCCTAATCCTAAATCGCCTTCTTCTAATCCCCAGACTTTACACTTTTCTTTTGTAACCGATGATGCCCAGAACGATTCAGGGCATCCAAAATCCATAAGTTCTTTTAATGTCCGTGCGCCATTTATGAAGCCAATCATTTCTCCAATAGCCCCGAATATTCCAAAGTTACCCAAGTCACGAACTGTTGTTATTGGTGCGCCATTTGAGGTATGAAATTGTAATATCCGACATGGAAGTTCAAAGCAGTACATATGCCCTGATCCTACATTTTCCTTCGCTTGTGAATGATAACTTGTTTTTTTCTCGCGATTAGGATGATTTAGTAAATCATGAAGTAGATTTTCGTATTGGTTGTCTGGTGTTCTTTCTGAATACGGTTTGTATTGAACCGGGATTTCATTATTTTTTCTCATGGAATGAATTTTCCTCACCATACTCTTAGTAAGGCAAATTGTCAAATCTAGTAAATGCCAATTTTATTGCTAAGATGGGATATGCAGATAAAAGTAAAAAAGCTTTACGAAGATACAAAGCTACCGAGCTATAGCCATCCAGGAGATGTTGGTCTTGATATGTATTCCCGAGAATCAATAACTCTATCGCCAGGTGATCAACACATATTTTTTGTTGGATTTGCATTAGAGTTTCCAGAAGGGTATGCTGCCATCGTCAAAGACAAAAGCGGTATGGCAAAGAAAGGCCTCCACACTATGGGTGGAGTGTATGATGCAGGCTATCGAGGTGAATACAACGTCCAGCTTATGAATGTAGGCAAGCAAGCATACACAGTAGAGGTAGGAGATAAAATAGCCCAGCTTATACTTTTTCCTGTCACAATTGCAACATTGGAAGAAACTGATACACTCTCCGAATCTGTCCGAGGTGAAGGCAGATTTGGGAGCACTGGAAAATAAATGAAAGACATTCAAATCAAAAAATTAATCGATGCAGAAAAAAAGCGCCAAAAAAGCGTGATCAATTTGATTGCCTCAGAAAACTATGTTTCGAAAGACGTGCTTGAAGCATTGGGTTCAGAGCTTACCAACAAGTACGCTGAAGGGTATTCGAAATTGCGATACTATGGTGGCAATGAAATCGTGGATAAGCTCGATGATCTATGTCGTGCACGAGCACTTTCTTTGTTTGGACTTACAACGAACAAATGGAGCGTCAATGTTCAAGGTCTTTCAGGTTCGCCTGCGAATCTTGCTGTATTGATAGCTCTTGTCCCCCCAAGAGGTAAGATTATGGGCATGGAGCTATCTCATGGAGGGCATCTTACCCATGGACATAAAGTTTCAGTTACTGGAAAATGGTGGACGCAAATACCATACCAAGTTGATAAAAAAACAGAAACGTTAAATTACATAGAGCTCAAAAAAATTGCAATGAAAGAAAAACCGGCTCTCATTGTTGCTGGCTATACAGCATATCCGCGTATAGTTGATTGGAAAGAGTGGCGATCTATTGCCGATGCTTGTGGTGCTATCCTTATGGTTGATATGTCGCATATTGCAGGACTCGTAGCAGGTGGGGTGTATCCATCACCATTTCCGTATGCAGATGTAGTTACAACGACGGTCCACAAAACACTTCGAGGACCTCGGAGTGCACTTATTTTTTCTAAATTAAACTACTCGCAAAAAATTGATAAAGCAATTTTCCCCGGTCTTCAGGGTGGTCCGCATATGAATCAAATTGCAGCAGTTGCTGTTGCTCTTAAAGAAGCTACAACTCCTGCATTTAAAAAATATGCGGAGCAAGTTACCAAAAATGCATCGGTACTTTCACATGAACTTGGGAAGCTCGGCTGGAGAATTGTTTCAGGGGGTACTGACTCACACTTGCTACTTGTTGATACATGGATGGATGGCAAAGGTATTGGTGGTAAAGAAGCTAGTGAAAGATTGGAACAAGTAGGTATCATTGTTAACAAAAATACCATTCCATTTGATACTCGAAGTCCTGTAGATCCCTCTGGCATACGACTCGGTACTCCAGCTGAGACGACACGGGGCAAAAAGGAGAAAGACATGATAACAATAGCGCGGAAGATCGATAAAGTATTACGCCAAAAATAAATTGAAATGCAATAAAAACTCCTGTAACAAAGGGGTTTTTATATGCTAAACTGTGCAATATGATCGCAGAAAAGCTTACAGCCTATATACAGGAATCCCTAGCAGCACTTGGTTTTACTGATCAAGCTATTAAGCTCGACCACCCTGGGGATTTTGCTCATGGTGACTACTCGACCAATGTTGCTCTCGCACTTGCAAAACCACTCGGCAAATCTCCACAAGACGTTGCAAAGCTTATACTTACTGAACTTGAGAAAACTAAACTGCCAGAGATCGAGAAGATTGAAATAGCTGGCCCTGGATTTATTAATTTCTACTTGAGTAGAGAATTTTTTACAAATGAAGTTGCGGCAATACTCAAGGCACATGAAAACTATGGCAAAAATGAAATACTTTCTGGGAAAAAAGTCATGGTTGAGTATACACAGCCAAATCCATTCAAGCCATTTCATATTGGACATTTGATGACGAATGCCATCGGTGAATCGATTTCAAGAATAGTCGAATATCACGGTGCTAAAGTGATCCGTGCCAACTATCAAGGCGACGTTGGTCCACACGTAGCGAAAGCGATTTATGGTCTCATGAAAAATCCTATACCAGCTGAACTTGAAGCTGTATCGGCACAAGCGCTCTATATCGGCGAATGCTATGCCAAAGGTAACGATGCATACGAAAATGATACCGAAGCGAAAAAAGAAATTGATGCGATTAATAAAGAAATTTATGATCGAAGCGAAGAGAAAATCAACGAGCTTTATGATTGGGGCAGGGGCGTAACGCTTGCTGCATTTGAATCACTTTACACAATACTCGGCACGAAGTTTGATTATTCTTTTTTTGAAAGTGAGATGGCGCCGATCGGTCTTGCGATTGTGAACGAATATCTAGAGAAAGGAGTCTTTGAGAAAAGCGATGGGGCAGTTGTCTTTCACGGTGAGAAATATAATCCTGCGCTTCACACACGCGTCTTTGTGAATTCCCAAGGGCTGCCAACCTATGAGACCAAAGAACTTGGACTTACCAAGCAGAAATTTGCCTATGAAAACCCTGATCTCTCTATTGTTACGACCGCTGTTGAACAAGGTGAATATATGAAAGTGGTCAAAGAGGCTATGCGTCATATTGAACCTATGTGGGCAGATCGGACGATGCATATCACCAACGGTATGATGCGCCTCGTGTCGGGCAAAATGGCCTCACGTAAAGGCAATGTGGTTACCGGTGAGTCGCTTCTAAATGAAGCAATGCAGGTGATCCTCGAGCGTGTCCAAGGACGGGCATTTACTGCATTTGAGCGTGAGGAAGTCGTCACGCAGGTAGCGGTTGCTGCAATCAAATATGCCATTTTGCGCTCGGCGATTGGTGGTGATATTGTCTATGATTTCGACAAGTCGATTTCCTTTGAGGGTGATTCTGGTCCTTATCTTCAATACAGCGCAACGCGTGCCCAGTCAGTCTTGAGGAAAGCCGAAACAGAGGGGATTGCAATTGATGCAGGTCAAGCACCAAGCCAGGTTAGTTTACTGGAACATTTATTGTATCGCTTCCCGGAAGTTGTTGTTCGCGCAGGGGAGAGTTATGCACCACACCACATAGCGACGTATTTGATAGAACTTGCGAGCGCATTCAATAGTTTCTATGCAGAAACTGCAATCGTGGATAGTAAAGATGAGTATTCACCATACAAAATCGCTCTAACAAAAACATTTACAATAGTCATGAAAAATGGGCTATCGCTTTTGGGTATACAAGTGCCCGAAAAAATGTAGCTTTCTTAGTTTGCTAGACAAATGTAGTCATATATGCTATAGTAAAAAGAAAAATATGACGCAAAAAATACATTCAGTTTTTTCTGGGTTCATAATGTTCATTTTGCAAATTAAAAAGTCCACTAAGGAAAAGAGTGATTATGAATTGGCTCGATGGAAAGTGACTCAGGCAGAGTCATTTGAAGAGGCCAATGAAGGACTGAATAAATTCCTGGATAAATATGAAAAAATATTAGCTGACGAGAAAAATGAGTCGTATAAACACAAATCGAAAGAAGTGCATCAGTTATGTAGACTCATTTACAAAAAATGGCCCAGAGAAGCTCGTAAGCTTATGTATAATTTTTTAACTTAAAGCCCTCAAAAGAGGGTTTTTTCTTTTACATCGACAGATAAAATATTTTATGGTAGAATAATAAAAATTCATTCCATGGAAAATCAACTTGTTGCACCTGATGATCAGCTTCCAATGACCGTAAAGGAGAAGAATTATTTTATAGTACTGATTCTTTCGTTACTTATCGGAGCAATTGATCTCAAGGTCTTATCTTACCTTGATGCAGTTCGCTCTATTGTCGGGATTATTTTATTATTACCGCTCTGCGTATTGATAAAATATTCATTACAGAATTCGCTTATGGCAAATGAAGCCAGAACAAAAAGAGCCAAAATCGATATTTTGCTGCAGAGGATATTTTTTGAAGGCGATCGCCCCATAAAGACGAGGCCGGAAATGCATCCAGAGTGGGAGCAGTTGCTCTACCTGATTGGTTCCTATAACCAACTGGTGCAAGAGAAAGAAAAAATTAATGGCATCCTCGTGGCCTTTGTGAAAAATGTACAAGTACCGACAAATTTTTTCTGCTCGATTATTGAGCATGATCCAGGATGTTCGAAAGCTATCGCTACTACACTCAGTGATGGCGATCGGGATTGCTATACGTATCTCACCTAATAAAAGCCCCAGACATTCTGGGCTTTTCTTTTTATACGAAAGCGTTACAATCCACCTATGATAGAAAATGATTTTCCCCGGAAGCATGCCCATATCGGTGAGCCTTTGCAGGAACCCCCAAACAATCCGCATCTCAAGGAGTTTGTTGTGAGCAATTGGAGCCAAGATAAAATCTGGCTTGATACTAATCCCGAGTCTTTTGAAGGTATTGCATTTAAGCCTGGTGACTATGTACAGCAAGGCTGGCCCATGCGCGAATATGGCCCAGTTGTTGGTGTCGATCCCAAAACGCGTGACGTCTATATCGCTTTTGGCGGTAAAGCTGGTGTGTCGCTTTGTGAGAACTGTAAAACAACTGCAGATTTTGAAGCACAAAATATATTTATAATGAAAGAGGAAGATATGCCTAGGTTCCTCCGAGAAGAGTTAGCAAAGAAGAAAGTAAGAGAAGAAGGAAGAGAACAAAAAGCAGCGTAACTATTTTTCGATTCGTACGGTTTTTACTTCATGAGTTTTAGCTTCTACGATTTTCAGAATGTGCTCTTTGACGCGTTCGGCATTAGCGATTTTTGACATGAAGAACTTTTTATCAGCACCAGCACTTTCGACGAGGAGGCTACCTGTGCCTAAGAGTTCATCGAGTAGGCCACTTCGTGTGACAGTGATGTCTTGAACTTTCTCAATCTGCAAAGTTGAAACCTCACGTGAGAATATACCGATTTGCTCAACATTGACGAGTCTTTCTGAAGTCAAAATCCAAAGGTCGAGAATATAATTCGTGTAGGAAATAAAAAAGGTTATCCAGACAAATAAAAGCCAGAGTGTATAAAGGAAATGAAATAAAACTGACAGATATGCTGGAATTTCGAAAGGTATGTAGGTCGGCAGTATGGTGCCTGCAACAAGAGGGAAAACAGCAAGCAATCCAAAGAGGAGTGTTTCTGTGACAAAATAAAACCAGTGTCTGCGGTAGACTGCTATTTTAGTTTCATCTTTGTGTAACGTCATAATGAAGCAATAATATGGAGCTGGTTGTAAATATTAGTGAGTAAGGTAAATACTCCAAAACCATAGAGCGCATAGAATATAAAACCAATTAAATAATTCTCGCCGTATGAACGGAAATTGGAGATCAAAATAAAGGAAATAAAAACAACCAAGGCAACTAAAATCCAAAAACCAATAGTTAAATGGTGAATATTGGTGATAGTAAGAAGGATAGTGTGCCCGAGTGATGAGAGATCCATGGAAATATTGTAACATAGACTTTTATTACCTATGTGATAGTATTTCTTTATAAGCATTGAAGAGGCAATCACCTCTTGGTCCTCCAAACGGGGGCAGCTTCAGGAAGAATGTCGCAAGACTCTAGAACCTGACGGGTAAGCCCGTAATAGCAGTAAATGAGAAGCAAGCAAGGTGGTACCACGATTTCTTATATAAAAAGAAACTCGTCCTTGAATCATGATGTTTATCGTGATTCGTGGACGAGTTTTTTTAATGCTTGGTTGATTCGGGAGCAATTACAGCCAATAGCCCCATAAATGGCCACAGGATTATTGAAATCAATCGTGTCATACGGCTGGGTCTGCCCTTATCTGAAATTAATTTAAGTGTTATCAGGTATCCTGTGCCTGTATAGCAAATACCTATTAAAATCCAAAGTAAAACTATTATTTGATTTTCCATCTTTATTATTTATGATATTTTATCACAATATTAATTTTATGTCAATATGTTAGAGAACAACGAACAAAATAATAAATCAGACACAGCGCTTCGTGAAGAAGCAGTTTTGCAGTTTTGGAAAGATAATACTATATTCCAAAAATCTCTTGAGAAAGAATCTCCAAAGGGTGAGTTTGTTTTCTATGATGGTCCGCCGACAGCCAATGGCAAGCCTGGCATTCACCACCTAGAACCTCGTTGTTTCAAAGATGCATTTCCACGGTATAAAACAATGCAAGGATTTCATGTGCGTAGGAAAGGCGGCTGGGATACACATGGGTTACCAGTAGAACTCCAAGTCGAAAAAGAATTGGGATTGAAATCCAAAAAAGAAATCGAATCCTACGGTATTGCAGCATTCAATGATAAATGCCGTGAGAGTGTGTGGAAATATATCGATGAATGGGAACGATTTACTGATCGATCCGGATATTGGGTAGATCACAAAAATCCCTACATCACCTACAAGAGTGATTTTATCGAATCAATTTGGAATATTGTCTCAAAAGTACATGACAAAGGCTTGCTCTACAAAGACTACAAAGTCGTACCGTGGTGTCCTCGTTGTGGGACAGCGCTTTCGTCACACGAACTTGCCCAAGGGTATCAAGATGATACCGACCTTTCAGTAACTGCAAAGTTTAAAATTGTCGGAACAGACAATGGTTATTTTCTTGCATGGACAACGACCCCATGGACACTGCCTGGCAATGTTGGTTTGGCGGTGGGTAAAGATGTGGTGTATGTAGAAGTCAAAGTCGGAGATGAAATTTTGGTGTTAGCAAAAGAACGTTTATCTGTTATTGCGGAACCGCATGAAATTATTGCAGAGCATACGGGTAATGAAATGGTAGGTATGCAATATGAACCTCTCTACCCATATCTTCAAAATCTTGATGCTGGTGATGAAAAATTAGTAAATGCGTACAAGGTCTATCCAGCAGATTTTGTGACCACGACTGATGGTACAGGCATTGTGCACACTGCAGTCATGTATGGGCAAGAAGATTTCGAGCTCGGTACAAAAGTAGGACTACCTAAATTCCACCTCGTTGATGAGGCAGGTCATTTCGTCAAAGGCACTGATTTCCTCGAAGGGAAATTTGTCAAAGATGAAGAGACAGCAGTCGATGTTATCAAAGATTTGGCACATCGAGGATTACTTTTCAAGAAAGAAAAATACACTCACTCATATCCACATTGTTGGCGTTGTAAAACTGCGCTTATCTATTATGCTCGAGATTCTTGGTATATCCGCATGTCAACGCTTCGCGATACGCTTGTTGCTGAAAATCATAAGATCAATTGGGAACCAGATCATACTAAAGAAGGGCGCTTTGGTGAGTGGATCCGTGAAGTGAAAGATTGGGCGATTTCTCGTGAACGGTACTGGGGAACACCACTACCGATTTGGGTAGCAACTGACGGAGAGGTATTGGTTGTCGATTCATTTGAAACCCTCAAGAAATATACGAAAAAGTCAGGTAATACGTATTTCGTGATGCGACACGGGGAAGCAGAGCACAACCTAGGTGGATTTATTAGCGAGATTGTAGATGCGCCGGATCATCTCACAGAGAAGGGTAGAGAACAGGTGCGAGTGAGCGCGGAAGAATTAAAAAAGCAAAATATTGAGCTTATCATTGCTTCACCATTCGTTCGTACAGAAGAAACAACAGAAATCATTCGTGAGATTCTTGATCTCCCAAAAGAAAGTATCATAATTGATGATCGACTTCGCGAATTCAAAGTTGGTAATGCTGGTTTCAAGACCTGGATAGAATATCATACGACGCTTCCGAAAAATGCAGAGAATTTCTCATTTGCGTATCCAGATGGGGAATCGTATATGGATGTAAAAAAGCGATCAATGGATCTCTTGTATGAGCTGGAATCAAAATATCAAAATAAAAATATTCTTCTGGTGACGCATGGTGGTCCATCATGGCTTTTGGTTGCAGGTGCGCAAGGTTTAGATCCAGATCGATCACTCGATCTTGTTACGGACAAAAAGGAATTTAAATATTTAAATAATGCAGAAGTTAGGGAACTTCCATTTGTGCCACTGCCGCATAATGTAAATTATGAGCTTGATCCGCATCGTCCATTTATTGATGAAATCGTACTGGAGCGAGATGGCAAGGAATTCCGTCGGGTAAAAGAAGTCATGGATGTCTGGTTTGACTCAGGTGCTATGCCGTTCGCACAGGATCATTATCCATTTGAGAATAAAGATTTTGTCGAAGGTCCAGGGTACCCAGCAGACTTTATTTCTGAAGCGATCGATCAAACACGAGGCTGGTTCTATACACTCCTCGCTGTTGGTGTGCTCATGGATCGTGGTTTGGCGTACAAGAATGTTATTTGTCTCGGACATATTCTCGATAAAGACGGCAAGAAAATGTCTAAATCAATCGGGAATGTTGTTGACCCCTGGACGATGATTGAGAAATACGGCGTCGATACGCTTCGTTTGTGGATGTACTCAGTCAACCAGCCGGGTGAGTCCAAGAATTTCGATGAACGGACAGTTGGCGAACTTCAACGTCAAGTATTTGGGCTCTTGTATAATATTTTATCGTTCTATGAGTTGTATAGGGATACAATAGTCGAAAGTGATACGTCGAAAGTCGAAAGTAAAAACATTCTTGATCAATGGGTACTGGCTCGGCTTGATCAAGTCATCGTCCTCACAACCGAGAAGCTCGATGCATACAAAGCCCTTGAACCTGTACGGGCAATTCGAGACTTTATTGGTGATCTTTCGACATGGTATCTACGTCGTTCGAGAGACCGCATCAAAGATGGTGATACTGATGCAAAGCAAACATTGTATACAGTATTAAAAATTCTCGCCCAAGTGATGGCGCCATTTGCACCATTTGCTGCGGAAGATATATGGCAACGATTACGACATGAGGCAGATGTAGAAAGTGTGCATCTAAGTGATTGGCCAGGAACACAGTCAATAGTGAATAGTAAACAGTTAATAGAAAATATGCAGGTTGTTCGGGATTTGTGCACGGTCGGAAATGCACTCAGGAAGAAAGCTAATATCCCTGTGCGCCAGCCACTTGCATTTTTCTTCGTCACCGAAGACCTAAGTGATTACTACAAAGAACTCATCAAAGATGAGCTCAATGTCAAAGCTGTTGAAAAAGGTCCAGTGATTGTTTTTGATGAGCGTATTACACCGGAGCTTAAGCTCGAAGGCGAGTATCGAGAATTTGTCCGAGCTGTGCAAGACATGCGTAAGCAAGCAGGATTAACTCCTAGTGATGTCATATCTCTCAGTATTTCACCTGGAGCAGAATCACTCGTCACGCCGTTTATGAATGATTTTAAGAAGACAGTCTTGGCAAAAGAAGTGACGTTTGCAGATAATAATGGGCAAGAAGTAAATATTGGAGAAATTATTATTTCGATTAACATAGAGTGATGAAACTTATTACACTTAATGCATGGGGTGGAAGAGTCTGGCCTGGACTAAAGAACTTTATCGAAAGTAGAAAAAATGAGATAGACATCTTTTGTTTTCAAGAAATTTATAAGCAGAACCAAAATTCTCAAGCATTTGTTCAGGTTTCAGGTCGGGAAGTAAAACATGATCTTTTTGAACAAATTAGAAATTCTTTAGAAAATCATAATTATGAATTTTGTGATGTACTAGAGGAGCGTTATGGTATTGCAACATATATAAATAAAAAAATTGAAGTTTTAGAAAAAGGAGATATTCTCATTGCTAAAGGAAATTGGGAAGAATCTAATGATGTAGAAAATAGAGATCATGATAGGAAATTGCAATGGTTTGATTTACTAGTGAAAGGCAGCAGACTAAGGATAATGAATACACACTTCACTCATCGACCGGAAGGGAAGAGTGATAGTGAAAAAAGACTTAATCAATCAAAGATAGTAGTTGATTTAATAGAATCTTTTGATGGTCCTCAGATTATAGTAGGTGATTTCAATCTTTTACCGAACACTCAAAGTATGCAAATGCTTGAAGATATAGGTTTAAAAAATCTTATAAAAGAATATAATATAATTTCAACCCGCACAGAACTCTATAAAAAAACACTTAAATTTGCTGATTACATATTTTGCTCTCCAGAAATAATTGTTAGAGATTTCAAAGTGTTGGCAGATGTAGTTTCTGATCATAATCCTCTTTATCTCGAATTTGATTTAATATAATTATATGACTGATTTGAAATCAATAAGTCCATTACAAGAAAAATTACAGGCAATATGAAAGCTCTTGGTTTTACAGAAATCAAAAAGAACTGGATTTTAGAAGGGAACAAAGATTCTACGTGGCGAATTAATAGTGCAAAAGATTTAAAGGTTGATGATGAAATTGCTTTGATTGAATCTGCGACAAATGAAGTTTTTGCCCATGCGATAATAACAAACGTTATTGATAAGCAAATCGCTGGAGTCACGGAAGAAGATATGAAAGGTAAGTATTCTTCTAAAGAAGAAATGTTTACTGATTTACGAAGATTTTATGCAGATATAAATGATAGTTCAATGGTTAAAATGATTACGTTTAAGATTGTATGATATAGTCTCTGTATGCAAAAAGAGCTAAAAATTAAAACTAAGGATGGGCATTTCGTCTATGGGGATCTCGTTAAAAGCAAAAAGGGTTCAAGTAAATTAGTCATCTTCTGTCATGGTTTTACGGGTAACCGTAATGAGCATATCCATTTTAATGGGGCGAAATTTTTTGGTGAGAAAGGTTACGATACATTCCGTTTTGATTTTTATAATGATAATAAATATGCTAGGCATTTCGAAGAGACTAGTATTAGCCAGCATGGTGATGACATAACAACCGTACTTGGTCATTTTCAAAAGCAATATAAAAGTATCTATCTCATTGGTCACAGTTTTGGTGGAACATCACTACTTTTTTCTAATATGAGCTTGGTGAAAGCCATTGTTTTATGGGATGCCCCATATGTAAAAAGTGAAGATGAGAAAAAGTTTTTTACTAAATATAAAATTGGGAAGGAGTATTACATAGATTGGGGTATGAAAATTAGAATCGGTGAGAAATTCATAAAGCAATTATTCGATTTTCCAGATTGCGGAGAACTTATTAAAAAAATACATATTCCGGTAAAATTTATTGGAACAGGCACAGGTAAGGACAGTAAAAAGTATTTTGTGAAAGCAAATAAGCCAAAGTTGCTTATTAATCTTGACTTCGCAGATCATAATTTTAATTCCCATGAAGCAGAAAAGAAATTATTTGAGGAAACATATGATTGGATAAGAAAATATTAAAATGAGAACCCCTGATTACATTGGCAAAGGCATAAAAAAAGAAACTGTTGAACATTTTTACGCTGAGTTAAAAAACAATCGTGAATATTTGAGAGGTTGGCTAAATGACTATGAATTTGAGAAAAATCCAGACGAACTAAAGGCCATTGAACTTTTCAATAGATATTATAAAAACGAATGTGAAAAAATAGGTATGTCATTTTCGCAGATAGAAATAGATTCTATCCATTTTGTCCCTCGCGATGCGATTGATATTCTAAACGGAGAAGATTCATCAGATGCATATATAGATGAGATGACTGACACCCAAGAAATACTTATTGCGTCAGATCAGTTTCCTAATAGAATTCAATTGTTTGAAGTATTGCTCCATGAAATGGGACATAAAGTGCCGTCATTAAAATGGCATTTTGAAAAAGATCGATATCCAATTAGTGAAAATGGTATCGAAAAAACTTCTGCTATCGGTGGAGGATCGCATTTTACTGGACTAAATGAAATAATCTTGCAGGGGATAGTAAGAGAAATTGGGTTAATACACAAGAAGGAATTGAAAGAAGAATTATTTGTAATGGACGATGAATATGAGGAGTACCAAACTTTACCCTTTGGATATGACTATTACCAGCCAATTTTAGATCAAATAATAAAAGGAATTTCTGATGTCAAGAAAGAATCTGCCAAGAATGTATGGGAAAACATGAAACGAAGTTATTTTGAAAGTTCAATCCTGTACCTTAAGGTAATAGATGAAATTTGGGGACCAGGGTCTCTGCGAGTATTGGCAACTTTAGGTTCATATATACATGAAAGAAATCACGGTAAAGACTATAATCTTTCCCCTGTTCTTTCATATTTTCAAAGTAATGATGAAGAAGAGAAAGACATGTACATGCGACAGGCTTTAGGTTTAGAAGAAATAAACTGATATGAACCACATTTATCACAGCGAAGCATTTGTTATAGGGAGCCGCAATGTCGGCGAAGCAAACAAAATGCTTTCACTCTATACCCGCGAACTTGGGCTTGTCTATGCGCATGCGCAGGGGATACGGCTCGGAAAGTCCAAACTTCGTTTTGGTCTCCAAGATTTCTCACATGCGACAGTTGATCTTGTCCAAGGTAAAGAGTTGTGGCGCGTAACATCAGGGGTGGCGATACAGTCATATGGATTGCGTCTCAATCCTCAAAGCTTAAAAATTATCGCAAGTGTTGCCAAGCTTCTCGAGCGGTTATGCGTAGGTGAAGAGCCAATTCCTGAAATTTTTGACGATCTAATTGCGACCGTAACACATCTCACTCATGATCGTATACAAGAAAACTATGAAACTATTGAGCTTGTGCTCGTACTTAGAATTCTTCACAACTTAGGCTATATTGGTCGGACTGATACCTTTGCTGACTATTTGGAAGCTCCGATAGATCCAGGAAGTGAAATTTACAAAAAGCTTGAAAAGAAAACAATACTATTTGAAATCAATCGAGCACTCAAGGAGAGCAATCTCTAAATCCATCTGCTATACTTATCGATATGGACGGTAATGAAGCGCCGAATCAAATCGAAGAGCTTAATCGGCGGCTCTATAGCAAAGATGAAAGCCTACTCCGCAAACGCAAGCGTGGCACTTTGCATCCCCGTGACTATGGGATTTCAAAAATTTGGGAGAAAAAAGAAGAGTCAACAGTTGCAACAGAAACGATGCCAGTCAAACCTTCATCATCTATGTTTAAATTTATTTTCTTCTTTTCAGTAGGTGTTTTTGTACTCTCCGGTCTTTATGCTGGTTACACGTTTCTTCGGGGCAATAATACCGTATCAAATGATAATATTGATGTGAATATTTTAGGAAGCTCGTTTACCGGTGGTGGTGATGAACTCACACTTGAGATAGAAGTGACGAATAAAAACAGTGTCCCCCTTGAGCTTGCTGATCTTCTGGTCTCATATCCCAAAGGGAGTGTTGAGGGTAGTGATGGAGAACAAGTGAGATTGCCGCGTATGACGCTCGGTACTGTGGGTCCAGGCAAAACCTCATCGCAAAGCGTTAAGGTTATTCTCTATGGCGAACAAGGCACACAAAAGACAGTCAAAGCATCGCTCGAGTATCGAGTTGCAGGTTCAAATGCTATTTTCGTTAAAGACACAGTGTATTCGGTCACGATTAATTCCTCGCCGATTGCTCTGTCGCTTGATGTTCCAAAACAAGTTACCTCAAATCAGCTCTTTACAATGACGATCAAAGTACTCTCCAATGCTGAAAAACCAATACCAAATATGCTGGTGCGAATGGAGTATCCTTCGGGATTTATTGTTAATACTTCAGAACCTCTTGCAGCTATTGGAGACAATATGTGGGAGCTTGGTGATATGGGGAAAGGTATGACAAAAGAAATAAAAATTACCGGCAGTCTCCAAGGTCAAGATGGCGAAGAGAGAGCTTTCCGTGTGTATTCTGGTGAAGCAAGCGCAACAGATCGGACGACGCTTGCAGTAACCTATACATCACTTCTCGGAACAATTATTATCAAGCGCCCATTTCTCTCGACATCTATTCTCGTCAATGGTGCAGATAGTACGACTAATATTTTAAATGGGAATCAAGAAGTAGATATAGAAATTATTTGGGAAAATAATTTAGAAACCAGACTAACTGATGTCGAAATGACGGCAACACTAACCGGTAATGCGTATGATAAAAGTACAGTCAAAACGTCGACTGGCTTCTATGATTCGCTCAATAGTAAAATTATTTGGGATAAGACGAGAAGTGGTGTTTTTGCTTCTATTGATCCAGGCGAGCAAGGCTCCGTGTCGTTCTCGTTTAAGCCGTTGCCGCTTTATGCTTCAGGTTCATATATTTCAAATCCGCAAATCCTTGTTACGGTGGGGATCAAAGGTAAAGAGCCATCACTCGGTGGCGTGGTCTCAGATGTGACGAATACTGAATCAAAGACGCTTATCTTCGCTTCAGATCTACAGATTGCCGGTAAGGCGCTTCATTTCCAAGGTCCATTTACCAACACTGGCCCAATGCCACCACAAGCCGATCATGAGACGCTCTATACAGTAACCTGGTCAGTAACGAACTCAGTCAATGACATAACAGGTGCTGAAGCAGTTGCAACACTGCCTACGTATGCTAGATTTGTTGGACCGACCTCGCCTGCAAAGGAAGTTGTTACCTACAACGAAACGACTCGATCGGTGACCTGGAAATTAGGCAATGTTACCAAGGGAACCGGTATTAGCTTGCCACTCCGGGAAGCATCATTTCAAATCGGTATAACCCCTTCGACGACGCAAATTGGTAGCATTCCGCAAATTCTACTCCAGACAGTACTCACTGGAACAGATGCCTATACCAATACGATCGTACGAAGTACCTGGGCAGCACTTACCACGTCGCTCTACAATGACACGAGCTTCAGTTCTGGTATGGAGCGGGTAGTGCAATGAAATAGTGAAGAGTAAACAGTGAATAGTAAATAATAAAAAATATGAAAGAAGAAAAGGAAAATCTAATGGAGAAAATTGTGTCACTCGCCAAGCGTCGCGGGTTTATATATCCTGGGTCAGAAATATATGGTGGGCTTGCGGGAACGTATGATTATGGGCCACTCGGAGCTGTTTTAAAAAATAACATTCGTGAATCTTGGCTTAACTATTTCGTTACTTCCCGAGATAATATGTATTTGATTGACAGTGCAATTTTGATGCATCCCCGAGTTTGGGAAGCATCTGGTCATACTACAGAATTTATTGATCCACTCGTTGACGATTTAATTACTAAAAAAAGATATAGAGCTGACCACATACTTGAGGAAGCAGGAATTGATGCAGAAAAGCTTTCCGTAGCCCAAATGGATCAGAAGATTAAAGAACTTGGATTAAAAAGCCCAGATGGTAATCAATTTTCGGATGTACGGTCTTTTAATTTAATGCTTGAAACGAAAATGGGTGCTGTAGAAGAAACATCTGTTACAACATATCTTCGGCCAGAGGAAGCTCAAAGTATGTTTATAAATTTCAAAAATGTTATGGATTCTTTTTCTCCAAAACTACCTTTTGGTATTGCTCAGATCGGTAAGGCATTTCGAAATGAAATTACACCTCGAGATTTTACATACCGCTTGCGTGAATTTGAGATAATGGAATTCGAATACTTTATTCAGCCATCAGTAAAATGGGAAGAAATTTTTGATCAATTTCTTGAGGAACAAAAAAAATGGTTAGGAACTATTGGTATTGATGTAGAAAAATTACATCAACTTGAACATCCTGAAACTGCAAGAGCTCATTATAGTAAAAAAACTGTTGATCTAGAATTTGAATACCCATTTGGTATTAAAGAATTAACTGGACTTTCCCATAGAGGTGATTACGATTTAAAACGACATCAAGAATTCTCTGGAAAATCATTAGATGTATTTGATGAAGAAAAAAAAGAGAGATATGTGCCTCATGTTATTGAACCTACAGTTAGTATCGATAGAGCGATTCTTGCAGTGATAACCTCTGCTTACCGGGAGGATAAAAAAGAAGATGAAGCACGAGTATATCTTTCGTTGAGACCATCAATTGCGCCTATTATCTGTGTAGTCTCTCCACTTCTTAAAAACAAGCCAGAGCTCGTCGAGAAAGCCCGAGAGGTATATACAAATTTGAAAAAAGAATTTGGACGCGTTATGTGGGATGATAATGGCAATATTGGTAAGCGCTACCGACGACAAGATGAAATAGGTACTCCTTGGTGCATTGTCATTGACTTTGATACGCTTACTGACGACACAGTAACAGTTCGGGACCGAGATACGGGGAAACAGGAGAGAATTAAACAAGGCATGCTTGTGGAATTTATAAAAAATAATTTATAAATGAGAAAAATCACTAAACGCGACATTGTAACACTCATGGTAGCTATTGGTGTTGCGGGGTTACTTTTCTTTGCTCTTCATTATGTAGACCAGCAATGCAAAGAGAAACTTGGCCCATATGGCTACTACTTCCACGGTACACGTGGATCAAAATCAGGCTGCAAAATCGGTACTCATATAATAAATGTATTTTAATGAAACCCAAACGAACAGTTTTAAAAAACGGTATGCGAATTATAACCGTACCAATGAAAGACAATCCAACTGTCACGGTATTAGTGCTTGTTGAGGCAGGGTCGAAATACGAAACTAAAAAATTAAATGGCATTTCGCATTTCTTGGAGCATATGTGTTTCAAAGGTACGGCCAAGCGCCCGACAGCACTCCATATTGCACATGAGCTCGATGGGCTTGGTGCTGACTATAATGCATTTACAACAGAAGAGTACACTGGCTACTATGCCAAGGGTGAAGCGCGGTACTTTCCAAAGTTACTCGATGTTGTTTCCGATATTTACCAAAATTCGACGTTTCCGGAGAAAGAAATTGAGAAAGAGAAAGGCGTTATTGTTGAAGAAATCAATATGTACGAAGACATGCCAGCGCGTGATGTGCAACAAGTATTTACGAGCCTCCTCTACGGCGATCAACCCGCAGGTTGGAGCGTAGCTGGTACCAAAGAAAATGTTAAAAGTTTCAAGAGGGAAGATTTTATTAATTACAAAGATGCTCACTATGTTGCATCTGCTACAACGATCGTCGTGGCAGGGAATATTTCCCACGTCGATGCGCTCAATCAAATCAAATCGCAATTTAAGGCAATACCTGCAGGTAATAAAACTGGCAAGAAGAAAGTATCTGACAGTCAAACAAAACCAGGACTAGCAATCAAATACAAAAAAACTGATCAAGCGCATGTTGTCCTCGGTGTTCGAACATATCCGATCGCTCATAAAGATACGCCAGCACTTGTCATTCTTTCGACACTCTTGGGAGGCAGTATGAGTTCTCGACTTTTTCAAAAGCTCAGAGAAGATATGGGAGTCGCATACTACGTGCGAGCAAATAATGAAACCCATAGTGACCATGGATTTTTTGAAATAGCTGCAGGCATTGATAAAAATCGTGTTGTAGAAGTTATGCGAGTAGTATTGGCGGAGTGTAGAAAATTACAATCCGAACCAGTAGAAAATCCAGAACTTAAAAAAGTGAAAGACTATCTGATCGGCACGATCAAGCTTGGGCTCGAAACATCAGATGCGATCGCGCAGTGGTATGGCGGACAAGAAGTCATGCATCGTCCGCTTTTAAGCGCTGATGTGGTTGCTAAAAAGTTCGCAAAGGTTACGGCGCGCGACATACAAAAAGTAGCCGCAAATATCTTTAGTTCCAAGCATCTTAATCTGGCTATTGTCGGCCCGTATACGAATTCACTGCCGTATAAACAAGAACTTCGTTTCTAAGTTGTTGGATACCGACTTTAGCGGTATGATACGACTATGCAAGAGGGAAATGGAAAATCAGAAATGACCATACATATCAGCCAAAAAACTATTTTACAGACAGTAGTTTTTGTACTGTTTGTCTTAATGCTTTTCTATATTAAAGATATTGTCTTGGTACTTCTAACTTCCATTGTCGTTGCATCATTTGTAGAATCAGGCGTTCGCAAGCTCAAAAAATATGGCATCCAGAGAATGTTTGCAGTGATCTTGCTCTACCTAGTGACCTTTCTAGTTTTCACAGGTTTGTTTTATGCATTTTTGCCGATATTCTCTGCAGAAGTATCGAATTTTATTGTGCTTATTTCCAAACACTTACCGAGCGGGAGCATCTTGAATAATCTAGATACAACAACAGTTAATGATGCCAAAGCGGTAGTGACTGGTATATCACAAAATCTTTCTCTTGATGATTTAATTACCCGAGCGCAATTATTTGTCGGCGGTCTTGCGGGTGGATTTGTGAATACTGCCTCTGCACTTTTTGGTGGTCTTTTAAATCTGATCATACTTGTCGTTGTCTCATTTTACTTATCGATCCAAGAGCGTGGGGTAGAAAATTTCCTTCGAATTATTATTCCAGACAAACACGAAGCATATGTCATCGATCTTTGGCAGCGTACTGAACGCAAGATTGGCTTGTGGGTCCAAGGGCAACTATTGCTTGGTTTGATCGTCGGTGTGTTGGTGTACTTGGGACTTGCGCTCATTGGGGTCAAGTATGCATTTCTTTTAGGTATCGTCGCGGCAATATTTGAGCTTATTCCATTTGGAGTCGTACTCGCAGCGGTACCTGGTATTGTCTTTGCGTATTTGGACGGAGGTGTCTCAGTTGCTTTTGTGGTGATGCTTTTCTATGTGATTGTTCAACAATTCGAAGGCTACTTGCTCTCTCCACTCATTGTAAAAAAGGTAACTGGCGTCTCGCCACTCGTTGTTATTATTTCACTTTTGATCGGAGCAAAGCTTGCTGGATTTTGGGGAATTATTTTAGCAGTACCTGTTGCTGTATGTTTGCTTGAGTACTTTAATGATATAGAGAAGCGCAAAGCAGGAATATAATATGCCAAAACCTTTCTATATCACGACAACGCTGCCGTATGTAAATGCGGAGCTCCATATGGGTCATGCGCTTGAATTCATTCGGGCGGATGCGATAGCTCGATACAAAATGCTCATGGGGTATGATGTCTTTTTTAATTCGGGTACTGATGAACATGGGTCAAAAATATTTAAAAAAGCAGAGGCGGAAGACAAAGCAGTCCAAACATTTGTCGATGAGAATGTCGAGAAATTTTATGCATCAGTCAAAGTGCTTGGTCTTACTGAATCGGTGCATTTTATTCGTACGACCGAGTCAAAACATATCAAAGCTGCAGAGGAATTTTGGAAACGAGTGAATGATAATGGCTATATTTATAAAAAAAGCTACGAGACCAAATACTGTGTCGGCTGTGAAGAAGAAAAGACAGATTCTGAATTAGTAGAAGGCAAGTGTCCAATACATCCGCACCTCGAGCTTGAACTTATTAATGAAGAGAATTATTTCTTTAAGTTTTCAGCATTTGGTGACAAACTCCTGACGTTCTATGAAAAAAAGCCGAACTTTGTTATTCCAGAATTTCGTTTCAATGAAATGAAGACATTTGTAAAAGGAGGACTTCGAGATTTCTCTATTTCACGTCTCAAATCAAAGATGGAGTGGGGAATACCTGTACCTGGTGATCCAGAGCAAGTAATGTATGTTTGGTTTGATGCATTGGTCAACTATATTGCGACGGTTGGTTGGCCCAATGACACTGAAACATTTACCAAATATTGGATAGATGGTACGCCAACTCAATACTGCGGTAAAGACAATACACGATTCCAATCCGTCATGTGGCAAGCCATGCTCATGGCTGCAGAACTTCCGAATTCTAACCAGATAGTAGTCAATGGCTTCATTACAGCAGAAGGTGGAGTAAAAATGTCTAAGTCTCTCGGTAATGTTGTTGATCCGAAAACTATTGCACAAGATTATGGTACCGAAGCGCTTAGATTTTTCTTGTTATCAGAAGTGAGTTCATTTGAAGATAGTCCATTTACTGTGGAGCGATTTAAGGATACCTACAATGCTAAACTTGCAAATGGTATAGGCAATCTCACGAGTCGTATTATGAAAATGGCAACGACACATTTGGAAAAACCACCTGCAATTCCTGAGGAATCTATGTCAGAAGATTGGATACGTGCTATGGAAGGATTTGATATTAAAGAAGCAATGGATATAACATTCCGGCACATCAGTGAGCTTGACCAGAT
>CAZLWF010000004.1:0-65800 GCA_964563615.1 uncultured Candidatus Saccharibacteria bacterium | reverse complement strand
GACTTCCAAATGCAGGCAAGTCGAGTCTGTTGAATGCGCTTACCAATGCCACAGCTAAAATCGGTGACTACGCATTTACGACGCTTGACCCGAATCTCGGAAGCTTTAGGAAATATATTCTTGCTGATATTCCAGGACTGATCGAAGGTGCCAGTGAAGGCAAAGGGCTCGGTATTAAATTCTTGCGCCATATCAAGCATACGAATATATTGCTCCACCTCGTGTCATTTGAAAATGGTATGAATATGATGAAAGTCTACAAACAAATTCGTGGCGAACTCGAGAAATATGGCAAAGGTCTCGCTGAAAAAGAAGAAATCATACTTCTGACGAAGACTGATGTTAGTGATGAAAAAACGATTGCAACAAAAGTAAAAGAATTTACGAAATTAAAAAAGCCTGTGTTTACAATCTCACTCTATGACGATGCATCTGTGAAGGCTTTTGGGGATGAGTTAGTCAAAATTTTGAGAAAATAAAACCCTTTAGAATTTCTTCTAAAGGGTTAATAAATTATTTGTTCGTACTATTTTGGTTTTGGGACGATAATGACATAAATTGTGTCAATGACTTTTCCAGATTGTCCGGTAGCTCCAGTAGCATTAGAGTTAAAAGAAAATGGTTTTCGGTCTAATACAGTGACCTCTTTTACAAAGTAATTAGTGCTACCTCTATTTCCAAACCAATTTTTACCGAATGTCTCATGGTAGGAAAGTTTGACTTTCCATCCCTGAGTGGCTGCTGAATCAAGCTGGGCAATAACTGCTGGATCTTCATTGTCATTGTCAACAGAAAATTCAAAAAGAGAACTGGTATTCATTCCTGTCTGGGTGAGATTTAATTCTCCTTCCCATGATGGAGATACCAAACCTTTCCTTGAAAATTTAGTAACGAAGCCAATACGCTCGCCGTTTGAGTAATTTTCGGTGCATGAGGTTAATGAAGCTGCAAAAAATCCGATGATTACAAAGAGCAAAATTAATTTTTTCATATTAGAGTTTTCTTTATAATAACAATTAATATAAATTTTGTCAAGTACATCAAAAACCTTATTTTTGTTATACTTTTGGTGTGGAAACCAAATATTACTCAACAATTGGATTAGAAATACACGCAGAGCTTAAAACAAAAACTAAGATGTTTTGCCCGTGTAAGAACGATCCCGACGAAACAAGACCAAATACCAATGTCTGTCCGATTTGTCTTGCGCATCCGGGTAGTCTACCGACCATCAATAAGCAAGCAGTAGAACATGTTGTATCGGTCGGCCTTGCGGTTAATGGTACGATCGCTGATTTTACTGAATTTGACCGCAAGCATTACTTCTATCCCGATATTCCAAAAGGCTACCAGATATCGCAGTACAAATATCCGATTGTCACTGGCGGTGAGCTTGCTGGTATGGAAATCACACGTATCCATCTCGAGGAAGATACAGCGAACAACAAACACGACAGAGGGGATTTCTCACTGGTTGATTTTAATCGCGCTGGTGTACCACTCATGGAGCTTGTGACTGAACCACATACATTTGCGACTCCAGAAGAAGCAGCAAGTACGGGCGCCAAATTTGCGAAAGAGTTTCAGTTATTGCTCCGCTATCTCGATGTATCAGAAGCAAATATGGAAAAAGGTGAAATGCGCGTAGAAGCGAATATCTCTCTTTCAGTGGACCCAAATAATTTCGGCACAAAAGTTGAAGTCAAAAATCTCAATTCATTTAGAAGTGTTGAGAGGGCGATAAAGTATGAGCTTGATCGTATGCAGAAATTACTCGAAGCCGGTAAGGGAAGTGATATCGTCCAGGAAACTCGTGGTTGGGATGAAGGTAAGCAATCGACGTTCTCGCAGCGTTCTAAAGAGAACGCTCAAGAATATCGATATTTCCCCGATCCAGATTTACCAAAAATGAAACTCTCAGAAGTATTTAATCTTGAAGTGATGAAGGCTGCATTGCCTGAATTGCCGAGTGCAAAGAAAATTCGCTATAAAGACGAGTATGGAATAAAAGACGAAGATATTGATACCTATATTCTCGACCGTAGACTAGCAACATGGTTTGAGTCTGTCGCAGCAAAGCTTATCGATGCAAATAAAATAAAAATCGCCTCCAACTATATTACCAGTGATTTTGTGGGACTTAAGAAAAATAATCCCCAAGTTACTCTGCCGGCGTATGAACACTTTGCCGAATTGATTGAACTGGTTACAAGTGGACAAATTTCATCACGCGCAGCCAAAGATATTTTAGCAATGATTGTGCTAGATGATGCGTCACCGCTTAGGGTAGCTACCGATAAAGGGTTACTCCAGAGTAATGACGAAGGTGCACTTACTGAAATTATCAAAAAAATTATCGCAGAAAATCCCGATGTTGTTGCAACGTATAAAGGCGGTAAAGAAAATGCGCTCATGTCACTCGTTGGTGCTGTAATGAAAGAAACCAAAGGCAGTGCCAATCCAATCTTGGTCAAAGAAATCCTTATGAAGCAATTGCAGTAAATGGTATACTTTCACAATACTAGTTAGTTGTATATTATGGAACGACACAATCTTGATGCATTAAAAACTTTCTTCCTTATTGTGCTCATAGCAAGTGCAGGCTATTTTGTTGTAAATCAAATGAGAGATCCAGGATTTCTCGCGCAAGTCTTCACCTTTAAAGGCAGGAGTTATGTTTTCAAAGGCGAGACGAGCTTGCCACAGTCCAGTGCTCATGATTTTTTGAATATTGTTTATACTTCTGATCAGATCGCCGTCGCAACAAAAACGTATTCGACTGCTAAAGATAAAAATGGTAACGACCAAGATTTGTTGCTTGATATTTATGCAGGTACGCCTTTGGTGGGAGGTGTAAAAGCTGGCGGCAGTGGAACAGTCCAACTTCGACCTGTTGCAGTCTATGTCAACGGCGGTGCATTTTGTAATGCGAGTCGTCTAGCCCCTGGTGCTATTACATGGACGAGAGATTGGTTTGCAGTGCGCGATTGGGTAGGGGTTTCTATTGATTATCGACAGCGTTGCCCAGGTAGTGATCCGACAGCAACTGGTATTGCGCAAAAGGAAACTGCTGCCGACATTATGTCAGCGGTTAGGTATATGCGCTCACCAGAAATTCGGGCTGCATATAACATAGATCCAAACAGGATTATCCTTGTTGGCTCATCAGCTGGTGCAATTGGGATATTGATGGCAGATATGTCTTCGGAAATCGCGGGGGATTTTGTCAATCAATCTGGCTTCAAGAATGTCTATGATAATACTGCCAATCATCCATTGCCAAGTGATGCGAACTATATTCCATCATGGGTATGTTTTGCGATATCCGAAGCTGGATCAGTCACGGGTGGTTATATGACCAATTGGCTTGATGTAGCACATGATGCGCCTGCAATCGATATCCATAGTGTAGATGATACGACCATCCTCTACTCAGAAGCAGTGAATACGATGCAGAATTTCAGTACCAAAGGAATTTTGCCTATACTAACGACATCAAATATTATTGATGCATTTACGAGTGCTAACTTAGCTCTTCCGATAGCCCCTGCTAATCTTATTATTATTACTGATCCTGATGGTACAAAACTTACCCATGGGGAATACTTCAAGGCCGATGATAAGGTACAGTCAGTACTGTTTCCTATCTTGTATACCAACGTAATCACTGCACCATGCCCGACAGGACAGATGACCGTTCCCGCTATTATTTAAATAAAATTAAAAATTATGAAAAAAAATTTATTGATTGTTGGTGGTATTGTGGTAATTATTATTGCACTATTGCTGTGGTCAAAAAGTTTAACAGCTAAAAAAGCAGTCGAAGATGCAAACATGACGAGCCGTGAAGTTGCGATGCTCTGTACAACTGACATGGCGACAGAATTCCATATTCATCCAGTACTTACGATTATGATTGATGGTGAGGTGCAGATTATTCCTGCTGACATCGGTATTACATCTACTTGTATGCATTCGCTTCATACGCATGATGCGACGGGGACACTGCATGTTGAATCGCCAATACAAAAAGATTTTACCCTTGCAGACTTTTTTGCAGTATGGGATAAACCATTTGACCAGAATCATATCCTTGATAAAGTGACTGATCCAATGCATAAGATAACTGTGACGGTTAACGGTGTGACTGTAAATACATTTGAAAATACAATTTTGAAAGATAAAGATCAGATTGTTATTAGTTATAAAACTGGGGAGCGAATAATTGACTAAAAAACAGCGCATGTGCGCTGTTTTTTGCTTTTTGGTATACTGGAATATATGGAAAATAAAAAAATTCGGGTTGCAATTAATGGATTTGGGCGCATCGGTCGGGCATTTTTAAAATTGGCTTGGGAGCGAAGTGAGATAGAAGTTATTGCTGTCAATGACCTTGGTTCGATTGAAAGCTTGGCGTACTTGCTTAAGCATGACACTGTCTATCGTACATGGGGGCATGATGTCCAAGTTGCAGGTACTGATCTTGTTGTAGACGGCAAAACAGTCAAATTTATTTCTGAAAAGGATACAACTAAACTTCCGTGGAAAGATCTCAATATTGATGTTGTGGTTGAGTCTACGGGACTTTTTACTGCATTTGATAAAGCTAAATTCCACATCGACGATGGTGCCAAGAAAGTCGTAATATCAGCTCCAGCCAAAGAAGGTGACGGTGCGGGGGTAATTGGGGAAACCATTCTACTTGGGGTGAATGAAAACAAATTTGGCACGTGTGATATAACCTCTAATGCTTCGTGTACAACCAATGCAGCGAGTCCACTTATCGCCATTCTTCACGAAGCACTTGGGATAGAGAAAGCAATTTTAAATACAGTCCACGGCTATACCGCGAGTCAGTCTCTCGTCGATGGTCCAAGCAAGAAGGATCTTCGCGAAGGCCGTGCTGCAGCACAAAACATCGTGCCGAGTTCCACTGGTGCGGCGATTGCAGTGACGAAAGCATTCCCCGATCTCGAAGGGCTTTTTGATGGTATATCGATACGCGTGCCAGTACCTGCGGGATCGATCGTCGATGTGACATTTGTTGCCAAACGGTCAACTACAGCAGAAGAGATTAATGCGATTCTCACAAAGGCCGCCAATGATCCACACTGGCAAAATATTTTTGCTGTGACCAACGAGCCACTCGTTTCATCTGATATCCTCGGCAATCCTCATGCATCGATCGCAGATCTTGCTATGACACGCGTTGTCGATGGCAATCTCGTCAAAGTCATGGGTTGGTACGATAACGAAATGGGGTATACGAATACCTTGGTAGATCATGTGATTAAGACGGGAGTTACTATCAAATAATTTCAGATATTGAACATAGAAAAATCTCTCTTTGGAGGGCTTTTTCTATTTCATTGACTTTTTACTGAAATATGCTATTATATATACAAAATCTAACGCACATAAAAAACCATACTGAGAATGAAAAAATTAATTTTTAGCTCAATTGTAGCTGTAACGGCACTTCTGTTCACAAGCTGCAGTAGTAAAGAAACTACTGTAACGGCTTCTGTTTTAAAGATCCCTGATTGGGATAGTACAAAGGTTGTAATGACCAGCGGAGTAGCTATCAATCTGGACAATATGTACTGCAAAGACACTCATCACGATTGTATAATTGAGTACACTGACAAAACAACAGGTCAAAAGAAAAAAATGGAGGTACGCCAATTCTGGTTGAACAATCTCCATCGCTATGATTATGATTACCGTCCTGCCTCGCTTGAATATTTTACTGTATTCTTTGTTCCTAAAACTTATGACCTTAGCAAAGCCAATACAGGCGGAAAAGGTTATTATCTGAATTTTAAAAATATACGTGTGCCGATTAAACGCACTTATAAAAAAGGACAGGATAGGTTTGTTTACGGAATAAAAGAAAGGCCAAGCGGAAAAGGAGACACGGTTCGCCTGGAAGAAGCATATGTGCTTAACATGTAGCCTAAATTATCTGGCATACTAAGAATCATTAGACTGAACGGCACCCTAAATGTGGTGTCGTTTTTTATTGCTATATAGAACTCATTTTGCTAAACTGTCAAATACATGGATTTAATTCATCCGACAAACCGACATCTTATCTTTGCACTCAGTATTTTCATCATTGCTTTGGTAGTTTTGGCCGTTATATTAGGTGAAGGAGAATCAAGGATAGAAGACTATTTTGTTAAATTTGACACAAGATATGCCCTCAATACTATTTTGCTTATTGTAAATGCCTACTTGTTAGGCTATTTTGTTTCGCTTTTATTTCCTAAAATCCAAATACCGAGACTAAGATTTTTACCCAAAATAAATACTATAGAACTCCCCGGATCATCGATCGCAAATAGCGAAGATAAATACAAGGTGAAGAAAGTGTATAATAAACTCGTACGAGATGGTATTCCAGAATATTTGGATAGTAAGCATGTGCCATACAAAATACATATTGCAGATGAACTAGAGTACGAGGTTAAACTTTTTGAAAAGCTAAAAGAAGAAGTAGAGGAATTTAATACATCAAAAAGTATAGATGAGCTCGCTGACATGCTCGAGATTATCAATGCGATTACGATCTATAAAGAGTTTTCAAGTTTTGATATTGATCAAGTAAAGCAGAAGAAATTTGAGGAACGAGGCGGATTTAGTAAGAAAATAATTTTAGAACAATCTTAATATGAAAATTTACATTGGCGCTGATCATGCAGGGTTTGAATTAAAAGAGAAGCTCAAGGCTCATCTGCATGAGTCAGGATATTCATTTGAAGATAAGGGTGCTTTTAACCTGGATGAAACAGATGATTATCCAGATTTCTGTCGACCGGTTGCTGAAGCTGTTGTCGCTGATCCAGAATCAAAAGGTATTGTCATTGGTGGATCAGGGATTGGAGAAGCAATTGTTGCAAATCGAACCCATGGTATTCGAGCTAGTATTTACTATGGTGGAGCACTCGATATCATTAAGCTCTCACGAGAACACAATGATGCGAACGTGCTCTCGCTCGGTGCCCGAATGGTTTTGGAAGAAGAAGCCTTGCATGCAGTCAAGTTATTTCTGGAAACACCATTTACTGGGGATGAACGTCATGTGAGAAGAATAGCCAAGATTGATTTATAATCTATTTTCTAAAACTTAAATAGTATGACTGAAATTATTCCGGCAATAATGCCAACAAATATCAATGATATTCGTGAGAAGCTTGCGCTTGTTTTAGGATTAGTTGATTCTGTGCAAATTGATCTCATGGATGGCAAATTTGTGAAATCCATGTCGTGGCCATACAACGGAGAAGACGAGGCCTACTACGAACGCATCATAGTGGAAGAAGAAGGGTTGCCATATTGGGATCAGTTTGATTTTGAATTTGATCTTATGGTTGCTGGTGCAAGTACCCAGATCCCAGCATTTACTGCACTTGGAGCAAAGCGATTAGTGTTCCACCTCGAAGCTGAAGACAATACAGAGAATGCATTTCGTGATGTACTCGAAGGTATCGATATATACACACGTGATAATATCGAAATCGGTGTCTCAATCGATACGCGAACACCTATAGAGAAAATTTTCCCACTGACGCCGCATATTGATTTCGTGCAATGCATGGGGATCGAACATGATGGTTTTCAAGGTGAAGCCTTTGATGATCGAGTTCTCGGACATATTCGTACACTTCGAGAAAAATATAATGATTTGACTATCAGTGTTGATGGAGCGGTTAGTCTCGATACTGCGCCAATACTTGTTAAAGCGGGGGCCAATCGATTGGTGGTAGGATCTGCAATTTGGAAAAGTATTGATATTAAAGAAACGATTCAAGAGTTGCAAGAACTCTAGTATAAAAATAAGAGCGTGAATTTTGTTTCGCTTTACCCTAAAGGGCTCCGACACGAAACAAAATTCACGCTCTTATTTTTTAGGATGTATAATTTAATCTATGACCCAAGAGCAAGCGTTAACTATTTTAAAAACTGGAGCCAATGTATTTTTAACCGGGGAGCCTGGCTCCGGTAAAACACATACGACGAGAGCATACATACGGTATTTACGTGAACATGGCATAGAGCCTGCGATTACTGCGTCGACTGGCATAGCCGCAACGCACATTAACGGCATGACAATACATTCATGGAGTGGTATTGGTATTCGAACTTACCTGAGTGAATATGATTTAGATAAAATCGCAAGTAGTGAATATGTCACAAAGAGAATAAATATAACCAATGTCCTTATTATTGATGAAGTATCGATGCTTCATGCAAACATGGTCTCTATGATTGATGCAGTTTGCCGGACTATCAAGCGAAACGATATGCCGTTTGGAGGTATACAAGTTATCTTTGTTGGTGATTTTTTCCAGTTGCCGCCGATAACAGCTCCTGAAAAAATTGATAGGCGTAAGCAGCAAATGCTCCTCGCTGATGGTACCTATGAAAATGATGAGACGACACAGATAGGTTTCGCATATGTATCCGATGCGTGGCGAAGTGCAAAACCTATAGTGTGCTATCTGGACGAGCAGCATCGCCAAGACGATATGGCATTTTTAGAACTTTTGAATGCAATACGAACTGATAGTGTGTCCGAAGTGCACTATGACCATATTATGTCTCGGCAGGTAACCAGTGATAATGTGCCTGAACATACGACGAAGCTTTACTCACATAATGCGCAAGTGGATATCATGAACAATGAAGCTCTCGCAAAGCTTGATGCAAAAAGTGAGCGATATGTGATGACGTCACATGGTAATGATATATTGGTGAGTATATTAAAAAAAGGTTGCTTGTCTCCAGAAGTATTAGAACTCAAGATTGGTGCAACTATTATATTTACTAAGAACAATCCTCAAGAAGGTTTCGTCAATGGAACGCTTGGAGTCGTAGAGGCATTTCAACCAGGGACAAAGTATCCGATCATAAAACTGAGGAATGGAAAACGAATCACTGTAGAACCAATGGAATGGGCAGTCGAAGAAAATGGCAAAATAAAAGCAAGCATTACACAGATCCCGCTACGTCTTGCATGGGCAATGACAGTACACAAGAGCCAAGGCATGAGTCTCGATGCAGCTATTATTGATCTGTCGCAAGTATTTGAGTTTGGTCAAGGTTATGTTGCACTGTCACGGCTTAGGAATCTGTCAGGTCTCTATTTACTTGGTATCAATGAACATGCGTTCAAAGTACATCCCGACATACTAGTAAAAGATACAGAATTTCGTGAAAAAGCAGAAGCAGCAAATGAAGCTTTTGAGCAAATGTCGCAAGAGAAAATCGCTGTATTGCATACAAACTTTATCAAAGCCTCAGGAGGAACGCTCGATACGAAAACTGTTACAAAAATCAAAAACAAAAAGCAAGATACACTCTTAGAAACTTTAACACTCTGGCAACAAGATAAAACAATACCAGAGATCGCCAAAGCGCGTGGGTTAACCCAGCAAACTATTTTTGATCATATTGAAAAATTAATTACAAAAGACTTAATCGTATCTTCTGATTTCTCAAGATTGCTCACTCCAACGCTTATACAGCATATGCCAGAGATTCATAAGGCATTTAAAGGATTAGATACAGATAAACTAACACCCGTGTATGAAAAATTTGGTGGCAAGTATTCATACAACGAACTTAAAATCGCACGAATTCTACACAAGCATAAATAGTGGTATACTTTTTATATGTTTTTATCTGATACCAAAAAAGAAGAACTCGCAATCACCGCTAACAATATCCGTGAAAGTATTATCGCGATGTTACTCGAAGCTGGTTCAGGTCACACTGCGGGACCACTTGGTATGACAGATATTTTTACAGCACTTTATTTTGAAATACTAAAACACGATCCCAAAAAACTAGATTGGGAAGAGCGTGATCGAGTCGTCTTATCCAATGGCCACATCTGTCCGGTACTCTATGCAACAATGGCGCATGCAGGCTACTTCGATGTATCTGAACTTGCAACGCTTCGCAAATTTGGCACCCGACTGCAAGGACATCCACACCGTGAATATTTACCTATGCTTGAAAACAGTTCTGGTCCACTTGGCTCAGGACTCTCTCAGGCCGCGGGTATGGCATTAGGACTCCGTATGGATCATGGTAATAGCGCAGATCAATATATATATTGCCTTACGGGTGATGGGGAACTCGATGAAGGCAACAATTGGGAAGCGATCATGCTTGCTGGTAAAGAAAAGCTTAGGAATCTGATCGTTTTCGTTGATCGAAACAATATTCAGATTGATGGGTTTACAGAAAATATTATGCCGCTTGATTCACTGAGTGCTAAATGGGAAGCATTTAACTGGCATGTCCAAGAAATCGATGGCCACAACTTCGAAGATATTGTCGGAGCTGTTAATCGTGCCAAAGCTGTTTTTGAAAAGCCATCAGTTATCATAGCTAGGACAATACCAGGCAAAGGTGTCAAAGAATTTGAACGTGATTATCACTGGCACGGCAAAGCGCCAAATAAAGATGAAGCCAAAATGGCACTCAAGGAGCTAAGGACACTTGGAGGAAAGATTAAAAGTGAACATCAATAGCATGAATATATTTATCGGATTTATAATTGGATTTTTGAGCTCAGAAGTTATTGCAGGAAGAAAAACAAAAGGTAGACGACAATTGCTAAAAAGTACAGTTTTTCTGTATAAAGGCAACATAATTCATATACATCATTGGATGTGGTCTCTGCCCCTACTTATTTTGCTTGTAGGAATTCATTATCCATCTCTCCTTGTGATTGGAATTATTGCAGGTATATTTATCCAAGGCATTACGTATAAAGATTCATTTCAAATAATTTACAAACAATGAAGAATACCCAGAAAAAAGTGGAGAAATATTTAAAAGCAAGAAAATGGGACAAAAACGAACCCATTGATATTTCGAAGTCAATAATTATTGAGGGTGCAGAACTTATGGAGTTGTTTCAATGGAATAATCCGAAGCGTAAGCAGGTTTTAGCGAACCATGAACTGGTATCCAAGATTAAGGGTGAATTAGCTGATGTTTTAATTTATGCATTAGGTATGGCCATTACATTAGATCTAGATGCAGATAAACTTATTGAAGAGAAATTAAAACATGTCGAAAAGAAATATCCAGTATATGAAATCAAAAAAGGAAGATCTCAGTATTTAAAAATAAAACAAGATTATAGAAGAAAACATGCTTAATCAAAGCGCAAAACTAAATCAGAAACTTTGGAACGATGATGTTGAGCAACTTCCTATTCGTCAAGGATTTGGCGAGGGACTTGCGCAAGCTGGCGAAGCCGACAAAAATGTCATAGCACTATGCGCGGATTTGACCGAATCAACCAAAATGAATCTCTTTGCTGAGAAATTCCCAGAGCGTTTCATTGAAATCGGTGTTGCGGAGCAAAACTTAGTAACTGTTGCCTCAGGACTTGCAGCAGTAGGCAAAATTCCTTTTTGTTCTAGCTACGCCATGTTTTCACCAGGTCGCAATTGGGAGCAAATCAGGACAACCATAGCGTACAACGATCGTCCTGTCATCATCGTTGGCTCCCATGCAGGCATATCAGTAGGACCCGATGGGGGGACGCATCAAGCGATCGAAGACATGGCGCTCATGCGGATACTTCCTAATATGATGGTGATTTCACCGTGCGATAGTATCGAAGCCAAGAAGGCAACACTTGCGCTCGCATCTCTTGGCAAGCCTGCATACATTCGTTTAGCTCGAGAAAAAACACCTGTTATGACCAGTTCTGAGACTTCTTTTGAAATAGGCAAAGCTCAAATATTTTATCGACCAGATGGTATTGCGCATGTTGGTATCATTGCTACGGGCGCACTTGTACACAAAGCTCTCATGGCGGCTCGAGATCTTGAGAAGAAAGGTGTGAAAGTGGTTGTAGTGAATCTAGCTACGATCAAGCCACTCGATACCAGTGCAATTTTAGCTCTCGCAAAAGAAACCAAAGCTATAGTAACAGTTGAAGAACATCAGGTGGCAGGTGGTATGGGCAGTGCGGTTGCTGAATATCTCGCAGGACATTTTCCTGTGCCAATAGAGTTCATAGGCGTGCAAGACAAATTTGGTCAGTCTGGAACTCCTGTAGAATTACTCAAGCATTATGGTATGAGTAGAGAATCTATAGCTACGGCTGTGATGAAAGTGTTAGGTAGGAAAGAAAACTAATATGAAAAATATTATTACTCAACTACTTGGTTGGATTGGCGTACTTCTAATACTTACAGCTTATTTCTTAATAACATTTGGTTTTCTTACTACAGCACATCCAATATACCCAGTATTAAATCTTATGGGATCATTGTTTGTTCTCATCGAAGCATTGTCGAAAAAAGATTATCAACCAGTATTGCTTAATATTGTCTGGTTACTAATTGCATTTCTAGCGTTAGTGAAGCTAGTGCTTTAGTTTGCTTTCTTTTTTGCTTGTTTACCTAAAGCAGCTTCTAGCTTTTCTTGCATTAATTTTAACGTTACTTTAGCAGTACCATTATTAGTTTGCTCGAGAGCAGTTTTGCGATTAAGTAATTGTGTCCTTGCTGATGCATCTAGGGCATCATTTTTAAGTTGTTGTGTGATTGTAGTGATTTCATCTTCTCTTGTCTTAATTCGTTCGTGTATAGCATCAATTGAATCTTGAAATATTTCACTATCAGATTTCTTGTTGGGATTGATTTCTCTTATTTTATTTTCAGAGCCCCAGTTCATGGGAAGCTCGTTCATATTTTCCATATTATATTTTTTGTGGTTTATAGTTCTCTGGTGCTCGTACTAGGTATTCTTCTAACTTTTCTTTCGATAGTAGTCCTTTTTGTGCACCGATTTGCTGCGTCACTGACATGGCATTGATTGGTGCCCAGAGTAATGCTTCTTCGAGTGTCTTGCCCATAGCTAAGCATGCAGCAATGGTTGATTCGAAGGCGTCACCTGCACCGGTTCGCTCAACAGGTGTATGCGGATAAATAGGCATAAACCAGTACACCCCTGCTTCTTCTCTCGCATAGGCACCATCGAAACCATCAGTCATCACAATATTTTTCGGTCCGAGCGCATGGAGCATATCCATGAGGATCTTCTTGTCGATTTCTTCTGTACCGAGAATTAATTGTGCCTCCTCAACGTTACAAAAAAATATTTCAGTTCTTTGATATATATCTTTCAATTTTTCTACTCCCAATTTTATCTGAAACGTACCAGGTTGGAATGCAAGCTTGGTTTCAGGATGAGATGCAATGTAGGTGGCGATTTCTGCGTGGTAGTCGATAGAGTGTTCACCCATAGAAGAAAGGTATATCCACTTTGGTGCCTTCATGTTTGCTGGTAGTGAATAAGGAAATGGTGCATGTTTGACGAGGATAGTGCGTTCGACATCGTACCAAAGCACATAGTGGTAGTTTGTTGGGTATTCGCTATTTACTTTCATGTATTCAGTACCGACTCCATCTGCTACGAGAGAATCAAGGCAGGCTTTACCATTTGCATCATTCCCAACGGTAGCTATCAACGCTGAAGATAATCCTAACCGTGCGGCTGATACGGCAGCATTGGCACTGTTACCGACAGCATAAATAACCTCGACTGATTCATAAGGCACTTTATCGCCAAATCTGACGCAGAGTTCCTGCTTTACTTTATCAAGATTACTATGCACATGTGCGTCTTTGAGTCGTATAAATGCGTCTGCTACTATGTCGCCAATAGCGATAAAATCATATTGTTTTTCCATGTGCTCATTTTAGCACAGCATGGTATACTTTTGCCATGAAAACGCTTAGAGAATATGTGCATGACGCCGACGCTAAAGGTGTCGCTATTGGTCACTTTAATATTTCAAGTTTAGATGCATTGTGGGGAATATTTAATGCTGCCAAGAAATTAAACGTGCCTGTCATTATTGGTGTTTCAGAAGGGGAAGAGGATTTTGTTGGCATTGATCAGGCTGCAGCACTCGTGAAGGCGTTTCGTCAAGAATTCGACTACCCAATATTTCTAAATGCTGATCATCATTACAGTTTTGAACGTGTCAAAGCCTCAATCGATGCAGGATTTGATGCGGTGATTATTGATGCAGCAACTCTGCCACTCGCAGAAAATATCGAACTCACCAAAAAATGCGTTGCCTATGCTCGAGAGATCGGACTCGTTACCAATCGAGATATTTTAGTTGAAGCTGAGCTAGGATTTATAGGTAAGTCATCAAAAATCCTCGATGAAGTCCCCGAAGGTGTGAGTGAGGCAACTATGACAACACCTGAAGATGCAAAAGCTTTTGTTGATGCGACTGGCATCGATATGTTGGCCCCATCCATAGGTAACATTCACGGTATGGTCAAAGGCGGCAATCCTAGGCTCCATCCAGAACGTGTCAAAGCAATCAGGGATGCAACAGGTATCCCACTCGTACTACACGGAGGATCAGGCACGATGAATGAAGACTTTACTGCATGCATCAAAAACGGTATTGATATCGTGCATATCAATACAGAAATTCGCGTCGCATATCGTGATGCACTTAAGAAATCATTTACTGATAGTCCTGATGAGGTCGCACCGTATAAATTCTTGAAACCAGGTGTGGAAGCAGTAGAGGCTGTCGTCGAGGCACGATTAAAAATATTTAATAATATTCAGTAAATATATGTTAGGAAAAAATGAAGGGCATAGTGCCCCAGAAGTATTGCAACACCAAGAAGGCGAAAAAGCAACTGCTCTTCCAATAGAAGATTGGGATACAAAATGGGCTATGGAATTTCTTACTGGTGCGTTTAAAGCTCACTTTGAAGAATATTTACGCGGCAACAAAACTGAAGAAAAATGGAAAATGAAGGCATTGGAAAATCTACAAAGTACACGCAAAGTTGTATTTGATAGAAAGGATGTTGTCAGTCCGCAAGACAAAGCATTTCTTGAAAGACATCTCACAGAAATGGAGCAGAAATATTATAATCTCGGATAGTATGAAAGAAGAGATAAAGAAATTTTTTAAAGGCGATATTGATGACAGTGATGCAACGTTGACGCTGTATTCGCATGATGCGAGTCTCCTGGAGGTGCGACCTGAACTCGTACTTTTTCCTCGAGACTCATCTGATATTCAAAATCTCGTGCAGTGGGTAAATCTCAATAAAGAAAAATATCCCAAACTCTCTATTACAGCGCGTTCAGCAGGCACATGCATGTCAGGAGGTCCATTAAACGAATCCATTGTCTTAGATTTTACGAGATACATGAATCGCATTGTAGAAGTAGCATCAACACAGCAGACTAAAATGCAGCCACTTTTTCCTGGAAGTCATGAGGTAGTATTGTCAGGCAAAGCTGTAGTTGAGCCAGGATGCTACTATAGAGATTTTGAAACTGAAACGTTAAAAAAGAATTTACTTTTACCGTGCTATACAGCATCAAAATCTATCAATGCGATCGGCGGTATGGTCGGCAATAATTCAGGTGGGGAACTGACCCTTCGATATGGCAAGACCGAAGACTATGTACAATCACTCAAGGTCATACTTAGTGATGGGCATGAATATACCTTTGGTCCGATAACAAGACGTGAACTCTATGCCAAAATCGCGCAAGTAGATCTCGAAGGCAAAGTCTACAAAGAGCTCTACGCACTTATTAAAGATAATCAGTCTGTTATTGATGCAGCGAGGCCTATGGTCTCCAAGAATTCTGCCGGGTACTATTTATGGAATATTTTGAAAAAAGGACCTACTGAAATGGAGGATACATTTGATATTGCCAAACTCATCGTTGGGTCGCAGGGTACGCTTGGTATTGTGACTGAGATAACACTTGGATTAGTTGAGAAACCTTCTGTATCGAAACTCGTTGTTGTATTTCTCAAAGAACTCACTCATTTGGGAACGATCGTTGATGAAATTTTAGAAACCAAGCCTCAAAGTTTGGAATCATACGATGACAAGACATTCAAGCTCGGTATGAAGTTTTTTAAAGATTTTATAAAAGTAAAAGGGATTTTCGGCATTATCAAATTTGGGCTCTCATTTATACCAGAATTTTTTATGCTACTTACTGGTGGTGCACCAAAGCTAATACTATTAGTTGAGTACGCTGGTGCAGATGAAAGTGAAATACAAAAAAAATCAGAAGAATTATTGAAGCGCATCGCTCACTTTGGATTTCCAATGCGTATAACTAAAAATGAGCATGAAGCATCCAAGTATTGGAATATGCGTAGGGATAGCTTTGCACTACTGAGAAAGCATGTCCAAGGCAGGCATACAGCACCTTTTATTGATGACATTATTGTCCGTCCAGAGTTTTTGCCTGAATTTTTACCAAAGTTGCAATCATACTTAGATCGCTATACCGATGTGATATATACAATAGCTGGACATGCAGGCAACGGTAACTTTCATATTATCCCCCTAATGGATTTCAATGATCCAAAAACCAAAGATATTATTTTTTCTCTATCTGAGGAAGTGTATGCACTCGTAGCAAAGTATCAAGGTTCCATTACTGCCGAGCATAATGATGGCCTTATCCGAACACCGTTCCTTAGAGGTATGTATGGAGACCAAGTTGTAGCACTTTTTGAATCAACGAAGCGAATATTTGATCCAAAATACATTTTTAATCCAAATAAAAAAGTTGGAACAACGAGAGAGTATATGAGTACTCATTTCATTGGGCCTGATCACCCAAAAGCACATCATAGCTCCTAAGGGTTTACAATTTTGCATTTCCGAGTATACTAATTGGCATGTTTACCCTAAAAGTATCAAAACGAGCAAAAAATGATAATGTTGACGCAATGAGAAAAGGCGAGATAATTCCTGCCGTTTTTTATGGTTTTAACAAAGAAACAACATCTATTAGTGTTGACGCAAAGGCGTTTAAGAAAGTCTGGAAAGGAGCCGGGGAATCAAGTCAAGTAACTCTCGAGACGCCAGATGGCAACGTTGAGACGATTATCCATGATTTACAATTTGATCCAGTAACAGGTAACCCAATCCATATTGATTTTCTTGCTATTGATACAAACAAAGCTATTACAGTTGATGTACCACTTGAATTCGACGGTGTGTCAGAAGCAGTCAAAGGTGGACTTGGTAATTTGGTTAAAGTGCTCCATGAAGTTTCTGTTAGTGCATTGCCGAAAGATTTGCCACATGCGCTCCATATTGATATCAGTTCTCTCAACATTGTTGGTGATCAAATCCATATAAAAAATATTACGGTACCGCCAGGCGTAACAATTATGAATGAGGCAGAAGAAGTTGTTGCCTTGATTGCAGCGATGGTTGAAGAAAAGGAAGAAGAAGCGCCAGTTGATTTGAGTACAATCGAAGTAGAAAAGAAAGGCAAAAAAGAAGAGGATGCCGATGCGCCAGCAGAAACAGCACAAGAAGCTTAATACAATATATATAAGAAGAGACCTCATGCTTGCGCGTGGGGTTTTTTCTTGGGATAATGGTTGCATGCGTTCTCAGGCAGTAAAAACTATCGTTAGTATAAGCTTAATCACTATTATTGCTTTTGGTGGGCTTTTGACTTTACCACGTAGTCTTATGGCTACTGATCTTTCTGATGCCCAAGCTCAAGAGGCAGCCCTAGAAGCTCAGCTAGCAGCGCTAGAGGCTGAAATCGCTCAAAAAACTACTGAACTCAATAATCAAAAAGGGCAGTCTGCGTCCTTAAATAATGATATTAAAATACTCACAACTCAGATAGACAAAGCGAAACTTGATATTAAATCAAAGAATTTGGTTATTACCAAACTTAGCGGGGAAATCACAGACAAAACTAAAACCATAGCAACCCTCGATACAAAGCTTAACCATACTAGAGATTCTTTGGCTCAGCTCATGAGAAAAACCAATGAGATTGATGATGCAACCTTTGTCCATGTCATGCTCACTAACGAGTCTATTTCAGGTTTTTATACTGATGTTGATACATTTGCGTCTATCAAAGAATCTGTAAAGACTTCTATCGATAATATTAACCATGTCAAAGATGAAACATTAACTGAGAAGGAAGCCTTAAGTCAGAAGCAAAATCAGGAACTCGATGCCAAAGCTCAAATAGAATCTGCAAAACATAAAGTTGAAGTATCTCAGAATGAAAAGGAAGAATTACTTTCGGTGAGTAAGAGTAAAGAAAAGACCTACCAAACTATATTAGCTGATCGTCAAAAGAAAGCAGCTCAAATTAGAAGTGCATTATTTGCTCTTCGTGATACCTCAGCAATTCCTTTCGGTGATGCACTTAAATATGCTGAAATTGCAGAAAAAGCGACAGGCATTCGTCCTGCATTTCTCCTTGCAATTTTGACTCAGGAATCAAATTTGGGGGTTGATGTAGGATCTTGTTATTTAGCTGATAAAGAAACCGGTGCTGGTATAAAAGTAAAATCAGGTGCAGCAGTCCTTAAGGTTATGAAACCAACGAGAGATGTTGCTCCATTTATCGCAATTACCACAGAACTCGGTCGTGATCCAATGAAAACACGAGTGTCATGTCCATTTAGTTTTGGCTACGGCGGTGCTATGGGGCCTGCTCAGTTTATTCCTTCAACGTGGATGCTTTTAAAAGGACGCATAAGTACAGCAACAGGACATAACCCTCCTGATCCGTGGTCTCCAAATGATGCGTTCATGGCATCTGCTTTGTACCTCTCTGATCTTGGTGCTGCTGCCCAAACATATTCAGCCGAGAGAACAGCAGCCTGTAAGTATTATGGCGGCGGTTCATCTTGTACATCAACGACAGCTCCGTATGGTAATCAAGTTATGGCAAAAGCTAAAAAAATCCAAGAAACTATGATCGATCCGCTTGAGGGACTATAATTCCACAAGCAATCTGGGCTCAATAACCAGCTCTTGCAAAGGTAATAATTCTGTGCTATTTTTAAGCTTATGAAAAAAGATATTCACCCAAAATATAACTCAAAAGCAAAAGTCACTTGCGCGTGTGGGGCAGTTTTTGCTGTTGGTTCAGTCATGGATGAAATTACAGTTGAAATCTGTAGCCAATGCCATCCATTTTATACTGGCAATGAAAAGGTTCTCGATACTGCAGGACGTGTTGATAAATTCAAGAAGCGCGCAGCACTTAAGAAATAACGTTTTCTAAACAAAAAGGAGCCTGACAAGGTTTCTTTTTTGTTGGTACAATACTTGTATGGAGCTAAACAGAGACGAACTAAAAAAGGATCATCGAACAAGTTTTCTCATAGAGAACTTGGAGCGTTTGGAGCATAAGGAGACTGAACTTAAAGCTATGGTTCTAAGCGATCCAACATTACAAGAGCTTGGTGATGAAGAATTAAAAGGTATTACTGCCGAAAAGGACGCAGTTTTTTCACAGCTCGAAAACATTCTCAAAGCTGATGAAGTTGAAGAAGAATTTCCCAGAGAAGTCATTTTAGAAATTCGTGCTGGTGCAGGTGGTGACGAAGCGTCGCTCTTTGCCTACGAGCTTGCCGAAATGTATTCGAGATATGCTGCCAAAATGGGCTGGTCATGGAAAGTAAATTATGAATCTCAAAGTGAGGCAGGAGGTTACAAAGAAGCATCATTTGAAATCAATGGCACGGATGCATATCGCATGCTCCGCTATGAGACAGGCGTTCATCGTGTGCAGCGTGTTCCTGGAACAGAGAAGAATGGTCGTATCCATACCTCAACAGCATCAGTTGCGGTACTCCCCATACGGAAGAAAACCAAAATCGAAATTAATCCAGTTGATCTTGATATGGAATATTCGCGTTCAGGCGGTGCTGGTGGGCAGAACGTCAACAAAGTTGAAACTGCAGTACGGCTTATTCACAAACCAACAGGTATCGATGTTCGTTCAACATCAGAACGAAGTCAATTGAAAAATCGAGAGAAAGCTATGTCGATATTGATCGCAAAGCTTCAGCAGCTCAAAGATGAAGAAGAAGCCAAGACGTATTCAAGTGAGCGTAAGAATCAAATCGGCACAGGGGATAGAAGTGAGAAGATTCGAACCTATAATTTCCCCCAAGACAGAGTGACTGACCATCGTATCAAGCAGTCATGGTCGAATATTCCTGGCATCATGCTTGGGAATATGGATAAGATCGTTGCAGCACTTGAGTCTGGAACCGTCGGGACTGATGAGGAATAGAAGTTTTCCACTTTTTGAGTAAGAAAAACTTGCATATTTACACATACTATGCTATGGTGTGTCAAGTAGTTTCCCGAAGAAGTGTTTTCACCACCTAGGCTAAGCTTTGGTATGTGCAAAATATGAGGTTTCAGGCAATTACCTTATTAGTTATATTGTCTTTTTTATTTATTTAAAAAGGACAGAATTATTGTCACATATGGCAAAGAAGTTGTACGTTGGTGGCTTACCATACAGCACTAGTGATGCAGAACTCAAATCACATTTTGAGCAAGCAGGTACTGTAGAATCAGCAACGATTATCATGGATAAAATGTCAGGCCGATCAAAAGGCTTTGGCTTCGTTGAAATGGCCTCTGACGAGGAAGCAGCGAAGGCTATTGAAATGTTCAATGGTCAAGACTTTGGCGGAAGAAATCTTACTGTCAATGAAGCTCGTCCGATGGAAGATCGCCCAGCTCGCTCTGGAAACGGAGGTGGCTACGGTGGTGGAAGTCGTGGTGGGCAAGGTGGTGGTTACGGAGGTGGCGCTAGTCGCGGCCGACGGGATTACTAATCTCCTCATAATCAAAAAGCACCCCGCTATGCGTGGTGCTTTTTGATTTGTAAGTATGCGTTATATATTTCGTCATATATACTATACCTATTATTAATTACTTTACTTGTATGAAAAAACATATTATATTCGCCAGTTTGTTGGGAATGATTCTACTTTGTAATCAAGCATTAGCAGCGGATACAGGTATCCCAATTTTTACTACACATGTAACTAATGTGGCACCAACGTCTGTAACACTAAATGGCGTACTTCAAAATCAACAAAGTGTAAACTGGAATAGTACAACACCCATATTTTATTTTGAGTACGGTACAACTACTTCTTTTGGAACTCAAGTAAATGCCACCCCAATCATGTATGGAGAATCTTTTGTTCCGATCGAAAGTCCTGGTTACTATGCCATGGTTGCAAACCTTGCTCCAAATACTACTTACTACTATCGCTTCGCTGCTAAAGTTAGCAGTACGTCGAACGCAAATGATTTTACGAATTATTATGGCAACACTCTTTCCTTTTTTACAACGAGTCAGACATGTATAAGTTTAGATTTCGGTACGGCTACTCTCAGAAAGGGAAGTGCCAATACTAATGTTAGTGATCTTCAGAAAGGGCTCAATACAATTATGCATACAAGTTTATCTACTGACGGTAAATTTGGACCACTGACTGAATCTGTTGTGATGCAGTTTCAAGAAGCCAATGGATTGGTGCCTGACGGACTTGTTGGCACACATACAAGGGTAATGTTGCACTCACTTTTAAATGCTTCTTGTCCTCCAATAACAATATAGTAATATTGAAAGATTCAAGCAACAAAAGACGTTTATGACGTCTTTTGTTGCTCAAATGGGGCATTTTTGGTATAGTTTTTGTGCCAGATGTGGCACCTTTTCTTTTGCGTGTGTAGTTCAGTGGTAGAACGCTGTCCTGATAAGACAGAGGTCGAAGGTTCGATTCCTTCCACACGCACCACAAACTGTCGTTTGTGTTTATGGATCAAAAACAAAAACCATGGTGGTATGACTCACTCGTTATATTTGGGCGAGTAAGCACGTGGGTAGCTATACCAATCGTTATTGCTTTATTCGTTGGGAAATATCTAGATCGAACTTTTGGTACAGAACCATGGATGTTTCTTGGACTTACTGCATTGGCGTTTTTTATCTCAATTTTTGGTATTCTCAAAGTAATCAAAAAGTATTTGCAAACTATTAAAGACAACGACAATCAAACGCATGCATAACGAAAATCAAATTTTAGATAACGAAGCTCTACTTGATTCTATGGATACCTCACATGAAATTGTTCATGAGGTAACGATATATGCCGAACCGATCGGCCGTATTGGCAACTTCACCATAACAAACGCACTTCTGACGAGTTGGATTGCAGTCGGTATTATAGTGATTTTGGCTATTGTTGTGAGGCTTAGTATTAGAAAAGTGCCGAGTAAACTTCAGACATTGTTTGAAGTTATTATAGAACAGACTCTTGATCTTACTGATCAAATCACTGGCAACCGTGCCAAATCGCTCAAAATTTTTCCTATCGCACTATCAGTATTTTTCTTTATTCTCATCAATAACTGGCTAGGTATATTGCCACTCGGTGCTTTTGGTTTAGTTGCCGAGCATGGTGGTGAGAGTGCGTTTTTGCCATTTTTGCGTAGCGGAACAGCAGATATTAATACGACACTTGCACTTGCAGTAATGGCAGTGCTTGGCTCTAATTTGTTTGGTATTCTCTCGATTGGTGCCTGGAAAACATTCAATAAATATGTTAATCTGAAGGCGCTTGGGAAAGTTTTTACCGACGTTCGCAAAGATCCAAGCATTCTTATGGTTGCACCAGTTATGTTCTTTGTTGGCATTCTTGAGCTTGTTGGTGAAGCAGCAAAAGTCGCATCACTTTCATTTCGTCTTTTCGGTAATGTCTTTGCTGGTGAAGTACTCTTAGCTTCGATGGCTGCGCTCCTCGCATATGTCTTGCCGATCCCATTCCTTGGTCTTGAGATTTTTGTGGGACTTATCCAAGCGCTCATTTTTTCAATGCTTACATTGGTATATTTCTCTATTGCGTCAGAGGATCATGATGAGGCGCATGCAGAAAAACATTAATGTACTGTTCTCTCTTGACGAAGCATTCGCCGGCAGAGAACATCTACATTATAAGATGTCATTATTAATCTAGTAGTTTATTTATATTTTTATGGAAAACACAGCTGTGGATCTTATCCCACTCGCAAAAGCTATTGCTATCGGTCTTGGTGCTATTGGTCCTGGACTTGGTATTGGTATGATTGGTTCTCGTGCTATGGAAGCGATTGGTCGCAATCCTGAGGCAGCCAACAAAGTGCTCGTCCCTATGCTTATTGCATCAGCCTTCGCAGAAGCTATTGCTATTTATGCATTAGTGATCGCGTTCTCGCTCAAGTAGTAAAAAGTAAATAGTGAACAGCGAATAGTATGGACTCTCTTATTTCTACATTTCACATAGATTGGAAAATTATGCTCGCACAGGCGATTAATTTCGGCATTGTGTTTCTTGTGCTTTGGTATTTTGCTATCAAGCCAATCCGAAAACTTATGGATGAGCGGTCTCATAAAATTGCGGAAGGTCTCGCACAAGGGACTCAAAACGCAATGCTTCTCGCGGACACACAAAAAGCATACGATGAAGCACTTGCGCAAGCTCGTAAAGAGGGGGCAGATATACTAACTGAAGCAAAAAGAAGTGCTGATCTTAAACGTGCTGAACTACTTAAAGTTGCTGAAGCTGATGTAGAAGCTCTTATGAAAAATGGTAAGACAAGTCTTCTGGCCGAGAAGCAGAAAATGCTTGATGATGCAAAGAAAGAATTGGGAAGTATGGTAATTCAAGCAACTGAGAAAGTTTTGACCGGTACGGTTACACCTAAAATTGATGCTGTGTTAATAGATCAGGCAGTTAAAGAGCTAAAATAGTATGTCAAAAGGATTTAAAAGTTTTTTTATAGCGCTTGGTATTTTAATTTCAATTTGGATTTTATTTTTTGCCAGTATTGTAAGTACGAAAGATTGTATTTTAGAGAGAGAAGGAAGAGGAGGAGACCCAATACCGGGAGAGTCAAACCCTTATCATTGTTACCATACGCTGTACCGATTATTTTTGGAATCTATATAAGAATATGAAATGCTTTAAAACAACTGATCTCGCAGAAACTTTACTTCAGAGTACTGAAGGTAAGACACATGCGGAAATTGAGAAAATAATTCAATCATTCGCAAAGCTTCTTATGAAAAACGGACAAGCAGGAAACCTAAACCGTATTATTGGGCGATATGAAGAGCTTTACGCCAAGAAACATAATATTTTAAACATTAGTGTCTCTACAGTTGCAGAATTAGGAAAAGATGACATAGAAAATCTCGAACAAGAACTTAAGAAAAAATATAAAGCAGATAAAGTTGCCGTCAATGAAATAATCGATCAGAGAAACATTGGCGGTATGAAAATCAAGATCGGAGATATAGTGTATGACTACACACTAGCTGGTAGGTTGAAACAATTACAAACGCAATTAGTAAAATAATATGCCATTAATCAGATTAGAATTTGACGATACAAAAGTGCCCGATGTGGAAGTTCAGCAATTATCTGAAGCAATCCAAAAAATTGTCGCTAAGGTCACAGGGATTGAAGATGTATTTGTCTATGCCAACAGTGCACAAATTAAGGTGAACATTGCCCCAATCGAAATTTTTGTTGAAATTAGCTCATCAATTGTTAAAGATGAAACAGAGCTCATACAGAATATCAAGAATCAATTATCCATATGGAAGAAACAGAGTAACTTTATTCAACCAATTAATCTTACCCTCATTCCCATGAACTGGAAATTTGAAGTCGGCATTTAATACTAATTACTAATCACTATTTACTAAACTACTATGTCTAACTTTGTTGTCGAAAATTTAAGAAAGGAAATTGAAAATCTCAAGCTCACTGAAGGCGGAGAGAAGGTCGGCATTGTTGCAGAAGTTTTCGACGGCATTGCTCGCATTACAGGACTTCGTGATATCAAGGCATCAGAAATGGTGACATTTCCAGCTGGACAGATCGGAGTCGCACTTAACCTCGAAGAAGACTTTGTCGGTGTTATCATTCTCGGTAATTACGAAAGTATCAAAGAAGGCGATGAAGTGAAGGCTACTGGTCGTATCCTCGATATACCAGTAGGTGAAGCATTCATCGGGCGTGTCGTAGATGCTTTAGGGCAACCTATTGATGGACGTGGTACCATCGCTAGTTCAAATACGTATCCAATCGAGAAAGTCGCACCAGGCGTTATCACCCGTGAATCCGTGACGCAACCTGTGCAAACCGGTATCAAGTCTATCGATGCACTTATCCCGATCGGTCGGGGCCAGCGCGAGCTTATCATCGGTGATCGTCAGACCGGTAAGACTGCTATTGCTATTGATACAATCCTCAATCAAAAGGGCCAAGACATGATCTGTGTGTATGTGGCGATCGGTCAGAAGGACTCAAAGCTTAGGAAAATCGAGACACGACTTCGTGAGGCTGGAGCCATGGACTACACGATTATGGTCTCAGCTAGTGCATCAGCGCCTGCTGCTATGCAATACATTGCGCCGTATTCAGGGGTGGCACTTGCGGAATTCTTCCTCGATCAAGGTAAAGATGTTTTGATTATTTATGATGATCTCTCCAAGCACGCTGTTGCATATCGAGAAATTTCACTACTTCTTCGTCGCCCACCAGGCCGTGAAGCATATCCTGGTGATGTGTTTTATTTACACTCACGACTTCTTGAACGAGCGTGTCGTTTGAACAAAGATTTCGGTGGTGGATCGATCACTGCACTTCCAATTATCGAAACCCAAGCTGGCGATATTTCTGCATACATTCCGACAAACGTGATCTCTATTACTGACGGACAAATATTCCTTGAGACTGATTTGTTCTACAAAGGTATTCGTCCTGCAGTTAACGTCGGCTTCTCAGTATCTCGTGTGGGTTCAGCAGCTCAAATCAAAGCTATGAAGAAAGTCTCAGGCACACTCAAGCTTGACCTAGCCCAATTTCGTGAACTCGAAGCATTCTCACAATTTGGTTCTGATCTCGATGAAGCAACCAAGGCGACGATCGAGCGCGGTCGCCGAGCGACAGAGCTTCTCAAGCAGCTTCAGTATTCACCAATGGCAGTCGAGCACCAAGTCATTGTTCTTTATGCACTGACGAAGGGGTATTTAGATACGGTGCCAATGACGAAGATCAAAGAATTCGAAGAAGGACTAATCGACTATGTAGAATCGAATGCAAAGCAATTCCTCGATGAGGTGAAAAAGGATGGGATGTGGAGTGAAGCGGGGGAGGAATTGCTTAAAAAGACAATTGGTGATTACAAATATACAGTTAATTAATAAATATGGATTGTAATTCAGTATTACTAGACACCTTAAATAATGCGACCGTCGCTGGATTGGTATCTATAATAACTGGTCTGTTTTTTGCATCTATTATTTATAAAAAGCAGAAAAAAGTTGATCGTCAATTCAGCGCGCAAGATGAGCTTTGCAAAAGATTACTTCTTCTTCGTGAACACTGTGAAGCTGTATGTGAATCGCTAAATATGATTGTTACAACTTGGATTGTTATTGTTAGTAAACAAGGAATAGAAGAACAGAAAAAATTCATTAGTGAATCAATGCAAGACGAATTACGACGCGGACATGACTTTTTAATGTACAAAATTCCTGAAGATAGAAGTTCTATCCTGTCAGTTACGGAGCTATATTTTTCTGACAATAAAGATATTTTGCAAAAGGTACAGGATGTTTTACTTGAAGTAAAGAAATGGCATGATGAAATTATGAAATATGAGTTAGATGGAGATCGTTTTCCGAGAAAGAAGACATATGAACTCTCAGAACTATCTCTTGATAACATTAACCTACATATTAAATCTATATATAATTCGTTCACGCGATAATTATTAAACTAGGTAAATTTTATGGCTGTCGGAAAAGAAATAAAACGAAGGATTAAATCAATCCGCAATACCAAGAAGATCACCAAAGCGATGGAGCTCGTGGCAGCTTCGAAGATGAAGAAGGCGGTCAATCAGACATTGCAGTCACGCTACTATGCCAAGTATTCACAAGAGGTTCTGGGTCGGGTAGCTGATACAATCAAAAATTCTAGTCATCCATATCTCGTTGAGCGCAAAACAAAAAAGGAGCTTGCTATTGTTATCACATCAAATCGTGGTCTTTGTGGTGCGTACAATACTCAAGTCTTTCGTCTCGTCATGGAATTCATCAAACATCACGCCGGTGAATCATATGCATTCATCACGATCGGTAAGAAAGGCGAAGCAGCGTTAAGGAGACTCGGTCAAAATGTCATTGCAACATTTCCAGATCTGCCTGATGCACCCAGACTAGCCGATGTGTTGCCGATAGCTAACCTAGCGATCGCAGAGTTTGAGAAAGAAGGCTACGACCATGTGCATGTGCTCTATACAGATTATGTCTCAGCACTGTCGCAGGTGCCGAAAAACGTTCAGTTGCTGCCTATATCAAAAAGTGAAATGGCTGATGCTACACTTGCCTTAGATGGTGGGGTAAAAAGCCAAGGAGAATATATTTTGGAGCCCAATAGCGAATCATTGATTATAGATCTGATCGAAGACTTGTCCCGAATGCACATATACCAAATGCTTCTCGAATCTATTGCATCTGAGCAATCTTCGCGTATGATAGCAATGAAGAATGCGAGTGATGCAGCAGGAGAGATTATTGATGAATTGACATTAGTATTCAACAAAGCCCGTCAAGCAAGCATTACTCAGGAAATTAGTGAAATTAGCGCCGGAATGGCGAGCGTAAGCTAATATGAATAAAACACACAAATATATTTTAATACTCTTGATTATTGGTGCCCTTGCGGTTGTGTTTTTTGGATATGGAAAAACAAAAACAATTCCTCCTGTTGTCACTGCTCCCGAGACTACGCAACAAGTACAACATGATTATTTTCCAACAAATCGGATTACTGTGAATTGTTCAAAGGAATTTGATCAATATATATCTGAAGATAAAAAAATATCATTCAAACTCCCATTTGGATTTTCTCAGAAACCTGCGCAGAGGACAGATTCAGGGAATTGCACCTTTGAAAAAGATTATAATGCATACACTGTAAACATTGCCTTAGGCTACATTGATGCTCCTATAAATGGCCACTACTATTATTTTGATATGGTGAGTGATGCATGGGAAGGTGTATTCAAAGATGGAGAAATTCTCAATGATGATCTGAGTCCTTCAGCAACTGTTTCAAAACAAGTATTTGGTAGTAATTACTTTTTTAGCTGGGCTGGGGGAGATTTGGGATATAATATGACTCACTTCATCACTCCAACAAGCGAAGCAACTCAATGGTTATCTGTTAATGTAAGTGATAGTGATAATTGTTTTGCTGTTTGCGGAGAAGGAAAAGAAATCAGTGAGGCTGACTATACTCAAGCAAATATAGAGATAGAAAATGATATTCAAACTTTATTAAATTCAATTACAATAAATTAATTTTATGAAAGGAACAGTAAAAACAATTATCGGGCCGGTAGTCGACATAGAATTCACAGACCATATCCCAGAAATATATAACGCTATCGAAACCGAGATCGATGGCAAGCGTGTTGTACTCGAGACACAATACCACCTCGGGAACAACGTCATCCGTACGATAGCTATGGATTCTACCGATGGCATGTATCGTGGTATGGAAGTCACTGATACTGGTGCACCGATATCTGTTCCAGTTGGCACAGATACACTTGGGAGAATTTTCAACGTCTTGGGTGATGTGATTGATGGTAAGGAAAAAACCAAGTCTGCCAAACGTTCTGCGATCTACCGCAAACCACCAGCATTTACTGCACAATCAACCAAAGTCGAAATACTAGAAACAGGTATCAAAGTTATTGATCTTATTTGTCCAGTACTCAAAGGCGGCAAGGTGGGACTTTTCGGAGGTGCAGGTGTCGGGAAGACCGTCGTTATCCAAGAACTCATCCACAACATCGCATCAAACCACGGAGGTTACTCAGTGTTCGCAGGTGTCGGCGAACGAACTCGTGAAGGTAACGACCTCTATCATGAAATGAAAGATTCAGGAGTGCTCGACAAAGTTGCCATGGTCTTCGGTCAGATGAATGAACCACCAGGCGCTCGTGCTCGTGTCGGACTTACGGGACTTACTATGGCTGAACACTTCCGCGATGAAGAAGGCAAAGACGTGTTGTTCTTTATCGACAACATTTTCCGCTTCACTCAGGCTGGTTCAGAAGTTTCCGCACTCTTGGGACGCATTCCGTCAGCAGTGGGCTATCAGCCTACCTTGGCATCAGAAATGGGCAATATGCAAGAACGTATCACTTCGACCGACAAAGGCTCTGTAACGAGTGTCCAGGCTGTATACGTGCCAGCTGACGATCTGACTGACCCTGCGCCAGCAACAACATTTGCACACTTAGACTCGACCGTGACACTTAATCGTTCACTTTCAGAGCTCGGTATTTATCCAGCTGTTGACCCACTCGATTCATCATCAACAATTCTCGATCCGAACATCGTCGGTAAAGAGCACTATGAAGTTGCCCGTGAAGTACAACGTGTACTCCAGCGCTACAAAGACCTCCAAGACATTATCGCGATCTTGGGCATGGAAGAGCTTTCTCAAGAAGACAAAGAGCTTGTGACACGAGCGCGTAAAATCCAGCGATTCCTCTCGCAGCCATTTTTTGTTGCAGAACAATTCACTGGTCGTGCAGGGGAGTATGTGAAGCTTGAAGATACAATCCGATCGTTCCGTGAGATACTGGATGGTAAACATGATGAGAAAGGTGAGCAAGAGTTTTATATGAGGGGGGCGATGTAAATTAAAGTCCCCCAGATACGTATACGTATCTGGGGGAATAAGAGTTTAAAATCAGATAGCCAGTCCGATGCACACCAAAAGGCAAAGGATTATAAATAGAATCGCTACTCCTGATAAGAATAGAAATGTCATCCTTACAGCCTTGGATAAGTGTTTTAAATTTATCATAGAACAAGGTTTTAATGAATTTAAATAATAACTAATATGTTTAGAAATGTCAACTAAAACACTAAAACTGAAAATCGTTACTCCTGAGCGTATGATTCTCGAAGAAGAGGTAACTCAAGTGACGTTACCTACAACAGAAGGTGAAATCACTGTCTTACCTGGGCATGTGCCACTTATTTCATCCTTAGGCAGTGGTGAAATCGTTGCTCGTGGTGGAGATGACGATGTGCCAATGGCAGTAACAGGAGGATTTGTTGAGGTTAAACAATCTGAAAGTGGTGGAGAAGTGATAATACTTGCTGATTTCGCCGAGCATGTTACTGATATTGAGAAGGATATCGAAAGTGCTAGGTCTCGTGCAAATGAGCTCATGCAACAGAAACAAAATGCTTCCGATGTTGACTTTGAGCACTTCGAAGCAGAACTCGAGCGCTCACTTAACCGAGTGAAAATTGCTGATAAGTGGAGAAGTAAAAAATATAGGAAATAAAAATCCCTGGCATGGCCAGGAGATGTTATTTATTGAAAGCATTTTGAATGTCTTTCAAATCTTTCCTTGTTACTATCCAGTCTTGCAGACTTCTTCCGCATAGATATTCCAACTCACCAATTTTAATTAGAGCTTTGCATAACTCGGTATGCTTATTTTCAATTTCATTTATATCCACTCGATATGTTGCATGATCTACTTTAGTAGAAGTAATATTTGCTAGTAGTAAGATACTCTGTGGATTCTCTGGTCCAATTGTTTCAATATAGAAAGTATCTGGATCATTTACATAATTTGATAGTATTATTCCCACCCTCGCTATACCTCCGTCTGGTCCGCATGCTGCTATACATAGTTTTCGCCCATGTGTGATTTTAATTAATCCATCCGTATAATATATTGCTGTTTGTGCGTGAAATAATTTCCTTTCATACCCTGCCGTTTTCTTTAGAGAATTAAAGACTTTTTCAAGTCTCTCATCTTGCTTGCTTAAATTAAAAAGGAAAATTCCAAATCCATAAATTCCAAGACAAGCAAAGAAAATACCAGAAAAAATATTCTCATAGAAGCTTGTAGGAATACTAAATGCAACTAGTAAACAAGCTAATGCAAAATACTCACTAGAATGTAATTTCATCGGAAGAATTTTTTATATTATAATTAAAATATTATATTTGTCAATTAGTCTTAGATCAGGTATATTTAGATAGTCATGTATACAATTATTCTATTTTACAAATACCTACCCATAGAAAAGCCAGATGAAGAAATGGCAAGGCAGCGTGCTGCGTGTGAAGTGCTGGGTCTAAAAGGACGGATGATAATAGCATCTGAGGGCATCAATGGCACCTTCGAAGGGACGACAGAAAATATTGAAAAATATATTACTTGGATGCAATCGAGGAAGCGATTTAAACAAATACACTGGAAAAAGAGTGCTGGTACCGGCGAAGCATTTCCAAGGCTATCAATCAAAGTCCGTGATGAGATTGTGTCGCTTCATTTAGGCGAAGAAGCTGATATCAACCCGAACATCATTACTGGCACACATTTACCACCACACGAGCTCAAGAAATGGTACGACGAAGGCAAAGAATTCTATGTCGTCGACATGCGCAATGACTACGAACTGAAAGTAGGGAAGTTTGAAAAAACAATATTTCCAGGTATGGAGAATTTCCGAGATCTCAAAGAAAAAGTCAAAGAAATAGATAATTTGAAAGATAAAACAGTGCTGACTGTTTGTACGGGTGGTGTGCGCTGTGAGAAAGCATCAGGCTACCTCAAGCGAGAAGGATTTAAGGACGTCTATCAACTAGATGGAGGTATTGTGTCATATATGGAGAAATATCCTGGAGAGCATTTCGAAGGCAGTCTCTATGTCTTCGATAATCGAATCACGATGCACTTCAATGATAAAGAAAAACACAACGTTATAGGAATATGTGAGCGTTGTGGTGAGAAATCTGAGCGATACGTGAACTGCGCTAATCTCGCATGCCACAAGCATTTTATTTGCTGTGAAGCATGCGCATCTGAGAATGGTAGTTCAGTTTGTTCAAATGAATGTCAACTAGCATCTGTGGTATAGTTTTCTCATGGCAATACTCTACATCGTCGCAACGCCGATAGGCAATCTCGAAGATATAACGCTACGGGCACTTCGGATACTCAAAGAAGTTGATCTCATATTATGTGAAGATACCCGTACGACTAAGACGCTTTTGATGAAGTATGACATCAAAACTCCAACGCAGAGTTACCACAGTAATACTACCGATGCGAAACACGAAGCCCTCATAAGAGAATTAGCTAATGGTAAAACTATGGCGTTGGTAACAGACGCTGGCACTCCGTGCATATCAGATCCAGGCGTATTGCTCGTAAAGAAAGTGCGTGAACTGAATGATCCCAATATAACTATTGTGCCGATTCCAGGTGCGTCTGCATGTATTACAGCACTGTCGGCATCTGGCATACCGTCTGCTACGTTTACGTTTTATGGATTTCTGCCGCACAAGAAAGGCCGAGAAACTTTATTCAAGGAAATAATTAGCGTCAAACATACTGCTGTTTTTTATGAATCGCCACATAGACTAGCGAAAACATTGGAAAAGTTAGCAACACTTATTCCAAAACGCCATATGGTAATCGGCAGGGAATTAACCAAGAAATTCGAAGAGATTAAAGCTGGCAGTGTTCTTGAACTTGCAACGTACTTTACAGAAAATAGTGGTCATATACGAGGGGAATTTGTGATTATTCTCGAAGGGATTTCGTAATTAATAAAATTTGCAGTATACTTTCAAGCATATTACAATATGCGTATGTCATACGAACGATTACTTTTTATACTAGGTCTTTGGGTAGCAGCACTACCATTTTTAGGCTTTCCAATCACCATACGAAAAATTCTGTTTGTTGTTACTGGCTTTGGTATTGCACTCATAGCGTATATATTTTACAAGCGGTCATTGCGACGACGCAGTACGAGTATGAGAAGCGTCAAAGAAATTATCGAAGAAACTAGTTAAGCAAAAATGAAATTAAAAAAACAAATTACCTACGCACTAATGCTACTAGCTCCGGTCGTTGTCGGACTTTTTCTTTATTTTGTCGTACCTGAAGTTTTTGCTGCCAAGTATTATACTGGCAAATTAGTAGCAGAGGTGATTAGTACTGATACAGTGACTCCTCCCGAACCAAAGCCTAAAGTGATTAGTCATATCGGAACCCCAGAAGTAGTTAAAGCAATCTATATGTCTAGCTGGACTGGCGGATCGACTTCATTTCGCAATAAAATTATTGCACTTATAGATGAAAAAGAAATCAATGCAGTCGTACTTGATGTGAAGGATTATACAGGCCGTATTGCATTTAAAGTACATGATCCTGTACTCGTTGCAACAGGTGCGGTTGAAAATCGTATCAGAGATATTGATGCTCTGATTGAAGAGCTTCACCAGAAAAATATTTACATCATAGGTCGTGTGGCAGTTTTCCAAGATGAATACTATGTAGAAAAGCATCCAAGTGAAGCTGTCAAAAAGAAGAGCGATACGGCAAAAAATTGGACTGACAATAAAGGTATTCATTGGGTAGACGCTGGTTCGCAAAATGCATGGGAATACAATGCCGCAATCGCCAAAGAAGCCTACAGTCGAGGGTTTGATGAAATTAATTTTGACTATATACGTTTCCCAGCTGATGGCAATATGAAAGATATTTATTTCCCAATCAGTGAAGGGAAGAGTAAATCTGATGTTGTGACGAGCTTCTACGCATTCCTCGATACTACTTTCCATCCACTGGATATTCCAATTTCAGGAGATATTTTTGGAATGACAACCATCAACACTGATGATTTGGGAATAGGTCAATTATTGGAAAGCGCATTACTGCATTTTGACTATGTTGCCCCAATGGTCTATCCATCACATTACTATAAAGGATTCAACGGCTATGCAGACGTCAATGCTCATGCATATGATGTGGTGAAGTATTCTCTGGATCGAGCGGTTGTAAGAGTAAATGCATTAATGGTAGATCCGACAGTGCCAGCAGAGAGTAAGGCAAGAATTTCTGTTGCACAATTACGCCCATGGCTCCAGGATTTCGATTACCCTGTGCATTACACTGCACAAATGGTGCAAGATCAGATCAAAGCATCTGTTGATGCTGGAGTAGCATCATGGATGCTGTGGGACCCGGCAAATACGTATACAGCAAGTGCCTTGTTACCAGAATAATAAAATATAATGCAAAGCTCTACAAAAAAATCACAGAACATAATTATAGGTATCTTTATAGGATTAGTAATTTTTGCTTTAGGCATTTTAACTGATGCAAGGTTACATGTACTTCAGGCGGTGACACCAAATATTTCAAATGCCGATTCAGCCGATACAACTCCAGCAGATTTTGCTCCATTTTGGAAAGTTTGGAATCTCATTGACGCAAAGCATCCCAACGCTGCAACTGTTGATGATCAAACAAGAATTTGGGGAGCAATTAAGGGACTTGTTGCAACGCTTGATGATCCTTACTCTGTATTTCTAGATCCCACTGAAACTGAGAGTTTTGACTCGGTAATTAGTGGTGAAATAAGCGGTATTGGCATTGAAATCGGCGTCAAAAATGGAGTATTAACAGTGATTGCGCCACTCAAGGATTCTCCAGCGGAAAAAGCTGGGTTACGGCCAGGCGATGCCATATTTAAAATAGACGGAAAAGAAAGTAGTACACTTACGGTTGATGAAGCAATTGATTTAATACGAGGCAAAGCAGGAACAGTAGTCAATCTTACAATATTTTCTGAAGGCAATACGAATCCCAAAGATGTTAAAATTGTGCGTGCAGATATAACTATTCCAACATTAGATACCAAAGAACTTGGTAATGGAATTTTTATGATTTCATTTTATAACTTTGGCGCAAATGCAGACAGGGAATTCAAGGCCGCGATCAAGGCATTTGATGCATCAACAAATTCCAAGCTTATTCTCGACCTTCGAGGTAATCCCGGTGGGTACTTAGATGCATCTGTGCAGATTGCAAGCTGGTTTATTCCAAAAGGCAGGACTATTATCGTCGAGAAAACAACTGATACTGCTAAAGAGACAATGTATAAAAGTCAAGGATACGCGCTAACTAAAAAGAATTTTCCATTTGTCGTACTTGTCGATGAAGGATCAGCTTCTGCGTCAGAAATACTAGCAGGTGCATTACAGGAATATAAAATCGCAACTTTGGTAGGTACTACAACGTATGGTAAGGGCTCTGTTCAGGAAGTTATCCCTGTAACCAATGATACAGAATTAAAGATTACGGTTGCCAAATGGTATACACCAAACGGCGTATCGATTTCTGAACAGGGATTAACGCCTGATATGGTCGTGCCAATTTCAGATGCAGATATTGAAGCTTCAAAAGATCCCCAATTAGATGCAGCAAAAGAATTATTAGCAAAGTAAAAACATATGAAAGTCATTTTATTGCAAACTGTGCCAAAAATTGGCAAGCGAGGTGAAGTCAAAGAGGTAAACGAGGGCTATGCTAGGAACTTCCTATTGCCCAAAAGTTTAGCGAAGATTGGAACTCCAGAAGCATTGGCCGCATGGGAGTTACATGAAAAGCAGACGCAAATTGAAAAAAATATTGAGTTGTCGCTGTTAAAGAAAAATCTTAGCGAACTAGGAGATAAGGTTATCACTATATCTACTCGGGTCAATGAGCAAGGACATCTTTTTAAAGGTATTAGTGGTAGTGAAATACTAGAAGAGCTCGGCAAACAACATAGAATACAACTTTCACCAGATGCATTAAAGTTAGATAAGCCGCTTAAAAGTACAGGTAGCCATATCATTCCAATTGAAATTTCAGGCGAAAACGCAAAACTTAAAGTCGAAATTGTAGCAGAAAAAAACTAATCATTTATGATTAGTTTTTTTCTTGTAACTTATTGTACGTGGACGATGGGTTTGGTGACAACTTTACCGTCATAATTAGTCTTTCTTTTTGTACCAAACTTTACCTTACCTTCTCGGAGAGCAAATAGGGTGTGATCTTTACCGATGCTAACATTATTGCCTGCCATGATTTTTGTGCCACGCTGTCGAATAATAACACTGCCTGCTTTAACTGCGCCGCCGTCATAAATTTTTGTACCTAAGTACTTTGGGTTCGAATCTCTTAAGTTATGGGCTGTTCCACCCGCTTTTCTATGTGCCATATGCTTATTTTAGTGTTTTTTGAATAAAAATATTATACTTCTATAGGTAATCATGAGTATACAAGAAGTACGAGATAAAATCAAGGTTTTATATGAAAGTAAGCATTTTCAAGAGAATGTGCTATTGGTGCTTGTTATAACACTTGTAGGTAGTTCATGCTTTCTATTTGGGAGGTTATCAAATACTGCATCGCAAGCAACTAAAAGCGTTGTGATTACTGGGCATGTTGAGACATTTACAGATTCCCTTGCTGCTAATGAGACACCTGCTACTATAGGGCAAGGGGAGTACGTTGCATCTAGGAATGGCACGAAATATTACCCGCCGAACTGTGGCAGCGCAAAGAGAATTAACGAGGAGAATAAAGTATGGTTTGCAACACAGGAAGAAGCAGAGCTTGCTGGTTTTACAAAATCAAGCACCTGTACGTATGAGTAATTAATTTTTTTATATGTGTGGCATTATTGGATTTGTTAGTCAAAAAGAAAAACAGTTGTTGCCTTTCTTGATTACCTCACTCGGTGATTTGGAGTACCGTGGTTACGATAGCTCGGGAATTGCGATTGTTGATCACGGTAGTTTTAAAACAACTAAATGCCTTGGTGCACCGAGTGAACATTTTAACAAGGAAACCATCGAGCGCGAATTTGGCACTAAAAATATCGCAAGCACAGTTGGTATTGGTCACACAAGATGGGCAACGCATGGTAAACCATCAATTCAAAATGCACATCCGCATTTTGACTGTAATCACACCATTGCAGTTGTCCATAATGGGACAATTTTAAATTATGAAATCTTAAAAGAGCAGCTGATCGCTTTGGGGCATATATTTGTTTCAGAAACCGATTCAGAAATTATTCCACATCTGATTGAAGAGGAGCTTAGAGGAGGTGCCACAATGCACGATGCAGTTAAGTGTGTCGCACAAAAATTAGAAGGTGGTTTTGGGCTCGTGATTGCAAACAAAGATGATCCTCAAAAACTTTATGTAGTTAAAAATGGAAGTCCTTTGACTATAGGTAAAACAGACGCAATGTTTGTGGTTGCTTCGAGTCCAAATGCACTCTTGCGATATACCGATCGATATATCGTTCTTGAGGATGGTGAGATGGGAGTACTCGATGGTACAAGCTTATCCTATGAGATTACAAAGTATGATGACAATGCAAAAAACTATATTCAAAAAGTAGAGCAACTTATTGATGGTATGACGATCGGAGACCTAGGGAAAGGTGACTATGCAACCTTCATGCTCAAAGAAATCTATGAGCAGCCTTCAACGACTAGAATGACTATGTTGGGACGTTATGATCTTACAAATGGTGAGGTTATTTTGGGTGGTCTCAAGGACATGGAAAAACGATTACATGCCATTAAGCATGTCGCTATAGTTGCGTGCGGTACTGCATATAATGCAGGACTTGTTGCCAAAGAAATTATTGAATCATTGACACCAATTACCGTGACAACGCACGTAGCTTCAGAATTTCGTTACAGTAAATTTAATTATCCAAAAGAAGATACTATCGTGATTGCTATTAGTCAGTCGGGTGAGACAGCAGATACACTTGAATCCGTGAAAGATATACAAAAACGCGGCTACACGACGCTTGGTATCGTCAATGTTGTCGGCAGTGCGATTGCAAATGAAACTGATGCGGGTGTATTTACGCGCGCAGGTGCTGAAATCGGTGTCGCATCATCAAAAGCATTTACTGCGCAGTGTACGGTTGCGTATCTTCTCGCTATCCTACTTGCACGCTCTAGAGGTATGGCTTCCTATGATGCTACAAAACTTCTTACTGCCTTTGAAAAAATACCTGATCAGATGACCGCAGTGCTCTTACAAGCGCCGCACATAGAAGCTATTGCGAAAAAATATAAGCATGCAACCACAATTCAATTCCTTGGGAGAGGTATCCACATGGCTATAGCGAGCGAAGGAGCTTTGAAATTTAAAGAACTTACGTACAAAGAGGTTGGTGCGTATTCACTCGGCGAACTTAAACACGGTCCAATGGCAGTTATAGATGAACAATCTGTATCAATCGTGCTTTTACCGAAAGATAAGCTTTTTGATTTAAGTAAGGTTTCGCTTGAGCAAATTAAATCAAAAGGCGGAAACATCATAGCTATTACTGATGCACTAACTGCACAAGACGCAAGTTTAAAATCTGCGAACGACGTTATATCAATACCGCATCTTGAAGACCCGATCCTATATCCTTTACTTGAGGTACTCGTACTGCAATTATTTGCATACTATTCAGCCCTTCAACTTAATCGTAACATCGATAAGCCACGCCACCTGGCAAAGTCCGTTACGGTTCAATAAAATCATGCGCTTATTTAAATTTTTGTTTCTAGCGCTTGTCATAATTCTTTGTTCTAGCATTATTACTTCTTATGGCTTTGCATTAAAAACTAACAACAATTCAAAATTTAATCTTTTGTTGCCACTAGAAAATTTTGCAGCAATTTATTTGCCTTTTCTCAATCTTGAATTAAGTTCGGCAAATAATGCAGTCCTGACGCAAACAGGTATTATTGAGGCAACTAATAAAGCACGCTTGGACAATGGATTGAGCCCACTAGTTGAGGATAGTAAGTTAGATGTTTCAGCTCAAATAAAAGTAGCGGATATGCTCGCTAAGCAATATTTTGAACATGAATCTCCCGATGGTAAAGGAGTAAGTGATTTAGCGACAGAAGTTGGATATGCCTATACAGTTATTGGAGAAAATCTTGCCCTTGGAAGCACTTTTAAAAATGACGAAGATGTAGTTACCGCTTGGATGAATTCACCAGGCCACCGAGCAAATATTTTAAATGATACATATACTAACATTGGTGTTGGTGTGGCAAAAGGTGTTTATCAAGACAGTATGGTATGGGTACTGGTGCAGCATTTTGGTAAGCCGCTCGCACTCTGTCCATCAGCAGATCCAGCACTCAAAGAAAAAATTGAATCCGAAGAAGCAACGATTACGATGCTCGTAATTGAATTAGACAATGAAAAGGGAAGTATAGCAAGTATGGATCAAAACAGCATACAATATTGGACAGCTGTAGAAAACCATAATAAAAAGGTAACTGAGTATAATACTCTCGTAGCTCAAGTAAAAATTGAATTAGAAAAATATAATAGTGATGTACGTAAGTTCAATAGCTGTATTATGTAGCTTTGTATTGATAGGGGGAATAAATATCTATATGTCGCACAATATATCTTTTGCGACATATACCTTGCATTTAGTATCAAATATACTATAGATTAATAAAGGATTCTTACATGCCATACGCTGCTGCAAAAAAGCTATTTGAATACATATAGCGTGGACCTCCTTTCTTTTACCAGCAGATAGAAGCAAAACTTAAGAATCTTCCCAGCTACATTTACGGCTGGGATTTTTTAATACATATCTGGCTTAAGCATATCTGCCGTATATTTCGGCATATAAAGTATTGGATCTAGATATGCATTTAGTGCTGCACGAGGCTGATATAGCATCTTTCCCTTACACGCTATGCTTTCTTTATTACTTATTTCAACAGCTTCAGCTGCATAGAGTCCAACATGTAGATGTGGTCCAGTTGCATGGCCTGTAAAGCCGCTATACGCAACGATATCACCAGGGGCTACTCTTTGTCCTGTTGAAGCCTTTATGAGCGATAAATGACCATATACAGAGCCTAATCCATTGTCATATTTGATATATACCCATTTACCGAATGATGCCCCTTTACAAGCTTCATCTGTATCACCAAAGCCCAAAACCGTACCTAATGCCATGGCCATAACTGGTGTACCTGTGCTTGCTCTAAAATCAATGCCACTATGGCTGCCGCTTGTATAGAGGCGCTTTGCGGCAACTGTTTTACCAAATAATTGTGTAATATATACAGATTGCAATGGCCAATTAAGCGCACCTGAACCTACTTTTGGCAAACTACTTGGATCTAGTACGAATTTTAACTGCGCTTCATAGTCTCTCAGCTCATTTTCGAAGGCATTTTTTAATGCAGTTTTTTGAGCTACAATTTTTTTGTAGTTTGACTCTTTGTCTTTAGTCTCTCCGAGTAGTTTATTTTTTGCGACTATATTTTGACTTAGAATTTTTTGCTGATCGCCAAGCTCACTTTGTAGTTCAACAAGAAGTGACTTTGCCTTGATTGCATCAGTCCTGCTACCTTCTAGTCCAGTTTTGACCACAGTTACTTCGGATATATTTTCACGAATTCTCTTTTGTACACTTTTAATATTTTCAATATTGCCAAGGGATTCAGTTATTGCACTTTTAGTAAGAATACTAAAGATGAATGGATTGTTTTCTGATTCATTTATAATGGCAATACCTTTTGCTATTGATTGTTGATTATTATCAATCGTTTGATTTTTATCACCAATCTGGAGCTCTAGTTCTTGGATGTGTAGATTAGTCGTCGTAATTTTTGATTGCGTAACTTTGACTTCTGCTTCCAATTTTTTATGAGAGATATCTAACTCAGTCAATGAACTTTTAAGTGTTTGTGCATTTTTACCGATTACATTTAATTCAGTTTGATACTGCTTGATCTCTTGTTCCAATTGCTCGATTTGACTATTTCTCTCAGAAATTTTTTGAGACAAATCACTTGCTGTATCTGCCTGTACATCTTTCTGTAATGCGTAAAATGGCACTAGTGTAATACTTAGGATCAAACCAATGGCGAGTAATGTTGTCGTATGTTTGTTCATAGATACAGTTTATTTATGCTGGAGTATGGTTATAGCAATAGAAAGTCTTTCCAAAGTTTCAGATTTACCAAGTATATCAGCAAGTATAAAAGGGTCTGGGGATTTATCGAGTCCGGATAATGCAAATCGCATAGGATGCAGTGTCGCACCTCTATCTTTAGGATCAAGCGTCCGCATAATTGAATCTTTTATTGTTTCTTTCGTAAACTCCCTTTCAGTCATATTTGACAGAATACTAAAAACATTTTCTAAATTAGTTTTTGTAACTTCAGACGGGGTGTCTTTATAGGTAAGTCCTTCAACATTGATATCAGGTTTATTGAAAAAATATGTTAACTCTCCCCTATCTCCCATATCATTAATATCAGAAAACTTATTGATACGTTCACGGAGTATTGGTAGCATACGGCTAAATATATGTTCAGAGAATGTAGCTAGTTTACTAATAGAGTCTGGTAAATATTTTTTAGTGTGCTTTATGAATTCCTCATCATTTAATGTGAGTATGTGTTCCCTGTTTATCCAATCAAGTTTTTCTTGGTTTACTTTTGCGCCTGATTTTTGAATTTTCGTAACATCAAATGCTTGGATAAGTTCTTCCCGAGTAAATATTTCCCGTTCGTCGCCTGGATTCCATCCTAAAAATGCAAGGAAGTTAACCATTGCTTCAGGTAAATATCCTTCATTTCGGTAATCTAATATATCTTTGGCCCCATCTCGTTTGCTGAGTTTTTTTTTGCCATCTGGTCCAAGAATTGGTGGTAACGTTACAAATGATGGACGTTTAATTTCAAGTGCATCGTAGAGTGAGAGGAATTTGGGTGTTGATGCAATGAATTCATCAGCACGCATAATATGAGTTACTCCCATTTCTAAATCATCAATAATATGAGCAAAATTATATGTTGGGTAACCATCACTCTTAATTAAGATAAAATCATCAAGCGCCTCTGGTCCTGCACTCAAGGTGCCCCGGGCAAGATCGTGCCACTTATAAGATTTAATGTTAGTTACTTTGAAGCGAAGTGGTTTACTTCCGTCCCATATTGGAGGATTGTCTGGGCGGTGATCCCTAAAAAGAAATGGTTGCTTTTTACTTTCTGCTTCTTTGCGAAATTCCTCAACCTCCTCTTCAGTATAAGGGTCAGTGTACGCTAAGCCTTTATCTATAAGTATTTGTGCATACTTTCTATACGTGTCTAATTTTTGTGATTGAGTGTATGGTCCGTGAGGTCCACCTATATCGGGGCCTTCATCCCAAGTAATACCAAGCCATTTCAGAGATTCGATTATATGGTCAAATGAATTCTCAACTTCTCTTTTTTTGTCTGTATCTTCACTTCGTAATATAAAAACCCCATTATTTTTCCGCGCCCAAAGCCATGCATATATTGCAGTACGGATACCACCAATATGCATATAGCCCGTTGGAGACGGGGCAAAACGAGTAATGACTTTTTCTACTGACATCCCTGTATTTTACCAGAATGAAGCTTATTTCTCTACTTTACATGTTCTAAAGCTAAATCAAGAATTTCCTTGGCAATGACGCGTCCTGCATCAGGTCGCGCAAAATCCTGTGTGGCCTTTTTCATTGCAGCAACTTTACTTGGATTACTTAAAATATTCTCTATTTCTGAGACGAGCACATTGGGTGTCAAATTATTCTCTTCGATGACTTCACAACAGCCAGCTCTGGCATAGGTGTAAGCATTTTTTCTTGCATGGTCCCCATTTGATTTATCAAATGGAATAATAATCGAAGGTACATTCCAAGACGCGATTTCAAATATCGTTGAACCTGCACGAGAAATAACCAGCGTTGCAGCCCCTGAACTCATTTTCATACCCAGTGGATTAAGAAATCCAACTGACTTGTACCGATCCTTATTGGTATTTCCTGAAAGCACTACTTGAGCTGTTTCAGATACATCTTTAAGATTTTTTATCCCAACCTGGTGGATAATTTGATACTTGGCAACCAAGGTAGGTAATGCATCAATGATTGCATTATTAATTTTTTGTGCACCTTGTGATCCTCCAAGAATAAATAGCACTGGTATGATTGAGTTGAATTTCAGGTATTCGAATGCTCCATTTCGCTCAGCTTGGGTGATGTCTCTCCGGATCGGTTGTCCAGTCCAGGCAGTTTTTGCTTTGGGGAAATAATCGCTAGCTTCTTCAAAAGATATTGCTATACGTTTGGCAAATTTTGCTGCCCAATTATTTACTCGCCCTGGTGCTGAGTCTGATTCATGAATAATTACTGGTATTCTCAAAAGTCGTGCTGCAAAAAGCGCCGGGAAACTTGCATAACCTCCCTTCCCAACGACGACGTCTGGATATAATGCAAATACTTTGAGAGTTGCTTCGAAACAGCCAAATATGGTTTTGCCTATATCTATGAAATTTTTTATCGATGGATAAATGCGTAGTTTACCGGCAGTGACTGGGATAAAAGTTATACTATTTTCGTATAATGCAGCTTTATCATACGGCTCAGTCGACATATAGAATAGTTCGACTTTAAGAATTTTTTCATCCTGGACAACTCTTTGTATATTTTCTGCAATAGCAATAATGGGATAAAAGTGCCCGCCTGTTCCTCCACCAGTAAATAATATTTTCATAGTGATATTTATTTATGCATGCCGTTAGTTGTTTTCTGGTAACGTGACATGTTAAGTATAACCCCCATTGCTGCCAGTGAGATCATAAGTGAAGTGCCACCATGACTTACAAAAACTAATGGCACGCCGGTCAATGGAAATAAACCAATAATCGATGCAATGTTTAAAAGCGATTGCGCGCCTAAAAGTATAACAATTCCAACAATAAAAAGTCTACTAAAACCATCAGGAGCGTGGTTTGCAATCCTCAGTCCCCTAAGTACAAATGCTGTATACAGCACGAGTAGTACACTGCAACCAATAAAGCCAAATTCTTCACCTATAACAGCAAATATTGAATCACCTTGAGGTTCTGGTAAATAGCTAAATTTTTGGATGCTTTGTCCCAGACCCCGACCAAACGTGCCACCCGAGCCTATTGCGATTAGGGATTGTTGGAGTTGATATGATGATCCTGAGCTATCTTTATCAGGATGAATAAAAGTATCAATACGGCTTGTCAGATATGGAGTAAAAAATGCCAAGATGAGCAATCCTGCAGCTGCGATTCCCAAAAGTCCAAAAATATATTTCAGTGGCACTCCAGACACAAAAAGCATTGCTCCGCCCGTGACAATAATGAGTAGTAAACTTTTTGTATCTGGCTGAGCCAATAAAATACCCGCAATTAAGAGTAGTAATGCAAGTAGTGGAATAATGCTGTACTTATAATCTGTTGCTTTACTTTTTAACCATGACATATAGGCTGCAAAATACAATATAAATCCAACCTTGAGGAATTCTACTGGCTGAAATGATATGGGGCCAAGATTCACCCACCGTGATGCCCCGCCGTGTGTAAAGCCGATTTGTGGAACAAATACGAGCAAGGTAAGTCCAATAGACGCCAGAAAAAAATAAAAAGCGTATTTACGCCAGAACAGATAATTAATTCTTGAGGTCAGATACAGGGCCAGCGCTCCTCCGCAGAGACCAAGTACAAGTTGATTAAATAAAACACCATAAAATTTAGTCTCACTTTTTGCGAGTATACCAAGCGATGCCGAAACAAACGTCAAAATTCCTACACCAGTTAAGGTGACAACAATCCAAAAGAATGTTTTATCGAACGGTTTGATTTTTGTAGTCATACCTAGCTGATCAATGAAAGCACAATACCAATAATTGCAAAAATAACTGAGATGACCCAATACCGCATAGTGACTTTTTCTCTAGACCAGCCCAAGCTTTGAAAATGATGATGCAGTGGTGCAACTCTAAATACTTTATAGTGGAAAAACTTCTTTGAGATTATTTGTATTGCTGAAGAAAGTGCGGTTAGTGTTAATGGTAGTGCAATAATCGGTAAAATAAGAACTGTATTTGTTAAAAATGCCACCAGTGTTAGGGATACAGTGAGCCCCAACATTCCAGATTCTCCCAAATAAAACCTGGCGGGTGGGATATTGAACCAAAGAAATGCAAGAAGAGCTCCAGTAATGACTCCACAAAACACAGCCACATTGATTTGATTTTGAAAAAAAGCAATAGTAGCGTATGCAGCAAAAATAGTGGCCATCACGCCACCTGCAAGACCATCAATACCATCGATAACCCCACTTGAGAATACTCCGAATAGCACGAGCATGAAGAAAGGTATAAAAAGTATACCTAGTGCCATTGAGCCATCAAAAGGTATGTGGACAAGCGATACACCGAGTTTTTCGTAGAACCAGGTGCCACCTACGAGACCAATCATAACTACCATCACAATCATATAAATTCTTGGGAAGCCATTACTGAACTTACCTTCATGTGCATAAATACAAAGTGCATCATCAACGAGGCCTATGAGTGATGCAAAGAATAATCCAACTAATAATATGAGCGTTTGATCACGGCTAATAAAGTTTAGTTTTTCAATAATTGGGCTTGGGAAAAAAAATGTTAGAAGCCACATTGCACAAGCTACGGTAAGTGTTGAGAGCCAAATAATAACGCCGCCGATCCGAGATGTTCGAAGCTCATCATCACTGTTGTGAATAGCTTGAAATACAGACGACATTTTATCGGGATTTTTTGTTTCGTCCTTACGTGCATAGCGCTTCCACAATTTATGCTTTATAGAAAACCTCACCACGGTAGGTGTCATTGCAATACCAACTAAGAATGCGAGCGCAGTTGGGAGGAATAATTTGATAAGACTTAAATCCATACACTTCAGTATACAACGAAGCAGGTCTAGCTTAAAGTGCTTCTGGTGTAGTCATTGCATAAATATCTGCCTTGCGCGACAAAGCAAGCATGTCAGTAAATCTACCCACATAGGTAGATCCTAATAATGCAAAAATAATTACATGCTCATTTGGCATTTTTCTGGCGATGAGTAGGTTTCCCCCGGCTAGTGTCGTATAGCCAGTTTTTGAAGCGATGAGTGAACTAAAAGAGCCAACCATCTGATTTGTGTTTTGAGCACTGTATGGTTTTTGGCTTGTAGAATAAAAAATAGCGCTTGGAAGTTTTGTCTGTTCATATAATGACGGGTAGGTCAAAATTGTATATCCAAAAAGTTGCGCAATGTCTTCCGCGCTGCCATATCCCCCATTTATTTGATCAGTTATATCCAATCCCGTAGAATTAAAAAACTGCATTGAAGTTAATCCGCGCTGTATTGCCTCGCGATTCATGATGCTTGTAATGCTTGCGGCACGTTTCAACTCTATTGTTTCAGTGATAGCTTGAATGGCATCATTAGATGATGAGACGAGCGCAAATGGTAATAATGAATTTAATTCCCAATGGTCACCTTCGAGGAGTCCTGTATCACCAACTGATTGCAATGCATATGGCGAAAGATATATTTCTTCATTTGGTCCTAGGTAGTTTTCAGCTACTAAGGCAGTCATAACTTTTACCAATGAAGCAAGCGGCAGCGGAGTTTTTGCATTTTTCTGGAATAAGACTTCATCTGTTGTTGCGTCGTAGACATAATATGCTTTTGCAACAACTGAAATAGAAGAGCTTATTTTAGTTTGATTCTCTGTTTGAGTCTGTAGTGCTTTTTGTTCTTGGTTGTAGAAAAAGTTATTTACAGATACTTGCTCATAGTTTAGCCCAGCAAGAAAAACTGCCCCGATGAGGGCAAGATATACTTGCGACTTTCTAATTTGTGATGTTGTGTGTGATGTCATACGCTCTCTTGTTCAATTTCTTGAGCACTATTTTGCACAAATGTCTGAAGCGATGCTTCTATGTTTGCCTTATCTGACAACTCTTCAAGCGACGTTATGCCTAAAAATCGCATGAGATCAAGCGATGGTGTATACATAAATTTTCTTGAATCTTCTGGATGGCTTTGTTTCTCAATAAGTCCGCGGATTAGCAATGCACGTAAGATAAAACTTGAATTGACACCTCTAATATAATCGATTTCTGCACGGGTAACATTTTTTTTATACAAAATAATTGCCAATGTCTCAACACTTGCTTTACTGAGTTCTTTCTCAAGTTCTTCTTTACGAATTTGATCAAGAAATGATGCAAGTAAAGGATTAGTTCCCAGGGCAATCTCTTCGTCGTTAAAAACAATAACAATGCCATCATCCTTATGTTTTTCTTGGAGCATGCTGCATGCCTCTACTATTTTACTTTTAGGCTCACGAGTCAACGCAACTAATTCAGCCAATGAAAGTGCCTGGCCTTTGATAAAAAGCAGAGCTTCAATTTTTTGTACTAATTCAGTTATTTCCATATTGTTGTGGTTGCTGAGGCATATCTTTTGTTATGGTCATATCATCGAACAAGTTACTTTGCAGCACATCAATGAGACCTGATCGAACAAGCTCAAGCATAGCTAAAAACGTAACAATAGTAAACATTTTAGCTTCTTTACTATCTTCAGTTTTGTATTCGTTCGTAAAAGACTTAAAGCTTACATTGACAGCCTGCGTCATTCGGAGAGTCAATGAATCAATCAACTCCTCGATATTCATAACTTTGCGGACAGTTACTTCAGGCAGGATTTCCTTTTTAGGCAAAGCTCGAAGTACATCTTGGATGGCTTGTTCGAGTGCGGATTTTGTAATTTTATCATGAGGACTAAAGACAGTGTGTTCATTTGCCCCAGTTGGTGCCGAGAAAATAATTTGTTTACCGAATTTTTCCTGAATAGATGGGCTAATGTCTTTGATGATTTGATAAAGCTTGAGTCTCGCTTCAAGGCTTGTGATACTCTCCGCTTCCTCTTCGGTTAATTTTAGATTTGGCAATAATGAGCGAGATTTGATCAGAATAAGTGTTGCAGCAATTAAAATAAAATTGGTCGCTATTTGCATATCGAGACCCTTTTCTGTTTTGAGATAATTCACATACTCATTAGTTACCTCAGCTAGTGAAATTTCATTAATGAAAAGCTTGTGACTTTCAATCAGCTCAAGCAAAAGTTCAAAAGGACCAGAGAAAGTGCCTGTGGTGACGGTATATGAGTCAACTGCTTCTTTGGTATCCATAAGTACATACTAGTTTACCTCAAAAAGTAATTTAATAAAACAACAAAGAAACAGCGACATTGGTCGCTGTTTTTCCATATTTACGAAGTCATTCGCCACGGGTATGGCTTCAATATCGGTACGATTCTCTTTTGAAAATCAGGTACTAGAGTACTGAAGAATACATATCTTTCGGGAAGTTCTAATGGTACCAAAATAAATTTACCTGGATTATCGAACATGCCTACTTTTTCTTCCATTAAAAATCTGCCCTCTTCTGCTTCGCATGCAATTTTAAATTGTAGGCCTTCTACAAAACCGGATTTAATTTCATTAAAGTCAGAAAATTTTTCAGTTCGACTTACAAGATCATTCATTGCTATGTTGTATGCATCGCGTGATACATAGCTGAAAAAATCTCCTAGTACAACTTCGCTTGGTTTTGGACGATCGTAGAGAATATCTTTTTCCCAATTGAGAAATATAATATTCTTATTTTCTTGAAGACTACTAATCATAACGATATATGCATTAGCTATATTTTCATCAACTCTTCCTTTCTCAATAAACGAATCATTAAATGTGACAAACCAATTCACCGAAATATTATTACTCATAAATATATTCATAATTCGAGGTATTTCTTTGGTGAAAAGTTTTATTTCTGCTTGCAAAGGTATAAATTGATTACCTTGCAATTGGTACCGTTTTTCCAGATCCTTAGATATACAATACTGCGTTAATAATTCAATTGGCTTTCCGTTTTCAATGCAGGAATTAATATAAATATCTACCCAATCATTAATACGCATATTATTACTTCGAACCATTTTGCATTGATCACGAAGCCATTTCATAACAATGGTTGTTTGTTGCTGTTGCATAGTTAGTTTATTTTTTTGAATGAACAATGAGTACTTTCTCAAAAACGCAATTTTAATCAGCACAATCTGACGATTCAGTTGATTAAGAAAATCCTTTTTCTTTTTATTATTTTTGTAACTCATATATACGCAAATTTTGCGTGGGTCTCCGAAGGGACTTGCACCCTCAACCACTTCTTCCACAAAGAAGCGCTCTTCTATTGAGCTACGGAGACCATATAACGAGGAAAATATTGTCTCCTCGCTTTGGTTAAGGTGTACACCGGCACCGCCTAGTGACCCACCGAAAGAACAAGTAATGCCTGGAAATCTCATGGTAAAAATTTTACTGTGAATAAAAACAACCCCCTCCAAACAAGGAGGGGGTTGGCTTCATACCACATGCATTAAGACAATCCTCTCCTTGGTTGGATAGAATTATGATGATGGGCAATACGTGTAAGTATAAGATTGTATCCTCCGAGTGAACCTCGAAGCCATTTAGCGATACGGGCAATTGTCGTTGAAGAAAGACCAGTTTGTTCAATGATTGAGCTATACTGAGTATTTTTTGAAAGCAGGCGTGCAGCTTCGAGTCTTTTGCCGAATTCTTCTATTTCGCCTTCTGTCATAAGGTCACGCAGAAAACGCTTGGCTTCATCGGTGTTTTCAAGAGAGACGATAGCTTCAAGTAGTTGCGTATTTGGTTTTATATTCCAATTGAATTCCATAACGGTACTTTAGCAAAGTAAAGTTCTTTAGTCAAGTAAAGTTGTGTGGATAAGTAACATTGCCAAAACTAGGCAATCTTACTATTGGTATATTTAATTTAAATCTTACGGATTCAAACGCTTTACATCGCGTGGAATATAGGTTGCTTCTCGGACATTTGGAAGGTCCAAGAGCTTCATAATGAGTCGTCCTGGGCCTATGCCAGCACCGCCGTGCGGTGGTACACCATACCGGAAGAAGTTAAGATAATCTTTAAGTGCTTCGAGACTCATGCCTTTATCTTTTGCCTGTTGCTCTAGGATTTCGATTCGATGCTCGCGTTGGGCAAGTGTTGTGACTTCAATGCCTCGGAAAAGTAAGTCTGCGCGTCTCGAATAATCACTGCCCTCTTCGAGTCGCATATGGTAGAACGCACTTTTACTTTTATGATATTCATGGATAAAAACAAATTCATGATCAAATTCTTTTTTTACATACTCACTCATTGCCCGCTCTTCTTCTGGTGATAAATCGTAGTCCTCACTGCTTGGAACATTGAGTGTTGCTAAAATTTTCTTAGCTTCAATCATTGTAATTCGTGGAAATGGTCGTTTTGGCACAATAATACCGAGCTCTGGAAATGCTTGAGATACAGCTTCAAATCCTGCAACAAGCATGCCTTCTTCTTGATCCATAACATCATGATGTGAGTCGATAAATCCAAGCTCAAAGTCCCAGCCGGTAAATTCAGTAAGATGTCTTGAGGTAAATGATTCTTCTGCGCGGAAAACAGGACCGGCGATAAACACTCGCTCGAATCCTGAAGCGATTGCCATTTGCTTGTAGAATTGTGGCGACTGAGCAAGGTATGCTTTGCGATCAAAATATTTTACTTCGAATACTTCTGCGCCTGTCTCAGACGGTGTCGACATAAACGATGGTGAATACACTTGCATGTAGTTGTTCTCATCCCAGTATTTTCGAAAACCTTTCTCTAGGGTTGTCCAAACTTTAAATATCTTTGTTTTTTCAGGTTTACGTAGATCGATCCAGCGATAATCAAATCTCGTCGGTGCCTCTGATTCTTCGTCACTTCCCTTCACAACAATAGGTATTGGTAGTTCTGGATTTGCAACAGAAAGCACTTCAATACTATTTACGCCTAGCTCCAATCCTCCTGGTGCTTGTGCCGCTTCTTTGACGATACCAGTGATTCGTACCACAGATTCATGAGAAAGCGTCTTTGCAGTCTCAAATACATCTGGGACGCTTGCTTCGATAATGTTTTGTACGATACCTGTGACATCACGAAGGATGAGAAAAATAATTTTACTTTGCACACGAAGCGTCTGCACGAAGCCTTGTATAATGACTTCATTTCCAACTTCACTTTTTAGCTCATTCACATGTTTTGCTTGAATCATATTATTTTGATTCAAAGAGGTAACAAAAATCGCCTCTTCGAACTTACATTACTAGTAAATTCGCAGGGGCGATTTTTGATCGCGGTGCCACCCTACTTTATCGACTCATTTCGGCATTTAGCCTAGCTATAACGGGCTTTCCCGAGAGGTTTTACTCTATCTTCCCCGCTGTCAACGGATCATTAGATATGCTTAGTGTAGCAAGCAAATAAAAAACCGCAAGCTAATTTTCAGCTTGAAAATATTTTGCTTGAGCATTAAAAAGCTCAGCGTACATACCTTTCTTCTTAAGCAGTTCGGCGTGTGAGCCCTGTTCTGCTATCTTGCCATGCTCAATAACATAAATTTTATCTGATTTTAAAACTGTTGAAAATCGGTGTGAGATATTAATAACCACCTTACCTTTTGCAAAAGTATCTAAGTTTTCAAAAATCTCTTCTTCGGCTTTTGCATCAATTGAGGCCGTTGGTTCATCTAAAATATTAATGAAAGCATTGCGATAGAAAAGTCTAGCAAGCGCAAGGCGTTGCTCGTTACCTTTTGAAAGTTCTACTCCATCTGTAAACCCCTTGCCTAGCTGTTGATCAAATTTCATCGGCAATGCTTGTATAGTATCGTAAATCCGACTATGCTGTGCTGCTTCAATAACTTTTGTTAAATTAAAAGGTTTTTCACTTCGACCAAGTGCAATGACCTCTTTAATTTTGAAATGATATGTCTCATAATCTTGGAAAAGTATTCCTAGATAACTCCACCATTCATCTATGTCAAGCTCTTTAATATCAATACCATTGATAAGTACTCGTCCTTGGGTTGGATCATAAATTCTGCACAATAAAAACATAAGAGTTGTTTTGCCGGCTCCATTATGTCCAACGATTGCAATATTTTCACCTGGATGAACTGTAAACGAAATACCTTTAAGAATGTCCGTTGTGCTTTCTGGGTATCTAAACCAAATATTTTCAAATGTTATTTCGGGTGGTTGTGTAAGATTAAGCTTTTGTGGATTTTTTGATGCGATAATTACTGGCTGTGTATCCATTAATTTATATTGCGCTTCAGAGAATCTACTCATTTCCTCCTGTTCGCCTAAATAGCGTAGAGTTGATGAAAGTGAACCTTGTAAACCTCGCATTGTGCTATACAGGAATGTCAGTGTACCGACTGCAATTATACCCATGATTGTCTGATTTATAATGATATATAGCGACCATGCAAAAAAACTTATTTGAATTACAAAACTCAACAGATCAGCTATAAGCTTCTTTCTTTCAACAGTTTCTACTTCTTTGTCAAAATCTAAAAGTACTTTATGAATATGGCTAATAAAAAACTTAATATTCTGGAATAATTTGAGCTCTGTAATTGCTTTACTATTCATAAAGTGACTTCGCTTGTTGAAATACTCTCTCCTCTTTTCAGCATTCATATCCCAAATCCAATAAATCCCACTCCCATATTTCTTTTCAACATAAATAACCGGGAGCGTGCCAACAAATGCAAGCACAAATATGAGTGGGTTAATTTTAATCAAAATTATACTTGCCACAATAATTGCAAATACATTTGCGATATTAGAAAGTGTTGCGTCGATAAGTTGATAGATTGCTCCTGTTCCCCGCTCTTGAGCAATATTGACAAGATCATTGAATTTTTTGTCATGATACAGTGCTATATCAATCGAGGCTTTTTTCGTAAGCAAAACAATTTCAGTATTACGTATAAACCAAAAACGAAAAAGTGTCCGACAATAACTTTGTAGGTCACCAATAACACCAGCGAAAAGTGATGATGCAATAAGAATAAGCAAATAGAATACTATTTCACGTGAGAATATCTGAGTCTTGGTTCCATCCACGATTGTATTAATTAATTCACCCAATATTCCATTTTGTAAATAAGGAATACCTGAAATAAGTAGCGAGAAAAGTATAAGTGCAGAAAAAAGCAATGGACTAGTTTGCCATGCAAATGCAAATGATCTTGCGGCGGTTCGTGCTATTTGCCGTATAGTGTGTTTATTGTCCTTTTTCATTTAAAAGTAGTCAATCTTCATTGCCTGACGGACTTCGGCGAGGGTGGCTTGAGCGGTTTTACGCGCTGTGGCGGTACCATCTTTCAATATATCCATAATCATGCGAGGATCTTCGGCAAGTCGCTCTCGCTTTTCACGAATTGGTGTAATTAATTCTTGAAGAATACCAGCAAGACGTTTCTTGAGGATCACATCCCCGAGACCGCCTTTTTGATACTGAGCTTTTAATTCTGCGACTTCTGATTTATTTGGATCAAAAATATCAAGATACGTAAATACGACATTCCCCTCTACGTTCCCAGGATCTTCGACACGAATATGAGTTGGATCAGTGTACATAGCCATGACCTTCTCTTCAATTATTTCATTACTATCTGCTAGGTAAATACAATTACCAAGTGACTTTGACATTTTGGCATTGCCATCAGTACCGACAAGTCTTGGGGTCTCACTAAGTTGAATCTTAACTTTAGAAAAAACTTCTCCGTAATAACGATTGAACGTATCAATAATTTCATTTGTTAGTTCAATTATTGGTTTTTGATCTTCGCCGACTGGAATAATATTACTTTTCATAATGAGAATATCGGAAGCTTGTGAAATAGGATATGTCAAGAAACCAGCTGGCACACCAGGTTTATTAATATTTTCAGTTTTTTCCAAAATTCCATTTGTTTCTTTAATTTCAGACAGTCCCCATCCCTTTTGTAAAATTTCTGTCTTAACTGTAGGGTTCTGTAATAATCGATTTACAGTAACTAAATTTAAGAAAAAGATAGTTAGTTCTGCAATCTCAGGCACGAGCGACTGAATATACATAGTAGTCTTGGTTGGATCAACGCCCACAGCTAGGTTATCGAGCGCAACTTCAAGCACATTATTTCGTACCTTGTCTGGATTATCAGCATTATCAGTCAGGGCCTGCACATCGGCAATCATATAGAATGCCTGCTCGGCTGCATCTTGGAGTTTAACGCGTTCTGTAAGCGAACCTACATAGTGACCTAAATGTAACCGACCTGTAGGACGATCTCCAGTAAGTGCGACGACAGCGTTGTTTTTCATATATGAAGCATAACAAATAATAAGTTTTTTTGGAATCATTGTGTATGTATCCACAACTTACACACAATTATGCTGTATAGACGCACTCACTGTAGATATTTCAGTATGTTAGAATTGTCGACATGTCATCACCTAAAAAGCCATCTCTTAGATTGCCCCCGCAAAGCCTTGACTCAGAACAAGCGGTACTTGGATCAATACTTATTCGCCCGGGTGGGTTACTCGATGTCACTGATGCGATTGCCACAGACTCATTTTATAGCGAGCGACACCGATTGATTTTTGATGCCATGCTTGAGCTATCACTTAAAAGCCAACCTATTGACCTTCTAACACTTTCAACAATTCTGACTGAAAAAAATCTACTCGAGCGAGTTGGCGGCAACAGTTACCTTACAGAACTTATAGATAAAGTACCTTCTGCTTCGAACTTAAAGCATTACGCAGATATTGTTGAGAAGAAGTATATTTTACGCGAGCTTATTAGCGCGGGCGACGATGTCTCAGCGACTGGATTTGAAGAATCGACAGAACCTGTGGAAGAAATACTCGATCGTGCTGAAAAGAGACTCTTTAGTATTACTGGCTCATCAAAAGGCAAGAAGTTTATTAGTATCAAACAAACCCTAACTGGCGCATGGGAGCGAATAGAAAAACTTCATGGCACTAGTGGCGAGCTTCGCGGCATACCGACTGGTTTTGCTGATTTGGATAATATGCTTGCAGGACTCCAAAAGTCAGATCTTATTATTTTGGCTGCTCGTCCATCAATCGGTAAAACAACACTTGCACTTGATATTGCTCGTATGGCTGCAACAACTCATAATATTCCAGTTGGCATTTTCTCGCTTGAAATGAGCGCACAGCAGCTGGTTGACCGCATGCTTGCAGCTGAATCAAAAGTGAATGCTTGGAATCTGCGTACAGGCAAGCTTAGTACTGATAATGAATTTTCAAGACTTCGCGATGCACTCGACAAATTATCGAAAGCGCCTATCTATATCGACGACCAGGCTGGCAACTCAATCATGCATATGCGCGCAACAGCGAGAAGACTCAAAAGCGAGCATGGACTTGGACTCATTATTATTGACTACTTGCAACTCATGACAACCTCAAAGAATTATGATTCTATGGTCAACCAAGTAACGGAGATTTCACGATCCCTAAAGAGCCTGGCCCGAGATCTAGACGTACCAGTCCTTGCTCTCTCGCAGCTATCTCGTGCGATCGAAGCTCGAGGTGGCAAACCTAGACTTTCTGATTTACGAGATTCAGGCTCTATCGAGCAGGATGCCGATGTTGTTATGTTTATTCACCGAGAAGATAAATATAAAGATGAATCTGAGAGGACTAATGTCGCAGAGATTTTAATTGAGAAGCACAGAAATGGGCCTACTGGAAAGGTTGAATTATATTTTGAAGAAAAGCTTTCAACATTTTTACCTATAGAAAAAGGTAATATGGGATCTTTTTCTCAGCAGACACAAAGAACTTCTGAATCATCTAATGATATATTTTAGACATGAATCATATTGATACATTATCTGAACTTTTCGCAAAATTCCCTGGCATTGGAATGCGTCAATCCAAGCGGTTTGTGTATTTCCTTTTATCACAACCATCGACCTATGTGAACGATTTGGCAAAAGCGATTAGAGAATTGCAGCAAGCAACCAACACATGTAAAGCCTGTTTCGTGCATTTTGAAAATAATGACGCAGAACTTTGTGCAATGTGCAGCAAGCCTACTATAGATACGACGACACTCCTCATAGTTTCAAAAGATAGTGATTATGAGAACATTAGGCGTACCAACATTTATCATGGCAGAATTTTTGTGCTTGGAGGATTAGTCCCAGCTATCGAAACAAATGTGGAGCAATATATTCGCATTCGAGAGCTTGAAGAAAAAATCAAAGAATATATAAAGGCCGGACTCAAGGAAATAGTTCTTGCACTATCACTCACTCCCCAAGGTGAGCACACGGATCACTACTTGCGTGTACGATTAGCACCATATATTGGCACTGAGACAGTTAGTCTATCTTCACTTGGACGAGGACTGTCAACAGGTAGTGAACTCGAGTATGCTGATACAGAAACAATGGCTAATGCATTTAAAAATAGACATTAAAAAATCCCGAATGTTCGGGATTTTTATTTGATAGCCGTAATTTTTATTTCAGCGTATAGTTGGCGATGGCCATTGCGCTTGATATTACGACTTTTTTGTTTATATTTGACAACGGCAACTGTTGGGTAGTGTCCTTCTTTGATGTATTCTGCTTCGACGCTCGCTTCTTTAATATATGGCATACCGATTGTTGTATCAGTGCCATTGTCAACAAGAAGGACTTTATCGAATGAAATAATATCGCCTGATTTGTGATTGCCTTGCAAACGCTCAATTTTAATAACGTCACCTGGTGTGACTTTATACTGTTTGCCGCCGGTTGCAATAACTGCAAATTCACCGTCTTTTTTAGTTGTTGCTTTCTTTGCCATGTGTAGCCATAGTACTTGAAACCTCCAAATAAGTCAATAAAGTCATTGTTTTAGAGTTATTGGTAAGATATACTTCATCCAATGGAACAATCTAAGCATAATAAAGAAGACTCAAGCATTACTACATACTACAAAGCCTTGGGTCCAGGCATCGTCACGGGTGCCGCCGATGATGATCCATCAGGCATTGCAACTTATTCCCAGGCAGGCGCGCAAGGTGGCTATCAATTTTTATGGGTATCCTTCTTTACTCTGCCGTTCATGGTAATTGTACAGACAATGTGCGCAAGAATTGGGATTGTGACTGGCAAAGGATTGGCTACCAACATGCGCCAGGTTATACCAAAGCCTCTTGTATATATTTGTATAAGTTTACTATTCATAACCAACACTTTTAATATTGGAGCGGATTTGGGAGCAATGGCGAGTGCTTCATCACTATTACTACCGAGCGTACCACCTGCAATTTTTATTATTTTTTTTGCATTACTTTCTTTAAATTTACAAATTTTTATTCCCTACAAAAAATATACTAAATACCTCAAATGGCTCACCTTTGTGCTTTTCTTTTATATTATCGTTGCGTTCTCACTCGATCTTCCATGGAAAGAAATACTGCATTCTTTAGTTGTTCCCCATATTGCATTTACCAAGGATAATATTTTACTTTTAACAGCCCTTTTGGGGACAACCATTTCACCATATTTATTTTTTTGGCAAACATCACAGGAAGTAGAGGAAAAATTAGAGATAACTCCCCAGAGTACACTAGATACTATCAAAGCATCACTTCGAAACATGCACGTCGACACATTTGTTGGTATGGCAATATCAAATATAGTCATGTTTTTTATTATCGTCGTATGTTCGGCTACATTACATACACATGGCATAACGAACATAAACACTGCAACTGATGCTGCAATGGCACTTGCGCCATTTGCTGGACCATTTGCGTACTTACTATTTACCTTAGGTATTGTCGGCACTGGACTTTTGGCATTGCCAATACTTGCAGGCTCCACGTCCTATGCATTTTCGGAGACATTCAACTGGAATGAGGGCTTGTCAAAAAAGTGGAGTGAAGCACACGCTTTCTACGCCATAATTACCCTAAGTATTGTTACAGGATTATTATTGCTGTTGCTCAATATAAGCCCTATTAAAATGCTGTTATATGCAGCCATACTCAATGGCCTGGTTGCGCCTGTAGTCCTGTTTTGCATTATTCGAATCGCTAGTGATAAAAATATAATGGGCAACTGGAAAAGTCACCCATTCATCCTCACACTCAGTTGGATTATTGCATTCCTTATGACCATATCTGCTATTGCAACTCTTATCTTTATTTTCTAATTATCATGATTGCAAAACATGCCTTTAAAAATGTCTTTTGGATTGATATCGAATCTCCTGCAGTTGCAGAACTTATAGCGTGTGAGGAAGAGCATTTGCTGCCTAAAACTTTTTTTGTGACACAGCAAGACGAGCCATTTATTGCCCATCCAGATTTTTTGTTTTTACAAATGCATGAATATGCAGGCCTAGAAACAATCCAGCCTATTAATGTACTCCTGACAAAAAATGGTTTGTATACCTATCATATGCACCCACTATCTATTGAACATCCATTTCGAAATATATTTTCAATTGATTCGCCGCTTGAAAATAGTCATACTGATACCCTCCTTCCAGCAAAATTATTGCTTCTATTTCTACAGGCCAAGGTAGATGCTATTGGCACAAAAATTCAACAGCGAGATTTTAAATCCTTAGGCCAATTTGAAGAGCAAGTACAGATTGCAGAAATTCAATTGAAAGAGCTTTACACATTACTACTTAAAGCAATAGAGAGTACAGAACATGTCCTACTGCCGCACCCAATCAAACTTAATGAGCTTATACTACAAACTCAATCTCACCTATTTACAATTAAAGAAATCAAATTCAAGTATATAGAGTGGCACAAAGCATATGCAAAAGAACAAGCCAAAGAGAACAAGCGCTTGCGTCATACATTTAAGCTTAGTATTCTCCTGCTAGCTTTTATCATTATTTTTGCTATCCTAATCAGATATTATGGACTTACGTATCTATAACTCACTCAATAAAAAAGAAGAGGTTTTCAAGCCTCATATTCCAAATACTATCGGCGTATATACCTGCGGACCCACTGTCTACGACTACGTGACGATTGGGAATTGGCGAACCTATACACTCGGCGACTTACTTATACGCACACTTGGACTAAATGGTTACAAGCCAACATACGTCATGAACATAACTGATGTTGGACATTTAACTGGTGATAACCTAGGTGATGCGGACACTGGTGAAGACCGACTTGAAAAAGCTAGCCGTCGTGAAGGCAAAAGTGCCTGGGAAATTGCTACATTTTATACTGATGACTTTCTTCAAGGATACAAAAAACTTAATTTGACACAGCCTAAGCTTTTTGCCAAAGCAACTGATCATATCCCAGAACAAATTTTGCTCGTAGAACAATTATTTGCCCGAGGTTTCGCATATCAAATAAGTGATGGTATATATTTTGACACAGTATCTTATGAAAATGCTGGTTTTACCTATGGTGAACTTTCAAATTTACAATTAATAAAAGAAGGAGTGCGGGTAGAAATTAATCATGAGAAAAAGAATCCGCGAGACTTTGCACTTTGGAAGTTCTCGTCTGTAAATGAAGGAGAACAAAAACGACATATGGAATGGCCAAGTCCATGGGGCGTCGGCTTCCCTGGTTGGCATATAGAATGTTCTGCAATGAGTATGAAATATTTAGGTGCTCAATTTGCCATACACGTAGGCGGCGAAGATTTGAAAAGTACGCACCACCCAAACGAAATTGCCCAATCCCAGGGAGCAACTGGTCTTGTGCCTTTTGTTGCATATTGGATGCATGGAGCATTTTTACAAGTTGACGGCGGAAAAATGGGCAAAAGCCTAGGCAATGCATATTCATTGCACGATATTGAATCACACGGATTTTCACCACTTGCACTCAGATATTTTTATTTAACTGCCCACTATAGATCACCACTAAACTTTACCTGGGAAGCACTCGATGGCGCTTCAAGAAGCTACGCAAAGTTACTCGAACATTTCCGATCACTTGGTACAGATAGTGACATAGTGAATCAGTCATATATGACCAAATTTCAAACAGCAATTAATAATGATTTACATATGCCGCAAGCTTTAGCAGTTGTATGGGAAATGCTTAAGGATACAGAGGTACCAAATGCCGACAAGCGTGCAACGCTACTTATGTTTGATACCGTACTAGGTTTCAACCTTGCAGATGTATCAGAAGAAATAATTCCTGAAGCAATAACAGTACTTGCAAGCAAGCGAGCCCAAGCACGTTTGGAAAAAAATTGGAGTCTAGCTGATACTCTACGACAAGAGATTGCATCACAAGGTTACGAAATAGTAGATACAGATTCTGGGCAACAACTAAAAAAGATTTAAACAATATAAAAATCCGGCCAATTTGGCCGGATTTTTATATTGTGAGATTACAGTATTAGATCCCTTCATTTTTTAATGTCTCCACAGCTTCGAGTGATTTCTTGGATAGCTTTGTCGGGAATTTAATATTTATTTTTATAAGCAAGTCTCCGCGACGCCCACGCAAGGTTGGAACGCCTTTCTCTTTGACACGAAGAATTTCTCCTGGAGCAATACCAGCTGGAATTTTCACAGTTAATGCACCGTCCAATGTTTCTATATGTTCATCTTTACCCAAAAGTGCATCAGTTAATTTGACTGATAAATCCATATGCAAGTTATGCCCATCACGCTTGAACAATTGGTGCGCTAGTATATTGATTTTAATATATAAATCTCCAGATGTACCATGCGGTATTGCCTCCCCCATACCAGTAAGCCTAATCATTTCGCCATTTTGTATGCCTGCAGGAATCTTAATCGAGATCTCCTCTTCTTTTCGGAGTACCCCAACACCTTTACAGGTCACGCATTTTTCTTTTGGTACTTTGCCACTACCGCCACACGTATCGCATGTTCGAGATGCGCTGACAGTACCAAATATTGACCGCCTCGCTTCATGAATACTACCTTTACCATTACAATGTTTACAGGTATCCATACTACTACCTGGCTTTGCACCACTACCTGAACATGTACTACAGGTACTTACTTTTGTAATAAGCACTTTTCGTTCTATGCCAAAAATACTTTCTTTAAATGAAATAGTGATTTCTGTAGAAATATCTCTGCCTCGTCTAACTTGATTTCTACCGCCCCCCATGCCGCCACCAAAAAATTCTGAGAATATATCGTTGAGATCTCCCATGTCAAAACCCTGTGCATTTTGGAAACCAGAAAAACCGTATCCTCCAGATTGTCCACCGAAGCCACTGCCTTGCCCTTCATACGCTTGGCCAAATTGGTCATACTGAGCACGCTTGCTCTCATCAGAAAGTGTTTGATAAGCTTCGTTGACTTCTTTAAATTTTGAGTCGTCACCACCGCTTTTATCAGGATGAAATTTATGTGCTAATTTATGAAAAGCCTTTTTAATTTCGTCTTTTGAAGCAGATTTGGTAACGCCTAATATGTCATAGTAATCTTTCTTTGCCATAGTCATACTATACCATAAAATACAGAAAAATCCCAGCCGTTAGCTGGGATTTTTCTGTATTTTATAAAGCTTAAAGTATTGCGTATACCCACGGCAACGGCATTGCCAAAAGCATAAGGAGAGCACCAACGAGAGCCATATTTTTCAGAAAATTTATCCGTTCAGGCATTTGTGCCATTGGATCTTTTATTTTCCAAAATTGATGCATAGCAAAGCTAGTAATCACTAAAAATACAATAAGAAGCCAGATGCCGATTGTAACGAACGTACCTAGTGCTATCGCGAGTCCTCCAAAAACAAGCATAATGCCTGTTGCTGGTACTGCGATCTCTGCCATTGGCACACCTTTTGATTTGCTATAGCCGACCATGCCTTTATGCCCTAAAAAATGATTGATGCCGCTATAGATAAAGTAACCTCCTAATAGTATTCTTCCGAGTATAAATATAATCATAATCTTAACGTGAATTAATAATTGCTTTTATTAGTACTGGTACACGACCAGCACTAATGAGATACCATTTTCTTAAGTATACCACATATCGTTACAGTACTTCTCCTAAGTACGGAAATGGTAATCCAAAAACAAATGGATCAGTCAGGCGTCGAATAGTGCTTTTTTCTTTATTTGCTTTGATTACTGAGAGACTCGATGCCAAGAAAATAACATTGGTGCTATAGCGCTTACGTAATTCATCGATTGAATGCAATAACAGAGATTTATCTCTTTGTAGTTCATGTCTACCAAACAGGTCTTGCTGCACTTCTCTTTCTGGCACCAGAGAGAAAAGTGTAATGCCAGTTGCTCTATAGCGTTCATTCTTCCGGAGCAAGCTTGTGAATATTTTGTCTACTTCGCCCAAAATCGTTGATGGATCAACAGTTGGGTTGGGTAACTCGATCTCAACACTGCGATACCTGAATTCACTCGTCTTCACATATACAGACACTCGACTGGTTGCCAGATGGAACCGGCGCAAGCGCGTGCAAGCAGTCTCAATATTTTTTGATAGTTCACCATAGACACGTGATGAATCCCCTGAAGCCGGCGTAAACGTTCTCGTCGCCTGAAGAGACTTGGGTAATTCATCTAAATCCCCATGCACATCATATATTCTCGTACCACCTAGTTCATGCCACAACTCTTGGAATGGAGCCGAAAAATGTTGTTCGATATATGACTGCGGTAGTTTGGCAAAATCGAACGCTGTCTTAATCCCCCGCTCTAAAAGTTTTGGCGCTGTGCGATAGCCAATACCCCAGACTTTGTCGATTGGTATGTTTTGCAAATACTTAATTTCTTGTTGAGGTGCAATATAAGTCAGTCCATCTGGCTTTTGATATTTGGAAGCCACTTTAGCCAAGACTTTGGTATTAGCCAAACCAAATGAAAAAGTAATACCGAGTTCTTCCTGTAATATCTGTTTGATCATAGCAACATACGGTACCCAGCCACCATATTCGTTTGCTTGATTTTCTCCTAACAAACAGAAACATTCATCAATACTGTATTCTTCGACTTGGAGTGCAAACCGCCGCAACACTGCTAGCATTTTTTGATTGTAGGCCTCATAGAGCTCGAAGTGTGAAGGCAAGATATAAACTTCCTTGAAGAAACGTTTAATCTTGTAGATCGGCATGCCGCGGGTAATGCCGAGTGCTTTAGCCTCGTAATTAAGTGCTATCGCAATACCTCGTTCTTCACCCACCACAACTGGCTTGCCGTGAAGTCCGGGAAACTGTGTCATTTCGCAGGCGACAAAAAATGCATCACCATCAAGATGTAAAATAAGTGAGGTGGTAGCTGATAGGTTATAGGTTGCAGGTTTTAAAGTTTGCATTTTTACTTACTACTTACTACTTAATACTTTCTTATAATTGCCTTAACCACTGCTGCGATCTTGAGAGATTCTTTCGGGAAAATTGGTTTGTACTTTTTGTTCGCTGGTTCGAGGTAGAAGTACATACCTTGCTTGCGCAAATATTTCATTGTCCACGCACCATCAACTTCGGCAATCACGATCGCACCAGTTTTAGCTGTTGTCGTCCGTTCAACCAGAACCATATCGCCTTCTCTAATACCAGCGTCATACATAGAGTCACCTTTGACCCGAAGCATAAATGTCGCTTCCCTATTCTCAATAAGGAATTCATCGAGTGAAATCGTATCAATAAGCGTTTCTTCGGCTGGCGTCGGGAATCCTGCTTCTACAAGCCCCAAGAGCCGTATAGGCGACTCTAATGCAAGAGGTATGAGTTTGCCTTGTTTATCTTTGGCAAGAATACGTTTATCGATTAGGTTACGCACAAGCTTATACGCCGCATTCTTGGACTGGAAACCGAATAAATTTGCTATCTCAGCATAGGAAGGCATGCGCTTCTTGGTTCTATAGAAATCTTGGATTTTCTCTTCTGGTTGCATTACTTAACTATAGGTGAACGAACGTTTACCGTCAATGTGGATAACATCATATACCGAAAATCCCTTTCAGACCTGAATTAATATTTTCAGAAGCATTTGACTTTTAAAGTAGGAGGGGTAAGGTAGGAGTAAATTGTAAAACATGAAAATAATTTGCGGAATAATGCATGGTGAGTCTATGAATGCTATGGATGATTTTTGTTATTTTCAATTTAAAAAACATATAATTCCACTAATAAATAATGAAAAAACGTTGCTTATCACGGAGGGTGGAAATAGAGGTTTAGTAAAACCCGGCAGCGATCTTTATAAAGGGCTTGTTCAAAGAATCAATCGATATTTATTGCAATATTGTCTACAACAAAAAAATGTAGATCTATTAGTTGCAGATCCTCGTTCACCAATTGGTTTCCAGGATAACCTTAACTGGTTTACTAAATTTATTGAAAATATTGGCAAAGTATCAAGAGTAATTGATCTTACATGTAGAGTTCCTAAAAACCTTACTATGCTTGAAAACATGATTCGAGAAAATAAAATTTCATGGAAGTACAAAGATAGCATTGTGGTAGATAATGAGCTTCGTTCATTTAAAGAAAGTTTGCCGGCAATTTACAAAGAGGCAGATGCCTGCTTTCTCAAGCAGATTGAAGAGCATCAAGATAAGTATGATCATGTTATTTTAGTTACTGGATTTGCACATTACTTTCACATAAGACAGATTTGTACTGATAGTGATATAAAATTTTCTGATCTAACAGACTCACGAATAACTACACCAGCTCTTATAACAAAAGCATATGCTTGTTTTTACTTGTGAATTTTGATGAGAATTTCCAAAGAAGTCTTTTAACCAGGGCTTCTTTTTCTTTTACTCCATGTGTAGGGAGATACTTAGAATGAAATAAAAAAGAGTTGCAGTTTCCCGCAACTCTTTTGGCCTGTATAACCCGCACATTGATGTGATGTGTCGACATGCAGGAAGCTAAGGCCTAGCCCCCAGGGTTAAGCTGGATTTTAGCATTTTTATTTGGAAATAATAAATAGCCACTGGGTTACAGTGGCTACCTTTTCAATCTTGAAGTTCAGCTTTGTTAATCTGATACATCTTAAATACCATTCTCTCCTTCTTGTTGTCGTCATCGAGTGGAGTTATAACTTGGTAGATTCCAAAATGAGATATTCCTGGATTTTTTTTAATTTCAGAAGAAAGCAAATATCGCACATTGTAAAGCTCAAGATCTGCTTTGAAATTAAACTTCACTTCGCTTCCAAAAAATTCCACAAATCCCTTTTTCCATGACCATAAGTACAGGTCAGTATGGTAAGACTCGGCTTTCCCTTTTTTCTCATGAGAAACGATTACTTCTCCCCATGGAATTCCCTTTTTAAGGCTATGAACGTTTATTTTAACTCCCAATTCACGTGCCAGCCTCTGGAAGGCTGAGACGGCCATTTGGTTAACTGTATGCATTTTTCTAGCATTTTATTTTATCGCAACGTGCGATGCCGGAATAATTTTTTTCCATTAGGTATTCTGGGAGTTTCTTCATTCACCCTATATCTATTAAATCTAGATAGAAAATTTGTACATATTATAATATATTTACATTACAAAGTCAATTTTACGAATTAGAGAGACTGTTCAATAAATTAAAACACTCTTTAAAGAGTGTTTTAATTTATTTTATTAATTCTGTGGAGGATTTTCTTCTGGCGTATCCCCTTCTTTGGTTTCAGCATCACGCACTGGTCCTTCGGCTGGATTGTCAGTTGGAGGTGTTTGCTGACTCGTAGCTTCTTGATTTGCTTTCATCATGGCTTCGCCGATCTTGGAAAGTTCGGTAGATAATTCTTCATTAGCTTTCTTAACTGCATCCATGTCACTTCCATCCTTGACTGCTTTGAGCGCATCGATCTTAGCCTGCACAGCATTTTTGATATCATCGCTCACTTTGCCTTCAGCATCTTTGATTGATTTTTCAGCTGTGTAGAGCATCATTTCAGCGGTATTTTTGATTTCAACGCCTTCTTTCTTTTTCTTATCCTCATCAGCATGGAGTTCAGCATCCTTTTGCATTTTCTCAATATCTTCTTTGGATAGTCCTGAACTTGCTTCGATACGGATTGACTGTTCTTTGCCACTCGTTTTGTCCTTGGCCTTCACATTAAGAATACCGTTTGCATCCACATCAAAGGTGACTTCGACTTGTGGCATACCTCGTGGTGCAGGCGGAATACCATCGAGGATAAATCGTCCGAGAGACTTGTTATCAGATGCCATTTGAC
>CAZLWF010000003.1:2155-67570 GCA_964563615.1 uncultured Candidatus Saccharibacteria bacterium | reverse complement strand
TCAAACACAACACACAAAGATGAACCTTCATGGAGCTGTATGGCAGTGACACTTGCTGGTGCCGTCAATGGAACAATAGACAACTATCTCGACCACAATGATTCGCCAGCCGCTATGTATCACGGCGAAGAAGACACTAAAGTACCCTACGAGGAAGCTCTCGCAACAAAAAACAAGATGAGCAACCTTGGCATACCGACAACTCTTTTATCATTCCCAAATACTGGTCATGATTTGGGCCATACAGAAGAAATCGAAGCTGATCTCTTACCGAAAATCTATACGGCAACTGTGATTGAAGGATGCCCACCAGCCTACAGCAACATCACCCACATACCAACAGACGGGACAACGGTCGTTGACCAGACCACAGGCACAACAAGCGGCGGCGGGGGAGGAGGAACGGTTTCTGGCGGCAGTCCTTTACTTCCAATCGAAAACAAATCAACTGATACATCAACCGCGCAAGCAAATCTTGTATGCCCATATCTCAAAGAGCCAATATATATTGAGAAAGCCAACAATCCAGATGAAGTAAAGAAGCTAGAAAAATTCTTGAATGAACATGAAGGTGAGAAACTTAGTATCGACGGCATATTTGATGTCAACGACATTGCCGCAGTAAAGCGATTTCAAATATCCTATACTGATCGTATTCCTTCATTACCTGGTATAAATCTATCACTTGGAAACGTTGGTTCACTGACACAAAACGAGATCAACATTATTTCCTGCATGCCGATACTCGATGCATGCCCAGCATTTACGGAATATAATTCCATCAGTCGAAATAGTACTTCAGCAGAAGTCTTCAAAACAAAACGTATGCTTACAGCACTCGGCTACTACGATGGTCCAGTGAATGCTATGTTCGATGAAACTCTAAAAAACTCTCTCAGTGAATTCCAACAAACATTCCATAGCTACGTGCTCGATCCGGGCGGTTTTACTCCAGGCATCAAATCATCACTCACTAATAAATTCTTGAACAAGTTTCTCGGCTGTAATACACCCGCAGTCAAAGTTGGATTGTTTAAATGGTTTAATTATTAAAATGGGGAATAACAAAACCACTCGCAAGAGTGGTTTATTCTTTTTCTACTATTAGACTTAAAAATATTGCAATATAGACGGGCGCTGCTATACAAATAATAGCCAAGAGAATACCTATATCATCGATTTGCACAATACTGTATCCAGCAATGAAAAGCATGAGAAAAAATGCGGGTAGTTGCATAGAGAATCATTTGGTTCAACCTTACGCTTTTTTATAAAAATTGCAAAGAAAAAACCAGCGGATGAGCGCTGGCTTAGTAAAAACTATTCTTTCAAAATAGGAACCTTGTCAATTTCGCCGGTGCTGCTTTTAATGATCACGAAGTAAAGCTGACCGTTTTGCAGATTACTACCGTCGGTACGCATTTGCACGCCCATTCTATCTACAATCATGACAATTGTTTCATCTTTTGTCAGGTCAATCTCAGCAACGGAATGCAGCATCAGACCATTATTTAGGTACATGAACTGCTGTGATGAAACATCACAACCTTCTGATGTTGCAAATGCCCAGTATGTACCAGCTCTTTTCATGGTATATGTTGACCCAGTAATTACAGTCCCGTCCGGTTTCTTTAAGAAAGACCCGTTTCGCATCCACCGGATTGTTTCAAATGATGAAGCATTTGTAACAGTTATCAGATTATTGTTATTTGTAACTGAGGCCTGCTCATCGGGGGTTGCATCTTTATATACCCACACTGTTTGTGAAGTGTAGACGCATCCATTATTGGGATTCGTTAGTGTATAAAAATACGCACCTTCTTCAATTACTGGTTCCAGATATTGGGAGTTCACCCCTGTGGACCAAACCACATTATTAGTTTGGTAGGTTTGTGCAGGCTCAATGTTTACCTGCAATCCTAATTGGGCTCCAGGGCAAACGTGCACCTCATTTGTCATATCGACAGGATGCTGAACAACATAATGTGTCCATTTCATTTGAAGATCTGGAGCATTCGCACCACAATCCTGCGCATTCACTACAGGTTGAGCCAAAAAAAATGCCCCAGAAAGAAGCAACAGAAGAGAAAAGATTTTTTTCATTTAGAAGTTGTTTTTGTTTTTAAATTTGAAAGAAAATGACTGCTCATCCAGCAATATTTACATCATAGCATGATATAATTTTATTGTCAAATAAACCCCGAAGCATCACTGCTTCGGGGTTTTGTTATTAAACTGTAACTGAAGATATTTCTGCTTCTATAATTTCGAAGACTTCTAACAAATTCGGCCGTCTTTCTAATAATTCCCGTCTTGCAACAGAAGTCCTCGGGCCATTAAGAGAAGCTCTTGGGTAGTCAAACATCCTGAGGTAATAAAAAACCAGCTGGGGTAAACACCAAACCCCAACTGGCTAAAATATGTCAAGCAGTATCGGGCAGTGATCACTGCCATAGTAATCCGAGAGAATACTCGTTGCCTTGATATCTTTGACGAGTTCCGGAGAAACGAAGAAGTAATCAATCCGCCAGCCGACATTGCGGTCACGAGCTGCAGTCTTTTGGTCCCAGTAGGTATAGGCATCGGCCTTGGTTGGATATTTATGACGAAAGACATCGACATAGCCATGAGCTATCACTTCATCGATCCAGGCGCGCTCGATAGGGAGGAAGCCAGTATTCTCTTCATTGGCTTTTGGCCTCGCGAGATCGATCTCTTCATGAGCCGTATTGACATCACCACAGAAAATAACTTTCTTACCTTCTTTGCGAAGTCGATCGATAAATTTAAGAAATTCATCATAGAACTTGAGCTTGAATTCAAGTCGTACTGGACCACCACCACCGTTAGGGAAGTAACAATTGATGAGCGCAACTTCACCTACGGGTGAATCAAAATAAGTCACCATCGTCCGACCTTCATCATCGAGATCTTTTACCGTAAATCCGACATGCGTGCTCGTGGTTTTTATTTTTGCATACGTTCCAACACCACTGTAACCTTTGCGACCTTTGGAGTGAGAGAAGAATGCTTGGTAGGAAGGGATATTTCTAATTTCATCAGGCAATTGTTCTGCCTCAGCTTTGGTTTCTTGTATACAAACCATATCAGGCTTGTATTTGGCAAAAAGTAGCAAGAAAAGTCCCGCTTTGTGTGTCCCACGTATACCATTGGTGTTCCAGGAAATAATTCTCATTTGGTAAAAAATTAATAATTAAAAATTATGAAAACAGTATAGCAAATAAAGCTCGGTTTCATTTTAGCACATGGTCATTGACAAAATATTATAGTATGCTATATTTCTTGGGTTCATTAGTTCATTACCACCTGTCGGATATTATGCTACCTAGCGCTTATATACACGCCCGCCCAGCATTACCGGACTTGATTACTGATTACTAAAGCCCCCTTCTACACGAAGGGGGCTTTTATTATTCAGAAAACTTGACAATATATTATCATATGCTAAGATATAGCAAATAGTTCTTAGCACGCGCAGCCGCTATTGAAGCAGCTAGTGGCGCATTCAGCAGTTTGCCGAACGATCGATCTTCGGCAGTAATCTACAAGCGTAGCAGCCTACCGCATCAAAAGATGTAATGGGTGAGCACGCACTACGAGAGCCGTGGTTAAATCCCGGCAAAACATTGCAACCAAAAGATTTGCAGCAAGTACGACACTCTTTCGTTTGAGGGAATTTCCCAAAAGGACGGTGGGGGTTTGGTTAGCAATTATGAAAAATGGAGGGGTGAAGAGCAATCCTCCTACAACTTGCAACTCCGACTGAAGCACATGCTTCGTATCCGAGTTGCGTAATGGGGTCCGGACAAATGTACCGTGACCCTTTTTTATTCCCTCAAAGAAATATAAGTAACTTGACAGAATATTTATTCTATGATACACTTGTACCAACAGTAAATAAAGTTCTAAAGGAAGCAAAGAAAGACCCGACGCAAAGTTCGCATATAGGGCCATAGCAGTTATTGGTTGTTGTATTGATTTATATCTATACAATACTTAGTCAGTGACTAGTAGTATGAAAACTCTAACGAGGAGTACATATCCAACCCTCTATGGAATGTCTAGGCAACTAACTAGACATATCAGTGAAGTAAAAATTATAATGTGCGAAACCCGAACAACATGTTCGGGTTTTTATTTTTTCCTAAGTAGCATGACGAGGTAGGCGAGACTTTCGCGACCTTCAATATATTCGATACGTTTACTCATGAGCGCATATTCCTCACCAAAGAGTTCCATGATTTCTTCTGGCGTAAAGAAGTGATAATGCACATCTTCATAGTCATACTCAGCATCTGCGTGTGCCTTCGGAGTCCAGGTAAGATATGACGTTGTCTCGCGAGAGAGAAGCACGAGGAGTGCATAGCCACCAGGCTTGAGTACACGATTGATTTCTCGAACATAGGTTATGCGGTCAGGCGGATAGAAATGCTGCATGAGTCCAAAGTCCAAGACTCCATCAAACGACGCATCAGTAAAGGGAATATCGAGTGCATTGCCTTCGACAAAACGAAGAGAGCTTGCCATGTCATTCACACGCACTTCTTCATTATTGTCAGTAACTATTTTCTTCACGTAGTCGAGTCCAATCACTTTGTAGCCCAAGCGTGCTAGCTCAAGCGGGAATCTGCCACGACCCGAACCAACATCGAGTAGCATTGATCCGGCAGGTAAGTAGCGAAGCAAATCGCGGCCTTTTAATTTGTACGGCATCAATGTCCAGAAATCACTACCCGTACGATACGCTCGTTGAAAATATTTTTTCGCAGAAGAATAATCCATTACTACTAGTATAGCGCATGACATACATTAGATGAAGTGCATATATGCACAGAGGAGACTTTTCATTTTATATAAAAGAGGTATACTCGTTCCTAGACATTTTTCATCGTTCTTAAAAAATACTCTATGCAAAATCAAACTGAATCATTTATGGTGGCTGATTTAATGCCAGGCAAAAAGAAGTTCAAAATATTTAAACAAGAGTTTGATCCAGATATAAAACCCAGAAAAAAGAGACGTTCAAAAAGTGGCGCACAAGACGGCACTACGGCGACAGAAGGAAAACCTTCTGCATCCATAAGTATGACGGCATGTTAATGTCTATCTAAGTCAAAACTGCCAGATGGCCTTACAAAATAAGTCTATTTTTTTGCAGATTGTCAGGCACTTGACAAATCAACTTGTTTGGTATATGATACTTACAAATCATAAAGCCTATGAAACAGTTCAATTCGGCACCGGGCCGCGCTGGCCCCAAGGATGGCGGACGCATCCTTCAGCAAAAAATGTTCATGTTCGTAAATCACATCGCCGGCACTGCTGCCACCGGATAAACCCGGCCATGCAAGCAGAAAAACAGGTTTAAAAATCTAACCGTCTCTCCGTGGCCTAGGCGAGCCTAACGTACGTACCAACGTAATAATGTAGGAGTAAGCAGAAAATTGTACACTCGCTGCGCGGCATATCCCGCACCGGAAAACCCGGGACTACCGCAAAAAAATGATCTGATCTGGAGTTAATTATTTAATGCCCCCATTCATTTGGGGGTATTTTTTATTTCTTACTATTAAATCCCGAACCAATCTCGCATTCGCAAGATGGTACGGGACAAAGTTTTTTATTTTTTTGAGTGATACTTTTTGTGTATTTCTTTTAGTTGCCTGTCTGTAACATGCGTATATACTTGCGTCGTTGCAATGTTCGCATGACCGAGCATCATCTGCACACTTCGGATGTCTGCGCCATTCGATAGTAGGTCCGTCGCGAATGAGTGACGGATGATGTGGGGCGTTACCTTTTTTGATATACCAGCTTTGATCGCATAGTGTCTAACCATTCGTTCGATAGATCGAGGAGAGAGGCGAGTGCTACCATCCATGCTTTTTTTCTTGGAAGTCTGGGTAAAAAGTGGCTCATCCATGTCTTTCCGTAATTTTAAATACACACGAATAGCATCTTTGGCTTCGTCTGATAGAAAAACCACACGGACTTTCTCTCCTTTACCGCGAATTGAGAACTCATCTTTTGATAAATCCAAATCTCGATTGAGCGAGCAAAGCTCAGAGAGACGTAGCCCTGTGGAGAAAAATAATTCGAGGATTGCTCGATCACGAAGCCCTTGGATATCAGTTTTGGCAGGTGCATCGAGGAGCCGAGTAAGTTCATCACCGCCGATGAGATCAAGTTCTCGTGCGCCGACTTTGGCAAGCTCTATCCGTTCAGGGGAAAGTGATGTAATGCCTCGCTTCATCAAGTATTTGAGAAATCTCCTGACGGCAATCAAGTAATAGTTCTGCGTATTTTTCTTCATGGTGCCACTACGCTGACCGCGAGTACGCGAACCAGCCTGACGGTTCAAGTGAAGTCGAAATTCTCGGATCGTATCATCGCTAATCTCGCTAACATCGGAGATTTTGGCAAAGGCAAAGAATTTGGTGAGGTAGTGCGAGTAGTTGGCGACGGTTTTGAGACTCGAACCGCGCTCGATTTCCATATATTCGAGGAATTGACGCTTTAAGGTATCAATAGAGGCGCTCATATGGTCAGTATAGCATGGGGGCTTGCATTTTTCCTTTAAATATGCTACTATTTCCCCATGTTAACGACAAAGAAAAAACAGAAAATCATCAAGGAAAACCAGGCGCACGCTACAGATAGCGGCTCTCCTGAAGTCCAGATTGCTATGCTTTCAGCCTCAATCGGCGAACTTGCGACCCACCTCAAGAAACACAAGAAAGACAACCATTCTAGGCGCGGACTTATCAAAATGGTTTCTGATCGCCGAACACATTTGAAATACCTCGAGAAGAAAGACAAGACTCGCTACGCCAAAGCCCTCAAAAAAATCAAAGAGTAATGAGAAATCCGGCATCTCGCCGGTTTTCTGTTACTAACTGAACAATCATTCGTGTGGGTGTTATAATCAATTTATAGTTTCAGTAGTTATATTCTTCATGAGAAAGAATTTCCGCAACGAGGACTGTCTGAACCTTGGTACAACAAGGTGAGTTCCGCAGTAAGAAAATTCTTTCTCATGGAGAAGCAGCCAGTTCATAGTATTTTTTCTCACTGCAGGGCGCTGACAAGATAAGACACGCTCGTCCTCATTTCGAAAAAAAATACTATTTCACTAGCTATAATTTTAATACTAAGTAATACATTTTTATATGAGCATTATTAAACACAAAGAACAACGCGTCGCCGTATTTATCGATACACAAAATCTCTATCACAGCGCGCGCAATTTATACAAAGCGAGAGTGAACTTCGGCGCCATCGTCAAAGACGCTGTCGCAGGTCGTCAGCTCGTACGAGCGATCGCCTACGTCATCAACACTGAAGCTGGTGATGAGAAAGCATTTTTCGAAGCCTTGACGAAAATGGGCATCGAAACCAAAACCAAAGACCTCCAAATATTTATGGGTGGTGCTAAGAAAGGCGACTGGGATGTGGGACTCGCTGTTGATGCAATCACCATGGCTCCGAAACTCGATGCAATCATACTCGTCGCAGGTGATGGAGACTTCATCCCGCTCGTCGAGTACTTGCAGATCCATTCAGGTATCCAAGTCGAAGTCGTATCATTCGGCAAATCATCATCAATGAAACTCAAAGAAGTCGCCGATGACTTCATGGACCTATCAGAAAATCCAAGAAAATATTTACTCGGCCAAGGTCGACGATAACAAAAAAATTCCCTGAACTAATTAGTTCGGGGAATTTTTGTTTACCATATTTCCAATATTTTATTTGCAAGAGGAAATTGTTTTTGCAATATTTCTTTTAATCTGGGTTTATTTATATTTGAAAACTCTAAAAGTTTCATCATAAAAATAGTATGCTCTGGTCCTTGACCAGGATAATAAATTCTTTTCTCCCAATCTGTTGGAAGTAAAGGCTCAATCTTTTTAAAGAATTCATATCCAGCAGGTTTCTCGCCAGAGATTTTCTCAATATCTTCTTCCATCCGTTTGGATCCTTTTTTCACTGTGCAAATACCCCAGACAAAATTTTCAGTGCCATCGTAGCCAGGACGATTAATTCCTAGTCCGTAGAACATAACATCTTTTTCCCATTTTAATCTTTTGAGAAAAGACGCATCCATAATCTTTTGACACTGATGATAATCTATTTCATCAGCCAAAGAAAAGACATGGGTCAGAAATTTCTGATCCAGATGCGGAGGGAAGTTGCTGCCTGATGCAAAAAAGTCTCGTGCTTTGATGCCGCCACCAAATTTTTTCCCGACAACACGCTCGCTTTCAAAACTGCAACATTCATTCGGATATTTTTTCATCCGACTTTTTTGTCGGAAATTTTTCTCTCGGGCAAATCCCTGTTTCTCAGCTCGCTTACCATAAGGTATGAGTCCAATCATTTTATCCTTCGCCATAAACCCTGGAGGTGTATGTATGGGTTCAATATCGATATGAATACCAATCTTATCTCCTAATTCATCTCTGTGTGCTTCAAGGAAAGCCGGAAGTTCAAGTTCGGCGAGCTTAAAGATTCTTTCTATTCTTTTTTCAAAATTCATAAGTATCTTTTTGGCCACAGTACATTAATTCCTTTATATAGTCAAATAACCTTCCAGAATCATTCATTTTCTGCTAGGCTAAAATTATTAGCAATAATCGAGGTCAAAAGACAGGTAGTAGTGTTCAATGAAGAACAATACTAAAGTTTTTTGATCTCAAAAAATACTATGAAAATAAAAGAATATACACTTGAGCTCGCTGGGCGAACGATAACCGCAGTGTTCTCTGATCTAGCTGATCAGGCACATGGTTCAGTCATGCTTAAATGTGACAACACGGTCATTCTAGCTACTGCTGTCATGTCAAAAGACGGCAATAACAACCCAGGATTTTTTAACCTCACGGTTGAATACTTAGAAAAGTTTTATGCATCTGGCTCTATATTGGGTAGCCAGTACAACCGTCGAGAGGGTAGGCCCTCAGATAAGGCGGTTCTCGCATCACGTGTCATCGACCGAACGATCAGACCGCTTTTCGAGCACCATATTAAAAATGCTGTGCAAGTCGTCGTCACGGTCATTGCACTCGGTGACTGTGATCCGACGATCTTGGGCATCAATGCTGCATCACTTGCGATCGCGGTTTCTGACATACCGTGGAATGGTCCCGTCGGTGCTGTGCATGTTGGTCGGCTCAAAGGTACACCAGAGACTGGCATCAATCTTTATGCTACTCCCGGTGGCGAACCACAATATGATCTTGACCTCACTGTCTGCGGACGGGAAGGGCATATCAATATGATCGAAGCACTTGCATTTGAAATTCCTGAAAATGAATTAGGTGATGCATTTGATCTAGCTGTGAAACATATCACGATCCTAGAGACATTCCAGAAGCAAATCGTGAGCGATATCGGCAAAACAAAAAAAATCTTCACTGTCCCGACCGTAACAGATGACATCAAAGACTTGTTTCATACTCATATCGAGAAAAGCATGATGACAGATCTCTTTGGCACTGAGAGCAAGAAAATGATTCATGGACTCGAAGACAAATGGAACGAACTCGTCGCAGAAAAGTATGGCGCTGATGAGAAAAATAAAGAACTCCTCGCAACTGCAAAAGATTACTTCAGTAATGAAGTTGATGCATTTCTCCACAAAGGTGCACTCGAGGAGAACAAGCGTGCGGACTTGCGCACAATGGATCAAGTTCGATCACTCGAAGCGATCGCAGGTGGACTCTCAATATCACTCCATGGTTCAGGTATTTTCTATCGCGGCGAAACACATGTACTCTCAGTGTTAACACTTGGTGGGCCTGCTGATACGTACATGCAAGAAGGCATGGAAGTCAGAGGTGAGAAACGTTTCATGCACCATTACAACTTCCCACCGTACTCAGCTGGCGAGACTGGACGACTCGGTGGCATCAATCGCCGTGAAATGGGACATGGCTTCCTCGCAGAGAAAGCACTCTGGCCAGTCATGCCAAACAAGCTCGACTTCCCATACACAATCCGTGTCGTCTCAGAATCAATGGCGTCGAATGGCTCAACATCACAAGCATCGATCTGCGCTGCATCGATCGCACTCATGGATGGCGGTGTGCCGATTAGTCGACCTGTCGCAGGTATCGCGATGGGACTCATGCTCGACACGACATCACACAAAAATTATAAAATCCTAACTGATATCCAAGGCCCTGAAGATCACTACGGTGATATGGATTTCAAAGTTGCAGGTACTCGTGTTGGTGTCACTGCACTCCAACTCGATATCAAAGTTGATGGTATACCACCAGAAATATTGAAAGAGTCACTCGTCCAAGCAAAAAAAGCGCGTCTCGAAATTCTCGATGTCATGGAAACGACATTACCGAAACCACGCGCAGATATTTCTCCAAAAGCACCGAAGATTCTTGTCATCAAAATTAGACCTGACCAGATCGGCATGGTCATCGGTTCAGGCGGCAAGACAGTCAACGCTATTCGTGAAGACACTGGTGCAGAGATTACGATCGAAGATGATGGGACCGTGTATGTCACCGGCAAAGAAGGCGCCGCAGAAAAAGCTAAAAAAATAATCGAAGAAATGACACACGAATTTGTACCGGGCGAACGATATGAAGGGGAAGTGGTAAAAATAATCGAAGTCGGTGCGATTGTCAAAATCGGCATGCAAGCCGAAGGTCTCGTACACATTTCAGAGATCGGTAACTTCCGTGTGAATCGCGTCACTGATGTTTTGAAAGAAGGCATGCGCGTGCCAGTCAAAGTCGTCGGTGTCGACAAAGAGCGCAATCGTATATCACTTTCGATTCGTGAAGCCGACAAAGACTTCATCAAAAATCCATATCCGCCTACTGCACCACTACCTCCGAAACCAACTCCACCATCTGCGCAATAATAAATTTCAAAAAGAAAAACCAACTCGTAGGAGTCGGTTTTTCTTTTGTATAAAAGTTGGACAAAAATTTTAAAAATGAAATAATTAAAATATGAAAGTAAATAAAAAGTTTACCAATAATATTTTCCCGGGAAGTGCTATGGGGTTGAAAGAGGTAATCATACTTGAACTAGTTAATGGTGAAAAGGATAGTCTTGAACTAATGGATTTGGTTGTAAGACCATTTGATGCAACGAAGCAAGCCTATTACAAAGCACTTCGTGAGCTTATTAAAGAAGAACAGATAATAAAGCATGGGCGACGTGTATCGTTAAATATTGTTTGGATTGCAAAAATTGCTAAATTTGTTGAAGAAGCGGAGAGTGCATACGGCATTGTTAAAAGACTTTCCAAGCGAGAAGGACGTATCCAGTCATATACGTTCACATCAACTGCCGAACTTGATATTTATTGGGCACATCTTTTTCTACTGCTGGCAGAAGAACTAAGAGGTGAACCGATATTTTTCTATAACCATCATGAGTGGTTTATGTATGACAGACCAGAAGCTGAAAATAACTTATTTGATTTAATCAAAAAGAAAAAACATCAACTCTTCACAACACTTGGCGTGCAGACACCAATGGCAATTTCCTTTAAGAAAAAATATCAGACCGATACTGTCCAAGTTGCAATCGATGAGAGTTTCATTTTCCCCCTCACAGATAATATTGTCGTGATGGGGGACTATGTCATTACGACTCGCTATGATGAAAAAATTTCAAGTGAAATCGACGTATTATTTAGAGCGCTAAAAGTATACAACGAGGAAGCTGATATGAGGCTACGAGCAATATTATCCAAGCACAGGAAGTCAAAGATACTTGTCGATCACAATAAATTAAAAGCTCACATACTCAAAAAACGCTTTGCAAAAAATTTTGTCATTGCTAAAAATCTGCAAGGCAAAATATAAAAAACCAGACATTTTGCCTGGTTTTTGGAACTTGGAACTCTAACGTTCTTTAAATGAAATAAATCTATAGATGTCTGCATACTGGGTTACCACTAATAAACTATCAAAAATCTTATAACTGGTTATTCTATAATCTTCACCTTGCTTTACAAATATTTCAGCTTTTGCGGTCGTGTTTCTACCATTAATATCAAAACTAACTTCAAAAGAATTTGTGTTTGGATTATAAGAACTTGCGAACGCATCAACGGTAAAAGTATTCGTTGGGACAATCGACTGAAAATCTGGGTTAAGAATAACAGCTCTGTATCGACACTCACCGCTTTGATTTTTTATTCCCTCCTGCTCATATGTTGGAGCAAAGTCATCTTCTATCCAAACATATGTTGTATCTGATTGGTCACTAGTGTGGAATATAATTATTGTATCCCCGATTTCCTTATCAGTAGGAACACTACGAACTGAAACTATTTTCCCAGTTTTCATAATGAAAGCGCGTTGTGACTCAAATTTCACTAGGTGGAAACCACAAGAAGATACAGAGGTCAGAATAGTAGCCAAAGCTAACAAGAAAGCAATGCGTGCTATTACAGAATTTTTTTCTTTCATTTTTTTTCAATTTTAGTGAACTTATTTCTGTGATAAATATAGCAAGAATATTGACAGATATATAATTTATTGTTTGTTATTATACATTAGTAAACTTTAAATTTACTAGCCAATAAAAATACGCACCTTATCTCTATAAAGTACGTTTTGAAAATAAAGAGTATTTACAATTGTCGCCAGACTATGTCTTTTGGTTTGAAATAGTCTCGAGTGAATTCGACAGCTTTCTCGACGGAGAATGGTTTGCATGTATACGCATCAACACTGAGCAAATGCCCTGCACCACTCGTTACCTCTTCAGGATACGAATACATGTGTGCACCAGAAGTCACCCAGTGAATCCAACCACCGTAACCCATATTCTCTGCATCATATGCAGAAGGATTGGGATCGCTTCCATGCTCGAGTAATCGCATCCCAACAATTTGAGACAACTTAAACAAATAATCTTTGAATTCATCGGGCGTGACGCAGTGATCTGTAATGGCTTCAATGATGATACGTTGTCGACAGAGTTTGGGAGCTAAATTTCTCCAGTTTGAGTTTTCCATATTAGTTTCGTCGTTTATTTCAGTATCAACTCACGAAATTTCATGAGCTGAATAATAATGGGATTCTCGTAAAATTTTATTTACGAGAATCCCATTTCGTTAAAATAATTCCTTAACTTTTCTTGGAGTAAATTTTTCGTTTGAATAATATCCATCTTTGTAATATGGACTCCAGTGGAAAAGGTCCTCTTCAAAAAATCCTGGTCTATCATCAGCAATAAGATTCTTTACCTTTTGTGCGACCTCTTCAGGTGTTAGCCAATATTGCGGCTCAGCATTTGTGTTAATAAATACAAATGGTCGCGTCATTACCTCATGAGCACAGATAACTGAACTTAGATTCAAAATATGCATAGTGGCTGACCCCTGTCCAATTTGCTTCAAAAATATTTTGGTTTTTTGCATAGTTTTCCACCATGACTCATGAACAATCGGCTGGTGTACATCAGCAATACCACCAAAGGTAACTGCACTAAATGGTTTTATATTGTTTGTTAAACACTTCCATCCTATTGAACTGATCATTTCGGTGAGATAGTTATGAGTTAAATTCATAACATCATCATTAATGCCATCACCGTCAATATCATTCTCTACGACATGTTCACCATGTTCATTTACTTCAAATGGATACAGGCCTACTGCATGGATGTATATAACCTTAGAAAATAAGTGGTAGTCAATCGAAGAGGTAAATTTCTCAACCGCAGATGCATCCAGACCATCGATTGAACAGATAAATGTTGCATCGAAGAATTTTTGGGTTTTTTCATTAATGAACTTTGACATTGGTAAGCCCTTACGACTTATTCCGTAAATTACGTAGTCTTTCACAAGTGCTGGCAATAGGGCATTTCCAATTGCGCCTGTTATTCCCGAGATAATAATTAGTTTTTTCATTTGTTTAGATTTAATTGGTGAGAGGGGACTCTAGAATCGCCCCATTTCACCAATCAAATCAGATCTGTGCATACTATGACATAAATATAAATATATGTCTATAAATAAGCTTATTACGGTATTAAAGTAATCAATATGTTTACTTTTATTTGACTATTTGCTATACTTATATGATGATTTATGAGCCAAAAACACTTGAGGAACATATCCTTAACGCTCTCCAAAAAGGATCATTCGGAACTATTGAACTTCAAGAGAAAATTCGCAAAGTCCGCCCATCTACTACGAAGCAAGGTTTCTACCAAGCACTCCGTAAGTTAAAAAAGGATGAAGTGGTCATTGTCTACGCTAAGCGCGTATCGCTTTCACATATTTGGATTAATAAAATGGCAGAATATTTTCGCATAGCAGAGAGTATGTACACGTCGACAAGTACACCAAGTGAAGACTTCTTGAAACTTGCAGATGGTGACAAAATTTCCTACACATTTAAAAACTCAGATCTCACGGATCAGTTTTGGGGACACGCATTTGGAATTCTCAACAACGCAACAACGGAACACGAGCCTCTCTATATGTACGACCCACACGAATGGTTCTTCCTCGCACGACATGCGAGTGAGAGAGTACTTTTCGATGAAGTACTCGATCGAGGGAAAGATATATATATGATTGTGGGAGGAAAAACACCACTTGATAAGTACACAAGTAAAGAATTTGATAATAAGAAAAGCTTTTACTACATGACAGAAGAGAAGTTGTTTCCTAGAAATAACTACTATGTGAATATTTTTGGTGATTTCCTTATTGAGGCTTGGCTTGATCAGAAAACTCAACATGCAATTGATGAATTTTATAAAACCACTTCTGAATGGAGTCCTGCTGTGGAAGTAGCATTAAAAGAAATCATTAAAACTCGAGGAAAGAACAAATTGACCATAAGCCACAATAAGCATAAAGCTGACAAAATTAAACGAATATTCAGAAAATATTTTTTTATAAAGAAAAGTAAATCTCAAGACGCTCGAAAAGAAACAACTAATACGCTACTATAGAGCTATGGATCCATTATCTCCAGATCAAAAAATACCAGAAGAGCCTAAACCTGCGACACCAGAAGTAAAACCTCTGTTTGCAAAAAATATTGAACCACTTCGAACCTACCAGTCCGACATGGCTGAGGCACTTCGTGAACAGCAAGGCTCAGTGATCAAGATCGCCATCGCCGAACAAAAGAAAAAAGAAGATACTGCCAAACTTATTTCTCCAGTTGCAAAGAAAAATATTGCATTCCTCGTTGGTTCGATTGCCTGCCTCGTTATCGCAGGTGGTATCTTTGGATATTTGTATTTCTTTCACAATAGTGACCCAATCGTCGTCGAGAAAAAACCGACCATAGAGACACTCATCTTTGCAGACGCACATCAAAGCGTCGATACTGGTAGTCTCCTGACGAAAAAACAGCTTATAGATGCTATACGAGAGAAATTGACACTACCGCAAGATGCAGGGAAGATTACTGCAATGCTTTTAACTGCACCAACCTATCCGGGTGCGCGAATGCTTACGACAGAAGAATTTTTGAAAAAGCTCGAAAGTGATGCCAACCCAACACTTATACGATCATTTGATGAAGAGTACATGTTCGGAACGCATATGGAGATAGCCAATGCACCGTTTCTCATATTTAAAACAAATTCCTACGACACAGCCTTCTCAGGCATGCTCATCTGGGAGCGCAAACTCTTTGATAATATGTATGAACTCTTTGGTCTGTCTATCGAAGGTGATAATGCAGCACTCTTTCAGAAAAAATTTGAGGATATTATTGTTGAGAATCGCGATGGTCGCGTATTACGAGACGGTGCAGGGAATATTGTGATGGTATACGTATTTTTGGATACAGAAACTATTCTCATCACCACTACGATTGATACAGTCAAAGAAATACTCGTACGATTGCAAACGCCACTGTAACATTTGCACATGACTGGCCTGACTGCTATCATAAGCACATGAAATCAACAGACCAATACAAACAAAAACTTGAAGAAGAGCAGAAAATGCTTTTGTCACAACTTGAATCAGAAGGCGCATTACTTAACCCTGAAACCGGACTTTGGGACGCGAGACCACTCGAAGGCATGGCTGAAGCTGATGAAAATGATCGTGCAGATCGCGCAGAAGATTATGAAGAGAAAACTGGACTTGTTAGAACTCTCACGAGCCGACTCAAAGATATTCAAGATGCACTTCAGAAAATCAAAGACAATGCATATGGAACATGCGAAATAGGCGGGGAGAAAATCGAAGAAGAACGACTCGAGGCCAACCCTGCTGCTCGTACGTGCATGAAGCACATATAATCAAACCTAGACTGGAGACTGCGTGCGCTTAGATTATTATATTACGTATTGTAATTTAAATTACTAGCATGTCTTTTGCCAGATTATATTCGGCACAAACATCACTCCTTCGAGGAGAACTTATTACTATTGAAGTAGACCTCTCAAAGGGACTCCACACATTCTCTATTGTTGGGTTACCTGATAAAGCGGTCGAGGAAGCGCGCGATCGCGTAAGCTCTGCAATTAAAAATTCCGGCTATACGTCACCAAAAAGCAAAAACGAGAAAATCATAGTCTCACTCTCTCCGGCTGAAACGAAAAAAGAAGGCTCAACATTTGATATTGGTATTGCACTCGGTTATTTGTTGGCCGCCGAAGAAATTACGTTTGATATTCAAAAAAAGTTGTTCTTGGGAGAACTCGCACTCAATGGGGAAATACTACCAATCAAAGGAACACTACCGCTTGCTGAGAAGGCCAAACGCGATGGATTTGGAGAACTCTATGTACCAGAAGCAAATGCACGTGAAGCAGCACTGGTTGATGGTATTAAAGTATTTGGCGTACACACACTGAGTGAATTGATTACTCATCTTACTGCAACAGAAGAGGCTGCTAAAATACAACCCAAAGAAAAAACACCAATCGATGTTTCTAGACATATCAGTGATATTGATTTCTCAGATATACGCGGACAAGAAGGCGCAAAGCGCGGACTCGAAATAGCAGCAGCTGGCGGTCACAATATCGCTATGTATGGCCCACCAGGCACAGGCAAAACCATGCTCGCGAGAGCATTTGCAACACTTTTGCCATCACTCACACTTACTGAAGCACTCGAGATCACGAGTATTCATTCTGTTGCTGGCAATCTCAATGCTGATGTGATTACACTGCCACCATTTCGTGCACCGCATCACACATCATCCTATGTATCGATTATCGGCGGCGGCAGCACGCCAAAGCCTGGAGAAATAACACTCGCCCACCGAGGAGTATTATTTATGGATGAATTTCCAGAATTCGACAAACGAGTTATCGAATCTCTGCGACAACCACTCGAAGATAAGATAGTATCTATTTCTAGGGCTAAAGGCACTGCACTGTTTCCGTCGCATTTTATATTGATCGCTGCTATGAATCCATGTCCTTGCGGCTATCGCGGCACGAGGGCAAAAGAATGTACTTGCACCGCAGGCGACATAGCGAGATATAATCGCAAACTCTCAGGACCCATCATGGACCGTGTCGATATCTGGGTTGAAGTCGGCGCGATCGGTTATGAGAAATTAGGCAGTGACGCTCCGATCGGCGAGAAAACAGAAACCATTCGGGATAGAGTTCAAGTAGCAAGAGCCAAACAACGCACACGTTTCGAAAATGCAAATCGACCCCACACCACCAATAGCGATATGAATGCCAAAGATATTAGTGCGCTGATTACACTAGATCCTAAAACCCAGGCATTCTTCAATCAAAGTGCAACCAAACTCAACCTCTCACCACGTGCGTATCACCGAGTGTTAAAACTAGCGAGAACTATCGCTGATGTTAATGGAGATGAAACTGTCAGTACGCCACATATACTAGAAGCACTACAGTATCGACCGAAAGCATTATAGAAATATCAGTGTATACCAGCGTGCAAACTTATTTCGAACCGAACACTGTTTGAGCATTCCTCGTATCAATAAAAATAGTATGCAAGTTTGAGAGGAGAGAAATAAGTTTGCACGCTGGTATGGCATAAAAAATACAAAAAACAGAAGAAGTTTTTCGCGATGAGGATTGTTTGAATCCAATTTTAATTGGATGAGTCCCGCAATAAGAAAAACTTCTTCTGTTTTTTGTATATATACTATCTTTTCCAAAGCTGACCTGATGTGTCGAAGCCAGGATTATATGCACCGCGAACTTCAAAGTGAAGGTGTGGTCCAGTCGAGCGTCCTGTCGAGCCGACATTACCGATGACAGTACCTTGTTCGACTGTCGCACCTATGGAAACATTAATCTTAGATAGATGGGCATAGAATGTTTGAGTACCATTGGCATGAGCAATAACAATGAGATTACCGAAACCACCATTCCAGCCAGTCTTTGCAAATTTGACGGTACCACTGGCTGCAGCTTTAACTGACATACCAGAACCGCCGCAACTCATATCGACAGCATATTTGTCATGCTTGTTTTGGGTAAGACCACACGGTATTGGCTTTATAAAGTAACCAGCGATTTTGCTTCCTGCAGATTGATTCTTGGCAAAGACACTACTGCTACCGCCTTGTTTGACTGGGGTTTTCTTTGGTGCTACTGGAACTTCAGCAGGCAATTCTGCGCCAGGGATAATGAGTACATCGCCAACCGAAACAGTGGCTGTTTCTAAGTTATTGTATGAAATAATGTCTTCTGATGAATCAAGGCTAAACTTTTTAGCAATTGAGTTTACTGTATCGCCTTTCTTTACTGTGTATTTTAGTCCTGTCACAGGCAAAATAATAAGCGTATCACCAGTTTGGAGCGCTTGGCCTTTCTTTAAATCATTTGCCCAAAGAATCGTATTAATAGAAACATTAAACATGTCAGCTATAACTGACAGGGAATCGCCCGACCTAACAACATACGTGCTAATCTGACCACTCGTTACATCTTCTGATAGATCAGCAACAGTGCCTGAAGGTCCTGCTTGCGGCACTAAGGCAGTATCATCTGAGATAATAATATCAGCACTTTCAGTCGCTTTTATGGCTACTGTCGTATTTTCTGCCTGCAAAATTGGTAATGTCTGTGAATTTTTAGCCATTGGCACGTTTTGAGCATAGGCTTTTTCAGGCTTTTGAAATAAAGCGGTTGAGAAAAAATTGGCATATGACTCGAGTGGGTAGAGCAGCAAACCGATAGCCAACAACATAAAAACAACCCCGGATGCTCCGTGCTTGTAAAATAAAGGTTTTATCATCTTTGAGCGATCTGAGACAGCGTTGTCGCTTGAAGAATCTTTTAAAAAGGGTTTTATATACTAAAAAAATAACTGCAAAGCTCTCTCACAGAACGACCTTATGGCTACATAAGAAGGCTGCAAGGATTACACAAGCTTAGACAGTCGTTACGATCAGTTCAGAAATATGAGGAAATTGCTTGAAAATGGGGATATCTACTAGGTAAACAAATTTGTAGGATATATACTAGCTCTATACCACCCACAGATACAAGGGTACCGCCTCCGACTGGGTGAGTCAATCACGATATCCACACCGACATGTGGATAAGAAAAAAGGCTAAAAATTGACAGGAACTAATATTTTATACATAATTTAAAGACTATGGCGAAACAATTTGAGGGTACAAAGAAAGATCAGAATGAAAAGGCTTCTACAGAAACTAATGACCTATCAAAAATTAAGGATGTTCTCAAATCTAAACCAGAAAATGAAAAAACAATACCCAAAAAGGTAGCTAGTCAGAAGAAAAAAGTAAAGAAGAATGAGAAAGAGACGCAGCTAGAAACAAAAGATATTGTAAAAAAGCCAGATGAAGCAGAGACAACTCTATCTAAATTTTTTGATTTGTTACGAGAACAAATAGAATCAGGAGGCATGAGCGTGCATGAACGTCAGGAAATAAACCAGAATCTAATTGAAACAGGTATTGCAATCCTTGAATCACGAGGGTGGCATGAAGGTGTAAAGAGCTGGTCAAAAGATAAAATTATTGAATATGTTGATAATGGCCATGGCCCCCTTAGTAACATCGACTCGAAACCATTAGGAAAGTTTTCAGAAGCTTTTAAAAAACGAATGAAAGGGATTTTAAACCTTTCAGCTGAAGAAATGGAGCGTATTAATAGAAGAATACCAGATGTTTTCAAAACTGGAGATCGTATTTATGATGCAATGTGGGGTCAAGTAATTGAAGTTACTGACACAAACCCACCAGATCCAAATAGTGGTTTTATAAAAAAAGACAAAAAAACACTAAGTGAAAGTGAACTGAAAGCATATAAGAAAAAGATGGCTGAACAAGATACATTGCGTAAAGAATATGAAAAAAAAGAACTATTAAAACGTTATGTAGAAAAACTTGACGAACTTACGCATGCAAAAAGTAAGAAAGCCAAACAAGAAGCAGAGGTGCAATTAAAAAATATTGAATATGGAATTACAAATCGTTACAAGGAGGTAGGTAAACCTGATGAATTTGATCGATTTAAAGCTGGCATCAGTAATGGTGAAAGGGGAGTTACCATGGAAACGCTTGAAAGAGAGCTTAGTGAATTATATGAGGAGTTGGGAGAAATTGATGATGAAATAATTAATATATTATGTGGCAAAAGAGAATGGTTAAATGATATAAGAGCAAGGAAAGTTCAAGTCAGAAAAGGCGACTATGAGAAAAAAGGCGAACAAGCTATGACTGTTTCAAAATTAACGAATGTAATGAGATATAGGCATGGCTATGAGCTACGAAACATTAAGCACGAAAAGAGGACTAAAGATACTGCTGAAAGCAGAACCCAAATTGGCAGTGATGTAGAGATTACACGTACATATATTGGGGGTAAAATGATAAAACCTGGTGATGTAATTACTGAACCTTTATTTATTGAAGCAATAAATGCAGTTACAACCCAAAATTCACCAAAATACATACTGAAGGAAATAAAGGAGGAAAAAAATAATATTATGCTAGTACTTACTCCTGAGGAAAATCAAAATGGAGAATTTGTTGTCGCACAAGGAATGATTGTTTTGAAAATATTGAAAGATCAGACAAGACGACTTGAAGAAACGCCAATAAATATTGCTGGACAAATATACAAGCCAGGCGAAACAGTTACTGAGGATTACCAACGATTTATACTCGAAAATTTTTTTAAATCCAAAGATACATTTATTGTAAAAAGAGCATACTTCGATCTTGAAAAAAATGAGGATATACTAGAGTTTACTTCTCAAAATACAGATCGTATATATAGAATTACACTTAATAAATACGAGCAACTTATTGAGGGGTGGATGAATAGCATTCTCAGTAGACGTGATAAGCCAGAATATGCAAAAGTTATTCATGCATTAAAAATCAATGGTCAAGAATACAAATTAATTACCGCAAAAGTAAGAACAAAGGAAGATATAATTAACAAGAAAATAGCAGAATTACCAATAATTGAGATTGAGGAATCAAAAAAATAATCTAAATAAAATTACATGGCTTTCGATTCAAAAAAAACTAAAGATTTGTTACTGATGGCTTCAAATAAAAGATTAGCTGATATAGACACCACGTTTGAAAATTTAGATAAACTTATGAACGAACCAGTAGGGACGATAGAGGGGAATTTTAATTTTAAAAAGGGTGAGATATGGAAATTTCCTGGAGATCAAAAAAATTACACAATAAGTGAAGTTACTATAGTTCCTGGAGATCCAAAAGCATCTACTGTCGAACTTGAAGATTCAAAAAATAATAAGAAAACTATTCCGTATGAAGATATGGTTGCACAAGGTGTAAATCTTTTTAGTTCAAAAGAACAAAAAGTGAAGTTAGAAGGGTACAAAGAAAATAGTGGATTTTACATGTCACCATTAAAGACTTTCCACGAAGGAGACACCTGGCAAAAAGATACTAACTATTATCGAATCGATAAGGAAGAAGCTGACGAAAAAGGTATCAATCGTTTTACCGTAAGTGTATTCGCAAGTAAAGAAGACTTAGATAAGAATACAAATGCAACTACAGAAATATATACGAATAAGGCCATTGAGAATTTACTTGGACCAATGGCAAATAAAAAGAAAAAAGGTGAACATTATACAACATACACAGCACAAGCAAAGCGTATACCGAAGGTAGCTATACTATCTAAACATCCAGCAAAAACAGGGGGTAGGGAAAAAAAGGTTGGAAAATTTGAAGACAAAGTTACTGCAGAATCCTTGGCTCAAGCATGGGAGAAAGTTAACGCACTTAAGGTTGGGAGTGTTGTCGGGGAAGCCACAGAAAATGCTAAAGGGAGGAAACAACATACTGTTTTAGAAATAAAAGAGGAAATTAATGATAAAAACGAGAAGTTTAATTCATACACATTTAGCAATAAAACAAATAGAGTATCGGCAAAAGGCCTTGCCTTAGCATTCGCAACAGGAAAAATTAGATTAATGACTGAGAGTGAAATACCAACAGTAGAGACCAAAACAACTCCACCAGTAAAGAAAGTGGAGGCAGTCCCAGGAAAACCAGAAATTACTGCTGGTATGGACATTGTAAATAAACTTGTCGTTGGTAGCCGCATATGGAATATCAATGATGGTAAAAAGTTTGGCAAAATTACTGTCGTTTCAGAAATTAGAGAAAAGACAAGTCCTGAAGGTGAAAAATACAATGTCTATGTATTCGATGGAAGCCCTGATGAAGTATCGGCAGAGACATTAGCCGAAGGATTTGCATCAAAGGCACTCGAACTTACCGAAGCACCAATTGATACAGCAGCAAAAGCTCCAGAGGTTAAAAAACCTCTCGAACTGAAAAAGGGTGACTTTATTTTCGATACAGTAGGAAAAGAACTATTTTCTATTACTGATATCCAAGAAAAAACTAATGCCAGGGGAATAAAATATAATGTCTATTTTGTCTCAAATCAAACAAAATATATACCTGAAAGACAGTTCTTAGGGCAATTTGAAAGCGGCGAGCTACGAATAGCAAGCGATGAAGATATCCGTGAGCACGAGGGGGCAGACCGCATAGAAATATTTGATCCTAAAGAAGCTATAAAGCCAACGGCAGCAAAAAGTAAAGACACTCCAGAAGCAGTACTTGCAAAAGCTGTGAGTGATACAGCTAAACAAGAACAAATAAAAACTCCTGAGCAATCACTCAATGAAGCTCGAGCACTCTATATCGAAACCTACCGTGACATGCTCGAAGAACGACAAGATCAAGCTCGTAATAAAAAAGGTTTCGGTGCATGGTTCCAAAGAAATATTTGGAACAAACTTGTCGGTGAAAAAATCGCCAAAGAAGATCTCCAGGCGACTGACCCAGTGCGACTCGCGCACGAACGTACCCAACAAACGTACAAGGACGCCAAAATCGCCTACGGCAAACATTTACTTAAACAAGAAAACGATAAGCTTGACCGTAATCATGCGAGCCCAGCAGAAAAGAAATTGGCTCTCGATAGTTTCCAAAATGGGGTTCTCTTTAAAACACTCATTCTCGATGAAGGTGACACGCTTGCCCGAGCAAAGCTTGAGGCATTACCAACACGCGAGCGCGGTATTTTGGAAAAAGGCATCGCATGGTATGGCAAGATTCAACCTCGTTGGAAACGCATACTACTATCAATCGGCATAGGTACAGGCGTTGCAGCAATCACAACACTTACAGGCGGCGGAAGCTTGGCTGCCTTTGGCGCAGCAGCAGCTGGCGTAGGTGCGAGAGTTGTCGGTGGTGCGGCAGCTGGTGAAGTTGGTATTGGGATAAAAAATCTTTTCCATAATCAAAAAATAATTGACAGAGACTTTGAGAGAGACATGGAGCGCATGAGGCGTCTCAATAAATACGGTGAGGGATTTGGCAATGAGTGGCTCACGAGAAATGAAGCTCTCTATCAAAGCGTCCACAAAAGAAAGCAAAAGAGTGAGAGCCTTGATCGTTACTTGAACGCAGGTATTCGTGGTGCATCGAGCATTGGCTTTGGGCTATGGGCAGGACACTACGCCACTGAGCATTTTGCAAATCAAGCACCAGGAACTGTAGACCACCCAAGCACCATTGACCATCCAACAGTAGAAACTCCAACCCCACTTAGCGAATATGCATTGGTACAAAAGGGTGACGGTGTTGAAAATGTATTCATACGACAACTTGAAGCCAACAACGGCGCACTAGCTGCAAAAATGGGCTGGACGAGCGGCGATTTGCATGAATTCGCCCAACACCAGGCGCATGAGATTGCAAGTAAAACTGGCTACTTCCAAAACGGACATGAGGTTCGCCTCGCTACAGGCAGTATTGGTCATGCATCATACGCTATTGAGAAAAATCCTTTTGGTGGAGGATATGTTGTTCGTGAATATATGGATGGCATACCAAAAGAAATGCACATCATCGGCAGTACTCCGTTTGAATCAAACCCAGATAGCTACGAATATGGCTACAACAATAAACCTGGCACTGGCGGACAGGCACTAAAACCATTACCTAATAATCCAAACTTGCAGCCACTACCATCACGACCAGCAGGACTCAGTAATGCAACTGACGGACAGGGAGCAACTGGTGGCGGATTACAGAAACTTGCCAACAGACCAGGAGTGAGTAATGGCGGACTCCAGAATGTTACCAGTCGACCAGGCGTAAACAATGGGGGAATTCCGAATGTTGCCAACAGACCAGGAGCTACCATACCAACAGGCAATATACCAAAATAATAAAACGTAGTTTGTAAAAAATTATTAATACGATACACTATCTATATGGATCCAACATTACGAAAAACAATTATTGCTGCTTATAACTTAGGTGGATTATCAGAAGCAGAGCAGAACGATACTATCGAGCGAATCGGCGGATTAATCTTCCAAAGTGTTCTTATCAAAGCAATGGAAACAATGGATGACACAATGCAAAAAGCATTTGAGAAAATGCTCGATAACGACGCAAGTCCAGAAGAACTTATGGAATACCTACGAACCAATGTTGAGAACTTCGACGCTATGGCCAAAGAAGAGGCAGAGCGATTTCAACAAGAGAGCATGGATGTGATGAGCCAAATTGGGAACTAAAAAATAAACAATAAAAGTGCTGTAGTATCCTACGGCACTTTTATTGTTTATGAACAGACCCAAAGAAAGTTTGGGGAAATATTTTTTGCAGTGAGGACTGTTTGAATCCAATTTTAATTGGATGAGTTCCGCAACAAGAAAAATATTCTTCCAAACTTTCTTAAAAAACACAAAGGAAAGAGGAATTCTACGTCATGCTATAGTAATCAGATGGAATATCTCGATGGACTCAATGAAAAGCAAAAAGAAGCCGCACTTTCTATACATGGACCACTTCTCATTGTGGCCGGTGCTGGTGCAGGTAAAACAAAAACAATTACACACCGCATTGTACACCTTATCAAGGAAGGTGTACTTCCGAATCAGATTCTTGCTATTACTTTCACGAACAAAGCAGCCAAAGAAATGCGTGAACGTGTGATAAGTGTACTGCCAAAAGGTATAACTGAAGTGCCATTTGTGGCAACATTTCATGCATTGGCAGCGACTATCCTGCGCGAACATGCCAAACTTTTTAATCTAACAAGGTATTTTACTATTTTAGATGACGGAGATACGATATCCCTCATCAAAGAATCCATCAAAGAGCTCGGCCTTGATCCTAAAGCCCAAGAACCTCGCAAATTCCGATATGTTATATCAAAGGCCAAGGGTGAAGGCGAGACCCAAGAACAATTTGCCACTAAAGCTTCAAACTATAGTGAGGAGCTTATTAACAGCGTTTGGCAGAAATATGAAGAGAAGAAAAAGAAGGAGGGTTCGGTTGATTTCGATGATCTCTTGCTCTATGCACTTATCGCACTTCGCAACCAAACCATACGTGATGAATATCAGTCGCGCTGGCGCTACATCCATATCGACGAATACCAAGACACCAATACCGTGCAATATGAGCTCGCTAAGCTATTGGTCGGCAGTGACCATCATATCTGCGTCGTGGGTGATATGGACCAAAACATTTATAGCTGGCGGGGTGCCAATATGAAAAATATGCTCCGATTTGAAAAGGACTATCCAGAAGCCAAGATTGTCTTTCTTGAACATAATTACCGATCGACAAAAGTTATCCTCGATGCGGCCAACGCTATTATCAAAAAAAATACCGTACGAATACCAAAACTTCTCCTCCATACCGGTAAAGACGGCGATAGTATCAAGCTCTACACTGCCTTTGGCGAGAATGATGAAGCTGGGTTCGTCGCTGATACAGCAGACAACTTTATTCGAGAGGGAACAGCTCCAAAGGATATTGCCGTTTTATATCGAGCCAACTTCCAATCACGCGTACTCGAGGAAGCCATGCTTGGTGCCAATATTCCATATCAAGTTGTTGGAACGAAATTCTTTGAGCGTAAAGAAATCAAAGACATGCTCGCTTATGTGAGAGCAGCACACAATCGCAATTCGCTATCTGACATCAAACGCATCATCAATTTCCCAACACGTGGCATTGGCAAAGTGACATTGGTAAAATTATTTGCTGGAGAGCTAGAAGCATTGCCAAAGCCTATGCAAGTAAAAATCAATGCATTCTATGAACTACTCGATCGTATCAACGAATGTAAAAAAACTATGCTGCCATCAGAAGTATTTAAATATATTCTTCATGAAGCCAAGATCGATGAGACATTACGAGCTGGAGGTGCAGATGATGAAGACCGACTCATGAACTTAGAGGAACTCGTAACACTTGCGACCAAATATGACGCGTGGGGGATTGATGAAGGCATGGATAAGCTTTTAACTGATGCGGCACTCGCGAGCGATCAAGATAATCTAGAAGAAGACAGGGGCGGAGTTAGACTCATGACTGTTCATGCGGCGAAGGGTCTGGAATTTAAAGTTGTCTTTATTGTTGGCCTGGAGCAAGATCTTTTCCCTCATGCCAGACTCGATAGTAAGACAATCGAAGATGCCGAAGAAGAGCGCAGATTGTTTTATGTCGCTGTCACCCGAGCTAAGGAATTTCTTTATCTCTCCTATGCAGAAACGAGAACTATATTTGGCATGCGCCAAATCAATATACCTTCAGAATTTATTTATGACATTCCACCAGAGCTTGTTGAGCAGGAACTTTACCAACCGAGAGGTCACAGTGAAAAAATATTATACTTTGAATAACATGCTTGCCAAAAAATCTTTAGGACAACACTTTCTCCATAACCAACATGCACTCGACACTATCATAGAAAGTGGGGATATACAGCCGACTGATATTATTCTTGAAATTGGACCCGGGCACGGTGTACTTACCAAAAAATTACTTTTCTTTGCTGGCAAAGTGGTCGCAATCGAAAAAGATCGTGCATTAGTCAAAGAACTTTCGACTACATTTGCAAAAGAAATTGCGAGCGGTAAGCTTGAGCTTATTGAAAAAGATATTCTCGATTTTGATCCAGGTGTATTTGCCTTTTATCATGATCTTACTTACAAAGTCATTGCTAATATTCCATACAATATCACTGGCGCAATAGTAAAACATATCTTGAGTGCTTCTTGTATACCAGAACAGATGGTTCTCTTGGTGCAAAAAGAAGTCGCCGAGAGAATTATTGCTAAAGACAACAAAGAAAGCATACTCTCAATCGCAGTGAAGGCCTACGGCAATCCAAAGATCATAGCCAAGGTAGGGCGCGGCAGTTTTACGCCTCCACCTCGCGTCGACTCAGCCATACTTTCCATTGAAAAAATATCTAAAACCCTTTTTACAAAGTATGCTGTATCAGAAAAACATTTTTTCAATGTCCTTCGCACAGGGTTTGCTCATAAACGCAAAGTACTCATCAGAAATCTCACATCATTACCTATGCCATATGATGCACTGACCCATATTTGGCAAGCAGAAACTTTATCAGAACAAATACGTGCAGAGGACATAGATTTAGAAACCTGGTTTCGTATTGCAAAAAGCTACTGCAAAACTCTTTAGAAAAAGAAATCTAAAACGTGTATACTGTACTCTGTGGAACCACCTAAAGTCATCTCATATTTACCTAGCAAAAAGATGCTTCGCGTGCTTTTGATTATCGGCATTGTTATCATTGTCGGTGTTTGCATATCATATATACGTACTCGCATTGTTTTTAACAAAACAAATGAGATCAAAGATACTCGTATTCCCGCAGGACCTACTGTCGCATTAGGTACGCTTGTCGAAACAGATACAGACAACGATGGATTAGCAGATTGGGAAGAGCCACTATGGGATATGGACCCGAAAAACCCAGACACAAATGGCAATGGAATAAGCGATGGTGAAGAAGTTGCCAGTCTACGCACATCGATCAATGCATCAACAGCAACACCAAATGAACTGGCCCCTGAAATTTTAAGCCAAACAGATACATTTACCAGAGAGCTTTTCTCAACGATTGCAGCATTACAAGAAAATGGAAAACTAACTGATGAATCATCAGCAAGTATTACTGCTGAAATAATCACGTTTATAAAAACTAAACCTCCAGGCAAAACTTACACAATTAGTGATATTAAAAGTAATGCCAATACGAGCACTAACTCATCGGCATATATTACAGGTTTTGGTAATGCATTACTCAAATACCCAATTAAACAAGAAGATTTTATTACCCTTGGCAGCATTGTTGTTACTCCGGACTTAACGACACCTGATGCAAATATACAAAAAATCGCTGACAAGTATCATGCATTAGTTACGACACTTCTCGCTTTACCTGTACCTGAAAGCGAGGCATCAACACATCTTGCTCTCATTAATAGCATCAACAGAACAGCTGATATGTTTGCTGATATTGCTAAATATCCCATTGATCCAATCCCAGCGCTTGCTAGTATTTACCAGTCAAATGATATTTTGACTTCACTCGAGACAAATTTAAATATACTTCAAAATGATATCTATATTGCAGGAGGCTTTGGTTCACAATAAAGCGGGTGCTATACTAAAAACAACATGAAAAAGCGCTATCAGTATAGTATTATTTCTTTTCTTAGTCTTTTCTTATTGCTGACAGTACAGATTAATCAAGCACACGCAGGACTACCAGTTGTAGATTTGCCGAATTTGCCCCAACAAATTATACAGACTATTTTTGGATCCCAATCAGCTGCGAGTGCCGGCAAAACTTTAGCTGGTACTTTGCTCCAAAAATCTCTCAAGCGTATAAGTTCCCAGGTTGCACTCAATATGACCCAGCAAATCATCAACTGGGGGTCAACTGGATTTAACGGCAATCCTTTTTTTGTCCGTGACCAATCAAGCTTTTTTAAAAGCATTGCTGATCAGAAAGTTGAATCATTCGTTAATGAAATCACTGGTGATATAACCAAGTTTCCGTATTCCCAGGGGGTTGCCAAAAACCTCATTACCTCGTATTTAGCAACCAATTCAAGTGTGTTCGCAGATAAATCAAAATTCACTTTAGACAAAGTAATTGGCCCCAATTGGCAAGACTTTACTGACGGCGATTTTGCTGTAGGAGGATGGGATGGTTGGATGGCATTTACTCAAAATGACGCGAACAACCCTGTTGGTTCATATCTACGAACCGCTGAAGAATTAGAGAATCGGGCAAAAGAGGCACAGGGCACAATCCAAAACGAACTCAATCAAAGCGGAGGATTCCTCTCAGCAAAAAAATGTGTTGAGTACAAAAATGGCTCAAGTGGTCAAAGTGCAATTACAGCAACAGATTGGACATACACAGCAGTGAACGACAATCTACAACCATACACTGTCGGCCCATTTACTACGAAAACCGAATGCCAATCTGATTCTACAAGCAATCCAAACGCAACCAGCGAATGCGTAAGTAGTGGCACAAATGCAAATGATTATCTAAATAGCTTAAGCCTAAGCCTTGGAAGTAGTATCCAATTTGACGCTAGTGATGACTGCTCAAGGTATGAAACTGTAACTCCAGGCAAACTTGTTGCTGACCAGCTCAACCAATCTGTCACTGCGCCACTTGAGAAAGCCCTCCTTGATTCTGCAAGTGGTAGCCCTGTTGTTGACGCTGTCTCAAATTTAGCTGCAGGACTTATCAGTAAAGGCTTGAGCCAACTGATTGGTAGCATTGCAACTGGCAGTGGCGATGAAACCGTCGAAGGACCTGGAGATAACAGTGCATTTGTGTCAGATACAAGTGGGACGTTCAGCTGGAATGTTGCTGATGCAGTACCTCTCGAAGGGACAGCTCCTGGAACACCATCATCGGAATTACTTGATGCAATCAATAAAACTCAAACAGAGCTTACGATTCTAACAGCAAGTCGCGATCTATTAAAAACATTTCCAATTAGAACAATGCAGCTTGACCAATGTTTGCCGGGCCCAGATTATAAATACGCATCGAGAATGCAATCAGAATTTACCACTGAATCACGGAAGCTGGAATCAAAATCAGATAATAATACAAATAATGGGGAACAAGCCCAGGATCAACTAAAATATTTGAATAATGCAATGTCATATATTCTCGCTAATTTCCAGACTAATATCCTTATCAAGAATATTACTTCTGCAGCAGCAATTGTTGATCAAGTTAAAAAAGTAGAAGAGTACAACCAAGACCAAAGTAATCTACAGAATAAAATTTCTGATAAAGTACGATCTCTTGCATTATTAAAGAGTATCGTTGCGGGCATAGCTGCACATCCAAAGCCTTCTGATGGCAGCCCTGATTCTGCAAGTGTTGCCCAATACAAAAACCAACTCGCAGGACAATACGTAGTTTTAAAAGATAAAATTAGCCGCAGTGATACGATTAGCGATGCCCAAAATGAATGTAACGGCTATGTTGCTGATCTAGCCTACGCATTTAAAGTAAATGGCGAAGATGTTAATGCATTATACAAAAAATGCTCATCTGACCCTGCGCACTATACGCCCGGAACTACCATTAGTGAACCATCTCTCCAGCAGGCTTGCATGGTCGAAAAAAATAGCACGAACCCTATTGTAAAAGAAGCAGTCGGTAAAGATGCTGCACAGTTACTATTTTGTGGAACTGATGCAAATCATGACGCCGATCCACTCGCTGAACCAGGCTGGCAATGGATTTTCTCAGAGATACCATTTGTCTATCATGCAGGTGAAGGAGGTGGATATACCTATACAAAAGGGTACAATAATGAGCCGTTTAAAATGGAATGTAACAAATTCTACCACAGCTCAATCAGTGATTATCTTCCACAAAATTACTAAATAATCTTCTTACAAATGCACTTCCTAATTTAGCGAAGTGTATTTTGTTTTAATTAACAGTTTTTTGCTATCTAAACAAAGGCTCTAGTGATAAAATAGTAAGGCAGATTATAGCTTTCTTATTCATCCTACGTAATGAAAAAATTCCTGCTCTATGTGCTCTTCATCACTATCCTGTCAGGAAGCTTTTTGCCGATTTTTACCTCGCACAAAGCTGAAGCTTATTTGGATGATAATTTTAATATACCTGAGGTTAAGGTCATAAGTATCGGAGCAACAACTGCAGTACTTCAATTCCATTTACAAGTTAATGGCGGTAATGATGGCAATATTGGTCATGATATTTATAAAGGAAGAATTGCTCCTAACGGAAGCACCAATGGAATTACTGGGTGGACATACATCGAAGGGCAAGACGGCAATCCTATTTACGAAGTACTTTCTGGACAATCCAATTCGTCTCAAGGCAATGAAGAAATCCCAGGCAATGGTGGGGCACTAGGATCCTATGATCCACTCGAATGTAATGGGTATGGCTGCGGCGTCTATTTAGATATCGCTACAAGTACCGACAACTTGAGCACCATAGCTAAAAAGGAAGCAACAACACCTTCTGATGAAGAAGTCATCAACGGCAAAATTTTAGATCGCGCAGGCAAACCTATTCCAGGAATTGCCTTCGATCAAAATACTGGACAGAGCATTGTTGTTATTCCAGACCTTTTTCTTGGTACCCAAACAATCAATATTACTGTTACAGGTTTAAAGCCAAATACTCCATATGTGAGCCAAGGGAGACTCGAAGAAACTTGTTCGGTTATCCCACTAATTCGTAATTGTGTGGGCGAACTCAGCAATGACACTCTAAGCGCACTTAGTGACGACGAAGAGAAAATTGCATCCTTTAAAACATTACCAGCTGGCTCTCCTGAGGTAACGACAAATCCAACAGCAGGTCAAAATACTGTCGAAGGCTCAACAGATACAGGCAATCCTGGCAACTTGCCATATTGTTTAGATTTCAGTCTGACATCTGGTAGGGCAGCAATCAACATGCTCGGTTGTTTTACTCAGCTTGTATATTACGTCTTATACATTCCAACTGCTGCACTTGCGAGACTTGCTGCTGGGTTCCTCGATTGGTTCTTACACTTTTCTTTGCAAAGCTCAAGCTACACTGCAACAGAATTTGTGCCCCAAGGCTGGCGCATCGTTCGTGATATTTCAAATATTCTTTTCATATTCGTACTCCTGTATATCGCTATCGGTACTATTTTGAGACTCAATGGCGTCGATGCCAAAAAAATGATTGCCTCGCTTGTCGTCGTGGCACTCCTTATCAACTTCAGTCTCTTTTTTACTAAAATCATTATCGACACCTCAAACATCCTTGCTCGGATCATGTATGACTCAGTAAGTGTGACAGGGCAAAGCTCTGCGTCAACTAGCGGTGAGAAGAGCATCACCCTTGGACTTGTTTCTAAATTCAATCCACAAAAAATATTCAAGACGAGTGACATTGATGCCAATGAAAATACTGGCTGGTTCTTCTTTGTGCTCCTCATTGCTATTGCAATCAATATATTCATGTTCCTCATGTTTCTCAAGGTTGCTGTACTGTTTCTCGGCCGCGTCATAGGACTGATGGTATCGATGATACTTTCACCTTTTGCCTTCGTATCATGGATTGTACCGTCGATGAAAAGCTGGATGAAAATTGGCTGGACTAATTGGTGGAGCGAGCTAGTAGCGCAAGCATTCATGGCGCCAGTATTCCTCTTTTTCCTCTACATCATTATTATGGCGACTGATCTTAAGCTATTACCAATCGCAGCAAGTAACAGTCCAACTGGCGGTAGCCTCGAGAGTAACATCCAAGGGCTTATCGGCCTCATCATACCGTTTGCGATTATATATTTCTTGATAAAAACAGCGGTTGATATGGCTGTAAAGCTATCCGGTGATATTGGCGCCGCATCATTATCTGTTATGAACAAAGTTGGCGGAGCCGCAGTTGGTGTTGCAACAGGCGGGGTAGCATATGCAGGTCGCAGAGTAATTGGAGCGGGAGCAGCACGACTTGCTGAAAGTGGAGCACTTAAAGATGCAGCTTCTGAAACTGGGGTTCGGGGATTCTTGGCAAGGAGAGCACTTAACACGAGCGTTGCAGCAAGTAATGCTTCCTATGATGCTCGGAACATATCTGTTGCGGGTAAAAGTTTTGCTTCTGAAACTGGTTGGAAAGTTGGAGCTGTCAAATCTGGTGGATTTATTAAAGACAAATCAGCTCAAGCTGCAAAAGATAAAGCATACGCTGACTCACTTAGAGCAGGACCAAGAGAGCAAGCTCGTGCTACACAATTACAAAACGAAGAACGTAGACTTGGAGGAATTGGCGTGGGAAATGTTGACCCAAGAACAGGAAACAGAGTCAGTCAAACACAAATTGATGGAGCAAGACAAGCATCAGCAACTGCAACCGCTGCAATTACTGCAAGAAATAACCAACGCCGACAAGGCGCAGCAAATGTTACCGAACAAGGAGCTGGACTTGACTACATTATCAATCGCCTAGGTGCAGCTGCAAACCGAGCAACTCAAGCACCACAACTTGGAGTACTCAATCAACAATTAACCACTGCACAGCAAGCATTAGCTGGACAAAATGCCGCACTCCAGGCAGAACAAGCTAGACTGACTACATTAAGACGAACTCTTCCTGCAAATGACCCTGCCGTACAAAATCAAACTCAAGTAGTTACTCAAGCTCAAAATGCAGTTAATGCTACACTTACAACTATTGGCCAAGCACAAACCGATATTAGTGCCATCCAAAGAGGACCGGTTGATATTTACAACGAAAGAACAGCAAATGATATTCGTGGCCCTGCTACAACTGACCCAACGAATCAACAACAAGTCAACCAGGCAACATTAAACTCTAACCAACAGATCGTAGCTACAAACCAGGCTATTCTAGCAGCCATTCAGGGCCTAGCAAATAGTGGAGGCGGGGGAACAGCTAGTCCGCAACAAGGCGGTACCACCACCATTCCGCCAAATATACCACCAGGAACTCCTCCCATCGTGACACCACCTCCACCAAATAACACACCGCCTCCACCTCCACCAAACCCACCTAATAACCCTCCTCCATCTGGCAATACTCCACCACCGAACAATCCTCCGGCTAATCCACCACCAGGAACCCCTTAGTTTAAGCTAATATAGAAGTAGTATTATGAACGAAGAAAAAATTAAAAAAATAGTTGCAGACAGATGGACAAAACTTCCCAAAGAAATTCAAATATTCTTAGCAAATTCGAATTGGCAAGATCAAGTGGCAACTATAATGAAGAAATATGAACTAAAAGAAACAGAATCAAGTTTGACACTGCAAGAAACTATTTTGGTCCTTCTTGGTCTTGCTGATCCAAGTAAATTTACCTACCAAATCATGACACGGACACAAATTACTGGTGAAAAAGCAGGCGCAGTAGCATTTGCCATTGAAGAGCAAGTGCTCAAGAATATCAAACCTAGTCTTGCAAAAGCCTTTGAACTTACTAAGGAAGAAAATCATGAGAATGCAATAAATATTTTAGACGAATATAAGCAAACTACCCATGGCATGCATGAAGCAACATCAATTGATCAAAAAGTAGGAATGCACCAAATCGATATGTTGAAAAAAACCCTAAAAGAATCAAGTATTACTAAAAAACTATAGTACATATGAGGACATTTACCCCTGAAGAAATCGATAGTGCTTTCAATGTATTACCACCTGAAGTAACCACTGCAATGCTTGAACTTGATATTGACGATCGAGAGCATTTCTTGATTGAAAAATATAAACTACATACGGACAAAGCTGGTATATTTATCAATTCAGTGACTATGTTTATAGTTGGACTTATAAGTGCTGACGCATTTTCAGCAATGGTCATAGACGAATTAGGGCTTGAGAGAGAGGATAGCCAAAAATTTATAGATAACGTTAATGAACTTATTTTTGGTGCCTTGCGACAGAGAATGATTGAAGGTCAAACACTTTCATCAGAAGATACTCCAGTAATCCATAAGGATGAAATAATTTCTGTTGATCTCAACAGTCCAACTCAAGAGAAAAACACCATAAATATTCTAAAGGATGCAAAGATCGAACTCATCAAACCGAGAGAGACCACTATTAGTGATGCATTAGATACTACAGACGCTCAAGCGTTAACCCGAGATGCTCTCATAAAGTCACTCGAGAATCCAACCAGAAACGACACATCGATGCCTCATCTACAAATACAAAAGCCTGCTAATGTTGGCATAGCAAGTGCTGTCCAAACACCAAAAATCATCCCACCTACAGTAAAACTCCAAGACATGCCAGTGCCACAGCAATTTGTCGGCATGCCTAAAAATCAACCAGAATCTACTGCACCATCAACACCTACTCCAACACAAGCTCCAGCACCTCAAGGTAATGTTGTCGCTCAAAAATTACAGACGACATTTAAGATTCCAAAACAAGAAAGCAATTACACATTACCTCAAGTGACAGGTAGTGCAGATAAACAAAAAGATTTATATCGAGAAGCTATATAATACATACATGCGATTCCAAGTTCCACAATTTATTGACATTGAAGACAAGATATTCGGACCATTTACCTTCAAACAATTCGTCTACCTCGCAGGTGGAGCAGGACTTTGCTTTATTGCATATAGATTACTGCCTTTTTTCTTTGCTGTACTTTTTATTGCACCGATTGGGGGACTTGCCCTCGCGCTTGCATTCTATAAAGTAAATAATAAGCCATTTATATTCGTACTTGAAAATAGTTTACGATATTTTTTCCAGTCAAAGCTCTACATTTGGAAACGCGAACCTAAAAAGAAAATTGTCGAGAAAAAAGACACTGAATTGCCAGCCTCAGTTATCCCACGACTCTCCGGCAGCAAGCTCAAAGAGATTTCTTGGAGCTTGGATGTGCTTGATATCAACAAAAAATAACAATAACCATGCTCAGGGATGGTATACTGTCCCTATATGGCAATCAATGCGAAGGCCACCCAAGGGTTTGTGCCAATCAAAGAAGTTCGCGACGGCATCATCGTACTTAAAGATGGCGGCTTACGAGCTGTTGTTATAGCTTCATCGATCAATCTGTCGCTCAAGTCAGCTGATGAACAACATGCGATTCTTCTGCAATTTCAAAATTTCTTGAATTCGATTGAATTTTCAACTCAGATTATTATCCAATCACGCCGGTTAAATATTCAGCCGTATCTCGTAACTCTTGAAAACAGAATGAAGGAGCAGTTAGAGCCACTTCTCAAAGTACAGACCAAAGAATACATTGAATTCATCAAAAGCTTTACCGAGCAGGTAAACATCATGACGAAGAATTTCTTTATCGTTATCCCGTATTCGGCAACTACCATAGGTAATACTGGCGGCATTACCCAAATGTTCACTGGCTTCAATAAATCATCAAAAGAAGCCAAAGAAGATGCATTAGCGGCTTTTGAAGAAAAACGGTCACAACTCGAAGAGCGTATTACTGTCATCCAGCAAGGACTTAACCGATGCGGTATTCGAAGCACTCAGCTTGGCACTGAAGAAATCATTGAGCTTTTTTATAAGATATTTAATCCAGGCGAGACAGAGCAAAATATTAAATTAGAATAATATATGGCACTTTTTGGACTTTTAGGAAAATCAAAAAAAGGAAGCGGGAGCGACAAGCAAGTGTTGCCTGTTTTACCCCAGGAAATATACGAAGCCGCAACTCTTGAACTGCAGGATGTTATTGCACCATCGGCACTCCAAGTTGAACCCAAAGCATTGCACCTAGGGGACAAGATTGCACGAACTTTCTTCGTGATTTCGTATCCGAGATATTTGACTGACAATTGGTTTGCACCGATTATCAACCTCGATAAGATTTTTGATGTTTCGATTTTCATCCATCCGATTGATACCGCAACCATTCTGAGACAATTTCAAAAGAAAGTTGCCGAGGTACAGAGTCAGATCAACATGCGCGAATCGCGCGGCTTGGTGCGCGACCCAATGCTCGATACTGCCTATCGCGATATTGAAACGCTCCGTGACAATCTACAACAAGCACAGGAGAAAATGTTTGATGTTGGACTGTACCTCACTATGTATGCCGACAATGAAAATGAGCTTTTTAAAATTGAAAATGAAATCAAATCAATACTCGATGCTAAGCTCGTGTATTTGAAACCAGCACTTTTCCAGCAAGAAGAAGGCTTCAAGAGTGTTATACCGATTGGCACCGATCTTTTGAATGTGCACCAGAAGCTTAATTCTGAGCCTCTATCTTCAATTTTTCCCTTTGTTTCTTTTGATTTAACCTCAGACAAAGGCATTCTCTATGGTATTAACCGCCACAATTCAAGCTTAGTTATCTTTGACCGGTTTTCTCTCGAAAACTACAATTCGATTACCTTTGCCAAATCAGGTTCTGGTAAATCATATGCAACCAAGCTCGAAATCATTCGTACGCTTATGTTTGATACGGAAGTAATCGTTATCGATCCGGAGCGCGAGTATGAATACCTAGCTGAAGCAGTCGGAGGACGATACTTTAATATTTCACTATCATCTGATCACCATATCAATCCTTTTGATTTGCCGATTCCACACGATGACGAGACAGCAGCTGATGTATTAAGGTCAAATACGATCAACTTAGTTGGACTATTCCGCATCATGCTCGGTGGTCTCACTCCTGAAGAAGATTCTATTATTGACCGAGCGATCACTGAAACGTACGGCATCAAAGATATCACTCCAAATTCTGATTTCTCAAACATTGAGCCACCGCTCATGTCTGATTTTGAAATGGTGCTCTCTGGCATGGAGGGAACTGAGTCAATCATTCAAAAGCTCACCAAGTATACCCGCGGTTCATGGGCAGGATTTATCAATAAACCATCAAATGTAGACATCAACAAGAAATTTGTTGTCTTTTCTGTTCGTGATATGGAAGACGAGCTCAAACCTGTTGCTATGTATATTGTGACCCACTATATATGGAACTCTGTCCGTAAAAACTTAAGGAAACGCCTTCTGGTTGTTGACGAAGCCTGGTGGATGATGAAATCAGAAGATACAGCATCGTTTCTTTACTCGATTGCAAAACGTGGCCGCAAATACTATCTCGGACTTGCTACGATTACCCAAGACGTTGCAGACTTTATGAAAAGTCCCTACGGTATACCAATTGTAACGAACTCTTCAATCCAATTTCTTTTGAAACAGTCCCCATCATCGATCGATTTACTACAAAAAACGTTTAACCTAACAGACGAAGAGAAATACCTACTCCTCGAATCTGGTGTTGGCGAAGGCATATTCTTTGCAGGACTCAAACACGTAGCGATTAAGACGATTGCTTCATATACCGAAGATCAGATTATTACCTCTGATCCTTCGCAAGTTCTCGCCATACAAAAAGCAAAAAAAGAACTAGAGGCAAGCGAAAAGGGTAGTGCGTAATAAGTTACACTGATTTCAATAGGAACGTGATTTACGTTTTATGCTCCTATGCTATACTTTAGGCAATGAAAAAAGCTTTTATCCTCCTCATTATTTCGATATATTTCGGATTAACTATTGTCGCATACGCAGAACTAGTACAAAGCGATGTCAGTGTATCGACAGTGCCAGAAATTCCAGGGCCTGATCAAATTGTCACCATAAAATTAACTAGTTTTGCTATTGATTTAAGCCGCGCAGACATTACCTGGAAGGTAAATGGCAAAATTGGACTCAATAAAACGGGAGCAATAAGCTATCAAGTAAAAACTGACAGTGTCGGAACATCAGTCACCGTTGAAGCAATCATTTCAGTTGATGGCTCATCAATAACAAAAAGTGTTCTGATAGTGCCAACCTCGATCGATCTTCTTTGGCAAGCCGTTGATTCGCATGTACCACCATTTTATAAAGGCAAAGCGATGCCATCATCCCAGTCAGTAATCAAAGTTGTTGCAATGCCACAAGTAAAAGCTGGCACTATTGCAAACCCTACGAGCATGACGTTTGCCTGGCAAAGAAATTTTAACGCATACCCAGATTTTTCTGGCTATAGTAAAAATAGCTTTTTGTTTCAAACAAGTTACTTGAATGCCAAAGAGCAAATAAGCGTCAAAGCAACCGACGTAAGCTCTGGAGCAACAGGAACACAGACCATCACGCTCACAACCGGTAAACCACAGATTCTTTTTTATATTTATAATCCACTCGAAGGCATATTATACAACCATGAGCTAGGCAGCATATTTAGCCTAGAAAGCAGCGAGGCAACGATTGTCGCAGAGCCATACTTTTTCTCACCACTTGATCCAGTAAGTAGTGATTTGAAATATAGTTGGAAATTAAATGGTCAGAATATATCAACACCAAGCAAAAAGAACTGGTTAGTTATCAAAAAACCCGAAGGTATTGCAGGGAGCGCATCGATCGCTGTATCGATTGCAAGTATTTCACGCCTCTTTCAATCAGCAGAAAAATCAGTAATCGTTAATTTAGAATAATATGCAAAAAATACAACGAATTATATTTTTTTTCGCACTCATTGCTGTAATAATCCTGCCCCATGGATTGCTCTATGCGGACCAGCAAGTAATCATCTACAGCATTACAGAAGCAACTCCAACTTCATTTAGCTTTAATGGGGAAGTATTTGAATATCAAAACTTGGTTATGCAGGTTAAATACGGCACCAGTACCTCGTCACTTGATAAAACCGGGCAAACTATTACACCATTGAGTGATAATACGTTTACTGGGAAAATTGATGGTGTACTACCAAATACGACCTACTACTTTGAATTATATAATGCGAGCAATCAAGCTCCAGTCAGTAATTTAAACCAGTTTAAAACACCTGATACCTCAAAGGGAACAGTAAATGGACAAGATGCAGATGTTAACTTGCCTGCAGCGCCAACTCAAAATGGTGAGATCAAGTGCGATGAGGGAGCTGGCGAATATTGTCTACTTGCACCATTGCCAAACATTGTAAAAGTCACTCCTACAACCGGACTAGGGGATTATCTCAATATTGTGGTCAAATTTACTATAGGTTTTGCGGGGGTACTTGCTGTTGTCATGATAGTACTCGGTGGGATTACCTACATGGGCAGTGAGTCATTTACTAAAAAAGAAGACGCCAAAGGTATGATTGGGCATGCTATTGGGGGACTACTACTTGCACTAGCTGCATTCCTCATACTTAATACTATTAATCCTAACTTAGTTCGCTTACACCTTGGTATTAGCACCCAGAGCATTGCTGTCGAAGATATTATCATTCCAGATACCGTCTACCAATCAATTACTGGCAATGCTGTACCACTTCCAGGTGCGATTGATGCGGCAGCACATACCGTTGCCACAAACACTGGCATTCCATATTGTGTATTACACGCACTTTTGCAAGTAGAGACTAAAGGAGGGCAAGCAGGACAAATAGGTATGGACGCAAATGTAAAAGGTACAAAATCCAACAAAGCTTTCTTAAGCTCAGGTAAAACATACAAAGGAGTAACCTTTAATGGTGCAAGTGATCCAAATAAAAAAAATGATGTTAGTAAAAATGAGATTACCAACACCCCCGGACTCGGACTTGATTGGAGATTTAGTAATGGCATAGGTCTCGTACAAGTTACTTTTTTCCCAAATGGGTATGATTCTGGAACCTACACCACAAATCCACCATCATGGGAGAGTAGGAATATCTACCCAACTCGTGATGGTTTTACCCCAGCTGACATGTTAGATATGACAAAAAATTTGACTGAAGGTGCTAAAATCTGGAAATACTTTAATGGCCTGCCTGGATGCACGGGTGACTACGCAAAAACATTCTCAGCCTACAATGGCGGCAACAGTATGTGCAGCGCAACATCACCGAGCGCATATGGCCAAAATGCATACGGTATTTACCAATCTTGCCTTAGCAACGGCTAATAGCTATCTATGAATAAGAAACTTAAATTAGTACTATTAATCGCTGGAATATTGCTCATTGTATGCATTACTATTGGATTTTTCTTGAAAAAAACAGATATGAATCAAAATCCAAGCAATATCGAAATAACCCTACGAAACCTTTTCCCGTTTGGACAAAAGACGAATGACAATCCTACACCACTACCTCCAACAAATGATGGCATACCTCCAGATAGTGTCTCTGGTGAACCTCAACCAATAGTCGAGGAGCCTCTAGTGCCTAAACTTCGCCATATTACAACTGAACCTGTGGCCGGAGCAATTGCATTTCTAACAACACGTACCATAGTGACACCTGTCGCACCAGCAGCAATTGAAGGGGATTCAGGTGGCATACCTGGATCATTGTCGATCGTTCCACCTCCAATCATTACCACGGAGCCAGCAACAGCTATCCGGTACATTGAAACCAAGACGGCACATGCCTACGAAACATATACCGATTCCTTGCAAACAAAAAGGATTTCTAATACAACTATTCCAAGAATTCATGAGGCAATATGGGATGCGTCTGGCACATCAGTTATTCTTCGCTATCTTGATGACGCGACAGGCAAAATCAAGACCTACATGGCAACACTCATACCTCAACTACCTCTCGACACACATTCCCTGGAAGAAGAGTCACTTCAAATAAAGGAAGTGCCACTCGCTACAACACCATATACACTCGAAGGCACTTTTATGCCAGAAAACATTACTGAAATGGCAAAATCAAGCGATGGCACAAAAATATTCTATACATCTCCAACAGATGGGGGACTACTCGGGACAAGTACGGATTTTACTGGTATTAAAAAATCACAATTTTGGAATTCAGCATTTACTGAGTGGCTCATCCAATACGCAAATAGCTCAACGATTATCGCAACAACTAAACCAGCAGGTATACTTGGCGGCTATGTGTATTCTATCAATGCAACAACAGGCACTATGACAAAAATACTTGGCAATGTTCCTGGGGTAACTACTCTCATGAGTCCTGACGGAAAAAAAATTATCTACGGCGCAACAATTGCAGGCAGTTACTCGCTCTATTCGTATGATTTATTAACCCACGTATCAGCAAATCTTGGACTAGCGACGTTACCTGAAAAATGCACCTGGGGAATAGGTAGCCAGATGCTATATTGCGGTATACCTAAGGCATTACCAGTCGAAACATACCCCGATGCATGGTACCAAGGCAAAGTAGCCTTCGATGATTCACTTTGGAGAATCAACCTGACAACAAACATCTTTGCCAACCTTGTCGATCCAAGCACAATCAATCAATCCCCGATCGACATGACGAAACTGTTTGCTGATCCATCTGAGAAATTTATATATTTCACCAACAAAATTGACGGATCACTTTGGAGTTATGAACTCAACTAAAATAAAAAAATAAAACGATTATTTTCGCACTGAGGACCTACATCCTACAAGAAGAAAATAATCGTTTTATTTTAGTTGTAATTAAAAATTACTAATGACGAATTGAAATAGAGTATGCATTCGTAATTACCTAGATGTTCCCTATATATCTAATGACTACTCGTCGGTCACGACCAATGCCTGTTGATTCTGTTTTGATGTCGTTTTTATTTTCTAAAAAAGTATGAATGATTTTCCTTTCAAAAGCTGTCATTGGGTCAATCTCAACACTAGATTTGAAAAATCTCGCTCGCTCAGCCATCATATGGGCTATTGTTTTCAAGTTATCTACTCGAGTCTTTTGGTAGTTATTAACATCGATCAGTATGGTTTTATCTTCTGCGGTCTCTGTTGTTTCAAGCATTCTTCTGGCTATATGGTTAAGCGCTTGTAGAGTCTCTCCATTGTGGCCAATCAAGTATTTCGGCTCACTAGTTTCGATGTGATACCAATAGTACGAACCAGTCTCATCAAGAATCACTTCAGTTTTAACAACATCAAAACCACTTTTCAGTATGAGATCATCTAATAATTTTTTGGTTTCATCTTTCATTTATTTCTAAACTTAAAAAGCGATTTAGTATCCAATAAGCCAGCTTTTTTTCTAATGATAACTTCCTGAATAATACTTACTATGTTACTGGTTACCCAATACAGCACAATAGCTGCTGATACGGTATAGCCAATAAAGGCTATAAATGGCGGCAAGAGATACTTAATTTGAAATTGCATGCTTTGTCCCAATTGAGCACTAAACGATGCATCCTTGCTTACAGGAACGCGTGAAGCAGTTGATGAAAAGGATAGATGAGCTTGTATAAACTGTGTTACGCCAGCCAAAATTGCTAACGGTAGACTGTGTTTGGTTATATCAATAAATCCAAGGAAAAATGTCCGTATATGTTCAGGGTAATGAACAAAAGAGTAAAGAAGTTCTGGATATTGATCTAGTCCATTCTTGAATGTCTGGTATAGGGCAATAATGATAGGGAACTGGATAAGCACAACGAGGCAACTTGAAAATGGATTAACCTTATTTGCCTTATATAGTTCAAAGGTTTTTTTAGCTTGTTCGGTCTTATCAGGTGTTTCAGCCTTTATTTTTGCGACTTCACCCTCTATATTCTTCATTTTCGCCTGATTAATAATCGATTTCTGTGTCAGAGGGAAAAGAATCAATTTAACGACAATAGTAAGGAGAACAACAGCAATACCGACATCGTGCGCCGGAGCAATCGTTGTAAGAAAGACTAAAGCATTAAGGAGGGGTTTATAGAGTAAAAAATTCCAAAGTAATAGTAACATTCTCCCATTGTAGCAGAAAGTAAGGATTACGAAAGAATATTACACAAGTGGATCAATGGTAGGTTTTGCCCAAGGGTGGCACTTGGAAAGCCTTCGTATGCCAAGGTTACTGCCTTTCCAGATGCCATATTTAGCTATTGCTTGGTATGTATACTCAGAACATGTTGGATAAAAAACACAGCTCTTTGTTTTGACCAAGCCCAACCACGACAATATGCCAGTATCTAGTGAAAATACCTTCTGATAGACACGAATACCAATGAGTACAATTTTTTTTACCATAGAATGCACTGAGACTTTATATATCTAGGGGTGTTTGGCGAAATAACCTTTTAATTTCTTCTTTTAATTCTTGATTTGTAAGCTTTTCTATACTTTTTTTAACATATATGACAATAAGCATTGGGGAATTGGTTGTGCTATATGACTCAAGAATGGCATAAATACGGCGTCTGGCTTTGTTTCTTGTAACAGCAATTTTAGCGACCTTTTTTGAGATAACGACAGAAAAACGTATTTTACCTTGATTTATATGGGTAATAGTGGCCGATAGTGTATTGTCAGACAGACGAAAATCAGCTTTTCTAGGAAAGCTTTGTTTGGTAATACGCTTTTGTTTGGCTAACATGTAAGGCTTATTTACGTGGTTTGGACACAGTAAGCTTCGCTCGTCCCTTTCGGCGACGTCTAAGAAGGACATTTTTGCCATTTTTTGTCTTATTTCGGACAAGAAAGCCGTGAGTCTTTGCTCGCTTACGCTTTTTAGGTTTATAGGTTTGCATAGTGCTAGTATAGGCGAATTTGAATAAAAAACAATATCTAGCTAAAAATTGATGAAAAACTTATTAACACGATATTAACAAAGGTATCCCAATTGACCCCTGTTGGCATTTCCTCACAAGGGACTATAATAGGTTAACTTCAACCTTATGCAAGATACAAAACAACTTTGGGAACAATGTTTAGGCGATATAGAGCAAGCAGTTTCGCGGGCAAACTATAGTACATGGTTTAAAAATACGACGATTACTCGTCAAGAAAATGGCACCGCTTGTATTGGTGTACCAAATGAATTTGTTAAAGATTGGCTTTGTAATAAATACCACAAGCTGATACTGAAGACATTGATGCAGTATTCAGAAAATGTCAGAGCTGTAGAATATACTATTACTCGCTATGATATTAAACCAAAAGAGGAGACTAGTACTGAGCAGAAATCTTTTATTAACAAAGAATTACCTCTCCAAGATTTATATATCAATAAAGAGGATAATTTAAATCCGCGCTATATATTTGAAAGCTTTATTGTTGGATCATTCAATGAACTAGCATTTGCAGCGGCGCAGGCTATTGTTAGCAAACCTGGCGCTAGTTATAACCCATTTTTCATCTATGGTGGAACAGGACTAGGAAAGACCCACCTGATCCAGGGTGTTGGTAATGCTATAAAAACAAAGTATCCTGAGAAAAAAGTGCATTATATTACCCTCGAGAAGTTTGCAACGGACTTGATTAATTCTTTCCAAACAAATAAAGCAAACAATTTTAAAGAAAAATACAGGAAGTATGACGTCCTTATCATTGATGATATCCAATTTGTAGGGAAGATGGAGAAAACACAAGAAGAATTATTTCATACATTTAATACTTTCTATGAGAGTAACCGACAAATAATCTTTTCTTCAGATAAACATCCAAATTATATCCCTGGACTCGAGGATCGACTAAAATCTAGGTTTTCTGCGGGCATGATAGTAGATATTACTGAGCCTGATTATGAATCAAGGCTTGCAATACTAAGAACAAAACTACAAGAGCAGAAAATTGAAATTTCTGATGAGGTTTTAGAATATACTGCATCAGTTATAAGTGGTAGTATTCGAGAACTTGAAGGGAGTTTAAATGCTATTATTTGCCAAACGAGATTGAAAAATAAGGATATTTCAATGAGTGAGGTTAAAGGACTTATAAAAAATAACATCAAACCAAAGAAAAATGTTTCTATTGATGAAGTCGTACACATTATTTCCACATTTTACAATATCGATGAATCCTCAATATATGAAAAAACACGACGCAAAGAGATCGTACACGCAAGGCAAATGATTATGTATATTCTCCGTGAGGATTTTAATGTTTCATATCCCCTCATAGGACAGAAACTAGGTGGTAAAGATCATACTACCGTCATCCATTCATTTTTAAAGATTAAGGAGGATTTAAAAAGAAATCCAAATCTATCCCAAGAACTTGAACAAATACGCGGTATGTTTAAATAATAACGTGTGGATAGAGATGTGTAGACTGTGTATAAATAAAAAAATTAAAAGCAAAAAGTATAGCTATGAAAAATAAAACCATACAATCGCAGTTACAAAAAAATAGTATTCAGAAAAATAGGTTGGTATGTATGACTCTATATAGTAATCCACATATCCACAGGACTAATAGTAATAATTAATTTTTATATAAAATAAATACTACTACTATGAAACTAGAATGCTCAGTTGAAAAATTATTGCGAGGCATACTATATGCAGAAAGAATTACTGGGAAAAATTTATCACTCCCTATTTTAGGAAGCATATTGCTTATCGCTTCAGGAAAATCAATAAAATTACGCTCTACTAATTTAAGTTTAGGTATTGAGATTGAAATTCCAGCTATCGTTGAAAAAGAAGGTGTCGTTGCAATAAAAGGTGATGTATTGTCACGCTTTTTAGCAACAATAACAGATACAAAAAACATAACATTAACTCTTGAAAATGATAGTTTAGTCTGTACGAGTAAAAATAATTTTTCTAGGATAAAGACTGCCTCCTATGAGGATTTTCCAACTATACCTATCGTTGAGGGGGTACAGCATCATATTTCATGTAAGAAATTTATTGAAGGGATCAAATCAGTTTATTATAGTTCATCAACATCAGATATAAAGCCTGAAATTGCAAGTATTTATATATATACTGATGCAGATGTACTTAGTTTTGTGGCTACTGATTCATTTAGACTTGCTGAAAAGAAAATAAAAATTTCCCATGACTCTGAATTTCCTGGTATTCTTATTCCTTATAAAAATATTATTGAAATAATAAGAATTTTTGAAGAAATAAATGATGATATAACTATTACTGCAAGTAAAAACCAGCTAGCAATAGCATATGATGGCATATATCTCACATCGCGCATTATTGATGCAATTTTTCCTGATTATAAACAAATTATTCCCAAAGAAATTACAACAAGTGTTGTTGTTCTAAAGGAAGATTTTATGCGGGCTTTAAAAATAGCAAATATTTTCTCTGATAAATTTAATCAGATTACTTTTACTATTGATCCAGCACAAAAAGCCTTTTTCCTAGCGACAAAAAACAATGATGTAGGCGAAAATAAGACCATGGTTGATGGAACATTAGAAGGAGAGCCTATAACGATTAGTTTTAATTATAAGTATATTATTGATTGTTTCCAGTCAATAAATGCAGATAGTATAATACTTAACTTTAATGGAATAAATAAGCCTTTAATTCTTAAAGGTGGATCAGATGCAACATTCCGTTATCTTATTATGCCTATGAATAGATAGTATATGAAGACAGTCAAAGAATTACTACTTACATCGTTAGGTAAAACTTTTAAAAAAAAGAAATCGTTTGATGCTGTAGCTTCTATACTGTCGAAAGCAGTAGCGGAAAATATTTCTATTGATCAAATCGCAATCACCAATAATGTGATATATCTTTCTGTAAAACCAATCATAAAAAGCCAACTTTTTTTACAAAAAGATACAGTACTGAAAGAAATTAATGAAGTGTTTGAAACATCTCCAATAATTGATATTCGTTAATTAATACTAAAGGTTGAGTTTAGTATCTGCTGGTTGTAGACGCTATCGTAGACGATAACTTTTAGATTATTTATAGAACTAGTTGAATTTAATTCATTTGGTACAAAGGTATACGTATGTGATGAAGTTGTACCTATATATTGATCATTGGCATAAATATCCATTTTTTGAAATGGGTAGAAACCCTGATAGAGCAGGGCGACGGTAATAGGGTTGGCTGCTCCATAGGTTACTTCTTCTGAAGGACTATTGAGCTTTGCAGTCGGTATGTGACCTATCGTATGGACATCATCGACGAGTGTCGGAATCATGCTGGGTACAATACTTGGATATGCAAATTTATTGGCATTCCACCAGTTTTGTACTGTTGTTTCAAAATGATCAAATTCTGGATCACTGGCAGGATTAGCGGGTGGGGGTCCTAATGGGTCATTTTTATTTACCCAATACAGTATTGAATGGACATCGGTAACGACGAGTTCTTTTCTCGTTTCTGGTGGGGTCAATTCAGTGGCTAGTTTTCCAGAAACAGTATCGATAACAACGCTTTGATTTCCTTGCCATACACCGCGTAGTATTGGTTTTAGCGATGGATCATTATTGATGAGTGGTTTTTCAAATGAAGAATTTGGATATTTAGCAAGTAATAATTTCATGAATTCATTCCACATAGGTCCATCAATAGCTGAACCTTTTTTCATTGGTTTGTTGTCGTTATTACCAGACCATACACCAAGTGCAACATCAGGTGTGTATCCCAAAAGCCAAGCATCTTTGTTGTTATTAGTTGTTCCTGTTTTGCCTGCAACTTCATGTCCAGGAAAATACAAAAATGAATTAGCTCCAAAAAGTGGTGTGCGAGCAGTGTTATCAGATAAGATATCAGAAATCATAAGTGCAGTGTTTTTAGGAATCGCAGTTTCTGAAGAGTCAGTGTATGTTTCAAGGGTTGCACCATCTTCATCAGTGACGCTTATAATACCTGTTGGATCATGATGAATGCCTGCGGTAGCAAATGTACTGTAAGCGGATGTCATATCGAGTAAACTAACTTCACCGCCTCCAAGCACAAGCGTCAGGCCGTAGACTGAAGCATCAGTAAGAGTACTAATACCCATATTTCTGGCAACCGTTATTGCATCTTTAATTCCCGCTAAATATAACAACTTAACTGCAGGTATATTTCGAGATTGAGCAAGTGCGTTCCTGAGATTGATAGGGCCGACATACTTATTGTCATAGTTTGACGGGCTGTAGCAGTCATTTTGAGAGTGTCCAGGATAGGCATTGCCATATGGATCACAACTACTCTGAAATTCTGTTGCCACATCAAAGACGACGGTATTTGGAGTGTATCCTTTATTAAATGCAGTTGCATAAACAAACGGTTTAAATGAAGATCCAGGCTGACGTTTTGCTGTTGCGATATTAAAATTACCATCGATTTGCTTGTCAAAGTAATCCCTGGAACCAACCATAGTAATTATTTGCCCGGTTTTTGCATCAATAGCAACCATACTAGCATTCGTTGCGTTCCAATTTTTCTCGTTAAGTAGTGCGTTTCGTTTGACGATTTCTTCCGCTTTTGCTTGTAAATCCCAATCAAGTGTGGTGATAACTTTAAGTCCTCCATTTTCTACAACATCTTCGCCATATTTTTGAACTAAGTAGTCTTTAATAAAAAATACGAAGTGTGGCGCTTTAATGCCTGTCGGTTCTTGCGGTAAAAATACAACTGCCTCTGCTTTTGCAGTGGCATATTCTTCGGGAGTAATAAAATGCAAGTCATTCATTCGATTCAAAACAAGATTTTTTCTTTCCTCTAATTTATCCTGGTTTTTTCCAAAAGGAGAATAGTAGCTAGGAGCTTTAGGAATAGCAGCCAAATATGCTGCTTCAGCGAGCGTAAGATCCAAGGGATGTTTCCCAAAGTATGTTACTGAAGCTTCTTCAATACCATAAATACTGCCACCGTATGGATTGTCATTGAGATAAATGGTGAGAATCTCCTCTTTTGTCATTGTTCGCTCAAGTTTAAGCGCGAGAATCCACTCTTTGAATTTGCGCGTAATTGTTTTTTCTTTGGTGAGAAGTGTATTTTTGACTATTTGTTGGGTAATCGTCGAACCGCCTTGGGAAAATTCTCCATGGGCAAGGTTGATGAGCACGGCACGTATAATGGAAGTAATACGAATGCCTTTATGCTGGTAGAATTCAGCATCCTCGATTGCGACAGTAGCATTTTTAATATTAGTGCCCATGGCTTCAGGTTGAATCTCTGTCCGTTTGTAGTCATGATGGACATCATAGAGTAGTACGAGTCCTGTCTTGTCATATATTTTTGTTGAATTTGAAATTTTTCTGTCTTCAAATGCTCGGAAGTCAGGGACTTGTAGTGTTGCTACCCAAATAAAAGCAGCTGATAAAATAAGTACTACTACAGAAAGTGATACGAGAGCAGTGCTTCGTAAAAAGTGTCTCTCTTTTTTCGTTAATTTCATAGAGCTTTATTCTACCATATGAGTGGGCTCTATAAGGACAAAATAGTCAAAATATGCTAGGCTCTCACTATGGCAAAGCCAACCGAAAAAGAAATAGATGAACTCCTTTCCCGTGGTGTGGGCTCTTTCATAGATCCTGACGGATTGTTCAAAAAGAAAATTTTAGAAACTCCAGAAAAAGTTGTTATCAAATTTGGTGTTGATCCTACACGTCCTGATATACATTTAGGTCATGCTGTTGTACTTAGAAAATTGCGAAAATTTCAAGATATGGGCTGCAAAGTTATTTTTCTTATTGGAGATTTTACTGCACGAATCGGTGATCCAACTGGTAAAGATAAAATACGGCCAGAAATGGATCAAAAGGAGGTTGAAGTAAATATGCAAACGTATTTGGATCAAGTAGGCAATATTCTCACGATTGATCCCGGAGTATTTTCGTGGATTAGAAATTCGGATTGGTTTTTTGGCATTACTGATATTGCTCCATCAGAAGACACTGCTATATCGCTTGATATAGAAGATAGTGAGCACAAAAAAATGAGTGTGCCATTTGCACCAAATTCATTTATTGGTAAATCTGTTTTATTTGAAAAGACACGAATGCAAATTACCCATCTACATAATACAGATAACATTGTTGCCATCACACTCCGTGGACTTTTATGGACTCTCAAGCATATTACTCATGCACGTCTTATCGAGCGGGATATGTTTCAAAAGAGGATGGAAGATGGCCGGGAACTCTATATGCACGAAATGCTCTACCCGGTGCTACAGGGTATTGACTCATTTGCGCTTGCGCGAATATATACTACCTGTGATTTGGAAATTGGTGGCACTGACCAAACATTCAACATGCTTATGGGTCGTGATGTTATGAAAGCTAATGCCCAACCTGAGCAAGCAGTTCTTGCTTGTGATCTTCTTGTCGGCACCGATGGTAAAGAAAAAATGTCTAAAAGTCTTGATAATTATATTGCAATTACTGATACACCAGAAGATATGTACGGCAAAGTTATGTCGATACCGGACGCATCAATCGCAAATTACTTCGAACTAGCTACTTTTACGCCACTTAGTGAAATCGATGAAATAAAAGCAAAGCTTACTGACGCCAACGTAAACCCTAAGGATCTTAAAATGCGACTAGCGCGGGAAATTGTGGCTATCTATCACGGTGAGCAGAAAGCGAGTGGTGCTGAAACTTTTTTCGTTAATACATTCCAGAAAAAAGAAATGCCTGATCATATACCAGAACATGCGGTAAAGCTCGGCACCCCACTTGTTGATTTTCTATTGGACAAAGGGATCGTTGAATCAAAATCAGAGTTTGCAAGACTGATTGCTCAAAATGCAATCAAGATAGTGATGGGCAATGGTGAAAAGGAAACTATTGTCACTGATACCAAGATGCCAATTGTTGAGAGTCTCGTGATTCGCATCGGTAAACACCGTTTCATAAAGATTGCCACAGACTAATAAAAACACCCCGTATCGGGGTGTTTTTATTAGTATCCTGCCTCTTCTTCCTCTTCTTCTGGCACATCAACTGCATCGTCGGCTAAAGGATCAAGATCTGAATCAATATCATCTGCTAGTGGATCTTCTTCCTCTCCTAATTCCAAACCAATCAATTCTTCTTCTTCGTACATATTTTTTACAAAAAATAAAATGAATATAGTACACCTTTTGTGTATGCGATAGTTTTAACAAAAGTTGTTTAGCTTTGCAAGACAAAAATACCAATACTGTGGAAAACTATTTACCTCGCTGGTATGACTGCTGGCATGCCTCGCCGGTAAGCGCTATTGCTATAGCATCGATCTCGTCATCAAGAGTATTTTTTATTGGAATATCGATTAATTTTCTTACCATATCGTGCACATTTTCTTTGGTTGCCTTGCCATAACCTGTGACGGCTACCTTGATCTCCATCGGTGTAAATTCCATAATTTCCAAGCCATGTTGGCGGGCAAGATACATGATCGCACCTCTGGCCTCAGCTACTTGCATCGCAGTTTTTTGATTGGTGGTAAAGAAAAGTTTCTCAATCGAGAGTATTTGAGGTTTGTATTCTTTTATAAGTTTCTCAACATCATTACCGAGCATAACTAGTCGGTCACAAAAATCATCTTTTGGATTTGTCGTAATGCAATCTGAATAAAGTAGATTTTTACTACCTTCAAGTATGGCGACACCGATTCTGTCGTAACCTGGGTCAATGCCTAAAATTATTTTATTATTCGGCATTAGTGTAGACATGCTGCACGTCTTCATTAGCTTCTAACTCCTCAACAAGTGTTTCAAGCCTGGTGGTGTCTTCATCAGATAGGGCAATGGTCGTCGTTGCTTTTAGTTCTCCATCTTCTTTTACAAATGCCCACGTAACAGATCCGATGCCCGCGAGCGCGAACGTATGATTTGAAAAAATGTGCTTGATTTCTTGTGCGGTGCGATTGCGGTTGTCGGTCAATGTCTCAACAATGATCCCAACACCGCCTGGACCATATGCTTCGTAGGTAATGTGCTCCATGTCTTTCGTCTCAGTGGCTTTTTGTATTGCACGTTCGATAGTGTCTTTGGGCATATTTGCCATTTGGGCTTTTTCTATAACAGCTCGTACAGCTGGAGCATTTCTGTCGCCGTGAGCCAATTTCACGTTTGTTGAAATGAGTCGTGAAAGTTTGCCAAAGATTTGGCTTTTCTTGGCATCAGTCGCACCTTTTTGTCGTTTGATTTGTGACCACTTAGAATGTCCAGACATGGAGACAGTGTATAGGGATTAGCGAATAGGTTCAAGTTTTTTGACATACAGAAATTATTCTCGTATTATAAGGCAAATTCTTTTTATGGTAGAACTTGAAAATTTGTTAAAACAAAAAACATCTCTTGAAAAGAAAATCAAACAGAACTTAAAAAGTAAAATAATTATTGACAAAGGAGAAGACTTAGAAGTTGAGCTAAAAAGCAAATCTAGGCTCATTGTCAAATATCCAACGGATCAAGCTCTTGTTAATAAAATAAAATATCGGAGAGACGGACCATATCTTGATATTGATCTATCTGATAATGATTGGAATCGCATTCGCCGTGCTCTTAAAGGGAATGATGCTTATCTCTTTGTTTATAATATATGGAAAGCTTTAGGACAATCAGCCTCATTGTCACTATATGATGTAAGAAAAGCAGCTAATGAGAATCTAGCAAAACCATTTTTGTCTAGCTATAAGAATTCTATTTTTAAGGGTATGAACCTTAGAATGAGGCATCTTCCATATAGAATCCTGCCTTCAAGGTATATTCATTTATCTGTCGACAAAAAGGAGTATAGAATTTTAATAAAGATTGGATAACAAAAACCCGATTTTAAATCGGGTTTTCTTATATCAATTTCTCTGGTGCATCTCCTTTATACTCAAATCCCAAGTGTCCATATGCTTTCTTGGTTGCTGTGCGGCCGCGCGCAGTTCGATCAAGTAATCCTCGCTGGATGAGATATGGCTCAACGACTTCTTCGATAGTTGCTTCTTCTTCGCTCGTCGCTGCTGCGATGGTGTTGAGTCCTACAGGGCCACCACCGAATTTCTCAATGATGACAGTGAGCACTGCTCGATCAATTTCAGAAAGACCAAGTTCATCGATGCCCAGAAGGGATAATGCCAAAAATACAGTCTTCTTGTCCAAATCTTTCTTGTGGACTTGTGCATAGTCGCGACAGCGTTTCAAGAAATAGTTGGCGGTACGTGGTGTAAAGCGGCTACGTTTGGCAATTTCTCCGATGGCTTCTTCATCGATCGTAACACCCAAAATGCTTGCTGAACGCTTCACAATCTCGGTGATTTCAGACTCAGTGTAGAACTCGAGGCGGAAGGTGCCACCTGAGAATCTCGATCGAAGAGGAGCCGACAGGAGTGAGATGCGTGTTGTTGCGGCGATGAGGGTAAATGGTGGTAAATCGAGTTGGATGGTTCGCGCAGAAGGACCTTTGCCGATGATGATATCGAGAATGCCGCTCTCCATGGCGGGATAGAGTACTTCCTCGATCATTTTGTTGAGCCGGTGAATCTCGTCGATAAAAAGAATGTCACCTGGAGAGAGATTGGTGAGTATGGATGCAAGGTCGCCAACTTTCTCGATCGCTGGGCCTGAAGTGGTTTTCATCTGCCTGCCAGTTTCTTTGGCGATTAAGTGTGCAAGGGTGGTTTTGCCGAGACCTGGTGGACCATAAAACAAAATATGCTCGGCAGTGTGACTGCGCTCATGTGCAGCGCGAAGAAGAATTTGCAGATTTTCTTTAATATGATTTTGCCCGATGTATTCATCCCATGTATTTGGCCGCAAGGTCGTATCGAGGTAATGATCATCGGACTTGATTGGTTGTTTCGAATCGCTTGACATAAAGTTTATATATGCTATACTCTCCTCAGTGAAAACCTTTTAGGTTAATAAGACCTCCCAAGTATACCATTACCCATATAAATCAAGGAGATTTAGAAACTCCAGTGATTTTTATTTTTCCACAGCATTTCCACAAAACCTTTAGAAATAAGGCTTGGTGGTACTTGCAACCACGGTATACTTTGTATAGAAACTTTGAGAGGACATGAATCTCTAAGCAATCAGATTTATCTCTATGCTTGTGCGTAGGACGCTTTGGCACTTAATTTATTAAGAGCGCTGGGGCCATCCTTCAAACTTGTGTTACTTATGGCGCCTAGCGTTATAAGGATTGTTTAGAGATTCATGTTTTTTCTTTTGTATAAAAGAATTTGAGTAAAAAATAAAAAACACAATTTTTTTGTTGCGGGGCGCAGACGATAGGTCGCGCTTGTCCTCACTACAAAAATTGTGTCTTTTATTTTTCCTAACTACCCCCATTGCTTGAATTATATATTTTAAGAGACTAGCGAGTGCGGCGGCGCGAACTCGAGGAATTTTTGAGTACAAAAATATCCGTACTCTTTAAATATATAATCAAAGCAATTATTCTTCATCCAAATCAACGACACTTTTGACTTCATCATAAGAAGTGATACCCAAAAGTACTTTCACAATACCGTCTTCTTTCATATCGAGTGTGCCCTGGGAAAGTGCGGCAGCTTTGATTTCTCGCTCGCTTGGATTAAGGGGAATTATTTTCTCAACTGCTTCATCAGTGTAGATGGCTTCGTATATACCCATGCGGCCTTTGTAACCTGTGGTATTACATTTATCACAGCCAACAGGATCCCAGAGCTTGATCGGTGCATTTGGATCAATGCCATACTCAGTGAGGTTTTTGCCATTAGCGATTGCTGTCGTTAGGATACTTTTAATCTTTGTAGATTCACTGTCAGTCGGGACATGTTCTTTCTTGCAGACAGGACAGAGCTTGCGGACGAGTCGTTGTGCGATAGAAAGCCTCAGTGCCGCTGCCATAATTTTTGGATTGACTTCAAGATCGATCAATCGAGGAATAACACCACCGGCGTTATTCGTATGAAGTGTTGAGAAGACCAAATGCCCAGTCAATGCTGATTCAACAGCGATTTTGGCTGTTTCAGCATCTCGGATTTCACCAACCATGATGACGTCTGGATCTTGACGAAGCGCTGCCCGCAAGCCATCGAGGAACGAATAATTATTCTCAACTTGTGTCTGTGTAATGCCAGGCAGGTGATATTCGATAGGATCTTCGATAGTGATGATTTTTATTTCAGCAGAATATATACGGCGCAAGAAAGCATAGAGTGTCGTCGTTTTACCGGAACCAGTCGGACCTGTGAGTAATATCAATCCGTTTGGCTTCTTGATTTCACGATCCATGAGTTCAAAGAGTCGTTTGGCTATGCCTATGTCTTCGAGTTTTACTTGAATAGATTTCGGATCCAAAATACGCATAACAACTGACTCGCCATATGCTCCAGGAATGATCGACACACGCATACTAATCTCAGTGCCATCTTTCATAAATATACTGAAGCGTCCGTCTTGAGCAATGCTTTTCATGGTGAGCTTAAGTCCTGAAATGAGCTTGATACGTGAATTTAATAGCTTATTCGTGTCGTGCGGAAAGGTCAATATGTCTTCGAGTACACCATCGAGTCGGAAGCGCAAACGCACATGATCTTCTTCGGGTTCGATATGGATGTCGGACGCTTTGATAGCGATCGCGCCGCCTAAAATAATCTCAAGCATGTGTGAGAGCTTGTGAGTCTTGCTTTCGCTGGTAACTTCTTCTACGACATGTGCAACATCTTTGATCGAATGTACTTTCTCGGCTATCTCTTCGAGCGCTTCACCGGAAATATCGATGCCTCCGGCTTTGGAAGCTGATGCCATAGAAAGCTCAGCATAGCGACTCCACGCTTTCTCGAGGCTAGCATGGGATGCCATGAAAAATTGTACGCTATAGTTTTGCTTCTCGAGAGAGTCGCGAATCGAAGCGAGCTCTTCACGGACAGGAGATCGTACAGCGACGTCGATGGTTTTGCCAGCGATTTTAAATGCTGCAACTTCGGCCTTGCGTGCTTCGGGTTCGCTAATCATACGAAGTGCCTCATTTTCGATAGTGACGCTTGAGAGATCAACATAGGGAATATCATACTTTGCAGCAGCAAGAACTTTGACCAACTCTTCCTCCTCTAGTTTGTGTAGGTCTTCGAGTCGTTTGTTTTGTTTATCCTCATCGAATTGAATCATTGTCCTTATAATACAAGGAAATGTGCTAAAAACGAAGGAAATAGAGCTCTTTTTAGATTACCATAAGCTATTGACATATATAGTTAAATATGATAGGATATAGGTAATAAACCAAAAAATTCATAATACCTTAAACGATAGACTATGAAAAAAATGTTCTTAATTTTCTTAATTTTGCAAGGAGTCGGGGTTGCCTATGGAGGACCTTCGACATTAAAAACAGCAGGATCGGTTAAACCCGAAGACTGCACAAGCGTAATGTATACAATAGTTGAAAATGACTCCGATGCGGATGGGATTCTTAGCTATAACGCTATAACTTATCAAAATGGTTTAGCACAAAGTTACAGAAATGCCGGCATACCGATTGTTTTCAAAGAAGATCTTTTAGAGGCAATTCAAGGCTCATATGTTGCACCACTAAGCTTTAATGCAGGTGATGTAAATATTTCCATTGGCCAGAATCCTGATGGTACCTTCCAGTATAAATCGTTCCGAGGTAATCTTACTAACGAATGGGGAGTTTACGCATCAAATGGGAAACTGGTTCAATCAGTGAATTGTTTTAATTTTATGGCAGAGTTGCGTGCTACTGGCTTTACAAAAGTTACATCTGTATCAACCACACCAGGTGGTGTGACAAACATCTTTGTTAATGCCGGGAATAATAATGGCAATAACAACGGCAACCATTATGCAGATACCACTGCTCGTTTGGCCAGTGCGAATTATCATCCTCCGGTACCACCAAATCCGCAAATTGTATACTTGATGCCTCCTCCAGTAACTCCACCTGCTCCTCCTCCAGTAACTCCTGTCGAGCCTACCTGCGACAAGTGTCCGAAGAAAAACTGGAAATATGTTGTAGGTGCTGGCGCAGTTGCTGGAGCTTGGATTCTCACTGAGATATTAGATGGGAACAACCAAGTAGGATCTATCCCTGGGTATGCCAACCCAAGCGGATACCCATTTAATAATGGAAGTACGGGTACGGGCACAGGAACAAACACTGGTGGTAGTACGGGGACCAATGGTCCTTGGACTAACACATCAGGTGGGTCCGGTGGAGGGTATGTATTAAACGGGGTATATTATCCCCAATAATAGCTTGCAAAATTAAGCATAAGTACGATTTGTTTCATTTTTATGAAACAAATCGTACTACATTTTTAGTTCTTAATCGTCATATAGATTGATTGAGGCCTAAAAGATGTAGTTAGCAGTTTAATAGGGTAAAAAGTAATAAAACTAGGCCAAAAACTTAGAGTTAGTATACTATTGACTTATTTATTAAAATATGCTATTATTATAGTATAACAAGTTATTAGGTGCGCTTAATCACAATAAAAATATGAAAACATATATAACAAAAGTCGCTACCGTGTTCGCCTTCCTCGCTGTTTTCAGTGTTGGAGTATTTGGTGTGACACATAGCGCGCAAGCGTTTGTAAGCTTTAATAATGATCCACAGGACTATGCGACACTTCGCGCAATCAATGCGACAAAGTATCCTAACAGTTCAAACTGGATTTCAACAACAGTTTCTGCCGATGGCGGTGATACTATATCTTTTGATATCTACTACCACAACACTGGTACGACAACTGCGAATAATACTCGCATCAAAATGTCACCATCAACAACTGGCCCTACTGAAGGCACGAGTTTCAACTACACAGCAACGATTACTGCTGATGGATACAGCGGTATCTCAGATTCAGTAACGATTGCAATCTCATCTCCACAAACCATGGCCTACATTCCTGGTTCAGCAGTTTGGTTTCCAAATCAGACTACGCAACAGACTATAGGTGATAGTGAACTTTTCACTAGTGGTATTAATATTGGTAACATTGCTCCTGGTTGGTCAACACAAGGCTACCTCCGCGTACAATACCTTATCAGTAAAGATACAGTTGCGACTGCTACTTGTAATGACAATATTGATAACGACGGTGATAGTTATATAGACTATCCATCTGATCCAGATTGTAGTTCACTAACTGATTCAGAAAATGTTTTTAACGGTCAAATATTGACTACCTGTAGTGATCACCTCGATAACGATGGTGACGGCTACATAGACTACGGTGGTTATAATGGCTACGCGTCTGATCCAGACTGTACATCATATACTGATTCTGAAAACGTATTCAATGGTCAAACCGTGTATACATGTAACGACCATCTCGATAACGATGGTGACGGCTATGTAGACTACCCATATGATCCTGATTGTGTTTCTTACACTGATTCAGAAAATCTCTACAACGGTTCAAACAACACTAGTCTAACGGTTACCACAAACTATCCAACAAACATTACTGATACATCAGCAATACTCCAAGGATACGTTAGTACAAACAATTCATCATCTGCAAATATTACTCGATGGTTTGAATGGGGTACATCAAATAGTACATATAACTTAGGTAACACTGTCTATGCTTCAGGTACACAATCATACTCTGGTAGTTTCAACTATTCACTCTATGGTCTATCTCCTAATCATGTGTACTACTACAAAGCTTGTGCACAGAGTACAGTGTCTAGTTCAGGTCCAGTTTGCGGACAAGTACTAAACTTTACGACGACAGGCGGTATCATATACAGTAATGTATCAGTTACCACAACTCCTGCTTCATCAATCACACAATCAAGCGCAGTACTAAATGCACTTGTCCTTAACAGTTCAAATGATAGTGTCACTGGCTGGTTCGAATATGGCCCTTCGACTTCAATGGGTCAATACTCAACGCAGCAAGTACTCGGTACCAACAGTACACTTAGCTTCTTCAATACAGTAACAGGACTTAGTTCAAATACTACCTATTACTTCCGTGCAGTTGCTCGTGCAAATGATGGCACCTTAAAGTACGGTCAGATACTTTCATTCCGAACACTTTCAACTAGTGTTGCTCCAGCACCAATTGTTATTCATACAGGTACCGTTATTGGTACAGGTAATGGTAACGGCGACATCATGCTTACAATCGATTCACGATATGAAAACGTGTATGTCGGCGATATCATTGATTACACAGTTATCTACAAAAATATCAGTGGACGAACACTCCAGAATGCAATCTTACGTGTTATCTTGCCACAAGATATTTCCTACCGTAACTCTTCAACTGGCTTCTTCTCAAATGCAGATAATGCATTGACGATAGAACTTGGTACACTTATCCCTAATCAGACAGGCACATACTACCTCTCAGGTCAGGTTGCTGGTGTAGCTCGCTACGGTGATACCTTGGTTGCAACAGCAAACTTGGTCTATACCAATACGAATGGTGCTCAGCAAGAAGCAACAGCATACGAAATCAACCATGTAAATAATGTCAGAAACGCACTTGCTGGTCTTGCCTTCTTAGCTGGATTTGGATTCTTTCCAAACTCACTATTTGGCTGGTTGCTCCTTCTCCTAATCATCCTTGCTCTCGTTTACCTCGCTCGACGACTCTATATGTCTCGCCGACCTGGACCAACAGGACCAATGTTTAGTTAAGAGAACACAACAACAAAAAATCACCCCACACGGGGTGATTTTTTGTACATTATTTTTTCTGGCACTTCATAATCAAATATTTTTTGCCTCTCAAACTCGCCCCGCATGAGCGGGGCTCAAACAATGTTCGGCTCAAAATATTTGATTACTCCGTTTCAAAGACAAGGTTGTGATATAGTGCAGGAATGAAAAGGATATTTACTGAAAAAGAACTTCCAGGTATAGCCAAAGAAATTTTGAAACAACTTTTGACTTTAAGACTTTCGACTCACCGCAAAGCACAAATTATTGCACTCTCTGGTGAGCTCGGCGCAGGGAAGACAACGTTGACCCAGCAAATTGCCAGACAGCTTGGTATCAAGGAAAACGTCAATTCTCCTACGTACGTCATTATGAAAAATTACAAGATGCCACTTTCGACTTCCGGCTTTCGATTTCTCGTACATATTGATGCCTATAGATTAGAGAGTGAAATGGAATTGGAGAAACTTGGCTGGCAAGAAATAATAGCTGATCCAGAAAATTTGATTTTGATTGAGTGGCCAGAGCGCGTGAAGAAATTAATACCGAAAAATGCAATTGAGATTCTCCTAGAACACACAGGGAAGCAACGTTCAATACAAATACATGATTGACAAAACTTACTAATTATAGTATTATTTGCACATTCAATCGTACCTTTAAAAAATAAAAAATGGGAATAATCATCCTTTTAGTGCTTGTAGTAATAGGAGTCTCAATACTCATTACTCAACTACATTATAAGAATAAGAAACTGACAAAGTACCACACTGCCTGTAATGCAAGATTCAGAGAGGGGGTATTCCAAAATCTTGATGGTTCAATATATCAAGACGTTTACCTAGTTCATTTTGATAAAAATAAAATAATTAGCAAAAATATCGAAACAATACTCCGGGAGAAAATAATCAACGCAGTTGTTCGCAGTGTACATGGTGTCGTTAATACAACGGCTGCATTTGCCCTCGAAGAATTCCGACGTGCATATGTTTACTATACAAAGGATAGTAAATTTGAGAATACAAAAAATCTAATTACCACACACTGTATTGTTCAAACAGATTTGCATATGTGGAAACTTACCAATGATTATATCGCGAAAGTGGCTTCATATGATGAACTTTGGGACTTGTATTTGTATTTACATAGCCCTGGGATGTATACATGGAAGTCAGACCAGAAGTGGCCCATTGGATTAACGATGCTGTCTGAGTATATGCAAGGTTCAGTGCAGTTTGCTTCACTTACAACTGTGATGAGAGACAGGATGAAAATGATTTCTAAAAAAGATTCAGAAGTTATTTGTAATTTAGATGAGTACGAACACTACGTAGATATTTACGAACGAAAATTTGTTGACGATACTGTTCGTAGCAGAGTGCAATTAAAACTTGAACTAATCGGAGAAAAGGCGGCAGAAAATATCGTAAAAAAGACTAATGTCGATAAGTCAAAAACATTCCTCGATGCATTAGATAAAGTCAATTTGCTGACCCCAATAGGACCCAAGTAAGCATAAAGAATTTTTTAATAAAACCCTCCAAGTGAGGGTTTTTGTTTTGAAGTAAAACTAATCTAATAAACTATACAAAGTGATATACTCAATCTATGGCAAAAGAAAAAATTACCAAAAAGCGCCTGATTTTACTTGATTCTCACGCAATTATTCACCGGGCGTATCACGCCTTGCCTGACTTTATGAGCTCAAAAGGTGAACCGACCGGCGCACTCTATGGTCTATCGACAATGCTTATGAAGATCATTACGGATTTGAAGCCTGACTATATTGTTGCCGCCTATGACTTGCCTCAGAAAACATTTCGCCACGAAGCATATGATGCGTACAAAGCTGGTCGCATGAAAGCCGATGATGATCTCGTCACGCAGATCAAAAGTTCTCGGACCATATTCGAAGCATTCAATATTCCTATGTATGATGCACCAGGATTTGAAGCTGATGATGTCTTGGGAACTATTGTTGAGAATATGAAAAAAGATAAAGAGATAGATATTATTATTGCCTCAGGCGATATGGATACACTGCAACTTGTCGATGATGATAAAGTCCAAGTCTTTACCTTGAAGAAAGGTATCAATGACACGATTCTCTATAATGAAGACTTAGTCGTGGCTCGCTATGGTTTCAAACCAAAACTTCTCGTTGACTATAAAGGTCTTCGCGGTGATCCATCTGACAATATTATCGGTATCAAAGGCATCGGTGAGAAAACAGCGACAACGCTTATTCAAACATTCGGCACCATCGAAGAGATATATAAAAAATTAAAAAAGGACAAAGCCGCTTTCAAGAAAGCAGGCATAACTGACCGCATCATTACGCTTCTCGAAGAAGGGGAAGATGAAGCCCTCTTTTCAAAAACCCTAGCAACCATTAGGCGTGATGCAGCTATAGCGTTTCAACTACCAGAGAAAACATTTCGAGATACTATCGATGTTCCTAAAATCGAAACACTTTTCCGCGAATATGAATTCCGAAGCCTTATTGCTCGAGTCGGGACAATTTTTAATGTTGCAATTACACCAGAAGAAAAAACAGTAATACCAGAAGAGCAAGTTGATCAGAAACTATTTAATGAAACTGCAATCGCTCTGTGGCTTTTGAATTCAGAACTAACTAACATTACCCTGGCTGACATGCTCGCTTATGCGCATGTCGAGACATTTGATACTGCGCGTGCAAAGATACTAGAAGACATCAAAACCAATGATTTATCGTATGTATATGAACAAATAGAGCTTCCGATTATCCCTATCGTTGACGGTATCTATGAGACAGGTATCGAAGTCGACAAGGCTTATTTAGAAAAACTTTCGAAGACCTACCACAAGGAACTTGATAGTCTCGAAGCTAAAATATGGAAACATGCAGGGAGAGAATTTAATATCAATTCGCCAAAGCAATTAGGAGATATACTCTTCGATGAGCTAGCGATCAACGAAGGTACGGGCACAAAACTCAAGAAAACAGCAGGCGGAGCCCGTTCGACGCGCGAAAGCGAACTTGTGAAGCTTCGTGATGCTCATCCAATCGTAGCCGATATATTACTGCACCGAGAACTGCAGAAATTACTTTCGACATATATAGACACATTGCCGCTTCTTATTAGTGACGATAAACGATTGCATGCCAAGTTTATACAGGCAGGTACAACAACAGGTAGGTTTGCCTCCCAAGATCCAAATTTACAAAATATTCCTACCCGAACAGAACTTGGTAGAAATATCCGCAATGCCTTTGTTGCCAAAAAGGGAAGTGTGCTCTTAGCATTTGATTATTCTCAAATTGAGCTTCGTATTGCTGCACTTTTGTCACAGGATCCTTTTATGATTAAAGTCTTTCAAGAAGACAAAGATGTGCACGCTGCGGTTGCATCGAAAGTGTTCGGTGTACCAGAAGATAAAGTTGATAATGAAATGCGCCGCCGAGCCAAAGTTATTAATTTTGGCATTCTCTATGGTATGGGCGTTACCGCACTGAGGGAGAATCTCGGTACTGATCGGAAAACTGCCCAGGAATTCTATGATAATTACTTTGCACAATTTCCTACGATTCGGGACTACTTAGATACGGTCAAAGCTGATGCGTATAAGTATGGCTATACCAAAACCCTCTTTGGTCGTAAGCGTTATTTCCCGGGATTGAAATCCAAAATGCCATTTGTACGTGCTATGGCAGAACGAATGGCGATCAATGCGCCAATCCAAGGTACAGCAACTGCTGACATCGTCAAATTGGCAATTCGTGACGTCCAAGCAAGGCTCGAAGAAAACAATATTACAGACAAAGTACTGCTCGTGCTACAGGTGCATGATGAGTTGGTCTATGAAGTGGATACATCGGTTGTGCCACTGGCAAAGCAGATTATTGGTAAAGCCATGCAAGACATTATCCCGCCATCGTTCCTCAAAAATCTCAAATCAGTGCCAATTGAAGTACATAGTAAAGAGGGTGCTCATTGGGGAGAATTGAAATAGGAGGGGTATGGTATACTTTGCAAATCAAAAGTCATGCAGAAAAAACATATACAATTTTTGGGGCATATAACTAATATTCATCAGGTATTGGCGCATTCATACTTAGTCTATTTTGCGGCGGCTATATTTGGTTTTATTGTTGATTACTTCTATCCATTTCGAATTTTTGGTGGCACAGTTATAGCTTTCGGTCCTGTACTCTTGATAGCTGGCACAGCACTTATATATTGGGCGCAGCATACCTCAGAAATGACCGCAAAAAACCGAAAAGAGCATGGCATAGGGATGACACCAGCTGATTTTATGCATGGACCGTATAAATATACCCGCAGCCCCACGCATATTGGTCTGGTGTTCTTAGTGCTTGGTTTTGGTTTTATTATGAATTCTGGACTTATTGCCATCGGCGCTATTGTTGCCTATGTGGTCACTCGCTATGCCTATATCAGACGCGAAGAAGAAATTTTGGTTGAACGGTATGGTGAGGCGTATGTAAATTATAAAAAAATAGTTACATTCTAGTATGCTTTTTGTTTTCTATGGCACTGATACAGATACGCGACAGGATGCTGTAAGAGAATTGGCGAACAATAGCGAATATAAAGGATACGAGCAGGTGTCATTTAATGATATAACTGCAAAACCCGAATTGCTCACTCAATACTTTGAGAGCACGTCACTCTTTGGACAGGGGTACCTAGTTATCCTCGATGGAGCGATGATGGTAAGCGAGACTAAAGAGTACATCCTATCAAACATAGAAACAATAGTAGATTCACCTGCGATTTGTGTTATTTCTGAAGAAACAATACCTGCAGCTGAGAGAGAATTATTTAAAAAAAAT
>CAZLWF010000003.1:0-2055 GCA_964563615.1 uncultured Candidatus Saccharibacteria bacterium | reverse complement strand
CGACAAGCAATTGTACAACTGTATCATGATGCAAGACGAGGTACAGTATCAATCGATGAAGGACTTGAGGCAATACTACTTGCGTATATGTAACATAAAAAAAAGAGCCGTGTGTTTGACTCATAGAAATCTATGGGGCAAACATACGGCTCTTTCTCCTATCCTACGATTGCAATAAAGAACATGCTGTACACAAATAATTTTGTGTAATAAAGAACTGTTTCGATATACTTTTTCCATACCACTAATTTGATGCCTAAACGGCAAGCTCTGGTTGGAAATATAAATGTACTTGCATATAGTATATGCTATTTTCTGCTCTCGCGTAAGAACATCTGTGGATAACTACTGTTTGGATTCTTTGGGTAATAGCAAAATGACTGCTAGAAGGCCATTAAAAGCACAAAGTGCCATAAGTGGTATAGACATAAAGCCGAGTGTTTTCACAAGCTGTTGGGTACATGAAGCGGCCGCATCGCAAGGTAGCGGCGAATAGTCAGTATAGTAGATGAAGTTGTGGTAGGCAGATATGATTCCTCCTATGGCAGTTAGCCATAGAGTGATGTTTCGGATGATGTATGTTGGGTATTTTTTCCAAAGAGCGAGTCCGAATACAATTGCTTGTGGGTAAATAAAGATCCGCTGTAGCCAGCAAAGCTTGCATGGAGGGAAGCCGATGACTTCGGAGTACAAAAGACTCATACATATAGCACCGAGCGAAATGATAAATCCGAACAAGTATGCGTGTCTGATGATCGCTTCTGGAATTTTGACTTTACATATCTTACAGATAATAAGCACACTGCCGCTAAGTCCAATCACTATCGCGCTTATTGTCGTTATGATGTTGAGAATCGTTGTGAACATATTATGGCAGCGGGCAGTTAGTTTTAGTGCCTAGGTCTTTGAGAGATTGCTCACCAGAGAGTGTTGATCCATCAGTAAAGACCCACGTAGGGTAGCTCTTGATGCCTGCATCAATACAGATTTTGGTTTGGCCTTTGCTGTCTGGCGTTGAACATTCAACATATGGCAAGAGTTTGGATGCGCTTTTACTAAAGAGCTGCTTTTGGGCGGCGCAATGAGGACACCAGAAAGCGCCATAAAACTTGGCACCACTATCTGCTATACACTGGGCAAACTGTTCAATCGGTGCAAGTACTTTTGGCCCCGTGTTTTTTTGGCTAGTAATAAAAATGCCAGCAATAATAAGAACGATAATGCCTACAACAATTGCAATAATGATTTTGGTTTTAGGTTTCATTCCAGTAGTTTAACATAGGTTATGAGGTGGGGCATGTTTTTCTAAATTATTTTATTTAGTATCAATATTGATTTATGTGTGTAAATATGTTACTTTTTAAAGCGTTTAGGCAGAGTAACGTCTGTAATTTTTATTCATTTGCGTCCGTAGCTAGTCGTAGTGGCTTCAATAGAAAACATAGAATAGTGTAGATTTCAAAGTAGATATATGCGCCCGTAGCTCAGTCGGTAGAGCAGCTCCCTTTTAAGGAGATGGTCGTAGGTTCGATTCCTACCGGGCGCACAAAGTGCGGGGCACTTTGTGCGAGCCGCAAACACATCGGTGTTGAGGCGGGGTCGCGAGATTTTTCAGCAGAAAAATACTTGTGACCACAAGTGCTTGTGCGAGCCAGAGTCATATTTTTTCAACAAAAAAAATAATCGAGGCAGGGTCGTGAAAATTCTTGAGCGACGGCGAAAGAATTATTTATGACCATAAAGACTGCAAACTATTCCAATGGTTCTTATTCTCTACAACATTCGTAGTGTCCAAAATGTTGGATCAATATTCCGTACTGCAGATGCGGCGGGTATTTCGCATATCTATATTGTCGGATATACTCCGACGCCAATAGATCGGTTTGGTAGAAAGCGCGCTGATATGGCAAAGACATCTCTTGGAGCAGAAACAACGGTCTCGTGGTCGCAGGAGAAAACAATTCAATCAGTATGTGAAAAATTGCGAGCGGAGAAATATACTATTGTCGCACTTGAACAATCACCAAAATCTATTGACTACAAAAAATATAAATC
>CAZLWF010000002.1:0-71536 GCA_964563615.1 uncultured Candidatus Saccharibacteria bacterium | reverse complement strand
AAAGCGCTCGACGCTGTTGCAGAGAAACTTATTGAAGTTGAAACTCTTGAACAGGCAGCCTACGAAGATATCATCAAAATGCATGGCATCATGCCGAAAAAGAAAGAAGGAGGAAAATCAGATCTTGTTGTAGTAGAGTAAATAAGTCCGAGCCTAAAGGCTCGGACTTTGACTTTTCAGCGCTGAAAGCATAGAGTAAAGAAAAATTTTTGTATGCATCCCAGACAAAGGATTACTATTAATGGCATAGCAATGAGTTCTTTGAGTTGTTTAATTGGTTTTTTCCGCGATGGGCATGGTCAATTACCCGACGAAGTCAAAAGATCGATTTTAGAAGTTTTTGGTATCAAAAATAAACCAGAAACTTCAATGCATGAATTTTACAAAGAGCGTGATCAGCTTATTATTAAAATGCTCAAAAAAAGTTTTGATCAAGTCGTCTCTGGTACAGAGAAGCAATTTATGAGCGAAATAATTAGAAATGCACTTGCAGAGAATACATTAGATAAGAACGAGGAAACTGTTCAATTTATTGAACAGTAGGCAAAGCAATTACAAACATTCCCTATACAATTTTGGGATCCAAAAAAATATAAGATACAAGTTTAGAAACAGAACGCTGGTATAAGGCGCTTTTTTATTTGAAAAGTATTTCTTTGACATTAGTATATTGAAAGCGTATGGTAAAAGAAAAATGTTCATGGCACGTATTATACCGTTTCAACGTCGGCAAAAGAGAACTGTAGGTTTTGTTTGTAGGCTTATTTTTTTGAGTTTACTCATAACTTCCGGAGTACTGTTTTGGATGATAGTAGCATTTGTAGTCTCTCTTAAGTTATGTATTTTCATGATTGGATTACCAGCCGATCATTCTATGTTTACCTTACAATTATTGCTGTGCCGTATTGGCATCATTACTATTGGTGGTAGTTTTGTGCTTAGTTTTGTGATCGTTGTTGGTGTATATCGTAATAATATAAAAGACTACGCAGATTTTCTAAAAGGGGCAAAAGACGCAGCGCTTTGTGCTAATATTTTTGTTCTACCATTCTATTTGGCTTGGGAAATATTTGTCTTATTAAAAAAAATAAAATGGACTCGCTAGAGTCCATTTTTTTTATTTTGCTTTATCTTGACCAATGGTTTGCAATTCACCGGCGACAATGTCGAGAAATGAATGATAGGCATCGAGTGCTTCATCGGCGAGCATCATAAGAGGCTCGTTACTTATCGTCTCCGCTGCACCTTTGATGACAGCAAAGTGCACCATACACGCTCCAAAGTAGAATCCATGCCATTCCAGTATCTCACTCGCTTCTTGCCATCCGTGTTCTAAATATTCGTCACGCATATCTCGTAACTCTTTGAGAGTTTCGTCACGCTTCCCATTGGTAGTTTCTTTTACACCACCTTCATTTACTATATTGGTAATGTTTTCTTCATATATGCTGCATTTCTCTGCCATATCAGCAAAAACACCTTCACCTAAGACCGGCTCAAGCACTGCTTGTGTCTTCGTAAACGTTTCTTTGCCAATATTCATAAAGGCAATCACTTCACCTAACTTTTTTGCTGTAAATTCATTCATAGGTTTTAAATATTGTTTATTCTATATGACTACTATATCATAACCATACATACCATACATCCGTCCTTAGCTCAGTTGGTTAGAGCATCGAGCTTATACCTCGAGGGTCCTTGGTTCGAATCCAAGAGGACGGACACTGTAATCCCTACTCTTTTTGAGTTTCTTTGTTATACTTACAAGGACAAAGTAGGCTAATTGACTATTATTTATTTAAGTAGCATAATTTTGATATGAAAAATATTGAAGAGTTTGTCGATAAGATTATCGAAGAAAAAGGTTTCAATACAAAAGATCCAGAAGTAGTCGCTCAAATCAAATCTGATTTATTGTCTCGCGTTGAAGATCGGATCAATGCCATGATCATGGCAAATATGCCTGAAAGTGCGCTTGCAGAATTTGAAGGCTTACTCGACGCAGGTGACGAGAAAGCAACAGAGACCTTTATCCGTGGGCAAATACCAGATATTGATGAAAAAGTTGCAAGTACACTACTCGCTTTTAGAACTATGTACGTAGGATAATGCCATGCCTCACGAAACTCCAAATAATATTGCTAGTGATCATGCAGTAACAGAGCGTGCCAAGAAAGATATTGAAGAGAAACTCGTACTCGAGCAAGAAGAGAAAAATAAAAAAATAGAAAAGAAAATTTACAAAGCGGCAGTGGTGAATGCCAACAAACTTCTCGAAACTCAAGCTCGAGATATTGGCGATGCCAATATGACAGAGTCGGGCGAAGAGCGGTCCGGCAATTGGTTAAAAAAACACTGGAATCGAATTTGGAAGCACAACCTGGCCCAGGAATACTATCGTCAGAAAAAGATCGCGGAGGCACGCAATGAAATTATAGAGACAGGCAATTTATATGCTGGCGAAAAAGGTTTTGATCCTAATAAAGCAGACACAAGCAAGGCAAGTGATGAAGCCATGCAGGCAATTGTTGCTCGTTTTACAAGTGAATATGAAAATGACACACTCCGTGAAGATGAACTCAAATCTAAAAAAGAAAAAACTGAAAAAATTCCTGCACAAGTAAATGAACAAATTAAAGCCCTTATCAGAGCTTTTGCCGGAGGTTCCATGGATAAAGCAGCATTTACAGAGGAAAGAAATCGTATACTTGCTCCGTTTGATCCAGAAATTGCTAAAAAGGGAAGCTTGTATGCAGATAACTTATTCAATATTGCTGAAGATGTTAGAGATGCAGTAGAACATGGGGCAAAGCTTACTGAGCTTGATTTTGATGTTGAAATTACACTCGGTACAGCCCGCGATAGTTTGAGTACGAAAGCAAATTTTAATTTCTTTGATAAAGCAGTTGAGAAAATGCAAAATAGTAAGGTTGGACAGATCTTCATGAATGCACCTGGTGCCATGCTTGCTACAGCCGCGGCTTATGGAGCAGCTAAATTTTTAGCAGAAAGGACTGGAAGTTGGGGATCGAAGTTTGCTAATGTGTTTACCTTTGGTGCTGCAGGCTTAGCATTCTCGGGCGGCGTTGCTGCGCTCAAAGAATCAGCTCGTGTTACCCGTGAGCGCTCGCAACATATGCGTGAGCGTGCTAAAGGTATGGAATTTACCGAAGAAGACATGAAGCGCCGTCGGACTATGGAGAAGAATACCTATGAAATGAAAGGCGCAACAGAAATTATTGCAGGGCTTGAAGCTGATCTAAAAAAAGTTAATGAAGGTAAGCTTCCTCCTGATGCCATAGAAGATATTCTCGGGCGTGTGGCAGATCTAGAAGCAAGAACTAAATTAAATAATCAAAAAAATATTGATCTCATTTCATATGACAAATTCAATAGTATAGAAACAGATCGAACAGACATGCTTGTTAAAAATGCAGAACTAAAAGTTGCATTGCGTAATGCAGTCGCTTCTGGTGAGATAACACTGCCTGGGCCAGAGAACTTTGATAGAAATTTGGAAATACTAACTAATGTGTATCATGATCTTTTGGTTGAGGGAGAGAAAGGTATTGAAGCAAAAGATAGAATTTTTAGAAAAATGAAAGCTCAGCGAGTCGCAGGAGCGTTTGCTAAAACTGTGATTGTCGGAAGCGCAGTTGGACTAGCTGTCCATGGTGTTGCACATCTTGCTGCCCCGATTGTGCATAAGCTCCAAGAATGGATAGGAGGCAAACAAGATCTCTTTGTTCCCAAAGGCCAAGAGCAAGGAATCATCGTCGGTAATGGCAAGATGTTACTCCCAGAAGGAGTGTCAGTTCACGCAAGTCCAGATGGCACAACATATGAAATTTTGAACGGTAATCAAACTGTTGCAAGTGATGTACACCTAAAATTCAATCCAGATGGAACACTTGCTCCAGGTTCTCAAGCAGAACTCGTTCAACATGGGATTGTACCTTCTATGACTCAAGGTTCACACGAAGTCACCGAGCATGTAACTGGGCGAGCGCATGACTACATGCAAAAGCATTCTGATGCACACCAGATTCATCGTGATGAGTGGATGGATAATGATACGCGAACTTCAAACTTAAATGAGCTTAAAACACACTGGGGTTCTGGTGCCGGTGCTCCGAGCATGGATGCTGAAGGCAATATAACAATGAATATTGCACATATGACTCGCGGTGGATCTTTCCATGAGGGTGCGCAAGTTGATGTACCAGGGCAAACTAGCGGAGGGCATATGAAAATGCTTTTCTCACTCTCGCAAGATTCACAGCATCGAGTTTTTGAAATACCAGTTGATGCGGAAGGTAATATAGATATTCCCGCAGACAGTCCAATAAATAAACTTATGTTTGCAAATGTGAATGGGGAAACAATTTTCACAGGTAAATTTGCAGAGGTTGCACAGTCAGTTGGTTTTGATAGTAATGGAGAAGAACATTTTAAAATTATCTCAACAGTCGTTGGTCCCGGCCAAGCTGTAGTTGATCACACGATCGTAACGACAGTTCCTGATCATATTGTACGGTTAAACATTCCAACAGGTGGCGAGGATTATCATATGCCATTTGTGCCTGTGCCGATCGTTGGACGTCGACCACTCGAGCGAGGTCAATATGAAAAAGATGCAACAATCCAAGAACGAAACAAACCAAAGAGCTCAGTCATTGATGCAATCTATAAACCAGGACAAGGTTTTTACGCTGAACCAGTAAAAATAGAAAGAAAGAAAGGTAATGATATTGCGCTTAATCCAAATGCAGACTATGTCTATGGATTTATGGGCACTAATGCCGCTGACCTCGGAGTCCGAGTGGCAACATATACCCAAAAGCATGCACATCCAGAAGTGTTAGTTTTCGAAGCTGATCCTAAGAAGCGTGAAGAATTTATGACGCAGATCGAATATATGAAACCACGTCATCCGAATGTGATATTTACGTATGTTGAATTGCCGCAAACCAAAGAACAACTCGTTGGACAAAAATTCACGACGTATATGGAAGATAGATTTAGAAGCATCATTGATTCATCTGATGTTGATCCAGATATTGCTCATATTTTGCAGACAGATAATGTCTCTCGGCAAATTGAAGGTTTTAAAGAAGAGCTAAAAGTTGAAGCAAAAGGAGGAGACAAAAAATTAGAAGCAGGTCAAGCTCTACCTGAAGATATTCAGTCAGCAATTAAGAGACTCGAAACTGATCTTCGTCAGTATGAAGTTGTGAATGGCTATGTCATAAAAGATAGTGAACCAGTAAGTGCCTACGAATATGAAAATAAGAAAAATGAGCTGAAAAAATTGAAACAAGAAGCTGGACTCTTGCCAAAAGCAGATAAAAAAATCAGTCCACAAAATCTTTTTGATACACCATTAGATAAAAAGCCAGAGACAACCGCTACAGAAAATCTCCCAGAGGCTATCAGAGATGAGGCCTTACCAGGTGAGTCTGTTGATACTGTCAAAGAGGCAGTCGTATCTCCAGAAACACAAACAGAGAAAATTACTTTCGCAAAGGACACTGACCGCGTCTTGGGTATTATGACAAGTACATCTGGCACGCTTCAATCTGAAGTTGAAAAAATAATGAGTAATAAGAAGTACAAGAAACCAGCTATAGTTTTGTTTGATACGGTAACCAGCGCTTCCAGTCGTGGACAAATGAGGCTTGCTATCAATAGTATTCGGGCAAAATATCCAGATATACAGTTGGAAGTAGTACCAGTTGAATCAACCGAAGAAACAAAAGCTCAAAAAGCTAGCGCCTATATGAAGCAATACCTCAAAGAAGTAATTGTTAATTCAAATATCACAAAAAAGAATATTCGTCCTACCGTAAGTGGTAATGCACCTGCATTTGCTCAGTAACGTACATAATAAACTTCACAAATTAATAATTTCTTACCTCACAAACTCGCATTCTGTGTTAGAAATTGTGGAATGCTCAGACAATGTTCGGTTCAAAATTATTAATTTGCTACGTTTCGTTATTGACATAAGTCCAACAATACTATTATTCAAAATGGATTTCGCTTGCCTTACGTTCCCCAAGGGTGCTTTCTAATGCAGGGTAGTTTATAAGTGATCCAGTTTCTACGAGTTCGTATGCTTCACTTCGTGCTGCTTCTACCATCTTTATATTCTTGATTGCTTCCATGCCGATATCAGTAATACCCCATTGGCGCCCTCCGCCTAGCTCGCCTGCGCCACGAAGTGTCAGGTCGAGTTCGGATAGTTCAAAACCATTTTTTGCAGTCACAAGCGCTTGCAGTCGGTCGCGAGTTTTCTCTGATTTCGCTTCAGCAAATAAGTAACAGTACGCTTGCTCATTGCTGCGTATCACTCGACCTCGGAGCTGGTGTAATTGTGCGAGTCCAAATCGCTCTGCACCTTCGATAACGATAACAGTAGCATTGGGGACGTTGACGCCAACTTCGACAACTGAAGTCGCGCAGAGGATATCTATTGCATGCTTTGAGAAATCATCCATAACTTTTTCTTTCTTTTGTTTCGTCATTTTCGAATGCAGGATGCCGATGGTGTACTTGGGAAATACTTTCAATTTCAATCGTTTTGCTTCTTCAGTCACAGACTTTGCTTGGAGGGCTAGTTCTTTGGTTGGATCTGGTTCGTTGATTCGCGGACAGATAATATATACCTGCCTGCCTTTGACGAGTTCCTTCTCTATCTCAGTATACGCTTCATCACGCTTTGCTGAAGCAATAATTTTAGTAATGATAGGCTTTCTCCCGTGAGGCATTTGATCGAGAAGTGTAAGATCAAGATCGCCATAAATCGTCAGCGCAAGCGTTCGAGGGATAGGTGTCGCAGTCATCGAAAGCAAATGTGGTACCACAGTCCCGAGCTTGCTATCTTTATGGACGAGCGAGCTGCGCTGCATCGTGCCGAAACGATGTTGCTCATCGATAATCACAAGTGCGAGATGCTTGAAGATGACACTTTTTTGAATAAGCGCATGAGTGCCGATAAGTATTGGTATTTCCCCGTTGACTACCCATTTTAAAAGTTGCGCACGCGAAATATTAGTCCAGGTCGTTGTGGCAGATGCGACCTTGCTCGGGAATTTTCGACAGCCTGAGCCAGTCATGAGCCCAATCTGTATGCCGGTGTGCCTAAAATAAGAAATAAAATTCTCAAAGAGCTGGGTGGCAAGTATTTCGGTGGGTGCCATATAGGCTACTTGGAGATTACCAAACGTCTGCAGTGCTGGACGATTGGTGACGATGCCGTATGCCGCTGTTGCAGCAATAGCAGTTTTGCCGGAGCCAACATCACCTTCGAGTAGTCGTGACATAGGATGACCTTTAACAAGATCTGCAGTGATGCCTTTGATGGCGCGCTCTTGACCTTCTGTTAATGCAAAGGGGAATCGCTTGGTAAAGTCAGTGATGGTTGCCTCTGGAATATTAATCGTGTAAGAGCGCTCATGTTTAAATTTGTTGCGCTCTCTTTGCTTGACGAGCTGTATGAAAAATACTTCTTCAAATGCAAAGCGTTTGCGCGCTGCAAGTGCATGGTTTTCGTTTTGGGGGGCATGAATCCAGACGAGCGCTGTTTGCAGCTTGGGTAAACTGTACTTTTTTAAAATAAATTCTGGTATTGGATCGATGAGTGACTCGAGTAAATCACTTTTTAATATTTTCTGTATCGTGTGGTATATAAATTTGGATGTTACGCCACGGCTCTCAGGATAAATAGGGAACGAAATGCTTTTATGCGATGCGCTGTCATTTGCAAAAAGTGTATGGTGCATGTCGATCGCAAGAGTAGGAGTTTTTTCGATTTCTGGATTGGCAAGCGTCAGGCCCTGTTTAGTTTCAGTGACACGGCCGGTAACTTTGACACTATCGCCGACTCGAAACATTTTTGCTAAGTAGGCTTGATGGAACCAAACGATAGAAATAGTACCTGTCTGGTCTTCGAGTGTTACTTCGGCTATGGGCACTTTAGTTCTGAAGGATTTCTTGGTATTTGCTTTGGTAATCGTGCCGAGGATGGTTGCCTGTTCACCGACTGAGAGTTCATTAATAAAATGAAGCTCTGCGATGCTCGAGTAGCGAGCAGGGAAATGATAGAGCATGTCCTTGATCGTAACGATCCCTAAGCGTTTGAGGGCTGATTGAGCTTTAACATCAATCCTAAAATGGGTAGTAAGTGGGTCACTTTTTTGCATGTAGGTCTATTGTAGCGTAAACAAAAACAAAACCGTACGGTTTTGTTTTTGTTTAGAATTCTTTTTTATTTATCTCCTGCAACTACGATGATGGTGCCGCCGAGGGAAGAATGCAAATGATCATGGAATGGGAACGTGCCAGTTTCAGTGAAAGTATAACTATAGCTTTCACCCGGTGCGTAGCCCTTCTTGGCGTCAAACGCTGAATAGTCAGTATGTGCAGGATGAGGATTTGATGCGACCCACATATTTTGAGTACCCTTGTTTTCAAATGTGACCGTGTCACCTTTGTTGATAGTCACTGTTCCTGGGCTAAAGCCTGTGTTGGTATAGGTAACAGCGACTGTTTGTGGCTCAGGCGTCGCGAGGAAGTCTTGGCTATTGGTGTCGGGAACGTAGGTATTAGTTTCTGTGGTAAATGTCGGTGTCGTTGATTCAGGTGCCTTCTTTTTATTAAAAAGTAAGAATCCGCCAACGGCGACAAGCACGATAAGCCCAATAATTGCTGATGTTTTGCTCATATATAAAATTTTAGATTAATAAAAATTACTTGAGAATGCTCTTGATCTTTTCAGCCAATTCATCAAGTGTGAAGTTTGATTTGATCATGAAGTCTGTAGCGCCGAGTTCTTTAGCGTGGGTGATGTTTTTCTCTTCACTCAAATTTGAGAAGACGATGACTGGCGTCGCAGCAAGAGCTGCATTTTTCCTTATTTTATCGAGAGTGGTAAAGCCGTCCATACCAGGTAGCACCAAATCGAGCAAAATCAGATCAGGCTTGTCGCTATCGGCAAGCTTAATAGCATCTTCGCCGTTGCCGGCAGTCGCTATTTCAAAACCTTCTTTGGCAAGTTTGCCAGCAGAAAGACCTTGGAGGAAAGAATCATCTTCAACAATCAAAATTTTCTTATGCATTCGGTAGTGGTGAGAAAAGGATATCCTCTTCTACATAAATTAATTTAATAACGAATATGTTTCCGGATGTATAGCCTCAGTTTCTCTCGGATATGTATCGAGTATACACCTAGTGGGACGCCTTGTGCAAGGGAAGCGTTATCGTAAATGTTGTTCCTTCGTTGTCTTTACTCTCAAAGGTAATAGTCCCCCCGTGTTCAGTGATGATATTTTTGACGGTATAGAGTCCGAGTCCAGAACCGATCTCTTCTTTTTCTTTTGCATTCGTTGCGCGGAAGAATTTCTCAAATATATGCTCCTGCTGGCTTTGGGGAATGCCAATGCCAGTGTCTTTAACGGTGAGACTCACTGTATCAGGGTAGACGTGAATGCCGATGAAGACCTTGTCGCCTTTGCGGCTGTACTTGATAGCATTTTCGATGAGGTTTTGGATGACGACGCGGACTTTCTCTTTGTCGAAAGGCAAGAGTGGTATTGTTTCTTCTGGTCGTAGAAATACGATCTCGACGCCTTTCTTGAATGACTCACCAGTAAAGTCAAACAGCGTTGATTCGATAATATCCATCAGGTTATTTTCTTTGATATCGTAGGTAAGCGTCGCTTCGTCGTTATGGTTTAGCGACAGCATCTCTTGGATAAGCGCAAGCATGCGCTCGTTGGAGCCGTAGGCTTTGCTCATCATGGAGTCTTGCTCTTGAGAAAGTTTGCCGAAGTCGCCATCGATGAACATTTTGAGTATCCATTTTATAGCAGAGAGGGAGGTACGCAGTTGATGGGCCGCGATCGAGATCCATTCGCTTTTGACCTGATTCATTTTGTTCAGGCGTTCATTTTCGGCTTTGAGTTTGACTAGCTCTTCTTCCATGGAAATAGTATAGCACTTGGAATAGATAATCTTTAAATTATTTTCTAATTTTAATACAATACAATTCCTTTTTTTGACAAAGGTTATTAAGTAAGGTAGAGTGAAGAAAAATTTGTACATGGAAACTCCACAATTACCCCAATGGCTTATTATTGTAGGGCAAAGCGGTTCTGGTAAAGGCACAGCCACTAAAATAGTTCATGATTGGTATACGAAATATTCACTATCAGTATTAGAACTAAGCACTGGTGATCTCATACGGGATTGCATTCAGCAAAAAACTTACCTAACCGAACAGATGGAACGCATCAATAATGCTTGTTTACGGCAGCCTGCTATTGTTGCAGCATCGCTTTGGCTTACACATTTATTCAAAAACCTTAAGCCAGATCAATACATCCTTCATGAAGGAAGTCCGCGATCGGTGGAAGAATTTGAAATGATGCTTTCATTAACAAAGATTAGATATGTTTCATCAATGAAAATTATCGAAATCGTTTCATCGGACGAAAGTTGTCGGAAGCGATTGTATGAAAGAACAAAACAAGACAAGAGAAAAGATTTGAGTCTTGAGGGAGAGATAGGAGTGCCTGATCTTGATAAAATTGATATCAAGTTACGTTGGTGGACAAACAATAGAGATGAAATTATTAGAGCAGCAAAGCGAGCTGGAGTATATATTCAAATAGAAAATGCCGGGACACTGCAAGATTTGGAAAACAAACTCATTGCGCAGTTTGGTTTTTTAGAGGTATAAGTAATGGATACAAGAAGAGATATGTCTATATCTCTTCTTTCTTTTTGCGGAGGCGGTGAGATTCGGCTACCTACAGAGCCTGGTACTTTTCCACCTCGCTACGCTCGTACGGAAAAGTCTTTCGAACCTCACCCGCATGTGAAGCAGTTCACATGCTCGCCAGCGCTTTCGCGAAGCTCAAGCGGAGGCGGTGAGATTCGAACTCACGGACCCGGTAAAGGGTCGACAGTTTAGTAAACTGTTGATTTAAACCACTCATCCACGCCTCCAATAGAACTAATGTAGTTTATTACTACAAATTTATCAACTTTTCTATCAAATATTTACTTTTTGTTTTATTTTCTATTCTTCAAAAAATATGCTAAATTAATCACACAAATATAAGTTTGGAGACGTGTCAGAGTGGTCTAACGTACCTCCTTGCTAAGGAGGCAGGGTGAAAGCCCTCGCGAGTTCGAATCTCGCCGTCTCCGCAAAATCTTAGAAATCAACAAAGAGTATTCAGAGATATAGAATTCATGGAACATTTTAATATAACCAAAAAGCTTCATACTGATGTTTTAGAAGCAAAATATGGGAAAATTCACTCTGAAGTTTTACGACATGACGATTTTATGCGAGAAGCTTTTCTTTCAGATGAAAAAAATATCGCCAGAACGTATGCGCTGACAATTTTCGAATATGATAAAAGTAACTCAGAGATTAAAGTTATTGATGATGCTATAAAACATGGAGGTTTAATAGGTAAAACATTTCGAGATTTTGGTTATGAAGTAAGAAAAAATGTGACTGGAGTTTTTGTTATAGAAAACCCTAAGTGGCTACAAGATACATTTTCATGTAAAGATGAGAGATCAAAATCTCGACTCTCTGAATTTTACGCGAAAAGAGAAACTGGTGAGCCGCTTATCTATGGAACTGTTCTAGAGGTCTATTCTCCGGATTTTAGAAGCTCCAATATAAACGAAGTTGATATAATCCAAGTTCATCCAACAACAGCAGTACTAGAACAAGCAGGTTATACAAAATCAGAAATATATAGTTACTTGGGAGAAGGGAAAGATTTTGATATGTCAGACGAAAGATATAAAAAAGCAATAAAGTTTATGAATTTAATTCCAGATTCAACAAAAGAAAAATTCATAAACTATATTACTTCTAAATCCTAGTTCACAAATACCATGTATTGTACTTCATGAATAATTCATGAGGGCGTATTACAATAGAGACATGAAAGTATTGGTCGTAGAAGACAATAAAAAACTTGCCGATGTGATGAAACGAGGCCTTGAGCAGGAGGGCTTTGCCGTTGATACGCTCGGCGAGGGAATAGCCGCAGAAAAGCGGATACTATTAAACACGATTGAGTATGATTTGGTTATTCTCGATCGTATGCTTCCTGGTAAAGATGGTGTAAGTATTTGCAGGTTTTGGCGTGCAGCGGATGTTACGATTCCCGTTATTATGCTCACTGCGCTCGATACAACCAATGACAAAGTCCTCGGTCTTGATGCAGGTGCTGATGATTACCTCGCCAAGCCGTTTGCATTCGAAGAGCTTGTTGCTCGGGTGCGCGCACTCATGCGCCGGCCAAAACAGTTAGAAGAAAATAAACTAGAAGTGCAAGATATCGTGCTTGATACTACAGAGCACCGAGTCACCAAAAATGATAAAGAAATAACTTTTACACTTAAGGAATTTATGGTGCTTGAATACTTGATGCGTCATCGTGGTAAAGTCATTACTCGAGATACGCTCTATGATCATGCTTGGGATTTTGCGGACTCAACACTTTCAAATACGGTCGATGTGCATATTAAAAATATTAGAAAAAAATTACACGACAATGGAACACTTATTGCGACCGTTCGCGGTATTGGTTACAAAATGGAATAACGATGAACTGTTTGCTGCTCGGATAAAGCTCATGCTTCTTTATACTGGTACAACGGTTGTACTTCTCGGTACGTTTAGCTACTTACTCTTTAGTTCCATCCAAACGCAGCTTGGCACTTCGATACGTGAACAAGTCGCTGATCCAATATTGCAGATACTCATTCTTGATAAGGCCAACGAAGTGCTCAAAAGCCGGATTATTTTTGCTGACTTAGTCGTGCTTGGTTTTATTATTGTCATAGGGCTTCTGCTGACCGAGCGAACACTTGCACCGATACGAAAGTCCATAAATCGTGAGCGGCGTTTCGTTGCTAATGCTTCCCATGAGCTTCGCACGCCACTTGCCGTTATGAAAACCAATATTGAAGTTGCGCTTCGCAATGAAAAAATGCCAAGTAGTCTCGCCCGTGAGACACTCGAAAATGTCCTTGTCGAAGTCAATGATATGACGACACTCGCTAACACGCTTCTTGATCTTGCAAGACAGCGAGAAAGTGCTATTGCTACGGCAAGTGTTGCTCTAATCGATGTTGTTACTGCGGCTGTAAAAAAGTTACAGCCACTTCTCGATGAAAAAGGAATCACTGCGAACGTTTTTGCTGAAGCTACTGATATCACCATACAGGGGGATACTATGGCGCTGTTGCAGATGTCCTACAATATCTTGAATAATGCCATCCAGTATAGTGAGCGAGGGGATACGATTACGGTGAAAATTAAGAGAGATGATCTTGGTACTATTACTATAACTTTTACTGACACAGGCATGGGCATTGCAAAAGATAAACTAGCATTTATTTTACAACCATTTTTCCGAGCACACGATCTGTATGAGAGTACTACTGGAACAGGACTCGGACTTGCTATTGTCAAAGAGATAGTTGATCGTCATTATGGTTCGATCAATATTGAGAGTGAATTAGGCAAAGGGACGACCGTAGTGATAAGTTTTCCAAATATCTAATAATTATTTAATGCGCGACGGTAAACATGTAGACCTTCTTTGCGCCGGCGGATTTGAGCGCTCTTGTCGCGTCTTTGAGTGTGGCACCAGTGGTCGTTACGTCATCAATCAAAAATATTGTCTGTCCGAGAAGCGAGATATTTTTCTTAGCTGCAAAAACACCTTCGACGTTCTTAAGTCGTTCTTGCCGGTTCTTGATCCTGGCTTGGGGTTCAGTATTTTTTATTTTCTCTAATATACCGATACCATTTTTGAATAATTTTTCATGATCTGATGCAAGTATGGCTCGAACTAAAAGCTCGCTTTGGTTATAGCCGCGCTTGCGCTTGCGAGATTTACTAATGGGGATGGGGACTATGATCGGCGGATTACTTTTGCCGACGAGCTTTATCTCTACGTACTCCTCGAGAAGTTTTTCATAAAGTGCTTTGCCTAAATTCTCTGCAATGCCACGTTTGTTTTTATACTTCAAGACCCAAAGCGCATGTTTTAAAACTGGGTTTCTGTAGTCAAAGAGACTAATCGCTTTTGAATCTTTATTTTCTCTCGGCTCATCAAATTTACTGATACAAGAAAAACATAAAAATTCGCCTTTTTTCTTGCACGAGAGGCAGGAGATAGGGAAGATGATATCTAAAATCATCCTATAAAAATTCATATACTATATGATATACTACATACGTATTTTTCTCATATGAATCCATTTTCAAAAATCTTATCAACTGGTTTGTCTGCATTTAGTAGCGGCAATAAAGGCGAGAGTGTTGTTGGTATTGATATTGGTTCATCCGCTATCAAAGTTGTTCAACTTAGGCGCAAAGGTGCAAAGGCAATCCTCGAAACCTATGGCGCACTCGCGCTTGGTCCATATGCAGAACTCGAAGTTGGTCATACAACAAATTTACCGCCAGATAAGTTAAGCCTCGCCCTTACCGATGTGCTCCGTGAAGCAAGCATTACGACTAAAGAGTGTGCTATTTCCATCCCTGCAGCTTCGAGTTTGGTGTTTCTTATAAACTTGCCATCATCAATTTCAGAAAAAGAATTGCCGAATGTCATTGCAACTGAAGCACGCAAATATATTCCAGTACCAATAACCGAAGTGTCCCTTGATTGGTGGATTATTCCGAAAAAGGAAGAATCATTTGAGGAGAGTCCGACCGCTGGGGCAATGGTAGCAAAACGGGAAATTCTTATTGCAGCAATCCACAATGAAACAATCCAAAAATATCGAGATATCGTGAAGTCTACTGCACTTGATGCTTCTTTTTTTGAAATTGAACTCTTCTCAAGTATACGAAGTAGCTTCAATCATGAACTTTCGACGGTCCTTATTATCGATATGGGGGCTATGAAAACCAAGCTTTCAATTATTGAATATGGCATTGTGCATAAATTCCACACCATCAATCGCGGCTCGCAGGATATTAGTAGTGCACTTGCGACGTCGCTCAATGTGACCTTTTTGCAAGGTGAGCAAACTAAGCGCGAATTTGGACTCCTCGGTAACCCAGCTGATCCGAGTGTTGCGCAGGTTGTCAAACTATCGATTGATTATATTTTATCTGAAACGGCTAGCGTTATTTTAAATTATGAGCGTGAACAAAATAAAACAATCAGTAAGGTTATTTTGACAGGTGGGGGGGTACTGTTAAAAGGTTTTTTGCCGGCAGCACAGGAAGCATTTAAAAGCGAAGTCATTTTGGCTAAGCCATTTGATAAAGTAGAAGCGCCAGCATTTCTCGATAAGGTATTGGAGAGCGCAGGGCCTGAATTTGCCGTTGCTGCGGGTCTCGCACTTCGAGAACTTGAACAGAATAGTTAGGTTATACACTATACATTGCACACGTTGCATATTAGAATGGGAGTAGTTATTTATTTTTTTTTAGTTTATTCCTTCTCAATGGATAAAGAAGCCCAAACATCTTTCATACCCAAAAAATCACTTTCCGAAGAACGAATACAATCGTCTCAGCCAGTTTCACTTACTGTATTTATCGGAACTATTATATTTTTTGCATCAATTGCAGCTGCAGCAGGTGCATATTTTTATCATGCAGTACTCGTGAAGCGTGTGGATGATATGTCCAACCAGCTTGAACTCGCTAAATCACGCTTTGAACCATCGCTTATTAGCGATTTGCAAACCCTCGACAGAAGAATACAGGGAGCAGATCAGTTACTTGCAGGCCATATGATCGTAAGCCCTTTGTTTGATTCCTTGCAAGCATTGACCTTAAAGACGATACGATATACAAAATTTGAGTATGATATTGGCAAGCCTGATAATCTGCTTAGTGACGATATTACTATTGATATCGATGGTCAATCTGCAAGTGGCTATACGCCGATCGCACTTCAGGCAGATGTATTTTCCCAAAATAAATATATTAAGGATCCTGTTTTTTCAAATCTGACCATTGACCCTTTTGGTAAAGTGAATTTTCACCTTACTTTTTCAGTTGATAAATCATTTGTCTCATACCAAGAAATGATTAATCGCCAAGCGGGTATACCTGAGTCTCCAGAAAATACTATAATAACTGTTCCAACTGAACCAATACTTTCTCCTGTGGCGCCGCCTGCATTACCAACTAATAGCACAACCACAAACTAATATGTTGCGCTTTATTTTTCCAGCTATACTAGTTTCACTTGCAATTGGGCTTTTCTTGTTAGTAACCAACCCTATGTATAAAGAAGTCAAAGAGTTACAAGTCAAAGAAGCGGCATTTGGTCAGGCACTGGCGAATGCGAAGCAACTTGAGGAAAAGCGAGATGAACTAGTTGCAAAGTATAATGAGTTTTCGCCTGATCAGATTGAGCATTTGCGCAAACTATTACCTGATAATGTCGACAATATCCGTCTGATCCTTGAAATCGATTCTGTTGCAGCCAAGTATGGTATGTCTCTTACAAATGTTAGCGTCAGTCCAACCTTAAAAAATGACGCAAATGGTAAACCTGTTGATGAGGGGGGAGCAGCACTTGCACTACAGAATCAAGAGTATGGTTTATTCGATATGTCATTTTCAGTGCAGACAAGCTATGGAAATTTTTATACTTTCTTAAAAGATATTGAACAAGGATTGCGCATTGTCGATATGCAAGGTATATCGTTTGATGCGACTGGCAATAACGATAAAGATTTGTATACCTTTAACTTTAAAATCAGAACCTATTGGCTTAAGAATTAACTATGGGAAAGATTATCAAAAAAGTAATAATTTTTGTTGTCGTCGCAGGGATTTTGTTTGCAGTGTACACCTTTATTTCTGGCAAGAAAGATTCGACTAATAGTCTGGTTACTGTTGGTGAGACACCAGAAAGTCCTGTTCAAGGCATAAGCGTGGGAGAAGAATTTCTCAATACGCTACTTAATATGCAAGCAATAAAGTTAAATGGAGATATTTTCTCCAATCCATCTTTCACAAGCTTGAAAGACTATAGTATAACGCTTGTGCAATTAGGCAATCAGGGACGTGCAAATCCTTTTGCACCTATTGGAGCTGATACTTCAGTGAGTACTGTTGTCCAAACTGTCCAAATCACGACAAATCCAGTTACTCAGACAACACAATCATCTGTAGTTGCAAACGCATCGCTTGCAAGTGGGGTGATCGCAACAGAGCGTTGGTTTGAATGGGGATTAACACAGACATTAGGTGCAGTCACGGTAAAGCAAACCAGCAGTACAGCGCCATTTACAGCTACAATTGCAGGATTGTCTCCGGCGACAACTTACTATGTTAAGGCGGCAGCAAAGATCGATGGTCAAATAGTCTATGGAAGCGTTATCTCCTTCAAGACCTTAAGTTCTGGACTTAATTAATGATCCTTTTTGAATTTATATGACTTTTTTAGACAACCTCGCAACACAGGGTGTTATTCGAGAAAATCAAATTAATGAAATTGTTCGTCTCGCAGATGAAAAGCATGCGGGCGATATTGATGCAGTGCTCTTGGAACTCGGTCTTGAAGCTCAGAAACTTCTTGAACTGAAGGGGACGTATTACAATATTCCCACAAAAATTGTTGACCCAAAATCGGTTACATTTGAAATATTAAAATATATTCCTGAGGATTCAGCTAAACACTACATGTTTGTGCCGCTTGCTGTAACTTCGGGTGTCTTGGAAGTTGGTGTTGTTGAACCAGATAATTTTGAAGCAATTGATGCACTGCAATTTATTACCTCTAAGCTTGGTGTGCCGTACAAGATCTTTTTGATTACAAAGAAAAACTTTGAAGTCATTTTAAATAATTATAAAGGCTTAACGGGAGAGGTTGATCAAGCGATCTCTGAAATTGATTCTGAGCTTGCAGATGTAGACACCAAAGATGTCAAAATTGAAAATAATAAGATACAAAACACGCTCAAGCCAGGAGAAGAGGAACAAATAGTTGAAGAGGCGCCAATTATAAAAATTGTGGCAGTCATAGTCCGGCATGCTACTGAAGGTAATGCATCTGATATTCATATCGAAAATACTGGCGATAAAGTTAAAGTCCGCTTCCGCATTGATGGCACACTGCATACAAGCTTAGTCTTGCCGCTCAATGTCTATGCCGGTATTGTTGCGCGTATCAAGATCATGGCGAAGCTTCGTCTTGATGAAAAGCGTAAACCTCAAGACGGGAGTTTTGCAACAAAAATTGCTGGTAGAAAAGTTGAATTCCGTGTCTCAACATTTCCGGCCTATTATGGCGAGAAAGTTGTTATGCGTATCTTGGATTCGGAAAAAGGCGTTAAAACGCTTGCGCAGCTTGGTTTAAATGAGCGTAATATGGGTCTTGTTCGTAGTGCGTTGAAGCGCCCCTATGGACTTATTTTGATTACAGGACCAACTGGGTCTGGTAAATCAACAACGCTTTATTCAATGTTAAATGAGATAGATCGTGAGAAACAAAATGTGGTATCACTTGAAGATCCAGTTGAATATCAAATTCCAGATGTTAACCAATCTCAAGTCATGCCTGAAATAGGGTATACCTTTGCTTCAGGACTTAGATCAATACTCCGTCAGGACCCTGACATTATCATGGTTGGAGAAATCCGTGATAAAGAAACAGCTCAGCTTGCTATTCAGGCTGCATTGACTGGCCATTTGGTATTCTCAACGCTACACACTAACAATGCTATCGGCGTTATCCCGCGTCTCATTGATATGGGTGTCGACCCGTATTTGATCGCGCCAACGCTAATCCTTTCTGTTGCTCAGCGCCTCGCTCGTGTGGTATGTCCAGATTCTCGCAAACAAGTACCAATGGATGATACGATGCGACAAATCATGGCTAAAGAATTTACTGATTTGCCAGAAGAAGCTAAAAAACAAATTCCAACTGATAATGTTATGTACGAAGTCGTACCGTCGCCAGAATGTCCCAATGGTACTCATGATCGTATGGCAGTATTTGAAATGTTTGCTGTTGATAAAGAAATGCAGCACATAATATTGACGAGTCCGATTGAAAGTGAAATTTATAAATCCGCTAGAAGTCGAGGTATGCTTACGATGAAAGAAGATGCGATTATCAAAAGTTTGCAAGGTACGCTACCGTTCCAAGAAATCTATAATGATTTATAAAATAAGGAACCAGTGCTATACTACATACGTATATTTATTTTTACTACAATAGTGAGAAAAGAGTTATTGAAAAAATATGGATTACATAAAAGAAGTTGATGAACTCATAACTACGCTCATCCGCGAAGGCGGATCAGATTTGCATATTGCTGGCATGCGTTATCCTGCTATTCGTGTAGCAGGACAGCTGATATTTCTCGTCAAGAGAAATGTGTATACAAAAGAAGATTCATTAGGAGTTTTGAATGTACTTTTGGGTGATGAAAAATTTAAGCTTTTCCTCGTCAACCAAGAAGTTGATTTCTCTTATGAATTCAAAGGACAGGCAAGGCTTCGCGGTAATGCATTTTATACCAAAGGTATCGTAGCAATCGCGCTTCGTCTGATCCCTGAAGTGAAATCCCTTGCAGAACTTCATCTGCCAGCTATCATTGAAACATTTACTAGAAAAAAACAAGGCTTTTTCTTGGTTGTTGGCCCAGTCGGGCAGGGCAAATCTACAACGCTTGCTTCGATGATTAACCTCATCAACAATGAACGTGCAGAGCATATTGTCACCATCGAAGATCCTATCGAATACATGTACCAACCAAAACATGCGATTATCGATCAGCGTGAAATCGGTATAGATACCAAAGATTTCAATACTGCGCTCAAATCAATTTTTCGTGAAGATGTGAATGTGATCTTGATCGGTGAAATGCGAAGCCATGAGACCATAGCGACAGCTGTTAGTGCTGCAGAAACAGGACACTTGGTACTTTCGACACTTCACACCAATAATGCATCGCAGACAATTGATCGTATTATAGATACATTCCCCGGCAATCAGCAGGATCAAATTCGTGTGCAGCTTGCATCATCTTTAATTGGCGTCTTCTCTCAGCGTCTTATACCCAAAATCACTGGCGGACTCGTGCCAGCATATGAGCTTCTTATAAATAATACTGCAGTATCAAATTTGATTCGGGAGAAACGTACCCATGAAATCGATGTTGTTATTGAAACTGGCTATGAGCAAGGCATGATCGATATGAATCGATCATTGCTAGAGCTTGTTCGAGCGGGTGAGATCACGATGGACAATGCTTACTTGTATTCATTTAATCCAAAGAACTTGGAGCGCCTAGCTTAATCACATGCAATATAAATATAAAATTGTTACCACCGGAGGCGAGAATAAAGAAGGGCTTATTGAGGCGCGCACAAAAGACCTCGCTATTGCGGCACTGCAGCGTCGTGGTTTCGTCGTCGTTTCCATCAAAGGTGATGATGAGAAGAAAACTCTTCTCAAGATGTCCATATTTGAAAGGGTAAAAATCAAAGATGTCGTGATTCTCTCACGTCAGATTGCAACATTGTTTGAAGCGCAAGTCTCTGCGCTCAAGGCATTTTCACTACTTGCTTCCAATGTTGAAAATCCTCTTCTATCGAAAAAACTTACGCAGTTAGTAGATGACCTACAGGCCGGTTATTCGATTTCTGGTGCTATGGAAAAACACCCGGATGTGTTCTCTGATTTCTACGTGAACATGGTCAAAGCAGGTGAAGAATCCGGCAAGCTTACTCAGACATTTAATTTCTTGGCAGATTATTTGGATAGAAATTATGCACTCGCATCGAAGACAAAGAATGCATTGATTTATCCAGCATTTGTTATATTTACGTTCTTTGCGGTGATGGGGCTCATGTTTACCATGGTTATTCCAAAACTTTCGCAAATTATTAAAGAAAGTGGGCAAACAGTGCCCTTGTATACCAAAGTGGTTATTGGTATGAGTGACTTCTTTGTCCATTACGGTATTATTGTCCTTATTGTCCTTGCGATGGGAGTTGGCTACGTTTGGTATCTCTCGAGAGGGGACTCAGGCAAACAATACTTGGACGGTGTTAAACTTTCATTTCCAATCATCGGCAAAGTCTTTACTAAATTCTATCTAGCACGAGTTGCTGACAACTTGGATACTATGCTTTCTTCAGGTATTTCAATTGTTCGATCAATCGAAATCACTGGGACTGTGGTTGGGAACCGAGTATATGCTGCTGTCATGAAGCAAGCAGAAGAAGACGTCAAAGCAGGTAGCTCGTTTTCTGATGCACTAGCAAAGCATGCCATGATGCCACCGATACTTGTGCAGATGGTGAAAGTTGGTGAAGAAACTGGTTCGCTCGGATCCATACTTAAAACTTTAGCGAAGTTTTACAAACGCGAAGTTGATGATGCTGTCGATACTATGGTTGGACTCATTGAACCAATCATGATCGTGACGCTTGGTCTTGCTGTTGGTGTGCTCTTGGCCTCAGTCCTTATGCCGATTTACAATATTGCCGGCGGTATTCAATAAAATCTTCTTAAACTTATCCACAGCTTGATCTTTACAGGCATTCTCGCTATCCGTGCTAAAATAAATCCATTACAAAGTAAGTCTTGCCAGTATCACTTATTATCATTACCGTGAGGCTGGCGACAAAAGTTAATTTATTATGCAAAAGAATAACAAAGGTTTTACACTTATCGAACTTTTGGTCGTTATTGCGATCATTGGTGTTTTGGCGTCAGTTGTGTTGGCATCACTTAACTCAGCTCGTAACAAAGGTGCTGATGCTGCTGTGAAGGCAAACTTGGCAAATGCACGAGCACAAGCTGAAATCTATTACGATGGTAACAATAGCTCATATAACAACGTCTGTACGGCAGCTGGTGGTATTGCTGCACCTGTTGCGGCCGCTGGTACAGCCGCTGGTGGAACACCAGTTTGTAACAATAATGCTGCTGGCTGGGCTGCTTCAACTGAAATGAAGAGCACAAAATTAATTGGTCCATCTTCTGGAACTGACTACTGGTGTGTTGATTCAAGTGGAGCTTCAAAACTCGAAGATGCAGCGCTTGGTTCTCTTCTTGCGTGTGCGTAATATAGCTCATGGCTAAAAAACAAAAACCCCATAAGGGGTTTTTGTTTTGTTCGACCTATCTCTGCAGAAAATGAAATGCTATACTAGATATAGTTTTAACTAATCGCTATTTTTCTATGTTGCCTTATTATTTTGCTCTCTTTATTTTAGGAACGCTTATTGGCAGTTTTTTGAATGTCGTTATTTACCGATTCCAGACTGGTAAAGGACTTGGTGGTAGATCAATGTGTATGTCGTGCGGCAAAACACTTCACTGGTATGAATTGCTCCCGATTGTGAGTTTTATTATTCAACGTAGACGTTGCACCAAATGCAAAAGCAAAATTGCTTGGCAGTATCCTATCGTTGAGGCAATAACAGGATTGGTATTTGTTGCACTCGCTGCCAAGTACTATGTACCAGGCGCTACATTGTGGCAGTTTCTAGCACCGCTTCTGTTTGCTGTTTTCTGTATGTGTTTGCTGATTGTTATATCGGTCTATGATCTTAAGCATATGATCATTCCAAATCGGCTGTGCTATTTATTTATAGTACTCACATTTCTTAATCTTTTTATTTCACCAGTTGGTATAACAGTACCTGAACTGTGGCATCTGTTGGGTGGCATACTCTTGCCGCTACCGTTTTTCTTGTTGTGGTACTTCTCAGATGGCAAACTTATGGGATTTGGGGATATTAAACTTATGATTGGTATTGGTTTTTTGCTTGGTATTGCAATGGGAATCGCAGCACTTATGATCGCATTTTGGTCTGGAGCGTTAGTTGCGATCATCTTATTATTTTTTAGAAAAAAGCGCTATACTATGAAGAGTGAGGTGCCGTTTGGACCGTTTTTAGTACTGGGAACTTTTATTATGTACGCTTTCAGTGCATGCCTTATCAAATTTTTTCCATACTTTTCACTATAGTCGTACTCGCTTGAACACAAAGCTTCAAGCACACAAGATGATATATAAAAAATGTTATTCAATAGTTAGATATTTTAGAGTAAAACTTGCAAAAGCGCATAGTGATATGCGCGGGCTTACGTTTATTGAGCTCATTGTCGTTCTCTCTATCGTTGGCGCGATATCAGGTACGGTGCTCTTTCAATTTAGCTCTTTTACGAGTAATGTGACATTGCAAAATTTAGCGCAAGATATTGCTCTTATCATAAAGAAGGCTCAGACGAATGCTATATCAGGAAGCCTCACGAGTGGCTTTATTGCTGGTCAAGCCCCTTCGTATGGCGTTAATTTTGATACAACTTCTGGTAATCAAAATAAATTTAATTATTTTCGTGATATTGGTACAGTCGGGGTTAGTCCTGACGGCATTTTAAACGGCAATTGTAATAACCCAGGTGGTGCTGGAAATGAATGTTTGGGTGTAACAACGATCCAGTCTTCAGATACCATTGTTTCACTTTGTGATGGTGGTGGAAAATGTACGTATAAAAATCTCTCAGTCACATTTTCTCGTCCATTTCCTGATCCGACATTTCGAACAAAAAGTAATGGAGTAGCAGCAGCACTAACGACTGGTGGCGCTCAGATTGTTATCCAATCTGCCAAAGGTTTAAAGAAAACGATTATTATTTGGCCAATCGGGCAGATCAGTGTTGTTGACGGTGATGCGAAGAATTTATTCCCTAATGGCGGCTCTACTTTATGATGCGTAACAAACAAAAAGATACATCTGCATTTACCCTGATCGAAATCATGATTGCTGTTGCACTCTTTTCTATCATTATGACGATTGGTATTGGCGCAGTACTTAATGTCACTAAACTGCATAAAAAGAGCCAAACGACTAGAAATATTCTAGATAATATTGATTTCATCATGGAAGACATGACGAGAAATATCAGACTTGGAAGTTTGTATCATTGCAATATCTATGCTTCAAGCGCAATCAATGTGGCGAATGATTGTCCTATTACATCAAGTGCTCCAGAGCCATATTTCTCGTTTGCATTTGAGCCGGTAGGGGGTAATACTAATGATGTATCTGACCAGGTTATATATCGAATGCAGTCAGTTGGAAGCTACTACCAGCTTATCAAAGGCAGAGGTACTGATCAGTCAAAAGACCAAATATTAACCCCCGCTGAAGTGCATATCTTCAAATCATCTGGCTTTAATGTAGTCAACGCAAGTAATACTATCGGGTTACAACCAATGGTAACAATACGGCTCGTTGGTGAAATAGTTTTTCAAGATATCAAAACACCATTTGCCATACAAACGACCGTCACTGAACGACAGATTAATTGTGATAGTACCTGTGATTTAGTTCCAATAACAAACTGATATATGGATAGAAAACTTTATAAAAAAATAAAATCTCGTTCCTATAATCAAGGGTTTACCATAGTCGAAACTTTAGTTTCATTGCTTATTTTCTCGGCATCAATTATTTTTTTGATTAGTGTATCTGCGTCTGGTGCAGCAAATGCAACTTTTTCAAAAAATCGTATGACAGCATCATATCTAGCTGAGGAGGGGATTGAGCTTATGCGTGGACTTCGAGATAGTATGGTGCTTTCTAATACAACAGGTGGTGGTTGGGAAACATTTAAAACAGTAACTAATACCGGAGCATGTAGCACAGGCTGTAACATTGATCCAGCGACACTTGCGATTTGCCCATGTACAGGATCGACGTGTCAAGTGCCAGTTACCTTAAATAGTGGAGGTGGTAGTTATGCAAGCAATAGTTATGTGTATTATGGGTATGGGCCATCATGCCAAATGCCAACTGGTCAAATCCTGTCACCTTACACCCGCATAATAAAAATTGAGGCTTTGCATCAATCAGATCAAAGCGATGGCTATCTAATAACAAGTACGGTTAGTTGGCTCCAGGGTACTGTTACTAAATCTATCAAATACCAAACTGTTTTTTTTAATTGGGAACCAAACCATGCACCTTCGACTGGGGGAACTCAGGAATAATATATGGCAAAAAATACACTACCTAAAATAAATAGCATACAAAAAGCACAATATATTTTCTCTGTGTATAGCAAAAAACAACAAGGCTTCGTTGTACTATTCACTGTACTTATTGCGGGTATTATTTTGGCACTTGGATTAGGAATTTTTAGTATTGCCTATAAAGAGTTACAACTGACCTTTTCAGCCAAAGAATCACAGTATTCATTTTTTGCAGCTGATGCTGGTGCTGATTGTGCACTATTTTATGATCTCAAGAAAGGTAATTTTTCTATTGCTTCACCAGCGACTCCACAATGCAATGGCTCATTAGTAGCGAATTTTACTACTATTTCACCTACGTCATTTTCATTTCAATTCAATTCAGGAGACAAGGGCTGCGCTATTGTCTTTATAGACAAGGCATATAGCAGTGGCGCACAAACTCGTATAATCTCTAAAGGATATAATACGACATGTAATGCGATAAGCACATTTGATACAAATCGCATCACTGAAAGACTTCTCGAGGTTAAGTATGCTAACCCAACTGGTGGGTCAAGCGGTACTGGAGGATCAAGCGATTAGTTAGGCTTTCCGTATCGACTAAAATGCTATACTTTAGTGTATAGTATTTTCTACAATATGAATTCCAAAGAAGCTCACAAGAGAATAGAGGCATTACGTAAAGAGATTGTTCGGTTGCGAACTCTCTATCATGTCGATAATGCAAGAGATATTACGGACGATGTCTATGACTCACTCACAAAAGAGCTTCGTAAGCTCGAAGATACCTATCCAGCTTTTAAGGATTCAACTTCGCCGGTTAATAGGGTTGCGGGAGTAGCGCTCGCTAAATTTGAAAAAGTACCACACGCGTCACGCATGCTATCGCTTAATGATGCATTTTCAAAAGAGGAAGTGCTTGACTGGCAGAAAAGAATCAAAAAATTACTTCCTGGTGAAAAAGATATAGAATATTTTTGTGAACTTAAACTTGATGGTCTTGCAGTGTCGCTTATCTATGAAGATGGGAAATTTATTCGAGGGGCAACGCGAGGAGATGGATTTATCGGGGAAGATATTACTGAGAACTTAAAAACAATTGAAAATATTCCACTTACGTTGCCGAAGCCGTATCCAAAGTATATTGAGATTCGCGGTGAAGCATTACTTTCAAAAAAAGTTTGGGAACGCTTGAACAAAGAAAATGAACGGCTTGGTAAAATGTTATTTGCGAATACTAGAAATGCAGCAGCAGGATCGCTGCGGCAGCTTGATCCGAAATTGGCTCAAGAGCGTTCGCTAGAATTTTTTGCTTGGGATATACAAGGGTTGACTGATGCGTCATATTCATTAGCGACTCATTCAGAAAAGCATCTACTCTTGCGAAAATTTGGTTTTACCATTGATTCCCATGAGAAAAGAACTAAGAAGATTGAAGAAGTTTTTGCATTTATTGATGCAATTGAAAAAATCCGCCCGACCTATCCATATGGGACAGATGGGGTTGTTGTGTCTGTGAATGCTTTAGATCAAGAAGAGACCTTGGGTGTGGTAGGCAAGGCCCCACGATGGGCTATAGCTTATAAATATCCAGCTGAAAAAGCGACAACTATTGTAGTAGATATAACAGTTAATGTAGGGCGTACAGGTGCACTTACTCCGCTTGCGCATTTCAAACCAACACTCGTTGCTGGTTCGACAGTTTCAAAAGCAACGCTGCATAATATTGATCAGATTAATCGCTTGGATATCAGAATCGGCGACACGGTTGTTATTCAAAAAGCCGGTGATGTTATACCTGAGGTCGTGGAAGTTTTAGTATCCTTTAGGACTGGCAAGGAGAAGAAATTCTCAATGCCTCAAGAGTGTCCAGTTTGCCGTGCCAAAGTTGAGCGTCGCAAAGGGGGAGCTGAAACAACAGTTGCCTACTACTGCACAAACACTCATTGCCCCGCTAGAAATCGTCGGGGCATGCAGCATTTCGTCAATGTCTTTGAAATTTATGAAGTCGGGCCAAAAGTGCTTGATAGGCTTAAGACTCACGGGTTGATTAGTGATGCGGCTGACCTCTTTACGCTTACTGAAGCTGATCTATCGGGACTTGAAAGGTTTGGGGAAAAATCTGCGAAAAATATTATTGACTCAATAACTTCACGAAAAAAAATATTACTATGGCGGTTTTTGTATGCGCTCGGCATCCTACATGTTGGCGAGGAAACGGCCAAGGATATTGCAAATCATTTTGGTTCGTTAGAAAAAATCACGAGTGCAACAAGTGAATCAATCAATGCAATTCCAAACATCGGTCCTATTGTATCTAAATCTGTCTATGATTATTTCAAAGAAAAAACTAATACTAGGTTTATCGAAAAATTATTTGCAAATGGAATACGCATTGAAAAATCAATAAAAAAACAAAATGGTAAGTTTGCTGGTATGACATTTGTACTTACCGGAACATTGCCTACACTTTCTCGCGATGATGCTAAAGCAAAAATTGAGCATCAAGGAGGCAAGGTCTCAAGTAGTGTTTCTAAAAATACAAACTATGTTCTAGCGGGGGAAAGTCCTGGATCAAAATATACTGATGCTCAAAAATTAGGCATACAAACCCTTACCGAAGAAGCATTTATGCAATTGTTGCAATAAGTAGCAGAAATATATTTTTCTAGTATACTTTCTGTATGCAATTACGTGATATCGATAAATTAGCAGAATTGGCACGGATGGAAATTCCACAGGTAGAAAAAGAGAAAGTCCTACAGGATTTGTCTGGGATTTTGTCGTATATTGAACAAATTAAGGAAATTGCTATCGCAGATATTACGACAGATTACCCATTACGTAATGTTTTCCGAGATGATGAGAATGTGAATCAAACTGGGGCATGTACAGAAACATTACTAAGAGAAATGCCTAATACACAGGATGGATTTTTAAAAGTGCAGAAAATACTTTAATTATTGGCAAAGGCAAGGAAATTTTTAATTGCTTTACCCTAAAGGGCTCCGACACAATAAAAAATTTCCTTGCCTTTGCCAAATTTATAACATGATACCTATACATGATCTCACAATCGAAAAAGCTCACGACCATTTGAAAAATGGGGACTTCACAGTGTGGGAATTATGCCAAGCATATCTAGAAAATATTACAGCAAGGAATACTGAACTTAATATTTATCTAGAAGTATTTGATGATATTGAGACACAAGCGCAAGCTGCTCAGGAGCGCTTCGTAAATGGCACTGCAACGCTTTTGACAGGCATTCCATTCGCCATGAAAGATAATATGCTGATCGAAGGTAAGCAAGTGACAGCAGGATCAAAAATATTAGCTAACTACAAAGCGACATATGATGGCACCGTGCCAAGGCTCTTAAAAGAAGCTGGTGCGATTTTCCTTGGTCGAGCTAACATGGATGAATTTGCTCAAGGTAGTTCAACTGAAAATTCAGCGTTTGGGGTAACAAAAAATCCTCTCGATAGTAGTCGCGTACCTGGAGGTTCTTCTGGGGGATCGGCAGCCGCTGTTGCTGCAAATATGGCATTAGTATCACTTGGATCTGATACAGGAGGATCTATTCGCCAGCCAGCTGCATTTTGTGGGCTCGTTGGACTCAAACCGACATACGATACTGTTTCTCGCTACGGACTTATTGCACTTGCATCGTCACTTGATCAGATTGGGCCAATGACAAAATCTGTACGTGATGCAGAAATTATTTTTGATACGCTAAATAAGCATGATCCAATGGATGCAACATCACTGCCGACTGCAATGCGGCACATGAAGCATGATAGTTCAAACAAAAAGATCGGTGTACCGAGAGCATTTCTTACGGGAGAGGGAATCGACAAAGGCGTGCTTGAAAATTTCAATGCAAGTTTAGAACGGATGAAAGCGTCTGGGTATGAAATTGTTGATATTGATTTGCCGCTCATGCCGTATTCACTAGCTGTCTACTATGTATTACAACCAGCAGAAGCTTCTTCGAACTTATCTCGCTTTGATGGGGTGAAATATGGACTGAAAGATAAAGGTGCTGATCTGCTCGCAACCTATATGCAAACAAGAGGTAATGGTTTTGGAATGGAGACACGACGAAGAATATTATTGGGCACCTATGTACTCTCACATGGCTACTATGATGCCTACTACAGGAAGGCAGTTAATGTTCGTGATCAGATTAGAGCTGAACTTGATCAGGCATTTGAGTCAGTTGCTATAATTGCTACCCCAACGACACCGACATCTGCATTTAAGATTGGTGAGAAGACTACTGATCCGGTACAAATGTATTTGTCAGATATTTTTACCGTACCTGCAAACATTGCTGGCAATCCAGCAATATCGATTCCTTCAGGTAAAAATAGCGAAGGGTTGCCGTACGGTATACAGTTTATGGCGCCACATTTTGGCGAGAAAGTACTTTTTGCTATTGGTAAGGAGTTTGAAAAAAGCGTACAATAGTATATATGGCAGACGCAAAAGCAAAACCTGCAAGCAGTACCAGTGCAGGTCCTTGGATCATAGCTTCAGTAATTGGTATATTTCTCGCACTTGTTCTTATTAGTCGTGGCATACCTACTACTAATGACGGGGGGTTGCCGACATATTTAAATCTTGAATATGTTTTCTACAGAATTGCAGCATTACTTCAGGCAATATGGGAAGCCCTCGTCAATGGGTCAGTCTATGCAATACTTGTTGGTATTTTAACTATAGTTGGAATTGCAATGGCAATTATTATTGCGTACACACATATTCGATCCAAGGAAATTGAAAAGGAACAAGAAGAGGCAATGAAAAAGGTTGCCATAACAATACCAACAAATGAGCCAAAAAATCCAAGATGGGATAGTGTCAAAAAACATATGGCAACTAACAATGAAAGTGAATGGCGACAGGCGATTATTGATGCGGATATTATTCTTGATGAAATGGTGAATCGGATGGGGTATAAAGGTGAAAATCTGGGTGAGAGACTAAAGGTCATTGAAGCAAGTGATTTTACGACACTCCAGGATGCGTGGGATGCCCATAAAGTTAGAAATCAAATCGCCCATGATGGTTCAAACTTTGAGCTGACAGAACATGAAGCTAAACGAGTCATTGGACTCTACGAGAGGGTCTTTCGAGAATTTGATTTTATTTAGTTTTCTATATCTGGAATAAATAATTTTCTCATCTGCAGAACTCGTAATTTCTATGGAAATTGCTCAGACAAGTCCTCGACTCGAAAATTACTTATTCCAGAATTTACAATTTTTAGGTTGCAAAATATCCTAATTTGGCTAGAATGGGAAAGCATTGCTAAAATCATATCGCGGGGTAGAGAAGTGGTTATCTCCAATGAGACTACAGCGCGAATAACCAGAGGTTATGAGTATTGGTAAATGCTATAGTAAGTAATATAAAAATATCGCGGGGTAGAGAAGTGGTTATCTCATCAGGCTCATAACCTGAAGACGGCCGTTCGAATCGGCCCCCCGCAACACTCCCGCCAAAGGCGGGCAAGTCGGCAAGTGACATGCCACATCTACATGTCTTTGTGCCGTTGCTTTAGTTAGTGGTGAATACGACGGTTCGAAAAAGTCGAATAACGTCGTCATTATATGTTTCGAATAACACCATCGAACAAAAAGCAAAACGTTTGCTTTTTGTCGGGGTAGCTCAGTTGGTAGAGCACAGGACTCATAAGCCTGGGGTCGTGGGTTCGATCCCCACTCCCGACACAATGTTCGCCAATGACGGACATAAACCAATAAAATATTTGCGATTGTAGTTGTTTTGGTTAGGCAAGCAAAGATGATATAAAAAATAGTATTAGAGAATAAAATATTTGCGACCGTAGCTCAGCTGGTTAGAGCGCCCGCCTGTCACGTGGGAGGTCGCCGGTTCAAGTCCGGTCGGTCGCGCAAAAAATCCTGAAAGGGATTTTTGTGTGGCCGATATGAGTAAACTGCTTTACTCATATCCGGACTTGAACAAGCGGAGCTATGTTGCTTGCAACTAGTGAACTCGGCGAGGAAGTTCTTATGAGCGGAGCGAATTAGAAACTTGACCGTCAAGTCCGGTCGCGCATGATTGTAGTGTTAGAAAATTTTAATCTATGAAATATACATTTAAAGTATTCACCCTATTTACCGGACTTGCAGCTATACTGCTCGTGCTTTTCGTCTTTAATATCAATTCTAGTAATGGCAGTAGTACGCCGACCTTTGGTTCTGTATCTAATTTAAATATTGAGACACTTAATAACTGGCGTGCAGCTGGTGGTTTTACACGAGAACTTCAGTCAGGTAATTACGGAGCGGATGTGAGCTATTTACAAACATATTTGCGTAGCATATATCCAAAAAGTATTTCACGTATTGATGGTGTATTCGGTATAGAAACTACAAATGCACTTGCTCTTTTTCAAAAAGACGCATTGTTGCCCATAACCGGCATGTTTGATAAAGAAACGAAAGAAAAAATAAATCAATTATTCATAGGAGCCCTTTGCCCCAAAGGTGATGTGACATATGCTGATACGTTACTACTACCAATAAGCAAAACACAAATGGTAGATAGAGATTACGCACCATCTGATCTGGTCGTATTACCAGAACAAGTGGTGACAAATGGCATTATATGTTTGAGAAGTGAAACAGCAGATGCTTATATTCGCATGAGCAATGCTGCGCGTACCCAAGGGCTCGTTATACGTATTACATCTGGATTTCGTAATTTTGAAATACAAGAATATCTATTTAATTTTTATACAAAACTCCGAGGCATAGCATATGCAAGTCGGGTAAGTGCATTACCAGGACACTCCGAACATCAATTAGGAACAACGGTAGATCTCACTGGAGCATCATTGCGTTATGTATCAACGAGTCATTCATTTGCGCAGTCACCAGAAGGCAAATGGCTTGCAACGCACGCAGGTGAGTACGGCTTTGTACTGAGTTATCCAAGTGGCAAAGAATCTATAACAGGTTATGCGTATGAGCCATGGCACTATCGCTATGTGGGTATTGCTCATGCAGAAGCACTCAAATCATCCAGCCAAACTCTAAAAGAATATTTGGAAAGTTTAGAGACGACAGAGTAATTACACTATGTACCATCCAACAGTTGAAACAATAAAGAAACTTTTGGATTCTGAAAGTATTTTGTATGAGGTATTTGAGCATGCTCCGGTACGAACCAGTGAGGAAGCATCCAACATCCGTCATGGGTATACAATCCATCAAGGAGCAAAGGCAATTATTGTCCGTGTAAAAATACCAAACAAAGGTAAAAAATTTATTATGCTCGTAGTGCCTGGTGACATGCGCTTTAGTGAAAAGCAACTGAAAGCAAATCTTGGTATTACAGAAGTTAGATTTGCAACAGAAGTGGAAGTAGGTGAGATCACGAACGGCATACTTCCAGGCGGGGTGCCTCCATTTGGTAATCTATTTGGATTGGAAGTCTATGTGGACCCAGAAGTATTAAAAAATGAAAAAATTATTTTTAATGCAGGTGATCGATCGTATTCTATCGCAATGCGAGCGGTTGATTATGAGAAAATAGTTACACCGACAATTGTGCAAATTATTTAAGGTTATTTGCAAAAAAGTAGAAAATCTCTATAGTGGAAGAGTATTTTAAAGTGATTTTCTGATAAGCAAAAAAAGATAGCTTACTTGTTGTTGTAGCTGTTTTGGTAGATCTAAAAGTATATAAGCCGTTGTAGCTCAGTTGGTAGAGCACGTTCTTGGTAAGAACGAGGTCTCCGGTTCAATCCCGGACAACGGCTCAGAAAAAAGATTCTCATTGACTCAGGTCATGGGTGAGTATAGACTAATGCAAACCTTTGATAAATAAGGTACTGGCACTCCTACAAGAGTGTTTTTTAATGTAACCTTCATAAAAACAGAAACATGGAACAGAATAAACCAAAAATTACCTTTGATGGACTGACGTACGATGATGTTCTCATCCTGCCTAGTCATTCTGAGGTTTTGCCCAGAGAAGTAAACACTTCCAGCCAGCTTACGCGGAATATCAGGATCAATGTTCCTATTCTTTCGGCTGCCATGGATACTGTCACTGATTGGGAAATGGCTATTGCTATGGCAAGTCAAGGTGGCATTGGAATTCTTCATAAAAATATGTCGATTGAACGACAAGCTGAAGCTGTGAGAAGAGTTAAACGGAGCGAAAGTGGACTCATTATTGATCCGACCACACTTCATCCAGAAGATACCATTGGCCAGGCATTGAAAATCATGAAGGAATTCAAGATTGGTGGCATTCCCATTATAGACAATGAAAAGAAACTGGTGGGCATTCTTACTAATCGTGACCTCCGGTTTGAAAAAGATACGTTGCGGAAGATTTCAGAAGTGATGACAAAGGACAGACTAGTTACTGCGCCCGAAGGTACAGATCTGGAAAAAGCTAAAGAAATTCTACAGGACTATAAGGTTGAAAAACTTCCGGTTATTGATAATACAGGAAAATTAAAAGGACTCATTACATACCGGGATATTTTGAAATTAAAAAGTCATCCAAATGCATGTAAAGATAAATACGGACGGTTGTTGGTGGGTGCCGCTGTTGGTGTAACAGTAGATATTTTGGATCGAATACAAGCGCTTGTTCATAATGGAGTAGATGTGATTTGTATTGATACTGCACATGGCCATTCACATGGTGTCTTGGAGTCAGTAAAAAATGTAAAGAAAAAATTCAAAGATCTTCAAGTGATTGCTGGTAATGTAGCGACCAGTGAAGGTGCGGTAGCACTTGCAGAAGCTGGTGTAGATGCAGTTAAGGTGGGTGTAGGACCTGGATCAATCTGTACTACTCGAATTGTTACTGGAGTAGGCGTGCCGCAGCTTACGGCTGTTATGGAAGCAGCAGAGGGCTTGAAGCCATATAACATTCCGCTCATTGCAGACGGCGGTATTCGATACACTGGTGATATTGTCAAAGCAATCGCAGCTGGTGCTGATACTGTCATGGCAGGGTCACTTTTTGCTGGAGTAGAAGAATCGCCCGGCGAGACGATTATTTTTGAAGGCCGAAAATTTAAGTCGTACAGAGGCATGGGGTCACTTGAAGCCATGCAAGATGGATCGAAAGATCGTTATTTTCAGGATGCTGAAGACGATATTAAGAAACTGACTCCGGAAGGGATAGTCGGTCGTGTTCCATATAAAGGGACACTGGCTGAAGTTATGGTGCAGTGTATTGGTGGATTACAAGCAGGCATGGGCTATACTGGCTCCCCTGATATTCCAACATTAAAACGAGCACGATTTGTTAAAATTTCATCTGCCGGTATTCGTGAAAGCCATGTCCATGATGTGGTGATTACCAACGAAGCACCGAATTACAGTAAATAGTAAATAATTCAAAAAATTCTTTTCACAAAAATTCTGAAAATGAAACAGATACTAACAGTTATTAAAGGCTTCATTGATGTCCTTATTGGATTACAATGGGGCGATGAAGGAAAAGGTAAAATCGTAGATTACTTACTGTCTCTATATGACATTGTTGTCAGGTTCCAAGGTGGGCCAAATGCTGGTCACACATTGGAATTTGAAGGGAATAAGATTGTTCTGCACTCGTTACCATGCGCTTTTGGTCAAAAAGATAAAATAGGATGTATGGGTGCAGGTATGGTAGGGAATCCAATTAAAATAGTTAATGAAATTCATGAGCTTGAAAGTCTGGGTATCGAAGTAATCAGTCGATTATTTATATCCCGGCATATGTCTCTCATTGCGCCTTTTCATATATATCGTGATATGGCTGAAGAGAAGAGGAAAGAAGTATTAACTGGCAAGAAAATTGGCACAACATGTCAAGGTATTGGCCCTGCTTATGAAGATAAATATGCAAGGCGCTCGCTTCGCATGGGAGATATTTTTTCTCCAGACTTCCTTATTCGATTTGAAGCATGGGAAGCGTATCATATGGAGCAGTTTACCCTTTTCGATAAATACTTTTCTTTTCCGATGGAAGAATACAAGAAAGATAAGGCAGAATGGTTGCGTGCAATTGAATTTATTAGGACTCTCCATATTATTGATCTGTCACAATATTTGTTAGATGCTATAAAGCAGGGTAAAAAAATACTTGCAGAGGGAGCTCAGGGTAGTGGTCTTGATGTTGATTTTGGTGATTTCCCGAATGTAACCAGTTCTTCGACCTATGCAGCACATGCAGCAGTAAGTTTGGGGGTTCCAGCGCACTCAATTCACACTGTTATGGGAGTTGTTAAGTTCTATGCCACTAAAGTTGGCAGCGGTGCATTTCCATCACGCATGCCTGAAGAGGTAGAAGAGAAATTCAGAAAGGATGGTTGTGAGTATGGTGCAACAACTGGGCGTCCACGGAATTGTGGGTGGCTTGATTTAGTAGCATTACGGTATGCTGTCGAAAGAAATAATATAACAAAGGTGTTCATTACAAAAGTGGATGTTTGCCCAAGCGATGTTATTCATGTTGTTACAGGTTATAAAAAAGACGATAAAATTATTAAAGAATTTCCTGCAACGCTTGATGGAATAACATGTGTGACTAAAGAGCATCGTGGGTGGAAAGTATCTCCAGGATCAATTGAAACACAGGATATTCCATCGTCTCTTTGTAATTTTCTAAATTATTTAGAGAATGTTTTTGCGTCTTGGGACTGCGGTCCGATAGCAATTGAGGCAATCGGAACTGGCCCGGATCGTAAAGATATTGTCCGGTGGCAAAGTTAATTAAATAAATTTTTAAACCTGCACATATGTGCAGGTTTTTATTTGAATACTTAGGTAAAATCTGCTACAGTCCAGGCGTGTTATATTGAATAAATAGATTTGCCACCCTAGCTCAGTTGGTAGAGCATCGCTTTCGTAAAGCGGGGGTCCCGAGTTCGATCCTCGGGGGTGGCTCAAAATTTGTAAAATATTTTATGAGAAATACTTATGCAGCCATATCAATACGCACATTACAAAACAATGCAGATGGTATTAAGCATGCTTGTAAACCAGGTGTAAAAGTTTGTGCCGTAGTAAAAGCTGATGCCTACGGTCATGGCATGATACAGGTCGCACAAGCTCTCGCAAGGCATGTAGATTATTTTTCAGTGGCTCTGGTATCGGAAGGTTGTGTGCTTCGAGCAAATGGTGTTGAACTTCCTATTCTTGTTTTTGCCGCATTAGATGCTCAAGAAATTGAGAGTGCGATTACAAATAATCTTACATTAACAGCATCTTCAGTTGATAAACTTGTTCTCATTTGTAATGTCGGTCAAAAACTTGGAATAGTACCAAAAGTGCATTTGAAAATTGATACAGGTATGGGTCGTATCGGTGTGCACTGTAATCGAGCCGAACCTTTTATACAAAAAGCCATAGAGCTTTCTAATGCAAATATGATGTATTGCGAAGGGATGTATTCGCATTTTTCAGATAGCCTGGATGCTGATTTTACTAAAGTGCAAGCCGAGCGTTTTATTCGGACAGTTGAGTATGCAAAGACGCTTCATCTTTCTCCACCGTTTATTCATATGTGTAGTTCACGGTCAATTTTCTTGTATCCTGAATATCATTTCACGATGGTGAGACCGGGTATTGCACTCTATGGAATTGAACCAGATTATGACTCTATTATACTGCCAAAATCGATTCATCCGGTATTAGAGTTAAAAACAAAAGTTGTATATTTTAAAGTTCGTGAACAAGGGGAGTCAATTGGCTATGGAAGATCATATACTGTTGTAAATACGCACGAGCGCATAGTAACGATTCCAATTGGATATGCAGATGGATATCCGCGTCGACTATCAAATAATGGGAAAGTATTAATCCACGGTAAGAAATATCCAGTAGTTGGTCGTATATGTATGGATCAAACAATGGTCTCACTTGGTAATGATGGGGAAGCATATCTCGAAGATACAGTAACACTGATTGGTCACGAAGGAAGTGAAACTATCAAAGTTGAAGATATTGCAAGACTAGTTGATACTACGCCTCACGAAATCACAACTTGTATTTCAAATCGCGTACCGAGGATTTATTCGTAAATTACAAGATAAAGATGTATTGGTATACTAAGATATATGAATGAACAGGAAATTGAGCAAAGAATAACTGAAATCGAAACTAGTATGACATCTGGGGATTTTTGGTCTGACAAATCAAAAGCACAATTGCTCGTGAGGGAACTACAAGATCTTAAGAACAAGAAAGATGGCGTTAATGGTTTTGATGCGAGTAATACCATTTTCTCGATAGTCTCAGGTGCAGGCGGTGCAGATGCAGAAGATTTTGGCAGGATGCTATTTCTAATGTATATGAAATATTTTCAAAGAAACGGTTTTGCTGCCAAAATAATTCATGAGAATACTAATGATCATGGCGGTTATCGTAATATAACCGCTGAAGTTCTCGGCAAGGGTGCCTACGGATTACTCAAGCATGAAAATGGTGTGCATCGGCTCGTGCGACTTTCACCATTTAATTCGAAAGCTAAGCGTAATACTAGTTTTGCGCTCGTTGAGTTCATTCCTCAAATTCCAAAAGCGCTTATGCCAGAATTACATGAAGGCGATATAGCAATCGAATTTACCAAAGCTGGGGGGCCGGGCGGACAAAATGTGAATAAACGCGAAACGGCAGTTAGAGTTACCCATACTCCAACAGGAATTACAGTTCATGTGCGTGAAGAACGTTCGCAAGAACAAAATCGTGAGCGAGCGTTGGAAATTCTTCGAGGTAAATTGTGGAAGAAAGCACAAGACGAACAAAAAACATTAGCAGAGAGCTTGCAGCTAACAAAAGGTACTGACATCGAGTGGGGGAATCAGATTCGTTCGTATGTATTGCATCCCTATAAAATGGTTAAAGATCACCGGACAGACGTAGAAACAAGCAATGTTGACAGTGTGCTTAGTGACGGCGAACTTGATGCTTTCATCGAAGCAGAAAAAAAGTTATACTAGGGATATTGTATGATTAATTTCAATAGTGTTACTAAGCTATATCCTGGTGCGAAAGAGCCATCACTTGATAATATTGATTTGGCTATTGCTGAAGGCGAATTTGTCTCGATTGTAGGGCATTCGGGGGCTGGGAAAACGACCCTTACGAAGCTTATTCTAGCTGAAGAGCGCCCAACTGAAGGGTCAGTTTTTTTTGAATCAAAAAATATTCACGAACTTAAAAGCCGTGCGATCACGGGTTTGCGCCGCCAAATCGGTGTCGTCTTTCAGGATTTCCGCCTTCTGCCAAATAAAACAGCCTATGAAAACATCGCTTTTGCCATGGAAGCAGCTGGTAAAACAGATGAAGATATAGCTTCAGATGTGCCACATGTGCTTGAGCTTGTTGATCTTGGAAATAAAATATTTAATTTTCCACACCAGCTCTCAGGTGGTGAGAAGCAGCGACTTGCTATTGCCCGCGCTATTATTAATCAGCCAGATGTTATTATTGCTGATGAGCCAACAGGGAACTTGGACCCAATTAATACATACGAAGTTGTCCAGATTTTAAAAAAGATAAACGATCTAGGCACCACAGTACTTTTGACGACTCACAATCGCGGCGTCATCGAATCAATCGGCAGACGTGTGGTCACACTTGAGAAAGGTCGGATAGTTAGAGATGATAAAGATGGTAGGTATAGCATGTAATTATTTATTTTGTAATATATATGACACTTTTAGATATAAAACGCATTATCCGATCTGGTTTCATAAGCTTCTGGCGAAATGGTATTGTCTCTGTCGCTTCTCTTTTAGTAACAACGATTACACTTTCAGTTATTGCAGGACTTATTCTACTCCAAGCTGTACTGCATATTTCTCTTGAACAGATTGAGAATAAAGTCGATGTGACCATCTACATGACGACAGATGCGGCTGAAAATAAAATTACTGACATTAAAGCATCGCTTGAACAGTTGCCTGAAGTCAAAACAGTAACCTATGTTTCTGCAGCAGAGGCACTTGATAATTTTAAAAATCGTCATCAAGATGATTTCTTGACTTTGCAAGCACTGGAAGAGTTGGGACAAAATCCTCTCGGCGCAACACTCAATGTCAAAGCCAAAGACCCTTCACAGTATGAAAGTATAGCCAAGTTTCTAGATACAGAACAAGCTAAACCAGATGCAGGTGGTGTTATTGATAAAATTAATTATCATCAAAACAAGATTGTTATTGACAGACTCAATTCGATTATTGCTGGTGCTCGAGAATTGGGCTTACTGCTTACGATCGTTTTTGTAGCTATTTCAATTATCATTACCTTTACTACTATTCGCTTAACAATATACTTTACGCGTGAAGAGATTGGAGTTATGCGACTTGTCGGTGCAGAAAACAAGTATATTCGTGGTCCGTTTATGGTTGAGGGTATTTTATATGGCACCATTGCCTCAATTTTGACTATAGTGGCGTTTTTGCCGCTGACATATTGGTTGGGAAGGAATATGACAGAGTTTCTCGGTATGAACCTATTTGACTATTTCATTCGTAACCTGCTTCAAGTTTTTGCCATTGTCTTAGTTTCTGGTATACTCTTGGGAGCAATTTCAAGTTTTCTAGCAGTCAGAAAGTATTTAAGAAAATAATCTATTTAGCCTATGCGGAGCAAACAAGCAAAATATATTTTTGTGGTGGGGGGAGTTATATCCGGAGTTGGGAAAGGTGTCACTGCCTCCTCAATTGGTAAGATTCTCCAAGACCGCGGGCTTACCGTTACAGCAATAAAGATTGATCCTTACGTTAATGTCGACGCTGGGACTATGAATCCCACCGAGCATGGTGAGGTTTTTGTTTTACATGATGGGGATGAGACGGATCAAGACATGGGCAACTATGAGCGATTTCTGAATACGACACTTTCGCGCGTCAATTACATGACAACAGGGCGGGTATATCAAAGCGTTATTGCACGTGAGCGAAATCTTGAGTATGAAGGCAAATGTGTAGAAGTTGTACCACATGTGCCAATGGAGATCATTGCTCGTATTACCGAAGCTTCAAAACAAGCGGATGCTGACGTCACAATCGTAGAAGTGGGTGGTACCGTTGGTGAATACCAGAATGTCCTTTTCCTTGAAGCAGCACGCATGATGAAAATCAAATATCCAAAAGATGTTGCATTTGTTATGGTCTCGTATTTACCTATACCATCAAAAGTTGGGGAAATGAAAACAAAGCCGACACAGTATGCGATTAGGACTTTGAATGCTTCTGGAATTCTTCCAGATATTATTGTTGCACGTGCAGAAAAACCGCTTGATGCAAAACGCAAAGAGAAATTGGCATTTTCATGCAATGTGCCTGCTGATCACATTATTTCAGCGCCTGATGTTGACTCAATATATGATGTGCCGATTAATTTTGAGAAAGAAGGCTTAAGTACGCTCTTTTGCGATATGCTGGATATTGTTTGTCGACAACCTGCAATTGATACTATTAAAAAGTGGAAGAAAATTGTCCAAACTATTCATCATACCAAAGACGAGGTGCGCATTGCTATGGTTGGGAAATATTTTGATACAGGCGATTTTACACTTTCTGATTCATACCTTTCAGTAATTGAAGCGATTAAATTCTCTGCGTATGCTTTGGGTAAAAAACCAGTTTTAAGCTGGATCAATGCGATAGATTTTGAAGGTCCAGGTGGTAAAGCCAAGCTCAAGAATCTCAAACACTATGATGGCATTATTGTACCGGGCGGCTTTGGTGCGAGAGGAATCGAAGGCATACTGGCAGCTATTACCTTTGCGCGCCTAAACGCTATTCCGTATTTTGGACTTTGTTATGGCATGCAGCTTATGGTTATCGAATATGCGCGTAACGTACTAAAGCTAAAAGATGCAACCTCACGGGAAATTAACCCATCAAGCAAGCATTTAGTTATAGACATCATGCCTGAACAAATCGAGAAACTCGCCAAGAAGCAGTTCGGCAATACTATGCGGCTTGGAGACTATGAAGCCTTACTTGCAAAAGGGACGATTGCGCACAAAGCGTATGGCACAGAAAAAATTACTGAACGTCATAGGCATCGGTATGAAGTAAATAGGGAATATATCAATGCTCTCGAAGCTGCTGGACTAATATTTTCTGGCACATCGCCAGATGGTAAGCTTATGGAGATTGCAGAGCTAAGTGCGAAATCTCATCCGTTTTTCTTGGGTACACAGTTCCACCCAGAGTTTCTTGCCCGGCCACTCTACCCGCATAAACTTTTTACTGCATTTATTAAGGCAGCGTATAGTCGCCGGCAGCAAAATAGAAAGTAGTATAGTATCGTAATTTAAGTCTAGTTCTTATCTAAGGATATAGTATTTTTCTTTCATCCATACAGCAATAAAAGTGCCAATCAATGCACTGATCCAAACAAGGAGAATCTGCTGCAATGCTTCTGTTTCTCGATTCTCTGTTTCTGCTAGTGATCGGCCAGCGAGTACATAGCCTGATACGTTCTCAGCAGTAAAAGGTAATACAATAATCGCTTCGCGTGTGCCAACGATTGGTTCCCAAGTGATACGATTTTCGCCGTGTGTTTTAGTATATTCAAAGACACCAGAAGGGGGAGTCGGCAGTACACCTTTAATATTTCCTGATCCAACAATTGGTTTGCCACTGTCATCATAAACAATAACAAACGGTGCAATGCTCGTTTCAAGTGGGATGCTCGTTCCCGCGACAAATACATTTGGTTTTGCTCCATGTTCAAGCGCAAAGACTGTATCTTTTGCAACTTGTATTTGTGGGTCATTGGCACTTTGCCTTAATTGTTGTTGGATAACAATATATATGCCAGCTAGCATGAGGGTTATGCATACAGCAAATGGCAGCCATGAAAGTAGTATCCTTTTTATTGGTTTCATATGTATATACTAACGTACTATATCCATATAGCAAACAAAAAACACCAGTTATAACTGGCGTTTTTTGTTTGCTATTAGAGGTAACAATTATTTTATTGGATTCTCGCCTCGTATAACACGAACTAAAAATACAATAACTGCAGCAATTAAAAGTATGTGAATATACCAGCCAATTGTGTAGAGACCGACGATACCGAGTAGCCACAAGATTAAAAGAATGACGCCGATTGTGATAAGCATAATATTATTAGAGTTATTTCTGATAAAGTTTATTTCTTTGATGATTTCTTTTTCGGTGAAGTTGCTTTTACGCTTTTCTTCACTTTCTTTGCTGATTTGGCAATATGTTGCCAGTCTTCTTTAAGATTTTTGACATAGGCTGCAAGTTCACTCTTATCAACAGACTGTGCTGTTGCGTATGCTTTTGCTGCACCATCAATTATTTTTTGATAGATTGGCTCACTTACTTCCTGTAAATTTTCTAATTTTTCGCCAATTTCGCCTTTCATTTTGACCATCCAACTTTTTATCTTCTTTTGGTTTGTCTTGCCGCTTGGCCCTAAGAGAAAATAACTTGCAACAGCTAAAGCTGCAACTCCTGCACCCATAGCGATCATCTTACCTCCATTTCCACTGGAAACTTTTGATTCTTTTTTCATAATAAGCTGTGTTTGTTAAACTAATAATTCAATAAATACTAACGTTTAACTTTCTGTTTCGTGACGTCTCTGTGAAGCCTTCTTGCTTCTGTGGAAAAATAATGTGAATACTTTACTCATCCGTATGTCAGTTAGCATATCTTGTATATACGCATTAGTTCCCGTTACCTCTTTGGTTAGTATATCGAGAAGCTTGTTTGCTTTTGATACCATGGTCAATACGTATATGATACCTATCAAAATAAAAATAGTCAGTAAAACAACCGAAATTGTGGTTATAAAGAAAAATATATCTGCTTTTATAATTGTTTCCATGATTAGTATTACTATTTTTGCTCATTACTTTTACCTCATCTTTCCTACTCTTTAGTGTACCATGTTTATCTATATGTATAGTTGTCTCAAAGGTTATTGTATATACTACGATTGAAAATCAATACTGTGTACAGGAAAATAGAATACAATGTTGACATATAAAAATATATAGCATAGTCTGAAAGAAAAAACTAAATATGAAAGCGATATTTTTGTTCGTAGCATTTGTATTACCAAGGGTCATTTTTGGGCAAACTGTTGTAGACTTTACTGCATACTTTCCGAACGCTCATGATGTGTATCGTGGTAATGATAAATTTGTCAAAGCATCGCTAAGTTCTTTTATTGATGCAAAAGAATTGGATGAATTGGTAGCGAGAAGAAATACATTTACTGAAAAAGATTTTTATTTCGAATGTATAAAAGCATATAGTAACCATGCATTTACCAATAACTTTAGAATTTTACACTATCAAACATTTGAAGATAGTGTACTAAAGTATGCCGCAGTGTTAGGGTACAGTGAGACAAGTATTAAAAAATTATCTATCCATGATCTTGTACTAGTATCTGGGCTTATTACGTCAGCGCGCCTAAACTATGATGATCACTATGATCCATCTGTAAGCTTTGAATCTTATCATAAGTTTTACCCAGATGAACTATTACAAAAAAAGACAGTTGCATGTCCTCAGTTTGCATTTTTGAACCTGTCAATTTTCTATGTGCTCAAAAATCACAATGATAATGCAAATGGTACTTATATGTCTGCCTATAGCATTGACTCACATGTGTTTAATAAAGTGATTTCGATTGAGGGAGATGGATTTATTGTTTCGTATGTTGATCCAGCGCAGTTATATATGTATGAAGTTTCGCTTCAGATGTATTTAAACCCTGCTAAAGAAAAAGCCTTGCTGGCTGCAGCAGGGAATTTGGGAACAAAAGAAGAGCGAGAGTATGCGGAAAAAGTCAAAATCGAGCGTGAAAAAGCGTACTCAACGCGTACACAAATTGATCACAATCCAAATCTTGCGTATGTACTTGAAAGTCATACAGCAATAATATTTAAAAAATAAAAAAAGCAAACCCAAGGAAACTTGGGTTTTATTATTAGATACCAGATATACAGGTATTCATTGCCTCGCTGCCTGTAATCCCTCTAGTATGGTATAATTCATGTGTAGATACTACAGCTATTATGTATACACCATTTGCTGAGAGAACTCATGAAGAAATGAAAGACGTGCTTATGTATCCTGAGGCAATAGGGCCTCAGGTTCATTACTATATGATTCGCGGCGGTACTGACAAGACAAATATTACAATTTGGGAAAATGGTACAGTCGGCGGTGAGTATATTAAAGCCTATGGTCACTATCACGCATATCCATTTATAGAAACCTACACAATAACTAGTGGTGAAGGTATTTTACTCCTGCAAACGAGAAAAAAAGATGCACAGGGTAAATTTGTCGACGGTAGTATTGAATCAATTTCTGCAACATTCGTAGTAACCGGCGATACGATTAAAATACCTGAGGATTTTGGGCACACATTGATAAATATTGGCCCACGCTGGCTCGTTACAATCGATGATAGCCCGGTCAATCTTGCAGAGACAAATGCTGTTAAAGCTCCAAGTCATGCAGATTACGAACCAATGCACAGACTCCGTGGGTTCGCTTATTATGTGATTGAAGAAAATGGCAAGCCACTTTTTGTCAAAAATCCAATGTATACAGAGGTTCCGCCGATTACTATAATCCCGAGAAAAGAAGCTCATTAATCTATGTTTACAGTTACTAAAAAGAAAAAATTAAATATTCTCTTTGTTGGCTCAGAGGCAGTACCATTCGTCAAAGTTGGTGGCTTAGCAGAAATATTATCGACATTACCACTTGCACTTCGGGACTTGGATTATGACGTGCGAGTTATGATACCGAAATATGCAATCATTGATGAAAAAGAGTTTCCAATGGAAACGATTGTTCATCAACTAGAAGTGCCGAATAAAACTGATGAAGCCATTATCTGCAATATCAAGGAATATGTTAGTGACAATGGTATGGTCAATTATTTTCTTGAGAATCAAGAATTTTTTGAAAAACGCGGTAGTGTCTATGGCTATGATGATGATCCTTCTAGGTGGGCATTGTTGGCTCGCGGTGCGATAGAATTTGTGCGTACCTATGAGAAGTGGCGCCCAAGCATTATTGTTGCCAATGATTGGCAAGGTGGACTCATTCCTAATTATATGCAAACTGAATATAAAGATGATCCGGTTATGCGAGAAATCGCATCAGTCTTTGTCATTCATAATATTTATTATCAGGGGATACTCAACCACAAGCATATTAGTGAATTGGAATATGATGATGGGCAAACAATAATCCCAGCAATTTCTGACCCAGCAATTTGCAAGCTTAATTTTATGCGACGCGGGATTCGCTATGCAGATGTGATTAATACGGTCTCACCTACCTATGCTCGGGAAATTACGACACCGGAATATGGGGAACTCTTGGACCCTTTACTTCAGGAGCGGCGTTCTCGATTGTTCGGTATTTTAAACGGACTTAATTATGATATTTATAATCCAGAAACGAATCCCTATGTTGAATATCCGTACACTGAGAAAAACTTATCCGAGCGCAAAAAGAATAAAAAAATATTACAACAAAAGTTTAATCTTGATGGTCGTCCTGATGTGTTTGTCGTGGCAATCATTTCACGATTGACGAAGCAGAAGGGGCTTGATCTTGTTCTTGAAACTATTGAACCGCTTTTAGATAATTACGATTTTCAATTTATCGTGCTTGGTTCAGGGGATTCAAAGTATATGTCGTTCTTTGAAGAGCTCGATAAGAAATATCCACAAGTCGCCACACATCTCTCTTTTGATACTATTTTGCCTCACAGTATTTATGCAGGAGCAGATGCAATCTTAATACCATCAAAGTTTGAGCCATCTGGATTAACCCAAATGGAAGCGATGCGATATGGCGCAATACCGATTGCAAGAAAAATCGGCGGGTTAGCTGATAGTATCGAGGACTATGATCCAGTAGCAAAATCTGGTACTGGATTTCTGTTTGACAAGTATGATCCGTATGCATTTTTTGGTGCATTTATAAGGGCACACGAGACACATAAGCATAAAAATCATTGGCAAGATATTCAGCATCATGCGATGCAGGCAAACTTTTCTTGGGAAAAGTCCGCCAAAGAATATGCCAAGCTTTTTGAGCGAGCGCGTAACCAATTTAATCAATAACTACTATGCGCTGGGTAAATTTTCTCCATATTTATCAGCCCGCAAACCAAGCAGCAGATATTGTGACGCGGGTGGCAAATGAGAGCTATCGTCCTCTTTTAAAAACGCTCAGAGAAAATCCCAATGCAAAAATTACACTCAACATCAATGCTGCACTTTCTGAACAGTTCGTGTCACTAGGATTTCAAGATTTAATTGATGATATTATTTTTGTTGCTGTGAGAGGTCAAATCGAATTCACTGGCAGTGCTAAATATCATGCACTCTTACCATTTCTATCAGAGGATGAAATAATTCGCCAAATTACGCTTAATTTTGAAACTAATCAGAAAATTTTCGGTGAAGTATACAATCCAAAAGGTTTTTTCCCCCCGGAAATGGCGTATGCCCCCCTCATTGCTCCAATTATTGAGAAATTAGGCTATACGTGGATACTGATTGATGAGGTTGGTTTCAATGGACGGGTCGCTGGAGTTGATACAAGTGTTGTCTATACGATTGAAAATACTTCGCTTTCAGTTTTTTTTCGTGAACGAACTTACTCAAATTTAATTATGAGCGCATTGGTGCGTCGAGAAGAAGATTTCAAAGACATGGAAGATTTCAAGTCAAAAAACTACTTAGTTACTGGTATGGATGGGGAAACGTTTGGCCATCATCGCCCTGGGTTGCAAAAGCTTTTGACAGGACTCCTGACAACAACTGATTTTGAACATGTTTTTATAGAAGATTTAATCAGGGATATAGCAGCGAGAAAAGTTATTCAGCCTGTTATTTCAACTTGGGCATCCACTGAAAAAGATATTGAAGAAGGGAATCAATTTTTAACGTGGGATGACCCAAATAATACTATTCATCGAATGCAGTGGGAACTACAGCAATTAGCAATTGAAACTGTCAAAAATGAACATATGGAGGATTCTGTTGCGCGCCATTTACTTGATGAAGCATTAGCCTCAGATCATTTTTTCTGGGCATCGGCGAGGCCATGGTGGTCACTGGAAGTAATCGAATCAGGAGCTTGGCTATTACTCGATACGATTAAAAAAACTCAAAATGTAGAAGATGTAGCAAGTGCCAAAGCACTTGAGCTGTATTATGCAATCATAGCTTCGGCATTCAGTTGGCAACGCACAGGATATATTAAGGAAATTTATAAAGAGTATCGTGAAATTCCACGAATTCCATTTAAAGATAAAACAGCAAGTGAGCCCTGGGTGTATGCTGCATTTATTGAGCTTATGAAAATAAAGATCAAAGAAGCAGTAGTAAAAGAGAATTTTGAGGAAGCAATACTATGGCGTGATGCAATTTGGAAACTTGAGACAAAGAATGATTTATATGATTCACTACATGCGATTGATTTGCTGCGACAGAAAATTACCAATGGTGATGTGCTCGATATGATTGAGAAATATAAACGCGAATATCAGAGACTCGCGTCTGGTCAGCCTGAACAGCGAGGAATTTAAATACACACATGAATATCAATGATTGGTTTGCAAATTTAAAAAATACTGAAGATTATAAAATATTTGAGAAAAATCCGATTGCGTATTTTTCTGCTGAATATGCATTGGATTCTGCCTTACCGACATATGCGGGTGGCTTAGGAGTTTTAGCAGGGGATTATATCCATGAAACTGTCTCCCATACTTTCCCGATTATTGGCATCGGACTTCGTTACCATAATGCCCAGCATTCAGTTATATCAATGGGCGCTGAAATAGAAGAGCATATGGCAGAAGCAAAACTTGTGCCGCTTATAGATGCTGAAGGAGTGCCAGTGGTTATATCGCTCCCTATCGGAGATCGGATTGTTCACGCAAAAGCTTTTGTTTGGAATAACTTCCCACTCTATTTTTTGGATACAAATATTGATACAAACCATCCAGATGATCGAAGTATTACACAGGTGCTCTACGTAGAAGATCGCACACTTCGATTGAAGCAAGAAATTCTTTTAGGCATCGGTGGCTTTAGATTGTTAAAGCGCCTAGGTCATCACCCGTCGGTATATCATCTCAATGAAGGTCATTCAGCATTTCTTGGGCTCGAGCTTGCTCATCACGAGATGGAACACCGTCATGTCGATTTTAAAACTGCATGCGATTATGCAAAGAAACATGTGCTCTTTACTAACCATACGCTTGTACCTGCCGGTCAAGAGCAGTTTTCTCTTGAGACTGCTGCGAGTCTCATGAAAAACTATGCTGAAGAAATTGGTGTGGCAACATATGATATAGTTGAGCTTGGCAAAAACGGAGATGCGTTTTCAATGACGACGCTTGCGTTTCGACTTTCGAGTAAAACTAATGCTGTCAGTGTACTGCATGGGCAAAAGGCAAAAGTACTCTGGCCAGAGCATCCTATGCAGCCAATTACTAATGGTATCTATATTCCACGTTGGGATAAGATAGGGCCGGGTGGTGCAGAAGATATTTTTAAGATTCACCAAACAAATAAAACCAAACTCCTAAAATATATTTTTGATATTAGTGGTGAAACCTGGCATGAAGACGAACTTTTGATTGGCTGGGCGAGACGAACGGTTGATTACAAGCAGCCACTCGCATTTTTCTCGGATATTGTGAGACTTAAAGAAATTATATCAAAATCTCAAACCCCAGTTCGAATTGTGTTCTCTGGTCCAACTGAAAATGGTAATGAAAATGCCAATACATTAGTTACTATGCTGCGCACACTCTTTGCCACTGACCTTAAAGGTAGTGCAGTTTTTCTTCCAAATTATAATTTAGATATAGCCTCACTTATGACTTCAGGTACTGATATATGGCTTAATACTCCCATGATCGGTTCTGAGGCTTGTGGCACGAGTGGTATGAAGGCACTTTTGAATGGATCATTACCATTATCAACTCGGGATGGTTGGATAGCAGAGGTAGCTATGGAAAATATTGGTTGGATTATTGACGAACCAAATATTGGCACTAAATTGCTTGATATAGTGGAGCAAGAAATTATACCTACGTATTACACATACATAAAAAATCAAACGGAGACTGATTGGATCAAGAGAATGAAAGCAGGCAGAGAATTAATACTTGAGAAATTTTCTGCGTCTCGAATGTTGAGGGAATATATAGAAGAAGGATACATGCCGCTCTTGCATCAGCATCATAAAGAATAAATTTACTCTGCAAGTATGGACTCAATATAGGTTGCTGTTTCTTTCGGTCCGTTGACTGTAACGATTGCTATGCCGAGCGGGATAACGACTGCATCATTACCGCCTTCAAAAAGTGCATCTCCCACGTACACAGCTTCTTTCAGGGGTACATTAGTATATGTGAGAAGCTGCTTGATGCCGTATGCTTTATCAATACCAGCTTTGGTGACATCAATTGATGTTGTGCCAGCAACGCTTATTGCGTAATTTGGCAGTAGTTTTGTTAATACGGCAATTATTTGTTTACGCTTGGTATGCTCAGGATCCCAGAGCCTTTTTTGCTCAAGTGCCGCATCAATACCAAGAGCTGAAAAGGTAATTTGTGATCCGCGGTCATCGAATAAATTGCCTGCAGGGTTGTTTGATTTTTCGATACCGGTTTCTGCAAATGCCTGCTCAAATGCTGTAATAATTTTCTGTTTTTCAGTTTCGCTTAAAATTTCTTTGTATATTTCTTTCCATCCCTCTTTGTAGATATAGAAACTACCGCCGTCGGTAGGAAGTAAATAAAGATTTGCCAGTTGTTCATCTGTGCATGATAGATGCGTGAGTAATTGCTTTTCAAATTGAGCAAATGATGCGCCTGAAGTAATAGCGACTTTCTTTTGTTGCAATAAGCTCGAGAGCAGATTGGTCATGGGGTGGCTGATTGGAGTTTTGCTAAGAGAGAGCGTATCGTCGAGGTCAAAAATAATAAGTTTTGGCAATGTCATACCACCTAGTATACACAGTTTTATTGGTTTTTCATTAGTGTAGTAGTTTTCCACTAGTGCCAAATGCCAATCAAGGATACAATAATACCAAGGAAAGTATTATTACTAATAGTTTTTAATTATGAAATCATTGCATACAGTTACATTTATTCTCCTTATTATTGGAGGTCTTAATTGGCTCCTTGTTGGAGTTATTGGTTGGGACGTTGGTCAAGTCTTTGGCGGCCAAGCAGCAATCATCTCACGCATAATTTATATTCTTGTCGGTCTCTCAGCTGTGTATGAGATCGTGAGCCACAAGAAAAATTGCAAAGAATGTATGACAAAAGGTCCAGGAGCTCCTAGCTCAATGCCTCCACAGAATATGTAAAAGGTGTTCAGTAAAAATATCCCGCATAAGCGGGATATTTTTATATTTGCTTGCCTGCGACATATCCAGTTGTCCAGCATAATTGCAGAGAATAACCACCAGAGGGACGATTGATATGGAGCAGGTCTCCGGTAACATATAGATTTTCAATAATGAGCGACTTCATACGTTTGGTATCTATCTCAGTTAATGGTACACCGCCATCAGAGACAACCGCTCGGTCATACCCCATGAGTCCACTTATAGTAAGTGGTAAGGATTTCAAAAGTTGCACGATATGTTTGCGCATTGGAACGGTAATGCTGTGGACTTTTGTGTTTGGGTCAATTGTCTCTGGGAGAAGCGATAGTATTGCTTCACTCATACCTTCTGGTGCAATATTTTTGAAAATGTTTTTAAGCATTTTGTTTTTGTTTGCATCGAACACCGCGATTATTCTAGAGTCGAGTGCGCCATGGTCAGTATCGGGGAAGCAATCAATGGCTGCAGTCACTTTGCCACCCTCGAGAAGACCTGAGACTTCACTTGCTGCGTTTAAGATAAGCGGACCAGATAATCCGAAATGAGTAAAGAGCACTTTGCCTTTTTTTGTTAGCATACGTTTATCATCAACAAAAAAAGTAATTTTCATAAAATCAAGTGATACACCGGCAAGTGTTTGTACCCATTTTTCTGGCACTTTAAGTGGCACGATCGTCGGTGTTGGTTTGATAATCGCGTGACCAAGATTTTTCAGAAAACCAAATCCATCACCAGTAGAGCCTGTTTCGGGGTGTGATATACCGCCTGTAGCCAAGATATATTTTGATGCTTTATACTCTCTACTCTTCACAAAAACACTGGTGATTTGGTTGTCTTTATGTGAAATCCTTGTAATAGGAGAGTTAGTTAAAATAGTGACATTATTTTTCTTGAGTATTTTCTCGAGCGTGAGATACACATCGAGTGCTCGTTCTGTATGGGGAAATGCGCGATTGCGAGCTTGGACGACAAGGGGTAAACCGTGAGATTCAAAAAATCTAAATGTATCCTTAACACCAAATTGCGAGAATGGTGAATACAGAAATGGTGCTGCTTTGCCGTAGTGAGCGAGAAATTTGTGCACATCATACTCGGCATTGGTGATATTACACCTGCCGCCACCAGTGATTTTCAATTTCTCGCCGAGATTTTTATTCTTTTCAATCAAGAGTACTCGCTTGTCAGATTCTCCAGCAACGGCTGCTGCCATCATGCCCGATGCCCCACCACCAACAATAATGACATCGTACATATTAATTGATGAGGCTTACGTCGCCATGGATAATAATTGGCTTCATTGCTTCAATTTCAGTTTTGTAGAATGCAATATCGGGAATAGGGTTTAAGAGAAATATTTTCTGATTAAGCACATGAGCAAAGCCGATTTCCATAAGTGTATTACCGCCAATGTAGTTTTTAATGTTATTTTTATCATAATTAGCTACAAGAACAGCATCCGCTCCTTGCATTTCACGCCAAAAAACTCTAATAGCATCTTTGTTATTTTTCTGGTCTATTTTAATAATCTCTATCTCTTCGTCAGTTTTCCCAATAAAAGGTTGGTGTAGTTCAGTTATAAAGGCATCATGGCCAAGTCCAATAAGCTTCGCTCTAAGTTCAAGCATTTTCTCTGTATATTGCATGCTGCCAATAATGCCGATTTTCATATAGTTTGGATTGTAGCAGAATTTCGTACTATCTGCTCGAACATTGACAGACTAATTTGCATTGCATGCAAATACACACTGTGGTATATATAAAGTATGCATTTAACGTTTACACAATTTGTTTGGTATCGATGTCTACCCGGAACATGGCTCGGAGTGGATTGTTGTTAATTGTGTAATCTATATCTATTTACACTAACCTCCTCCAAGTCATGGAGGGGGTTTTGTTTTGTGTCCCATACATAAAACATCATGTTCTTTAAAAAATAGCTATGCAAAAAACAACTAGCAGACCATCATTTCTACCGGAAATTGTTAAAACATTTACTGTAGGCAATTGGAAGATACGAATTTTACCAATTGAAGTCCCAATCTATGCATCAGAAAAAAGCCAATTGGAGTCACTTGCTAATCAGTGGCCAGTAGCTTTTAATCCAAAACATGCAAATTGGATGACTGACGTATTTGGGGTGCCAAGTGTCGTTATTCGGGTCGACTACACTGTTAGCTTTGAGGGCAAGGTTAATGTGTATGAAATCGAAGATAGACCGGCAGGTTTTGAAATCGATGCATTAGCATCAGCAAAAGCCTTCCAAGCTTTTGTGGAGACACTAAGGAACATAAGCGGATATGCCAATAAGCCACTCGGTATTTGTGTGTCGCAAGAACGCATGTTTAACTCAGATGATTTCTTCTGGGTACAAAGGTTCAAAGATTTCGATTTACTCGACGTGCGTATGGTTTTTGGTGAAGTACCTACAAATCCAGAAGATACAATTTGGTTTGTACGAACACTCCGAGATGAGAAAGAGTACTATGCAATGTCTCCGTATTCACTTACGACTATCGAGTACGAAGGAGATAAATCATATGGTGTGAAATTAGGGCTATGGAGTGAAATAAAACATTCAACAATTGAAGTGCCTTTATCTGAAGGTGGTGGATACAGAATAGAAGGAAAAGTTCCATGGGATAAACCATTTGTTGTGAAGCCAGGATTTGGATGCCGTTGTGAAAATGTACACCTCTATCACCCTAAAAAGCCAACCAATGGATTTTCAACAAGGAAAAAAATTGAAGATGCTATTGCACATCTTAGAGTAGAGTATTTACAGAACTATTATGAACCAGAATCGCCAGGATTCCTACCAACTGAATACGCTATGATCAGGAGATGTTATTTAGTATTTGATATGGCGAGTAGAGCATACAAAGTGATTGGTGGGCAATGGGAAGCGAGGCCCAACTGCCGTAAAATTCATGGTGCCTCTGATGCTGTTTGTGGGCCGCTTGTTGTTATATAGAATTTAAAAGCACGAATTTGATATTCGTGCTTTTTTGCTATACTCAAACCTATGTGTAGATTATTTGCTTTTAGTGGAAATACAGACAGCCAGGAGTACCGAGATGCTCTTATGGCATTTGCTGTGTTAGCAGACAAAGGTTGCGTGCCGTGCGGTATTGAGCCTGGGCACCAAGATGGTTGGGGTATACATAGCTCAAACAAAGCGCATGAAGTATATATCCGCTCAATTGAACCTATTGATGGAGAGATAGTTATTTCATCGGCTAAATCTGTTTCAGGTGATGGGCAGGTGATCGCTCATTTGCGCAAAGCTACCGTCGGCACCAAAGCTATTTGTAATACACACCCTTTCCTGCGTTCCGGCATATGCTTTTGCCACAATGGCTCGATACATGCTTTTAAAAGTACGGTTTTTACTAACGATAGGCACTTGCGTGAAGGTCATACGGATTCTGAAACTTTCTTTTTGCGCATTCTTGATCGCATAGATGGCCAATTGGGGGATGGTAGTCTCGCTATGTTTGAAAAGGCGATTAAGGATGAAGTTATCGAAATTCAAAAGATTAGTGAATGGACATCCCTAACATGTTTACTCAAAACCAAAGAGGGTACTATACTTCACTATTTATGGAACGAAAAAGATCCTGAACGTGATGCCCTCAAATTAGATGAATACTATACTTTTTACAAAGGCACAAAAAATGCTATGACGATCCTCTGTTCTGAAGCACTAGATATACAGGGTTTTACTTGGGAAAAAATGAATAATGGGACGATGCTTACGTTGCCAAATAATCATTAAATCTAGTTTTTAAAGCTGGGATTACATCTTCCTTTACAAAAAATGTATCTTGATCGAAAAGCTCCCATTTTTGACCTTCAGTTAAAACTATTCCATGTATATCTGCTTCAGTAATTTTGGCAACCATGAATACTGCTTTTTGATTTGGATCTTTTTGGGCTGGATATACTTTTTCCCAAAGAAAAGATTGAGGTGATAGGGCTATACCAAGTTCTTCCTGTACTTCACGGATAGCGCATTCTCGGGAACTCTCTGTTCCTTCTACTTCCTCCGCCTACAAAATCCCACATATTGGCATTAAACAATCCAGGCTTGTTATCCCTAAGATGCATTAAAATTTTGTCACCAACGAGTAGGGCGATCTTTACCCCATGAAAATCATTTTCCATATAGTTCAAACTCTTATTTCTTGCGCTTTGCTGCAAGTTTGATAATTTTCTCTAGTTCTTTCGTATTAATATCAGAAAGCTTGTTGATGTAGAGGCACCCTCCACCTTCTTTGTACTTGCCTAATTTTAAGAGGAAATCATTTTCTCCTTTCTTTTCTTTTAAACCACCATGCGTCATGGTAAAAACCTTTAAACCATAGAGAGCAATGTTTTGTTTGCGTGGGGAAAAACCGATCACCATCCATTCTGCTTCTTTACCATTTGCATAGGTATATTTCCTGCGACCAAAGCCGACGATCGATGCGCCCCACATTTCTGGTTTAGCTTTAGTTGCTTTCTCCATCATTTCTGAAATTGCAAAACAATCTTTGCGCTTTTCTGCATCTTTGATTGTATTCAAAAATTTCTTTACGCTCGCCTTATTCACTTTTGTTTTTATTTCGGCCATGGATATTTTTTTGTTGTAGTTTGATAAATATTAAAATTTTATTAATAAGACTAAGCTTGAAAAATCTTCTTATCTTCCTCTATCAACCAAACTCCAAATGAATCAAAAAGATTAATCATTAGTTGTTTTTCTGAGCTCGGATTTTCTGTATATTCAAGGAGCTTATGTAAATGCTCGGCCTGTTGTGGATAATAGGATGTAAACATTTCTACAAGAAAGGGAATATCCATTGTAAAGATATTTCCTCCCCATATACACATCATGCCAGCACTACGGATAAGTCGCTTTGAAATCCATGCACTTATTTTCTTGATTTCCTTGGGGTCATTTGCGTCACTCAATTCTTTCCGTGCAATTTCTATGTCTCTACCGAGATTAACTCTTATTTGGCCAATTGTTTCTTTATCAAGCTTATACTCTGGAAGTTCCATATCAAAATCTTTTCCATAAACCAAAGTTGAGAAAACTTTCATTTGAAATTTCTTGGACTCACCGATTTGAGATATGGGAATAAGATGTATCTCTACTCCTCGCTGGAAAGGGAAAAGTATGTCAATCCTTTTTTTCTCGCTTCCTACCCAATTATTGTAAGCATCTGTAATCTCATCTCTGGTTAAATTTACTATTGCATATGAATCTACATCAGATTTATTTTCTGTGGCGCTTCCATGGGCAACACTGCCCCCAATATATAAGGAAATAAGATGAGAATCCAAATATTCTTTACACGTTTCTATAATTTCATCAACGACTTCTCTCCACCTGCCTGTAATCTTTTCAGGAGATGCTTCTCGAATTAGAACTCTATTTTGATCTATGCCAATTGAGTACATTCCCAATATTGTATCAGAGAACTAGTTTAAAATGTGTTTGTTGGCTGTTTTGAGAAGTTGAGACATTTTTACAGCTTGCCACTAACTACAAAGGCGAGGCTAATTAACCCAAATATGAATGCCACTACCACGGCTCCAGAAGACAAATCTTTACTTCGACCGATTGCTTCATCGTGTTCGGGGTGAAGTTTTGTAAGAGCTATTTCGATAGCTGTATTTTGGATTTCGGTAACTACAATGAAAAACCAACAAAATATAAGGAGCAGGAGTTCTTGAGCCGATAATGGTCCGAACAAGAAGTATACAGTTGGTATTCCAATAATTCCAAACACAATTGTTTCAAAGCGGACAGCGAAGTCGCGGGTAAAAGCATATTTTAGTCCACGGAGAGGATGGGAAAGTCTTGTGATCCAATATTTCATTTCGTATTTTGATTATATCAAAACTTATTTGCTGGCCGTCTGGGGCGAAGTTGGAACCTTTTTAAGCCAAAGACCTACGACCTAACTCTGTTTACTCTTGTTTTCATCAGCCTTTTTATTAAACCTTTCTATTACATCACGGACAACGTCTTCAGGGAACAAAGAACGCATATCCACTATATATTTATAATATTTATTATCCTCTTTAATATGCTCGGTTTTGTTATAGTTTTTAATACATACTTCCACCATATCTCTAAGTATTTTTTTCATTACACTCTTCGGCGCCGAAAAGAATTGCTGTCCATCTAAATATTTTTCTTCCTGAATAAGAGCATCCTCAGATAAAGTCGTCGGATCTGTAACCCTGACTTCTATACCTCCAGGAATTCTATAAACTGGAATAACTTCGAAGCGCTCTACTTTCTTTATATTCAAGGCAAATTTAGGACGCTTATGTCTTTTCAGCATTGAATAAGTCAGTGTCCAATTATCCCCATCCCATGCCCCGTGCTTTTCTACAAGATCCTTCAGTATTGGTTCAAGTTTCCAAAAATCCTCTTCTTGAACATAAATGTCTATATCTTGATTCTCTCTTATATATTTTCCATTTATCCCTGCTACTCCAACACCTCCAAATACCCAGTATTTGATTCCAGTATTAGAGATTGCAGGCAATACTTCCTTAAAAACTGGCTCTAGATGTTCATTAATTTTTTGTGTAGTTTCCATTTTCAGAATAGTAATTCATTTTAAAAACAATACTTCTTAATAACTTAATTATACCAAACTTACGAGCTGCGGGACTTGGACTCGAACCAAGATACACGGTTCCAGAAACCGTAGTCCTACCATTAGACGATCCCGCAATAGGTCAACCATACAGGAAAAGAGGCTTTTTTTCAAGAAAATAAAAAGCCCACATAATAATGGGCTGGTAAATTTGTCTCTACTCGTAATGTCATTTGCTTCTTACTTTACCAATAATCATATTGAATATTTTCTTGGTACGGTATTGTGGTGGGTTGCATTGATATGACAACTCATGTGTTGTATTCCAAAGCAATACAATTTTCTGTGAAGACGGGTATTCACTCAATAAGTTCGCGAATCTCTGATTTGCTTCGGTATCTTCAGGTAATGATAGTATGTGCCTGATCTCTTTTGTAAAATAATCATTTGCCTGAGTATCGTTTAAGAAAAATGTTGCCATTATTTTTTTTCAGTCATTGTACTACTTGGTTTCATAAATTCAAAATATGTCATAAAAAACCGCCCCGGAGTTTTTATCGGGACGGTCTCGGTGAGATTGACAAACCCATCGAAATGGACGGTCGCACTAACCAATGTGTGCTCTACTTAGTTCGAGCAGCAAGAAAAAGTATATCAAAATATACATTACTTCCAAAATAAATTTTAGAAATTTTGCCTTACTTTTTATGTTACACTCCTCGTATGAAGGTGAAAATATTTCAGAAAACAATTTTAGATTATTATAGGACTCATGGACGGAAGTTTCCTTGGCGCCAAACTCACAATCCATATAAAATTCTAGTATCTGAAGTTATGTTGCAGCAAACTCAGGCAGATCGTGTCGTGCCTAAATTCAATGCCTTTATCAAAAAGTTCCCAACCGTTCATGCCTTAGCACATGCATCACAAAAAGATGTCCTCATGCTCTGGAGTGGTCTCGGATACAATCGCCGTGCACTCAATTTACATAGAGCAGTGAAAGCAATTGTCTTGGAACATGCTGGTAAAGTGCCGAGATCCAAAGAAGCTCTGGTCGCACTTCCAGCTATTGGTCCATATACCGCAGGTGCAATACGGGCATTTGCTTTTAATGAGCCTGACAATTTCATCGAGACGAATATCCGCTCAGTATATATTCACTTTTTCTTTACTGATCGCAAAACAAAAATAACTGACAAGGAACTTCTCACTATGGGAGAGAACGTTATGTACTTGGAAAATCTGCGTGAGTGGTATCAAGCACTCATGGACTATGGTGCAATGCTCAAGCGGGAAGGGAAAGGGTATCTCAATAAAACCAGGTACTATACTAAACAATCAAAATTCCAAGGATCTGATAGGAAAATCCGTGGCGCCATACTTAAACTTCTACTTCAGAAATCTGAAACATTAGAGAGTATTATTACTAAAACAAATGAAAATAAAGCACGCATTACAAAAATCATTACTGGACTTACTAACGATGGTTTTATTGAAATCAAATCGAACCGTTTCTTCATGAAGTCTTAATCTTTTTAAATTAAAATTGACAGATTATAAGCCTCAATTAAAATATAGAATATATGTCTACGAACCCACGAGAATTTAAAATAAAACCATTACCAAAAAAATACATCGAAATGGGACTTGTTGCTCTCGCAACGACACTTGTCGTGATGGTGATTGTCGGGGGTCTCCTTTGGGGTAATCGTACGAAAATCATTAGTTTGCTCGCCGGGAGCTACATGGCTCAAACAAATGAAAATCTCTTCGATGGAAGCTCGACTGTGCCATTTACTGAAGAATCATTTGTCGTCAATGCTGTTAAACGTGCTAATCCTGCTGTGGTGTCTATTACCATCACCAAAGACGTGCCCACCTACGAGACATATTATTCGCCATCACCGACTAATCCTTTTGGTGATATGTTTGGTAGTAATGATTTCTTTAATCAATTCTTCCAACAGCAAGTCCCACAACAAAAGCAAAATGGTACCGAGAAGAAAGAAGTTGGTGGTGGATCAGGATTTATCATAACCTCTGATGGGTTAGTAGTGACCAATCGTCACGTTGTTGCGGATGAAGATGCAGACTACACTGTCTATACCAATGATGGCAAAAAATACACTGCTAAAGTTTTAGCTCGTGACCAAATACTCGATATTGCAGTGATTAAGATTGATGCACCGATAGGTGGGTTGCCGTATCTTGAGCTTGGTGATTCTGATTCGCTCGAACTCGGGCAGTCAGTGGTCGCTATTGGGAATGCGTTGGCCGAATTTAAAAATTCTGTATCAGTTGGTGTGGTGTCAGGATTATCGCGTTCGATTGTGGCAGGTGATGGTTTAGGTGCCAGCGAACAGCTTGATCGCGTCATCCAGACTGATGCAGCTATTAATCCAGGTAACTCTGGTGGGCCACTCCTCAATCTTCGCGGACAAGTGATTGGTATTAATGTCGCTGTCGTGCAAGGTTCGTCTAATATCGGCTTTGCATTACCTATCAATAGCGTCAAATCAGTTATTAGTTCTGTCAAAGAAACTGGCAAAATCATAAGACCCTACCTAGGTATCAGGTATACAGAGATTACACCAGAGCTCAAAGATGCTAATAAACTTGCTGTTGACTATGGAGTTCTTATTCAACGGGGTGAAGATAAAAATGACTTGGCGGTAATACCAGGATCACCGGCTGATAAAGTAGGCATCGTCGAGAACGATATTATCCTTGAGCTCGATGGCGTTAAACTTGATGAAGATCATAGTCTGGCGCTCATGATACGTGATAAAAAAGTGGGGGATACGGTGACGCTCAAAATCTTATCAAAAGGGGTAGAGAAAACGGTGCAGATCAAGCTCGAAGCTGCGCCGGAATAAAAAGAAAATCCCCCATAATTAAAAAGGGGATTATAATCACATAATTTACTTAGCTTTTTCTTGTTAGGAAAATAACCCACGGAATTAACATTAGAACCGCATACAAAAATAGAAATATCGGAATACTAAAAAAATATAATTTATTAGCATCCCACATTAATTTTTTTGTAGAAATTGCTAAATTTAACGTCTTTAGTTGAGATTTTTCTTCTTCAATTATTTTTGTCCTTTCCTCGATATTTTTCTCAAGCAAGGCAGTTTTTGTAAGTAGACTATCTCTTGCTATCTTTAGAACTACTCTTTCGGATTTGTTTGCATTGAGTAATTCTAACTCATTCATATTCAATACATTCACTGCCATGTGTAGTTCTAACAAAATACGAAGTTCCTTTCTTTCGATTGCATACTCTTGCATTTCCTTCTTGAACCATAATTCTTGATTAATTTCAGTCCATACCCAGCTTTTGCGATAGTCAAACCCGTTCTGTAGGCTCTCCTCCTTGGCCTTATTTGCTGCGTATACCACGCCTCTATCTGTTGTGGTAAAAGAGTTTAGGAACTCTCGGTGAATATTCTTTGTAACCATATATGTATCCCACGAAAAGTAGAATATTATAACGAAAGGTAAAGCTAGTATTACTACTTTAAAGAACGTCTTCATTTTTTTAAATTGATTAGTGATCTTAAACGCCAGATCTAAGATCACTAATCAACCGTTTCTAATAATATTATATCATTATATTTGTATAAAGTCAATAGTATAATATCCTTGTGGATTAAGGTTATTTAGAGTGTTTTAACCATGATATACTTTAAATATGTTAATCAAGAAATTAGGCCACTGCTGTCTTCTCATCAAGCTTCCAAACCTTACTATTCTTACTGATCCTGGGAGTTATAGTACGCTTCAAAATGAAGTGAAGGGGATTGATCTTATACTTATAACCCATGAGCATGGTGATCATCTTCATATTGAGTCGCTAAAGAAAGTGCTCATGCATAATCCTGATGCTAAAATCATTACTAATGTCTCAGTTGGCAAACTTCTCGATGTAGAAAATATATCGTATAGCATTATTTCAGACGGGCAATCAACGACGATAGAAAATATTTTAATCGAAGGCTTTGGCACATTACATGAAGAGATTTATGATGGCTTCGGCAGGGTAGAGAATACAGGCTACTTTATCGATAATAAACTCTTTTACCCTGGTGATGCATTTACTGACCCCAAAAAACCGGTTGATATTCTAGCTTTGCCAGTAGCTGGTCCATGGATGAAAATTCACGAAGCAATTGATTATGCACAGCTCATAAAACCTCGAATTGCATTTCCTGTGCATGATGGTGGCCTAAAACAATCTGGAGCTTCGCATTTGGTGCCAATACAATTTCTACCTGAAAATAACATCGAATTCGTTGCCATGAATGAAGGCGACGAGCATGAATTTTAAAATCCCGCACTCGTGCGGGATTTTTTATGCTAATATCGATTTTTATCGCGTACTTTGTCTTTCTCAATAGCTTTACTGAGAGCCTCGTCCATAGAAATATTGTTTTTATTGCAAAAGCATGCAATAGCGAAAAGTAAATCACCCATTTCCATCTCCAGTTTTTCTACATCACCCGAGATCACTTCAGCTTTCATTTCTCCTAATTCTTCATCAATTTTGGCAATTATTTTTTCAGCGGAGAAATAACTCCAACCCATTTCCTGCATAAACTCATTTACTCTACTCTGTAATGTATTCATATGAAAATTTGTAGTATTTTATATCTTGCATTTCTAAAGTCAAATCCTATGCAGCAGGTATACCGAGGGACTCTAGGAATCCTGACAATTGTTTACCTTCTAGTTTCTTCTGATCGCCAGGCTTCATATTGCCTAGTTTGATATCCATAATGCGGAATCGTAGTAGTGATTTGACTTCAAAGCCGAGTGCCTTGCACATACGTCTGATCTGACGGTTCTTGCCTTCGGTGAGGATAATATCAAATGTTTCTTCATCAACCTTGCGAGTTTTGGCTGGCCGAGTAAAATCACCGGCACCGATGCGCATGCCTTCTTTGAGTCCACGTAGGAGAGAGTTGGTGATTTTCCTATTAACGACTACGCGGTACTCTTTCTCATGTTTTTTCTTTGGATTTAGGAGGGCATCTGTGATTCGTCCATCATCAGAGAGAATGATAAGTCCTTCTGAATCTTTATCGAGTCTACCGACAGGGGAAACACCTTTGGGAAACTTACTGAGGTCTATAACACGCTCGCCTGGCTGTGGTGCGACAGTAACGAGCCCAAGTGGTTTGTAGTAGGCGATGTAGCTATAGTTTTGTTTGATTGCCTTGTCCCATGATACTTTGTCTTTTTCTTGTACCATTTGGCCAATCTTGGCACGTTTACCATTGATGAAAATTTTTCCCTCATCAATTAAAACATCGGCATTGCGCCGTGTTGTGACTTGTTTTTCTGCCAGGTAATGGTTGATGCGAATAGGATACGTAATCATATACTTGTGTCTCTTAGTGAAAACGCATAGTAGAGTGATGATAGAACAATGATACCTAAGATAATATAAAGAGTTGAAAACGTGCCAAATGAAAGTATGCATATGCCAGCAAGTGGTGCGATGATGTAGGCAAGCGGTGACATGTCTCGGAATATGCTGATGTAGTTGCTCTCAGCATCGTTTACTTTCTTAAAGAAATAAACCTCGGTCATAACTTCTGTTACTGCAGCGCCAACGCGCGTCATAAAGAGAACGATTGCCCAGGTCCAAATGTTTGGTTCTATAAATGCAAGAAGAAAAGTGCTTGCACCTAAGATAACTAAACCAACTAGTAGAAATGATCGCTCGCCGACTTTGTCAGCATAGCGGCCGAGTGGATACTGGATGAATACAAATGGCAACAGCATGATTGTAAAAATAAAACCGATCGTAGTCCAAGAAAAGCCTAAATAGTTATGCATGTAGAGCGGTGTGTAGATAACCATCGTTGCGTAAAAGAATTGCAAGACAAAGTTAATGACGGTGATATTCCTTAAATCAGGATTCTTGCCTATATTGATAAGGGTTTGCAAAAATGAAAAGCGTTTATAAGGCGCATCGTGATAGTTGGTGAGCTTGGTAAGCGTCAAATAAAAGACTATGAAGATAAACGCCATACTGATGCTATAGAGTAAGTGGTAACCACCAGTGGTTAGTAGCATGCCTGCCAAAAGTGGGGCAAATATCCACGCACAGTTGATAACGGTAAGATAAAGACCGCGCATGACACCGGTGTTCTTATTTTTTGAGAAATGCTCAACAAAAATATCAAACGTAAAGACGATGAGGTTGTTGCTGATGAGGTAAAACAAAATACCTCCGACTTGTCCGGCTTGATTGCCGTGTGTCACCATGAACAGGGCAGTAAAGTTTACTATGAGTAATCCCAAGAGCAGTCGTCTATTACCGAAAGCGCGTAGCAATGTAGGCATTTCTGATAGTGCGATCAGCGTGAGTATGGCACTGCCAGCAAAAACATAAGCTACTATTTTTTCTGAGACAATTCCAGAGAGAAATGTTGAATTTATATATGATGCGAGTGCAACCTGTAGAGCAAAGAAAAAGGTTGTTGTATAAATATTTCTGATCGTGAAGGAGTGTAAATGCTTCATGCAATAAAGTATAACATTTTAAATACCTAAAATAACAGGGATAACTAGTGGACGTTTCGCAGTTTTCTGATAAAGGAATTTTGCAACTGTATCAGTAAGATTATTTTTCACGAAATCAAAGTTAATTGGGTTCATACCAGCCGTTTCATCTTCGACAGTTTTACGTATCAAGTTTCGCGCTTCGTGTAGTAGTTCTTGGTTTTCTTTAAGGTAGACAAATCCTCGTGATATGAGGTCAGGGGATTTTTTAAGTTTGCCTGTTGCAGCATTGACCATGACCATGACGATGAACATGCCATCTGCTGCAAGCATCCGTCTATCGCGTATAACAACGTCTTGTTCGTCGCCAACTGAGAAACCATCAACCATCATATTCCCTGATGGTGCTTTCTCTTTGCAGAGAACCATTTTAGAACCATTATCAACTATCTCTATAATAGAACCGTTATCCGGAACGATTATATGGTTATCTGGCATGCCAAGTGATAGTGCGAGTTCTTTGTGAAGCTTAAGCATGTAGTGATTGCCGTGGATAGGAATGAAAAACTTTGGATGAGTTTTAGTGTGAAGCCATTTGATTTCTGGAATATTGCCGTGACCTGTTGAGTGGATTGAAACTTCACTCGTGCGATAGTGAATAATGCGCACCCCTTGGCGAGCGAGATTATCTTTCAATTTCTGCACTGCGAGCTCGTTTCCCGGCACGATTGAAGCTGACAAGACGATCGTGTCTCCTTTGCCGAGTTTGAAGTTCTTGTGGGTCTTATTTGATGCACGCATGAGTGCTGAAAATTCCTCACCTTGGCCACCCGTTGATAGAATGATAATTCGATCTGGTGGGTAGTTGTCGACTTGCTCAATCGTAATGATCGTGCCTTTTTTAGGATTCAATAATCCTGCTTGGATTGAGACCTCCATGTTTGTTTTCATACTGCGGCCTTCCAAAACAATATGTTTGTTGAGTACTTCTGCAATCTCGACAATTTTTATTAATCGTTCGATATGCGACGCAAAAGCAGCAATAATGAGACGCCCTTTGACGCTCCGGATAATACTTTCGAGTCCTTTATGCACTTCAGTTTCAGGGATTGCCCAATCAGGATTTTCAATGTTCGTTGAGTCAGTCATCAACAGCAGCACTTTAGCTTTATCAAAAATACTGTACTCTTTCTCTTCCCGATCTGATGGAATACCGTTTTGATGTTCAAGTTTGTAATCTCCAGGAGTTACTATCCAACCATGTGGAGTCTCAACAATGATTCCCATTGAATCTGGGACCGTATGAGTAACACCAAAGAAGCGAATTTTTATATTGCCAACAGTAATAACACTATCGTTTTCGACGACATGAGCATCAAGCGGTTTGAAATGTGGGAATTCTGATTGACGTTTTTTGATGAGAAGGATTGATAGATTTCGAGAATATATGGGTGGGTTACCAATACGATCCATAACAATCGGCACTCCGCCGATGTGATCTAGGTGGCCGTGTGTGATTATCATGGCTCTAATTTTATCTTTTCTCTCTTCGAGATAGGTCGTATTTGGAATAATGTAGTCAATGCCAGGTGTATCTTCAGTTTTAAATTGCATGCCAGCATCAATAACGATAATATCGTTACCGATTTCGATCGCAGTCATATTCTTGCCGATCTCTTCCACACCTCCAAGCGGCACGATACGAATGTTGCCTGGTGCAAGTGGGGGAACCTTTACTGCTGGACGCTTGGAAACACTTGCCTTTGATGGTGGCGGTGTACCTCGTCGTTTTGGAGGAAATTTCGAGTAGCGAAATTTCTGTCCGCTAGCTGCAGGTCTCGCTGCTCGAAGTGGATGTGGTGTACTTTTTGTTGGTGCAGTCCGTGCTGACACTGGTGTATCATTTCTCACCACTTGTGTACGTGGATGATTACGAAATGCTGGTCTGTCTGGTCGTTGTGGTTTGTCGTTCATAGTTTTTATATTAATGTGTGAATAGTTTCCAAACTGAGTCAGTTGCGAGGTACCACTGGTATACATCTCTAAACCGGTCGCTTGATTCAACGATATGTGCTAATGAGAATCCATTTATTTTTTTATCAACTATATAAATATATTGCGGTGAGTATAAGAAGATTGCGGGTTTATCATTTTTGATTTCAATCTTAAATTTTTCATACAGCTCCTCTCGAGCGGAAGCTTCCAGGGTACCTTGGGCTTTTTCAAGTGCAGTATCGGTTTTTGAATTTGCATACATAGCAACATTGAGTCCTGGATCATTGCGCTGTGATGAGTGCCAGAATGCAAAAAGGTCGCTTTCAGTACTAACAATTTGACCGAAGAGTAACACATCATATTTTCTTGGTCGGATAATTGTTTGGTTAAGTGTCCCAATATCAAATATTTTTATTTCAGCGCGTGCGCCAATCCGTTCGAAATCCGCTTTGATCATGGCAGCAGTTGCTTTGAGTTCAGGTGCATCACCGGTAGCGATAGAGAAGGAAAGTGGTGTTGTGCCGGTAGTGCTTTTCTTTGACCGATAGCCATCGTCACCCAAGAGCCAGCCATCTTTTTGTAGAGAAGCAGCTATTGCCTCACTATCAACAATATGCAGAGGTGGTATTTGTGAGGAAAGGGTAATAGGTATTGGACTGTCGATTGCTTGTCCGAATCCTGATAGTACAGTGTCGATTATTGCCTGTTTGTCGATACTATCGTCAAGTGCAGTAACGAGCGTTTTGTCGCTAAAAATCGGAGCTTGTGTTTGATTAAAAAATAGTCCAAAAATGCGGGGTAAGATACTTGTCTCAATTCTTCCGCCGTTTTGCATTATTGCTTGGGCTTCAGACGGGGATACAGCACCAAGTGATGTAATCGTCTTTTCGGCATAAGCGTCTAAGAGCTCTCTTTCATTCGGATAGAAATAAATTTTTATAGTTGGTATATAGGGCTTGCCAAGTGCAAATTTTTCAAACGATTTGAGTGTTGTTGCAGTTAGTGTGCCATCAGAAGTTACTGATTTCTTTTGAAACATGTACGGACCTGAACCGATAGGAGCAGTATTGTATTTACTGAATATCCAATCAGTAGTCTCGATGCTTTGCCAAATATGCATTGGCAAAATACCTACTGTTGTATTTTCCAAGAAAGAAACAAATGGTTGTTTCAATGTAAATGAAATAGTAGCCTCATCAATCTTCTCAGCTGTAACACCTTGCCATTCAATTGCATGCTGGCTCTTGAGTGAGGAGTCTTTTATTTTGTTGATTGTATACAGTACATCATCGACGGTCACTGGGGTATTGTCGTGGAAGAAGATTTCATTTTTTAATGAAAAGGTATAGGTTAATCCGTCTGGAGATATGGAGTAGCTCTCTGCAAGGTCAGGAATAAAGGTACCATCGGACGATTTTCGCATGAGACCTGAATAGATGAGAGTCGTCATATCTTTATCAGCATCAGAAACTGCGAGTACAGGATTGATAAATCTAGGTGCTCCAATGATGCCTTCACGAAGTGTGCCACCGTTTGTCGGTATCTGTACCATGAATTTTTGGTTAATTCGGTAAAGAATTGCAATAGTTGCTGTTGCAAGAATAACAATGAGTACAGCAAAAATAGTCCACTCGCGACGTGTCAAATAGTAGGGTATTTTTTTTAGTTCTTGGTTAGTTGGCAAACGAAGTTGTCGTAAGGTAGAAAATATTGAAGACATAAAATCAATACTAATAGTATAGTTTCGAGGTTAATATATTGGAAATTAATTCCGTTAGAGTATGATTGCAAGCAGTGATGCAAGTGCAAAAAGTATTGCAGAAACAATACTAGTTACGAAGAGCCCTTTCTCTGCGCCTCGTTTTGTATGAAACGTAGCAAAATTATCTGATCCTCCAAGAGCACCAATACCAGCACCGGATTGCTGGAGTAGTATTGAACCGATAAGGATTATTGAGAGAATAATTTGTAGATACGGAAGAAACGTTAGTACCATACTCATGCAAAAGAGTATAGCATAGAATAAATAATAGGCAAGCTACAGTTGCATAAGTATGATGCCTTGTATAAAATATGACCGCATTATCAGTAATTCACTTAAAGTACATTTTATGACAAAAAAAATTATTCCTTTGGGTGATCGCGTGCTCGTCAAGCCATTACGCGATAGTAAAACTAAAACCAAGTCAGGCATTTATCTACCAGAAGCAAATGAAAAAGAACGTCCAGAGCAAGGAGAAGTAATCGCTGTGGGCGAAGGAAAAATGAATGACAGCGGTATCCGCATCCCGCTTGAAGTCAAAAAAGGTGATACGGTTTTCTTTTCTAAGTACGGTCCAGAAGAAATCAAGGTCGACGACAGCGAATATCTTCTCATTAAAGAAGATCAGATTTTAGCAATAATAAAGTAATCAGAAAAGATTTATTTTTCTTACTGCGGAACTCATCCGACAATATCGGATTCAGACAGTCCTCGTTGCAAAAAATAAATCTTTTCTTCGTAAACCTATGAGTAAACAAATTTTATTTAGTGCAGATGCAAAGCTCGCTCTAAAGCGAGGTATTGATATAGTCGCAGATGCAGTGAAAATAACTCTTGGTCCACGTGGTCGCAATGTCGTCTTCGACAAAGGCTATGGTGCACCGACGATCACAAACGATGGTGTCTCGATCGCTAAAGAAATCACCCTTGCTGATAAATTCGAAAACATGGGTGCAGAAATTATCAAAGAAGTAGCAAGCAAGACCAATGATATGGCAGGCGATGGCACGACAACGTCGGTTATTTTGACTGCTGCAATTATCACCGCAGGACTCAAGCAGACAACTATGGGTGCTAATGGCATGTTGGTGCGTCGCGGCATTGAATCTGCAAGAGAAGAAGTAGTGAAAGCATTACGCCACATGGCGCATCCAATTAAAAGTGATGCAGAAATCAGACAAGTAGCTACTATTTCAGCTGAATCAGAGGAGCTTGGCAATATCATCGCTGATACGATAAAAAAAGTTGGCAAAGATGGTGTGGTCACTGTCGAAGAATCACAATCCTTTACGGTTGAATCTGAAGTTGTTGAAGGACTCCAATTCGACAAGGGCTATGTCTCGCCGTACATGATTACTGATACTGAACGCATGGAATCAGTTTTCAAAGATGCCCTTGTACTGGTCACTGACAAAAAAATTTCTTCAGTCAAAGAAATTTTACCGCTTCTTGAGAAAGTTGCTCAAACAGGGAAGAAAGAACTTGTTATCATTGCCGAAGATGTGGATGGGGAAGCACTTACGACGTTTGTTCTCAATAAACTCCGTGGGGGATTTAATGTGCTTGCAGTCAAAGCCCCAGGCTACAGCGATAAGAAGAAAGACATGCTTGAAGATATTGCGATCATCACTGGTGCTAAGGTGATATCTGACGATGTGGGACTTAAACTCGATACTATTGAGCTCACTGCTCTTGGTCGTGCTAATAAAATTATTGCAACTAAAGATAAGACTATTATTGTCGGCGGTAAAGGCAAAAAAGCAGATCTCCAAAAACGAATCGAATCACTCAAAGGACAAATCAATGCTCTCGATGGAAAATTCTCCAAATACGATCGTGAGAAATTGGAAGAGCGTGTTGCAAAACTTTCTGGCGGCGTGGCAGTGGTGCGCGTCGGCGCTGCAACAGAGACTGAAATGAAATATTTAAAATTAAAGATTGAAGATGCAGTGAATGCTACCAAGGCTGCAATCGAAGAAGGTATTGTCCCAGGCGGAGGGGTTGCACTCGTCAAAGCTTACGAGAAAGTGAATCGTGATCATATTGCTTCAAAACAAAACTATACGAGCGAATTTGAAGTCGGATTTCAAATCGTGCTTGATGCGCTCATGGCACCACTTAAACAAATCGCTATCAACGCCGGCAAAGAAGATGGTTCGGTCATTGTTGAGAAAGTAAAAAACGGCAAAGGCAATATGGGCTATGATGCACTTCTTGATATCATGATTCCAGATATGCTCGCAGCTGGTATTGTTGATCCAGTCAAAGTAACGAGGAGCGGTGTCGAACATGCAACAAGTGCAGCGGCAATATTTCTCACGACTGATGTAGCAATCGCAGACCTTCCTGAGAAAGAAAAACCACAAATGCCAAATCCAGGAATGGGTATGGACTATTAACAAGAAAACAAAAACACCCATTAGGGGGTGTTTTTGTTTTCTTGTTTTTACTTTTAAAAAGAGTAAGATGATAGAAAATATTCACACAAAATTTAATAGCAATGCCAAATTCTCTAGCTGAAATTAAAATAACGGGACAGAAAGGTGAACCTTATTTTGGTAAAGTACGCAATGTTTACACAACACATGATGGCTATCTTGTACTGATAACCACTGATCGAATCTCTGCGTTCGATCAAGTTCTTCCTCGAGAGATCCCAGGGAAGGGAGCTATACTAAATCATATAGCATCTGAAGCACTACACCTTGCGGGTTTTGATACTTCACACGAAATTTTACCTTGGCTTATCAGTAATCCACATCAAAACGTTTCAATTGGGTATCGAGCTACACCTTTTCCTGTAGAAATGGTTATTCGAGGATATTTAGTAGGACATGCCGCACGCGAATATTCAAAAGGTAAACGGATACTTTGTGGAGCATCTATGCCGAATGGTATGAAGGAAAATAGTAAATTTCCTGAACCCATAATCACCCCCACAACTAAAGCCCATATTGGACATGATGAAGATATATCTGAGGAAGAAATTATCGAAAGAGGTTTAGTTTCCGCTAAGGATTATTCATTACTAAAGTCCTACACTCGTACTTTATTTGATTTAGGAACTGAATATGCAAAGAATAAAGGGTTAATCTTAGCAGATACAAAATACGAATTCGGAAAATTGGAAAGTGGGGAAATTATGATAATCGATGAAGTTCATACTCCGGATTCCTCAAGATATTTTTACATTGATGGATATGAGCAATTACAAAGCAAAGGTTTGCAGCAAAAACAACTATCGAAAGAGTTTGTGCGAGAATGGCTTATTGCAAATAATTTTATGGGCAAAAATGGTCAAGTTGTACCTGAAATGACTGACGAAAAAGTTAATGAAATATCGTCAAGGTATACCGAACTGTATACTCAATGTATGGGTTATGCCCCAAAAATAGAATGGTTTAAGCCATTGGATCCTAAGAAAATTGAAGAAGCTATTAATGAAGAATTAGCTTTTCTTAGAAAAAAAGCTTGAAGAGACTAACTAAAAACAGGCCTTTAAATATAGGTCTGTTTTCATGTATATGGCAGCTTGACATTGCATTTCGTCTCGTCTATACTATCTCCACTCTTCAGTAAGAAGGGTATCTAACAGATTATGCCTATGAAAAACTAAACTTTTTATTTTGTAAACAAGTGAAGTTGATATATGCGCCTGTTAGACGCTTTTTTCTTTGAAAATTTAAACATCAATGTAATGTGAATTAAAGTCAGTAAGTAAAGTAATCTGAGTCAAGAAAATGTATTTTTTCTTTTGTTTCGTTCTATTTTTTAAGTAGAGTTTGATCCTAGCTCAGGATGAACGCTGGCGGCGTGGATAAGGCATGCAAGTCGAACGGATTTTAATTGTTGACGTTGAAATGAAGTAGCAATATGGAATTTTAATAGATATTTTTAAAATTAGTGGCGAACGAGGTAGTAACACGTGGGTACTTCCCCCTAAGTCGCGAATAATCCATCGAAAGGTGGACTAATACGCGATATACTTCAGAGTGAAAGATTTTTCGCTTAGGGAAAGGCCTGCGGGATATCAGCTAGTTGGTAGTGTAATAGACTACCAAGGCTATGACGTCTAGGGGAGCTGAGAGGCTGACCCCCACCGATGGGACTGAGACACGGCCCATACACCTACGGGTGGCTGCAGTCAAGAACCTTCCACAATGGACGAAAGTCTGATGGAGCGACGCCGCGTGATTGATGAAGTCC
>CAZLWF010000001.1:0-88917 GCA_964563615.1 uncultured Candidatus Saccharibacteria bacterium | reverse complement strand
CAAGTGTCACTGCCATACAGCTCCATGAAGGTTCATCTTTGTGTGTTGTGTTTGACTTGGGATCATCAAATATTGTTGCGTCGAGATTGTTGCCCATGATCGATGCTTGGATAGCTGTAATGGCTCCTGCCGAACTTCCCATAAAAATTATCTTATTTGGATCAATGCCTAGCATGATGCTATTGTCTCTTGCCCACCTTGCAGCGGCTTGCATGTCTGAAAGTGCGAGATCCTGCATTTTGTTAGTAAATTTACCAGCAACTTCTGTTGCGCCTCGGTAGTCTATGCTTCCGCAGACATAGCCGCGGACAGCAAATCTCTCTTTGCACCATTCTTGGATAGAACCATTTGTCCGCTCACCTCCTCCACCGTGGGCAAAAATAACCAATGGACGAAGATTGTCTGTATCATTCATTGGGGCAAAGACGTCAATGAGAAGATTGGTTGTGCCATCTTCATCAGCTTTAGGTACATTCGCTGAGTAAGTATAGGTTGTCATGCCAACAACTGAATCAGGGAAAATAAAATTACAGTACCGCAACCCTGACGCATTTGCATCCGTGCATGGTGGTATATTCTTGGCGTCTGGACTACCGCCTTTTGTACCTAATGGCAATAGAGTATTGATAACACCGTAGGCATTTTTAATGACTGTGAGTACATGTACTGCTGCAGAGGTTGAACTACTACTTTTGCCTTTGGCATGGATAATACCTGGTAATGTAAGGGTAAATACGCATACTAGAATGGCTAGACTGTAGGTAATATCTTTTTTCATGCGAACATACTACCTAATCTATGACTATTTGTCACGTAGAGTAAGGAAAGGTGAAGGCTTCTATTTTCTCCCTAGCGAGTAGACTTTTTTGACGAAGCCCAGATAAAATCAAACCACGTCGAAAGCATAATCGCTAAACGTTCGTTGTCTATAAGTGTTGCAAAGTCATCATCCTTAAGTGACATAAAAGCTACATAGGTATTCCAGATCAATAAGTTTGACTTGAGGCGGATCTCCCCTTTTGGTCGAATGCGGACTTCAGTCTGCAATGTGTCTTTAAAGATTGGTGTCCTACCCCGTTTCCCTTCAGGCAAGAGCAACTGGAGTTTAATTTTCCTTTCGATTCTTTGTGTATGGAAATCTTCAACAAATGATTCACCAACGTAATCAATGAGATCAAGTTCAGATCCAGCCCATCTAAGAGATGTATTATCCTGTAAAAGTAACGAAAGCATTTTTTTGATACTCTCACTTCCCTTGAAGTATGACACCTCATTGGTATCAAGACGTTTGGGAATTTCAAGTTTCTCGAACAAAGGTAATATTTTTCTAAAATCATTTTTCAAATGCATTACCTCCTTCTCTCTCTGCTCTAGAAGAGAGAGAATATGTGCTTGTGAGTTTGCTTTAATTTTTCGGCCATATAAAGATCCAAGATTATAACAAAGTCCTTTTTGCTCGAGTTTCCGTACAATATCGTAACCATGGGTACGAGTAAGACCGCATGCTTTGGCAAGTATGCTAACATGTTGAGGTCCATGAGTTAGTAGATAAAGGTACACTTTACTCTCCTTCTCCTCCAACCCACTTTTCTTTAAAAAACCTTGTATTTCCTTACTATTTTCCATTAGTATATTTAATGTTGTCGAAAGTTGTACGACATATGTACATAGTACCCTTTCTCTACCATACTGTCAAAAATTCTTTAACAATGAAACAAACAATCAAACAACATCTAGAACTGCAAATCAAAAATTCCGATCTTTGGGATGCTGAGGGTACTCTTACCCCGGAAACATTATGGGGACTTATAATACATTATTATCCCGATCTGAAATCAAACTATGTATTAGATTCTGAATATTCTTCAGAAATTCTACCTGAAGTCGTTTCTGTTGTGAGTAGCCTTGCATTGCAATGTCAAAAGTCTGCACACTTAAAGCATATCGTCTTCTCTAATAAAAAGAGAGATTAAATTCACTTTTAAAAACACAACAATGGAACCAAGAAAATTGATTATCACAAAAAAGTCCGAACCTTATTGTCCAGAAGGATACACAGTCAAACAGCACATACCATTAGAATTTTTTAGTGGTGATTCACTTATTTGTTACAGTTCTTGTACTGCCAACGCTCATCTTGGGGATCCTGAATGGACTGGCATAAACCTACTTAGAGAAATCAATGTCATATACAAGGAAGATACCTTTGCTTTTGCAAATAGTTTATTTCTCCCCTTTATGTTTGAAAGGCAAGATCAAATGCCTCCATATTATAAAAATTATGAAGAACTAGCATTTCCTGGAACAATTTTTCTCAATGATAAACAAGAAAGATGCTGTCTAACGCTTCATTGGGATCATGAATTGCAAGTATGGCAACAGGATATGAAAGATATGAATGTGCACTGGTCACATAAAATTGCTGCACTTATTTTAGGACCAAAAGGCTCTGAGGAGAGCAAACTTTCTTATTATGAGAAAGATGAAGTACTTCACTGCACGGAATGTCATTCATTGGTACGAGCAGCAAGTAAATGGCATCTTTTTTGTCCTACATGCAAGACCACAGATAATTCTTCAGCAGTCATTACTTATGTGATGTCTTGCACGCATTGTGACAAACCGCTTAGTATACATTTCAACCATGATAGAGGTACGGTGTATGGTAGGTGCTATACAGATGGATGTGGTGATTGTTATTCCATGCAAGATCTCACTCTCATTCCAATTAAAGAAGCTATACCTGAGTTTTAGATACTAAAACCGATCAATAATAGATCGGTTTTTTCTATACCCCGTGCTTTTTATGCAACTCCCCTACTTCTTTTTCTTCCAATTCATCTTTCTTCCCTTTACCTCTTTCACCAAGTGCTCTAAGTTCTGCATCACCTAACATATTTAATGATGCGACGAGTTCAGATAAATGCTCCCTAGTGTTTTTTGTTGGATCATCGAGTACCTCTTCGAGAAGTGCATGTAGTATCCAGCCCATGCGAGGCCCAGGCGTGATACCAAGCTCGTCTTTTAGTACAATGCCATCAATTGCAAGTGCGCCGACGGATATTGGATCTCGAAGTACTTCTTCGATCATGGCGTGATACTTCCTGAGCCTATACGGTGCTTCTTTTTTGGCCATACCTACACGATCACACTCACGTACGTTCATAAGTGTCCATATATTTTCTTTACCGACTTTAGCGACGACTCTCCGTACTGCCGAAAGTGTGATCGTCTCTGTATCAGAGAAAAACATATGCTGTCGAACAAGAGTCACCACAAGGTCAATCGTTTTCTTTGGAAATTTCATTCGCTCCATAATTTTGGTTGTCATACGCGCACCGATAACTTCGTGTCCGTAAAAAGTATAAGCTTTCTTTACACCAGGCCGTCTTGAGCGAGGTTTACCAATGTCGTGAAATAGAGCCGCTAATCGTATCTCGAGAGGCCAATTCTTATCTGCGGCGTGTTGGAGTGCTTGCAGAAGGTGTGCATAGACATCATAGCGGTGTGCACCACCTTGAATGCAGTTTATTCCTTCACGAAGTTCAGGAATAATATGCGTAAGAAGTCCAAATTTCTCAAGCATATTGATGCCGACTGCAGGTTCAGGTGAGGTAATGATTTTTATAAACTCATCCCGTATTCGCTCGGCTGAAATCTGAGCAATAGATGAAGCATGTTCTACAAGTGCCGAAGATATTTCGCTGCTAATCACAAAAGATTTATTGTCAGGGGTTCGCAGAGTAACTGCAAAGCGTATAGCGCGTAGCATTCGCAGTGCATCTTCCTGGAATCGCTCATTGGCGTCCCCTACAGTTTGAATATGTCCTTTATCTATGTCTTTAATACCATCAAACAAATCAACCAATTCTCCATTGTCTTTTATACTATAAGCTATAGCATTTATAGTAAAATCTCGTCTTTTTAGATCATCTTCAATTTTTTCGCTAAATAGGACATTATCAGGATGTCTTTTATCACTGTATTCTGATTCAATGCGGTAGGGTGTGACTTCTATATGTCTTAGAGACATCTCGGTTTCATCTTCAAATATTACTGACACGGTACCATAGTTATTCTCATAAACAGTCTTGTCGAATAAGCTAATAATTTCTTTTGGTGTAGCATTGGTCGTAATATCCCAATCTTTTGGAGGTTGACCGAGGAGTAAATCACGAACAGATCCACCAACGATATAGCTTTCAAAGTTTGCATCCTGAAGTTTTTTAAGCACCTCCAAAACTCTCTTTGGGAGAGATGTAATACTGATCTTATTTTGTATATGTTGGCTCATTGCCTGTATCTCTGTGCACCCGGAGGGATTCGAACCCCCAACATCTGCTTCGAAGGCAGGTATGATATCCATTTCACTACGGGTGCTTTATTTCTAATGGGAAAATTATACCTAAAAAAATGAAAAAAGTAAAATAATGCTTATAAATTATTGGTAAAATTGCGTTTCTCTGGGAAAAATAATATAATGCAACTGTTTTATTGCGGGTATGGTTTAGTGGTAGAACACGTCCTTGCCAAGGATGAGACGGGAGTTCGATTCTCCCTACCCGCACGAGAAGCAAGCAAATAGTTTTGCTTGCGTGGAGAATCGAAAGGCTTTTCATTATAAGCTTTGCTTATTGAAAAGCACCTGACTAAGTAATAGTCGATTCTCCCTACCCGCACCGAGTAAGCGTAAGCAGACAAACTGTCTTGCTTGTAGGACCATGAATTATATACACTTTGTTTTACTGTCCTTTTAATTCTCTAAATATCCTTAATTATCAACAAAATGTGGATAACTGTGTGTATATAGTGTATAAAGGACAGCTTAAATTTATTGCCAACAGATCATATTTTTTGACAATAACTTCAATATATCCTTATATATAAAGGTTTTATTAAAGACAGTTTTATAACACAGTATTTATGTCTTATAAATACTAATAAAATATAAATATGTTTCACGTGAAACATATTTAATAAGTTACACATGAAACTTAACATTTTTTTGAACTTTATGTTACATGTGTAACAAATACTATGAAAATACAAGAAGAATATATTGGTTATTCAAAAGTAAAATACATACTTGAATATGAAGATTGTGATGATTTTTCTATTTTGCCATATGAAAAATGCTCTCAAGTCTATACTGTTTGTTTTATTGAAGATAAAATAATCATTGGATATGGTGGTCATAAAAATACTTGGGGACTTATAGGAGGCACTATTGAGTCAGGTGAAACTTTTGAACAGACTTTAATTAGGGAGGTACAAGAAGAATCAAACGTTAAACTAGTAAAAATGTTACCCATAGGCTATCAAAAGGTAACAGATACCCGAGATAACTCCTTTATTTATCAATTGCGATATGTTTCATGTGGAACACCATATGGGCCTTTTATTTCAGATCCAGCTGGTAGCATAACGCAAATAGCATGTATTGATCCAGGTGATTATAAGAAATACTTTGATTGGGGTAAAATCGGTGATCAAATTATGCAACGAGCTCTAGAATTAAAGGTTAAACTTTAGTTACACGTGTAACATGCCAAAAGTATTTACATCAAAAAGTCAAAAAATAGGAGAACTTGGTGAAGATATAGCTTGTAAGTACCTTATTAAACACGGTTATAAAGTTTTGGAACGAAACTATACAAAAAAATGGGGTGAAATAGATATTGTCGCACAAAAAGGTAATACAATTTACTTTGTTGAGGTAAAATCTCAAAATCAAGGAGGTGTTACACATGAAACCATTCGTCCAGAAGAAAATATGCATCCAAAGAAGTTACAGAGGCTCTCACGAACAATTCAAACATATGTCCTTGAGAAAACGAGCGGGGAAGTTGATTGGCAATTTGACCTCATAGTTGTCCTTTTGAATGAAAACAAAAAGACAGCACATGTTCGTCGTATAGAAAATATTATTTTGTAAATTTGACAAAATATAAAAAAATTGGTAGAACAATAAAAATGTTTGTATGCGCTACACATTGTTGTTTGTATTAATTTTTCAATTACAAGGTATACATGCTCAAACTGTTTTTGATTCAAAGCCAGTCCAAATTCTTGATGTAAATCAGCTTGAGCGGCTACACAAGGGCCACTTTGATGATAAAAAAGTAAATACGCTGAGCAAAACTCTTTCGGTTAGGTTTACGAATACGAGTATTTATTTTTTTGACCAAAGTATGACGATGACTCTCTCAAAAGAAGGGAAGTTACTGCAGGTGCTTATATGGAAAGATACAATTCTATACAGCTATGTGTACTTGGATTCGTTGAGCGAGATTGGTGTAATGATGACCTATACAAAAGATAAAGAATTTATTGCAGGCAAAGAAATTCCTGCAAACGAATCTTTAGCGATAGTATATCCGATTATTAAGGCCAGATTTGATTCAATAAAAATATTTACTGCAGAGTCAAAAAAATGATACAGCATAGGGAAAGGTGACCATAGGTCGCCTTTTTATTTTTCCTACAGTTGTAAATAACATTGTATTTGAAGGGGAATATGCTAGGATAGGGAAGTTCAGTTTTTAATTCGTAATTCTTAATTTTAATTGATTTCGGGGTGTGGCCCGCCAGTGGTGGGTAAATGTAACGGCTAATCACGCTTACGCTTACGCTTCGCTGGACTGTGATTTCTGCAGTTTCTTCGAAACTAAGAAATCGGGAACATTCCTGTTTTGGGGATACAATTCTTTTCATACCAATGAGATTTTTGAGATATGAGTCGGGGTGTGGTGTAACGGCTAACATTCCTGTTTTGGGAACAGGCGACTCAGGGTTCGAATCCCTGCACCCCGACTCATATCTTAAATTGGCATGAAAAGAATTGTATCCGGAGATTTGGGGAATCTCCGTGGCATTTTTTTAAAAATGAGGCGACTTAGTTTCGAACCACTCCCGACAAAAGCGAAGCTTGTGTGGGAACAATAATTTTTATATTTTAAAATAAATATATGGATGAACAAAAAAATGTGCCTACACCAGTGCGAGTATCTAAACTACAAGGATTTATTGATTTCATCAGAGAGCAAGGTGTTGTTGGTCTTGCCATCGGCTTTATTTTAGGTGGTGCGGTATCTAAAATTGTGGCGTCTCTCGTAGATAATGTTATCAATCCACTCGTCGGCATTATTCTCGGCAAAGTAGACCTAACTGATCGGATGCTAGTGATCGGCCAGGCAAGTATTAAATGGGGCGCATTCGTCTCATCAATCATTGATTTTGTTGTTATAGCAGCTGTCGTCTACTTTGGTTTCAAAATGCTTGGGCTTGATAGGTTGGACAAAAAGAAACAATAAGTTGCCTTCGTAGTTCAATGGATAGAACGCAAGTTTCCGGAACTTGTGATATAGGTTCGATTCCTGTCGAAGGCACAGTGCATTTTCTACGATTTTTTGCTATTGTGTGAACATTCATTGCGGGATTAGTTAAATGGTATAACTCTAGTTTTCCAAACTAGTGTCGGGAGTTCGATTCTCCCATCCCGCACAAAACATAAAATCACTGGCTGTATTGTCAGTGATTTTATGTTTCTGTCGAGGATAGCGAGCAAACTACTTTACTCGCGTGGAGAATCGAACGTCGGAGTGATGTTTCGCGAGTACGCGAAACCACGAGACGGTGCCCAAACCAAACATGAGCGGCGGCGAATGTTTGAGTTGCGGGCGATTCTCCCATCCCGCACAAAATAAAAATTCCCTCGAAAGGGAATTTTTTAGACGATTTCTCCTAAGAAATTATAATGATGATTTTTGATAAATTATTTCCGAATATAATAACGTCGGGCTTCTCTTCAAAATCAATTAATGATTGTAGCTTCTTTTTCATACTAAGTAATTATTTCTATTACTATACCACATCAAATAAATTTAAGCAAATAAAATCCCGACTAAGCCGGGATAATAAAGTTGTTTTCTTACAGACATAAACTTTGATATTGTATTTTGTCACCAATTGCTCCATTCGTTACAGGTTCAATACCTTGATCGGCTTTCAGGTAATACGCAATCATTGCTTGGATATCTTCCAATGTTTTGTCGCTTTTCCTGCCGTCCTCTTCAATAATGAAATAATTTGGATTAACATCACAGCCGACTTTGACTATGTATGTATGCTCGCACTCTTTAAAATAAAAGATTGATGTTTCTGTGTCATCAGGATCTTTGTAAGTAATGAAACCATTATCCTTGATAAAGGTAATGAATCTCTCCCCGCAGTCCTGATTCGTCGTTCTAAAACTTACAAGCGATGGGGTACAAGTGGGGAAGAACTCGCGTTCTCTGGCAGTAGCATTGCCTTGGGCAAACGTTTCATTTGTCAAAATGAAGGTGCTCATGAGCACCAGGAACATTGTTTTCATAGTGTCGTTTTTGTTCACTATACTCGCTTGTATAAGATTTGCAATAGTTTATGGCAAAGAAAAAATCCGGGGATAGGGCCGGATTTTTTCTTATATATTTTTTTCTCGAGAAAAAAATTATTTGTCCTTCGAGATACTCAGGATAAATAATCCTAATTTTTTCAAAGGAATTATTTAACTGCGTCCTTAAATGCTTTTGCTGCGCGGAATTTTGGAACTTTGACTGCAGCAACTTTGACTTGCTCACCAGTCTTTGGATTTCTAGCCATGCGCGCTGCGCGCTGTTTGACTGAGAAGATGCCGAGGCCAGCAATAGATACTTCATCTCCCTTTTTCAAGGTTGATATGATCGCATCAATCAAGCCATCAACAATTTCTTCAGCGGCGACTTTGGTACCGCCAATCTTTCCATGAACCCATTCTACGAGTGCTTGTTTATTCATAGCAATAGAAATGTGTGTGGAACTAAGTGATAATATAACGACCCGTCATCTGGTTGCGTATACGAAACCATCAAACGCTTGCCTATAAGTATATCGCCCTTTGTTTACAATGCAAGGTAGGATTAGATTTGACAAATATTACTTTCCGTTTTGCCAAACAATGTTAAAAAGGGAGGTAAGTAAGCCTGCAATTTTACTATTTTTTACAATTGCCGTGTGGAGTCCTTTGTCCCATACAGTAAATGCTACTGTATCACCGAAAATTGATGTCTGAACATCTGGGTTGTACATTTCTTTGGGAATCGATCGTACTTCGCGAGATTTGCCGATAGCGTCTTGCTTCTCGAACTCTGCAAAAGGGGATTCGGGCAACAAGAGGCGGACGTTGATTTTCTTCTTCTCGCGTTTCTCTCGAAATGTTTTGAGTTTCTCCCTTGCAATAGTGAATTTCTCTGCTTCACCACCAAAACGCAATATTTCTCTGTGACTGCCTTCGAGTGAACGGTAGAATGTCTCAACGAAGCCATCTTCACCTGCAAGTTCTTCGATCTCGATAGGCTCTTCACCACGAGTGATTGTAAAAAGCGCTTGTAGTTCGGGCAGTGTCCGCTCAAGAATGCTTTTGCGCTCATTAATGCTGGTCTCATCATAGCTGATGATCTGGCGTAGACGCAGAGGCGAGTCAATATAGAAAAATCTTCGCTTACCTTGCTTCTGAACAAGGACAGCGCCTTTTTCGACAAGCTCTTCGATGGCAAGATGGACACTTGACCGAGGTAAATGCACTACCTGTGCAACATCTTGGATGGAAAGTGGTTCTGCGCCTGAAAGTGCAACAATGATTTCCACTTGAGTTCGATCGAGCCCAGCTTTGCGCAATGATGCCTTCAATTCCTGTGGTATTTGTTTCATAAAATGACAAATATTTCTGACAAAAATTAATAATATCTATAAATAATCAATATATATAACATATTATCATATTATATATACCAAATATAGTTGACAAAATAGAATCAAACTGGTATGCTATGTGCAGATCATTCAATACCAAATAGTTCAAAGAGAGATTACCGGAAGTATTTTGAAGCTTGCTTCTGGTAACCTCTCTTTGAAAGAGAGAAAGAAATTGCCGGCGACCATCCGGCGATGGAGATGACGTGAGTCTTCCTTACTTGGACCAGGTCTAGGTAATAGCGGTATACGTTACATCTTTCATCAGTAGGTAAAGATCGATAAACTCGATCCATGATAGCTAAGGTATGTCCCAATGCCTTGGATTCACCCGGAAAAGTCATTCTCTGGTTGTCGCGTGCGACAAACGGTTTGTGAAAACTCCGGTGACCGAACAACTGGCAGGTAGAAAACCTTCGCGGGACGCGAAGCCTCTCTATAACCTTCATCCTTTGAGGTGTTGGGAAGTGAGAAACGTTTTACATTCTGAAAGAAGAGTAGGTGGTTCCAGACAATCGACCTTTGGAGTAATCCATTGTGAACCATCGATCGTATTGTGTGAGTGTATGTACAATATGGAGTCCTCTTTTTGGACGTCGACCGATCGTCTTATGGAGGGAAGGTATCTTCCCTCCTCTTTATCAGAATCGTGATCAAGTATCGTGATTCTGTAGAGATTGTTCTTTTCACTAAACAAACAAGAATGAAAGCAAAAGATAGATATCCTGATTTGGATGATGATAAGAGGTTTCTGGAATACGTTCTTGAGATCTTACATCATTGTTTGCATCCAGATGGCTACAAACAAGCAGAAGAAATGCTTACTGAAGTGACTGAAGATGCAAAAGAAAATTATCCTGTTCGCATCGAGCAAATTAATCGCGCGACCGAGAAGTTTAAAAAACTCAAGGAGTGCAAGGAAAGTGCAGCGATTGCGACAACAGGAAATCATCCTGACACAGTTTCTTACTACGATACTTTCCGTGAATTTCGCGATATTCTGATGGAGAAAGTTTTTTGATACCATTTTTTTCACTTAAAACCAAGACCTCATGACTATGAGACGTCCGCGTGATCGGGTCTGCTAGATGCAGATTCGTCGTCAGGTTATAGATGACTATGGAGGCGCCTCTGTACCATCGAAGTTTCCTGGAACACAAAAAGATTTTTCTTGAAGCAACGCTTCGCGATTGGTCTGTTCAAAAACTTCCCGTCTAGAACTTGGACAATCTCTTTGATTGTCCTGATTTTTGAGATTTTAACTTCGGTTGAAATTTCAAAATGAAAGTTCTTTTCACAAAAAATAAATAATGGCTGAAATCATCAAAACACTTGTAATACTTAATACGCAATTCAGTAATATTTTTGAAGGTGCCAAGCCGGCATCACTTACTTACGAAGCAGATTATGACGGTGACGACACAACATACATGAAATCATACCAAAATAATTTGATTGATGAAGTGTGTACGCAGGCTGATTTCTGGGATTGTGTTTCAGGATATAAGGAAAGTTTTTCAATCACAGTGCATGTTGTGGGCGACCACACCGAAAAAGAAAAACTTGAAGCACACCTTACCAAACTGATTAGAGAAGATATGACTGCAAAAGTAGGGAGAACACCAGAATCATCCTTTTTGGATGATATGGACGAGGAAAAGAAAAAAGAAATTGATGAAGGAGTTGCGCTTGCAAAAAGAGATTACCCCAAGCTATTTAAAAAATACTAAAAGCCAGGATACTAGTCCAGGAAGAGAATTATTCCTCTTCCTCTTTATCAGAATCGTGATAAACAATCGTGGTTCTGTAGAGAAAAAAGTTCTTTTCATAAAAAAAGTAAAATATGAACGCGAAAAATCCTTATAGAGTTTTACATTCTTTGATGAATCCGAAGAACGTCACTTTGTTTGAAACATTTTCGAAGCTCATGGAGAGTATCTTGAAAATAATCAGAACAGAACAGAAATTAAGTCCATCACTTGAGCTTAAGATTGGTTTTCACAAGTATCTCTCTGTCGAAATCCGCAAAGTAGGAGCGCAAATCGGCGAAGAGATGGGTAAGGAAACTTTTGATCTACTGCAAATTTTATTTGAAAACAAAAACTGGGATGGTTTTCTCGAAGAAGTCATTAATGAAATCAAACTTCATTACATGATGAAAGAGAGTACTCAAATTACCGAGAAGACAATGGAAATGCTTCGAGAAGGGCTGCTCTTTTGGGAGTTAGAAAGCAGGAGAAAAAAATAAATCATAAAACTTTTTTCACTAAACCAAATGAACATATGATTATAAGCGTTACTGAAGAAAAGAAGCGTAAGCTCTATGCTACCGCCAACAAACTTTTAGCACGCAATAATTTTACTTTTGATGGCACACCGATAGAGAAGGTGAAGAGGGGACAGAAATATTTTGAAAAAAGAATTATTATGACGCCGATGGATAACGGAAGCAGGTAGCTTCTAGAGTATGGACAACAAACGTTGTCCAGATTTTTGAGAACTTAATTATGATTGAGTTTTCAAAATGATACGCTCTTTCACTAAAAAGGATAAAAATGACCATAGAAATGCGAACTACAAGGAGGATTGTAACCCCGCGCTACAAAGGTTTACTTGGGGAAAAAGCAATAGAAGAATACACATTAGATTTAAAGTTTGAGGTGATTTATGCAAATGCACCCAAAAGAGGCAGAAAGCCTTTAAAGAAAATAAAGACAATGATTAAGGAAGGAAGAATGCATACCGTTGGTAGCAGAGAAAACCTTGATGAGTTGCAGTGGGAACTTTTTGCGATAATAAGAAACAAAAAGGAAGTAGCTGACCTTGGAGTATTTATTAAAAGTTACCTTTATACAGAATAAGTAATGGGCGATATTTTATCGCCCAGATTTTTGAGAACATAAAATGATTTGTGTTTTCAAAATGAATTCCGCCAAAGGCGGACAAGTTGTTCATTCTAAAAAATATAATCATGGCAAACCATAAAAAGAAGTCATCATTTACGGTTACATTTGATAGAGTCAAAGAAATGAAACATATGTCACGAACTATTTTTATGGGAGTCGATACGAAACAAAAGCCTTTCAAGGATAAAAGTAAATACTGCCGAAAGGAGAAACATAGTAAAATTTTTGCCTAATAAGAAGCATATAAATCCGACCTACATATAGGTGGATTTTATTTTGACATACAATATTTTATATGGTAATTTAAGAAATCGGAAATATATTACGAAAATGATGCATTTCCTTTTTTATCAGAATCTGAAGCATAGACTTGAGGTTCTGTAGAAATATTCAGTTCATTTAAAAAAATAATAATGTCTAACACACTTGCACACATTTTCAGGAATTTACAAACATCAAATGATGATGTTCTTACAAAACTTAATGCCATGTTTACAGGAGTAAACCAAATGACAGGTGATGAGCTCGTACCTGCATATCAGGCCGCAAAAGCATATGAAGAAAATTTGCTATCCAATGATCAATTCAAAAAACTCGCAGAGAGTTTAGTGGAGGCAATTAAGCAACGGATGCGAAATGTTGCTCGTGCACAATTCGCTATTATTGATAACCAGAATTTCAAAGCTATTTTTGCTGAAGTTACTGGTGATGAATCATTTCGTGCATTGAAACGTTGAAATAAAAGAGATGTGTAAATAAAATCCGTCCAAGGTTTGTTCTGGACGGATTTTCTTATATCAAATTTATTTTATCGGGCATACTCTATGACTCTTGTTTCTCGAATCAGTGTCACTTTGATTTCGCCAGGATACTTGAGTTCGGATTCGATTTTCTTGGCAACATCACGAGCGAGATCTTTGGCTTCGACATCGGTGATCTTCTCAGGAGTTACGAATATTCTAATTTCTCGTCCAGCAGAAAGTGCGTAAGACTTCTCGACAGAAGGGAATTGGTTGACGAGCGCTTCAAGTTCAGCGAGACGCTTGAGATAATTCTCGACACTGTCACGACGAGCACCAGGACGTCCACCTGATATATAATCAGCTGTCTGGACGATAACAGCTTCGATGGTTTCATGTGGGCAGTCATCGTGGTGACTTTTCATAGCGACGATGATGCGTGGGTCAGCTCCGAATTTTTGCAATATTCGGATACCGATATCGATATGCGTGCCTTGGACTTCATGGTCGAGTGCCTTGCCGATGTCGTGAACGAGTGCGCCAGCTTTGGCGATAGCAACATCTGCACCGAGCTCTTCGGCAAGCATGCCTGCAATGTGAGTCATTTCGATTGAGTGTTGCAACACATTTTGTCCGTAGCTCGTACGGAAGTAGAGGCGACCCAAGATCGCAATAATACGTGGATCGAAGTTAAAGATGCCGCATTCGTAGACGGCTTGCTCACCTTTTTCTTTAATGATTTTGTTGATATCATCTTTGGCTTTGTCTACCATCTCTTCGATTTTAGCTGGTTGGATACGGCCATCGAGAATCAGGTTCTCAAGTGCAAGTCGTGCGATCTGGCGTCGTACAGGGTCAAATGATGAGATGACTATAGTGCCAGGTGTATCGTCAACGATGAGTTCAACACCGGCTGCACGTTCGAAAGCTCTTATGTTGCGGCCTTCTTTACCGATGATCTTGCCTTTGATTTCATCTGAGGGAATTGCGACGTTGGTCGTCATGAGTTCAGCTGCTGTTGAAGATGCGAGGCGCTGTATAGATGTCGCAAGTATGTCTTTGGCACGGTTCTCAAGTTTTTCGGCATTCGCGTTCTCAAGCTTTTGCATACGAATGAGAAAATCTTCTTCGTATTCATTTTCAACACTTCGTACGAGTTCGTTCTTGGCATCTTCGCGAGAAAGTCCTGCGACACGTTCGAGGGCTTTGGCTTTTTCACCTTCAAGTTCGACAGCTTTCTCTTTGATCTTTTTGATATCCTCAATCTTGAGTTTGATGTTTTCGACTTCCTTGTCGATCTCGACTTGGCGCGCATCCAAGAGCTCTTCTTTCTTGATGAGACGTTTCTCTGTGTCTTTGAATTCTACTTCTTTCTTCTTCTCTTCGTTTTTTAGCTCCTCGACACGATCTTCTGCTTTTTTCTTGGCTTCGTCCAAGATTCTCTGGGCTTCTTCCTTGGCATCGATCATGGTCTTCTTGATCTCAAGTTCCATCGAACCTTTTTGTCCGAGAGATATGATGAGCCTTAGATAGTAGCCAATACCGACACCGGCAAGTGCTGCTATAGCCAAAAAGGCTAGTAAATGCAAATTCATATATTTTCAGATTTCCTTATGCCAAAAGCGCCGCGTGTGCGGAATGTCGAGAGAGTGATGCGAGTTCTAAATATTGAGTAACCATAGGGTGAACAAACATCAGGTGCGTGAGAAAGCGGAATTTTTGGAAGTCAGGAAATAACTATTTAATAAAAATCGATAATTTCATAGTACCAAATCTTCATAAAGATGTCACGAATCATGTATCTATTGACAATCATCATTTATAATGATATTATACCAATAAGCAGCTTTATCTTTAGGTTGTAATTCAAATCTAAAGCAACCGTTAAAAACGGTTGGTATTGTTTCGAACAATCCAAGACGATGGGTTAAAGCGGGATCGTCTTCCCGAGAGAAACAATTATAGAAAAGCAAAAACTCTTTTAAAAAAATACATAACAAAAAAAACGGCCTGCAAAGCACTTTGCAGGCCGCATTTTATTTATCAGTTTTTGGTTTGGTGATGATCTCGTCCACGATGCCATACTTGAGTGCTTCTTCAGCTCCCATAAAGAAGTCACGTTCGACGTCTTTTTCTATTTGAGCAAGTTTCTGACCAGTATTTTTTGCCATGATTTGGTTTAGTTGATGACGCATTTTGATGATGTGCTTTGCAGAGATTTCGATATCAGTCGCTTGACCTTCAGCACCGCCACTCGGCTGGTGAATCATGATCTCAGAGTTAGGAAGTGCAAAGCGCTTGCCTTTAGCACCACCAGAGAGGAGAAATGCTCCCATCGATGCAGCCATACCGATACAGATCGTTGAAATGTCAGGTTTGACGAAGTTCATCGTGTCGTAGATCGCAAGACCTGAAGAAATCACGCCACCAGGGGAGTTGATATAGAGACTAATATCACGCTTTGGATCTTCATTTGCTAGGAAGATGAGTTGCGCAATGACGATGTTCGCAACATGATCATCAATGACACCGCCCAAGAAAATAATACGCTCGCGGAGGAGACGTGAGTAAATATCGTAAGCTCGTTCGCCGAATTGGGATTTTTCAATAACAGTTGGGATTAACATATAGGTAAAAAGTGAGGTTAAGTTGATTAGTAACGGATTAAGTATAGCAAAATAAGGCATTCTGAGGGACTTGACAGGATAGGGTATAGTATGCTATGATATAGGCACAAATTGTTCTAACAAATTTCATAAAAAAAATCATACACATGAAGACCTCTTCCTTTTTGACCTTAACAGCACTTGCTGTATTTGTTGTTTCAATTACTTCTTGCTGGAGTGGTGACACTCAGGCGCGAAGGGAAATGCTTTTCGAAAATCAACCTAAAGAAAGTTATGTTGAGAATTTTGTCGGAACCATAAGATTTATGTCTCCGATAGCACTTGATCCAATGACCGTACAAGCCATGGATGCAGGTGGTCAAATAATTTATGTGAGGTGCTCAGACAAAGCAAAATTGACCACTATCCTTAACCGTGCCTTAGACGGCAAAATTCATGGTTACGAGGTGTGGGGTCATGTACGAGCTACCTCATACAAAACAAAGTATATTGGTAAAACAGTATATGTATGGGATGTTACTGTAGATGAGATATGGACTGCCGAAGATAAAAGTTACCACATGAATGCAGATTCGGTGAAAGGATACAATATGCAGGAGATTGAAAAAAATTCTCGCGAAAAATCCAAAGTCCGGACAATATTGGTACCGTTACCGAGCAGAACTACTGTAACAAAACCGTGTGAGAGCTCAGCGGAATTTGACGTCACACTCAGTGACGGGACAAAAATCCATTTTCAGTCGCAAGGATCGCAGTCAGGACTCCAGAATGCGCCTAAAACTGAGTTGATTCCAAAGTCAGATTCAATACCCAGGCCTGGTGCGACAGTGCCCGTGCCGCAATAGATTGCTTCACTATGTGAAGCAAAACGCCCTCATTATAGAGGGCGTTTTTTATTGCATAAAGTAATCAGCGGTAAGTTTTTTACTTTTGGTCTTCAAGAAACTTAAATACTTTTTCGTTCCTGAGAATATTCTCAACGTAGAGCTCGGCCTGGAGCGGATCAGCATCTTTGTACATATCCATGAGTTTCTTGACTTCGGCATCAATGTTTTCTTTCAGCACGGTAATATTTTCGACTTGCGCAATTTTGTTAAGCGTAAGCTCAAGTATTGCACGACGTTCAGCGTCTTTGTGCCATTCCTCGCGAAGCGACTCTTTGGTTTTCTTCACATGCTTCAAGTAATCATCCATATTAAGTCCCATGTTTGAAATGTCGCTTTCCATGCGGTGGAACATTTTATTAAGCTCAGCTTCAACTAAAATTTCTGGTACATCAACTTTGACGCCATCGATGATTTTCTCAACTGCTGCGATGCGTTTCTTCTCTTCTTCTTTGTTCTTTTTCTCGAGTAGGATATTTTCTCGAATTTTTTCTTTGAGTTCATCGGCAGTTTTGAAATTTCCGACTGCTTGGGCAAAAGTATCATCAAACGGCGGCAATGCTTCTTCGGTTAGTTCAGGATGATTGTGGTCATGGGATTCACCAGCGTCGCCTTTGTGAAGCTCTTGATGGGCGCGCATTTTCCTGAATTCAAGTATGGCATCGTCGATTTCCTTCTCGGTTACTTCTACCTTCACTTCTTTGCTAAAAGCCTCCGCAGCTATTTTTTTATAGTCAGGCAAGGTGAGTTCTGGTAGCACAGCGGTGCGGATTTTGAAGCCTAAAGGATTATCTTTGGCAAGCTTGGTGATCATGATTTCAGGTCGGCCGATAGCATCGATCTTTTCACTGTTGAGAATTTCTGGATAGTGCTTTGCCATGGCAAGTTCTGCCATTTCCTCAAGTATCGGCATGTCACCGATTTGTTTGCGGAATACATCAACAGGGACTTTGCCTTTACGAAACCCAGGCATTTCGAAATTTGCGAGCAAATGCTCGACAGCTTTTGCTTCAAATGATTTGAATTCTACTTCTGGGATCTCACCTTCGATCTCAATTCTGCTTTTTTCTAGTTTGGTTATTTTAAACATTTTCTTTTTTTTATAATACTTTTGAAAAGCACACATATTCGCGTGGTCGCGAATTGCTCTGCTCGGCTCGACAGGTCTATTGTTCTTGATAGACACTTGTCGACGGCCTGGCAAGGCTTTTCAAAAGTATTATTTGACTTTTAATAAATACAATCAAACAAAACTGTTGCTACTCTTCTAATTTTGGAGCGTAGTCACTTTGGTAACGTTCACTACATTCATCGATAATCTTTTTGGCTTCGACTGCGTCAAAGAATCCCAAGACTTTGCATGTGCCAGGTTTCTTGAGATCTTTGTAATGTTCAAAATAGTACTCAGTTTCTTTTTTCCAATGCTCGCCGAGCTGTTCGAGAGATGTGAGATGATCCATACGCTTGTCGTCAGAAAGTACGGTGATCACTTTATCGTCACGCTCGCCGCCATCTTCGAATTTCATAATACCGATAACACGAGCTTCGACGAGTGAACCAGGTACTAATGCTTCGGTGACATCGACAACGATCATGTCCAAGAGGTCACCATCTTGGTCCCAGGTCTTTGGAATCGCACCATAGGCAACAGGGTAGGCGAGCGATGAGTAACCGACACGGTCAAGCTTGAGATGGCCGGTTTCAGTAATAAGCTCATACTTATTGATTGAGCCAGAATTAATCTCAATGAGGGCATTAATAGTATTGTCGTCTTTGTTCACATATGGATCGAGCACATGCTGGAGATTGAGCATGTATTTTGATGGTTTGTGGTTTATGTTAGCCATGGATAGTAACTAGTTAGTAGTAAATAAAATATTATTCGCTTTTTTGCTCATCTGATTCTTCAGGAATAGCAACCGTAGGTTCATCAGAAACATCTTCATTTGCTTCTGCGGGAACATCTTTGGTTGCGCTTTTCTTTTTAGTTTTAGGCTTCGTGTCAGCATTTTCATCAGCAGGTTTTTCTTTGGTTAGGTCGCCGAGTGATACATAGCCTTCATCGTCGCCATCAATTTTCTCTGAAACATCTTCACCCTTGATACCTTTAATGTCGATGCGCCATCCTGTTAGCTTGGCAGCCAAACGAACATTTTGTCCGCCTTTACCGATAGCAAGACTGAGCTGATCATCTGCGACTTCGATGAGGGCCTTGTGCTCGTTTTCTTCCATATCTATATCGAGCACCTTAGCAGGCGAAAGTGCACTTGCAACGAATGTCGAAATATTTTCTGACCAAGGAATAATATCGATCTTCTCACCAGCGAGCTCATTCATGACTGTTGTAACACGAACGCCACGTTGACCTACACATGAACCGACTGGATCAACATGATCATCGGTTGACATAACTGCCATCTTGCTTCGAGAGCCTGCTTCACGAGCGATCGCTTTGATGACTACAACACCGGATGCGATTTCTGGTGCTTCAAGTTCGAAAAGTTTCTCTAAGAATTTTGGATGAGTGCGTGAAAGTTTGAGTGTGATGCCTCGAGGAGTTTCTTCGACGAGGTAGAGATACGCACGAATACGCTCGCCGCGGCGATACGATTCCCCGGGAATCTGTTCTTCAAATGGCAATATGCCTGTTGCCCGATTGAAGTCGATATAGACAATACCTCGCTCTATCTTCTGGACGACACCGTTGATGATCTCGCCTTCTTTTGTGCCGTATTCATCCATAATAGAACTTCGCTCTGCTTCTCTGATACGTTGGATGATGACTTGCTTGGCGGTTTGTGCGGCAATGCGACCGAAGTCTTCTTTGGTTTCAAGTGGGAATATGATTTCTTCATCAAGTTCGATCCCTTTTTTGATCTTGCGTGCGTCATCGATAAAGATATGATGCTCTTCGTTGTAGCGCACTCGTTCGTCACCTTCTTCGGGCTTGTCTTCTTCATCGAGTATTTCAGGTGAAACGACACGCACGGTTGTATCGTCGACGACTTTTTTGACTTGGTAAAATTCGGTTGTGCCGACTTCGAGGTCAAATTTGGCACGAATAATTTGCCCGCGTTTGCCGTACTCCTTTTTGTAGGCGGCTGCGAGTGATTGCTCGATAGCATCGATGATCTTCTCTTTTGGAATTTTGCGCTCTTCTTCGAGCTGTTCGAGCGCTGATTTTAGTACTTTGAGGTCTAACATAGTATTGTATTGTTATTAATTTTTAAGAAAAAAAGTCCGCTTCCGCGAACTTCTCTTACTTCCGTACTATAGCATTTTCGTAGAAATGCGCAACTATTTTTTGTTGTTTTCTATAGTAGTAATAACCCCTTCGGCAGCTATAGCTCCCTGCTTAGCTTTATTGTATGTCGAACGAGTTTGATCACTTGCATTTGCTGTCGCTACATCGCCAATCATTAGTGCTGTGCCTAGTATTTTTTTGCGAATTTCGGCTTTTTGGGCAGTAGTTTTCTTGGGTTTTTTGTCATCAGATACAGTGTCCACAGTCGCTACAGCTGAGAGTGTATTTGCTGATAGTAAAAGGGTGAGTACAGGGATTTTGAGCTTGCTATAAGCCTTAGAAGTTAGACGTTTGATATAGTTCTCTTTTGATTCTGGTTGGGAAGCAAATGATTGTTCTGGTGATTTCATATGTGGTGAGTATAGCATTTAAGAAATAAAAAAGCCCCTGTCAGCATTTGCTAACAGAGGCTTACTAAAATGAAAAACAAACTCAACTTACTCAATCTTCTCAAAACGGGCTACACTTCGGTCACCTTTCGAAACCACAACTATCGTGTAAATTCCAGTCGACAAATTGCGGATATCAAGATTTACCCTGGCACCACTGCTTTCACTTGGAACATTAATTTGCTGCCCAACGATATTGAAGATACTAATATCACCGCTGGTACCCTCTAAGGTAACTATATCGACAGCAGGATTTGGGTAAACTTTTACTGCTTGATGAGTAACAATATCCTTAATACCGGTTAAAGTAAAAGGAACTGTATCCACTATACACAAATCAGAGAGGCCATTACCCTCGATACTTTCGATTGTGGCGTAGTGTCCTAAATATGGAATACCAGGCAGATACCCGATGCAACCATTATCACTGTAATAATGGTTTACATTTTGTTCATCTAGAAAATTAAGGTCACATACTGCAACAGGCTGTCCTTCTATCTCACTAACCGGTCCCGAAAAAAATACGAGATTATTCCAGGAATCTACATAAAAGATTCCTAAACAGTCGTCAAGAACAAATATGACACTGTCTAAAGCTATGTCGTATTTTATTAATCCATTGTACCAGTCAGCATTGCCATCATAAAAAATACCGCCGATAAGTAATTTACCTGACTGATCGACTGCCATATCAGTACCAATGCACTGATACTTAAAACCTAAATCAATCCGACTCCACTCATTGCGAAATTTCCATAATGTTCTTTGGGCGGGTATTGCAAACGGAACATAGTCAATGATGTATAAATCATCATTTAAAACTAACCCGGTTACAATTTTTTGTTGATGGCCGTTACTACCCACTTTGGTGACATTGTTGAGACTGTCCACAGTAAAAATATGATTTACGACTTGACCGTCTACTGTATTAAATGCTCCGACAACATACAGTAGGCCATCATGGACAAATACATCATTTACAGGACTATCAATCGCGAAAGGAGATGTCCAACTTGCTTCCCCTCCTGTTGTATTAAGGAGATATTTTTGCCCATCATTTACTGTGCCAATACCTATCCACCATTTATGGTTAAAATACACACACGATTTTTGTTGATTGACATCCAGATTCAAGTCTTCAAGACCTGTGGTTGGGATAATGCTGTTATTTACCCAGAAAACGGCTTTTTCTACTCCGCCAAGAATTAATAAGCTATCTCCATGAGCTGCAAGCATAGTAGGTGCATTATTGGGCTCACCTAATCCCAAGGAAAATTTTTGGGAAAACAGTGTTTGTGCTGGAGCAGTTATTGCTCCAACAAGAATGCTTATGAGCAATAAGGCTATGTTTTTCATTTTTTTTATTTTTGTAAATGAAGAATGATTCTTTTCTACATTAAATCATATATTTTGTCAAATGTAAAGGGCTTTATCCACAGCCTTACCCATATCCAATTTGAGCCCTTTTTATAAGGACATGGTATACTTTCTTTAATAACTTATTTTTCTATGGAACCAAATCAAGCTCAATCGCCACAAGTAGTTGTTTCTCATAAAAAAAGGAGGATTTTGTGGCTTACACTTGGCATCATCCTAGTCGTTATAGCTGGTTACATATACTACCTAAAACATAAAAAACCAACTCTTGATCCATCTTCAGTTGAAGCAAGACTACAAGAACTTAATCGATTAGGAGAAACTTCCTCAAAAGAGCCTGTTACCTCAGAACAACAAACGCAAGAATTAGATAATTTAGCAAAATCATCTTCAGGGACTACAGTGACGACAGAAGATCAGATGAATGCCCTCAATAGTTTAGGTGGTCAATAAAATAATATGAAGAGACATTTTATTTTCGGTATATATCTACTTATAGTACTGTTTGCTGTGAGTACTTTTCTCTATTCATCAAAAGCATTTGCTGGTTCAGGCGATAATGTTACCGGCTGGGCTTGGGGAGAAGCACAAATGCCAGATGGTACTGCAGGAGGTATGGGCTGGCTTTCGTTTAATTGTACAAATCCAAGTTCTGGTGGTTGTTCACATGTTGATGATGGCATGCAAACAATTTCCACAAAGTACGGCGTTAATGTCGATATGACAACTGGTTATATGACAGGAAATGCTTGGAGTGACAATTATGGTTGGGTACAGTTTGATGCTGGATGTCCTTCAGGAACGAATGGAGAATGCAATGCACGGCTTAACTTTACAACAAACAAATTAGTAGGTTTCGCAAGAGTATTGGCAGGTAGTGGTCCTCCTGGTTGGGATGGGTGGATTAGTTTAAATGCTGTCAACGATCAAGATCCAGACTCAGTTGGGTTACAATTATCTGAGTTTGCGTATGGTATTTCATATGATCCAGGAACTGGGGCACTCACTGGATTTGCCTGGGGATCTGAAGTGACCGGGTGGATAAAATTTATAAATGTTGTTACTGAGGCACAGTCAACTGATGGTCTTGCAGTTATACCTACAGCTACGTCCGCTACTAATCTCCAAGGGCTTCCAAAGGTAATCACTATTCCGACAGGAAATAAAGTATACCTCAATTGGTGGTCACCAAATGGTACTGTATTTGATCACTGTGCTGCTACATCTACTCAGGTAGTGCCTGCATGGACAACGCTTGATTTCTCCGCTGGTTCTGCTAATTTGCCTCCTCCACCACCGGCCAATCCTACAATATTTAAATCAATTTCTGATATGCTCGTTCCTGCAAGTGGTACGAAGTACACTTTATCTTGCTACAAAACTCCAGCAAATACCAAGGCAACAGTTGCTACAGCAACAGTAAACACATCTGCAACAATCACGCCTACATTGTCACTCCATATTAATGGATCAACAGCAACAAGTGGTACAGCATTCCCACCAACTTACCTTATCGATCTTGGATTTGACTCTTCGAACCCTGACTATAGCGCAACGACAAGTTGCGTTGGTATGGGCGGCGGTACTGACTGGAATACAAACCTCGGAACACTAACCTCAGCAAATAATTATGCGATAAGTAAAATAGGTATTAGTGTGCCAACAAATCCAACAAACTTTCAAGTTAAATGTTTAGCAAACAATGGTACATGGATAACATCGAATACTGTCATTGTTTCAAAATATACGGCAACTTGCCAAGACCCAACCGCAACTAACTATGGAGGACCACTGCCGTGTAAATATGGACAAAATCCAACAACTGGCGGAGGCGGAGGCATTGTGCCGATATATAATGAGCCGAGAAATTATTAGCATTGTTTACTTACCAATAATTTAGTATTCTAGATAATATGAAACAAGAAAAAAATAATATATTGCAAAGTGCAAAAGTGATATTGCTTGGACTCATCATTGCAGTCGGCGTGAGTTACGTATCAGCCTTCGTCGGTCCAACCGCTGATGCACCAGGTAATAACGTCGCGGCGCCATTTAATGAAAGTTCAACAAACCAAGCAAAAACAATACCAACGGGTATTTGCCCAACAGGTGTTTGCGGTGGAATAGCTGTTGGAACATTCAATGCAGCGAGGTCAGCTTCGTTTGCGGATAGAGTTTTTTTTGGTCCAGTTTTTAATCCAGATACTGGACAATCACCAGCATATGGGCAAGGTGGGGATATATATTTTGAGAAATATGCAGTATCAGGGAGCAGTAATATAGACCATCTTTGTATTGAACGATCTTCGGGTAAAATTATTCCATGTGCAGTATCTGCTCCAACAGGAATTGATCTTACATTGTCTGAAAGTCAATTTACAGTCTCTGAAAATACTGCTATATCTCGACCAGTTACACTATCATGGACAGTACCAATCGGTGTTAGCTGTAGTATTGCAGGTCAAACATTGAGTCCTGCAAGTAATGCAACAGGATGGCCGAGCGCATCTGTTATAAACTCAAGTGGAAATACTACAGTGACAATAGAGAAATTTGGCGTAACAACTTTCTCACTTACTTGTACACAAGGAGCAAGTACATTTACTGATACAGCTACCTATACAGCAAATGGTCTCAAGACGTTTGTTTCAGGTTCATCATTTACTCCTCCAAGTACTGAATTTAATAGTGGTGCTGCATTCACCGTCAAAGCAGTTGGCGGAGGCGGAGGCGGAGTCACCTATGGTGGCGTCACCGGAGACTATGATGGTACTAATGGTACTAATGGTGCACAAACAACAGTTACCAAAGGCTCGGTTATTCTAACAGCTCTCGGTGGCGGCGGGGCAACCTTTAACCCATCAAGTGCAAGTACTGTAGCAGGACTTGGTCCACAAAGCGGTGTTGCTGGTACTGGTTCAAGTGGCGCTGCCCCAGCATTTAATCTAGGTACCCAAAATAGTAATCAAAACTGTGGAAGTCCTACGACTATAGTTTATGGTGGAGGTGGTGCAGCAGGATGTACCTATAATACTGGTGTCAAAGGAGGAGCTGGTGGTGCACAGTCAACAACATCAGTCTGGAGTTCAGGAGCCTACACATACTCTCTCGGTGCAGGTGGTATTGGAGCTAATGCAAATCCTGGTGGTCAAGCACAAAATGGAGGAAGTGGTGCTGTTCGATTTGAGTGGTAGAACTAACCTAAGATAAAAAACAAAATCGCCTGTGGCGATTTTGTTTTTTTATACCAATAATTATTTCTTCTCTGCTATAATAAACATGTATATTTCTTATGCAAATCAAAGAAGAACAATTAAAAACTTTTATTGCAGAAGCGGGATTAGTTTCGAAAGCGGATTTAACAGCAGCAATAAAAGAAGCCAAAGAGAAAGAGCAATCGATCGGCGATGTACTCTTGTCAGCTGGTAAGATTACCGATTCTGATCTCAAACGAATGCAAGCCTATATATTAGGCATACCGTTTATTTCACTGCTTGGAGAGAAAATTCCGTTTGAAATACTTTCACTTATTCCTGAACCTATTGCTCGCAATCACAATATTATCGCGTATCGCAAGCGTGCTGATGAACTCGAAGTTGCGATGCTCGATATTGAAGACCTCTCGGTGATCGACTTCATTAAGAAAAAAGTTGAGCTTAAGATTTCGCCGCGTTTGACTGATACTGAGTCACTCAAACATGCACTGTCGCAGTACAAAAAAAGTCTCAAGGCTGATTTTGATGACATCATCAAAAAAGAATCTGTGTCACTTAAGATGATCGCCGAAGAAAATGGTGAAACAGGACTTTCTGGTAAAGAACTCAAAGCCATGGCTGATGATCTGCCAGTAGTTAAGATTGTCGATACACTTATATCCCATGCAATCCTCCAAAATACATCTGATATCCATATTGAGCCTGAGGAAAATGAATTGCTTGTTCGCTATCGTATCGACGGCATACTCCATGATGCGATGGTACTGCCCAAAGATGCAGCAGCTGGTATTACAGCGCGTATTAAAGTGCTGTCGAATCTAAAACTCGACGAGAAACGGTTGCCACAAGACGGACGCTTCAAAATCACGACTGAAGCTGGTGATCAGGTATCGTTTCGTGTCTCAACATTACCTACCTATTATGGCGAGAAAACAGTTATCAGAATATTGAAGGAAAATGCCAAAGGTTTTACTCTGGAAGGTTTGGGCTTCCATGGAGAAGCGATGGAGCGCATTCATGAAGGTATGAAGCAAAAAACGGGTATGATTTTGGCGACTGGACCGACTGGTTCAGGTAAAACCACAACACTCTATACTGTGCTCGATATTCTAAATACACCTGACGTTAATATTTCCACTGTCGAAGATCCGATCGAATATCAAATGCAGCGAATCAACCAAACTCAGGTCAAATCAGAAATCGGGCTTACGTTTGCTAACGGACTTCGCACGCTCTTGCGACAAGACCCAGATATTATCATGGTTGGTGAGATCCGAGATACGGAGACGGCATCACTTGCTATTAATGCTGCGTTGACTGGTCACTTGGTGCTCTCGACAATCCATACGAATTCAGCCGCGGGTGCTATTCCTCGTATGATAGACATGGGCGCTGAATCATTTCTCTTGGTCTCAACTATAAAGACGATTATCGGCCAACGTCTTGTGAGAAAATTAACCAATACGAAAGAAAAGTATTTTTTAAATCCAACTGAAATAGCTGCATTAGCTAAAATTATAGATTTGGATCGGATGCTTACTATGATCAAGACTGAGAATATTGTGCCACAAGATGCGACCTGGGAGACGATACCGTTCTATAAAGCTGTACCTTCAGAAGAATCGGAATCAGGTTATAGTGGTCGACTTGGTATTCATGAAGTATTAAAAGTGACGACAAGTATCAAGGAGCTCATACTAAAGGGTGCTTCAGAAGACGTTATCTCAGATCAGGCTAAAAAAGAGGGAATGATGACGATGCTTGAAGATGGATTATATATGGCAGTATCGGGGTTAACCACAACAGAGGAAGTGCTTCGAGTCGTGTCGGAATAGTCAAAATATATTATGCAATTCACATACAAAGCAAAAAATAAAGAGGGTGTGCAGACTGAAGGTGTTATTGAAGCGTCAGATAAATTTGTCGCAGCAAAAGCGCTTCGTGCTCAAGGTCTCATACCGCTTGCGCTTACACTTACAAAAGTAAAAGCGCTTGGAGGACTATCTTTTTTAAGTGGACTCTTCGGTGGTGTTAAACTACACGAAAAAATAATTTTTACCAGAAATCTAAGCGGCATGCTCTCAGCTGGGCTGTCACTCTACCGAGCTTTGTCAGTATTGGAGAAGCAAACGATAAATGAGAAATTTAAGAAAATATTAAGTATGCTTATCAAAGATATTGACCGTGGCGGCACGCTATCTGAAGGGATGACGAAATTCCCAAAAGTATTTTCTACGCTGTTTGTCTCTATGGTTCGTGCTGGGGAGGAATCCGGAAGTATGCCGCAAACATTGAGTGAAGTTGGTGGCACGCTTGAGAAAACATATGCACTCAATAAGAAAATAAAAGGCGCTCTCATGTACCCGTCTATTATCATGGTCGCAATTGTGCTTATTGGTATTTTGATGATGATATTTGTCGTGCCGACACTGACGAATACATTTAAAGACTTAAATGTAGAATTACCGAAAAGTACACAACTAATCATATTTATTAGTGACTCGCTCTCGCATAGCCCCGTCCTTACCTTCCTTGTTCTCTTTGCATTTGGAGGTGGATTGTTTGGAATTTCAAAAATAAAGGGTATTAAAAAATATACTGATTTTATTATTATTCGCATACCTGTTATTGGTGGCATTGTGCAAGAAGTAAATGCAGCACGTACTGCCCGGACATTATCGTCACTTTTAAATGCAGGTGTTGATATGACGAAAGCATTAATGATTACTGAAGAAGTGGTTCAGAATATGTATTACAAGGCAGTTATCTCTAAGGCGATTGTGTCAGTGCAAAAAGGTATCACACTTTCTTCAATATTTAAGGAAGCAGATCGGCTCTATCCAATCATGGTTGGAGAGATGATGGAAGTTGGAGAAGAAACAGGCAAATTATCAAGCATGCTTATGGATATTGCTACTTTCTATGAAGGTGAGGTTGATACAAAAACAAAGGACCTATCAACTATTATTGAGCCAATTTTAATGATTTTTATTGGTGGGGCTGTGGGATTCTTTGCGATATCAATGATTTCACCGATGTATTCCTTAATGGATAGTGTTTCATAATATGCAACGACAAACAACAAACAGGTATCGCGGTATGACGCTAATTGAGACACTCGTTGCAATAGGATTTTTCATGGTTGTGTCTGTCGCATTATATGAAGTGTATGTAAAAATTATAAAAACGACGACGATTTTAAATGCTCGGGTTGTCGCAGCTTCTCTTGCAAATGAAGAGTTTGAAATTTTACGCAATCTGCCATATGCAAGTGTCGGAACTCAAGGTGGTATCCCATCAGGTTCTATTCCACATATACAGACATTAACACGTGATGGGATTTCATTTGGTGTGACAACAACAATTCGAAATATTGACGAAGTGTTCGACGGTACTATCGGAGGCACTCCCAATGATCTTTCTCCGGCTGACAATAAGCTAGTAACGATCGAGATTACTTGTGTGGTGTGTCAAAATTTTGTACCACTCATGTATACAACCCACATAGCACCGAAAGATTTGGAGACAGCCTCGACGAATGGAGCACTCATTATCAATGTGTTTGATGCAAATGGAGTAGCACTGCCTGATGCCACAATAACTATTGATAACCCAACGCTCGTTCCTGCCGTTCACATTAGTGATGTCAGTGGTGTGGATGGCACACTTACTATTGTCGATGCTCCACCTGCAGTCGGCTCGTACCACATTGTCGTAACCAAAGATGGCTATTCTACTGACCAATCATATCCACCAAATGCAATCGATAATCCAAATCCTACAACACCTGATGCAACGGTCGTTGTTCAACAAATTACTCAGGTAAGTTTTAGTATTGATAAAACAAGTACATTGACGACTACCACGACGAGCGATACGTGCGTGGCAAAACCTGGGGTAACCTACGAACTTTCAGGGTCAAAAATAATTGGGACAACGCCTGATGTTTTGAAGTATACATCTACAGAAACTACAAATAGCTCTGGTGTAAAGACGATAACAAACCTTGAATGGGATACCTACACAATTGCACTTGCTGATTCGACCTATGATCTTATCGGTACCAACCCGCTCTTATCACTTGGGCTCTTGCCTGATTCGCTACAAGATATGCAGCTCATTGTTGCACCAAAGAATCCAAATCGGTTACTCGTTGTTGTCCGAGATCAATCAACCGGATTGCCCATTACAGATGCCAATGTTGAAGTTGCAACTGAAGATCTGTCATATGATGTCATCCAACGAACGGGTGAAGGATTTTTGACACAGACTGATTGGTCAGGAGGTAGCGATCAAGAAGATTTTGTTGATCCGACCCTTTATTCTAGTTCAGATGGTAATATTGATGCAAAAAGTCCTACAGGCGAATTAAAATTGCGAAATGTATTTGGTACGTACGTGTCGAGTGGGTATCTGACCTCTTCAACATTTGATACGAATGGAGAAAATAATTTCCATCAGATTTATTGGTCGCCTACACCGCAACCAGCGCAAGCTGGTAGTGAAAGTGTTAAGTTTCAAGTGGCAACGAACAATGATAATGCAACCTGGGATTTTAGAGGCCGTGATGGTACAAATGCCACCTACTATACAAGTGGAGATAATGCATTGAGTGCACTTCTCAATGGCAATCGATATTTTCGCTATCGGGTGTTTCTTACGACAGAGGATACCTCTGTCACACCATCGATATCAGATATTTCATTTACATTTACAACCTCATGTACACCACCAGGGCAAGTTTCATTCAGTGGACTTTCGGCTGGAGAGTATACGGTGTCCGTCGTAAAAGCAGGATACCAGACGTATTCTGGGTCAGTTACTATTAATTCAAATTGGCAGAAGCTTGAGGTTGCTATAACACCATAATTCTATGTCAAAAGGCTTTACACTCATTGAATTGCTCGTAACCCTTGCTGTCATCGGCATCGTGGTTACGATTGTGGGAAGGTTTAGTGGTGATACATTTTATTTTTCAAATATCTTTTCACACTCACTCAATACTTCCGACCAAGCGCGTCGTATTCTAAGGCCGATGGCAGATGAAATCAGATCAATATCGCCATCATCGGCTGGTGCATATCCAATTGAGCAGGCTGCATCAAATGCATTTGTTTTTTTCTCTGATATTGATAACGATGGACTCAAGGAGCGTGTGCGATACTACGTAAGTGGTACACTATTAAAGAAAGGTATCATCAAGCCAACAGGTAATAATTTTATATACGATCCTAGCTCTGAAATTATTACAGACGTTGTTGAGGGTGTACAAAATGGTACGAGTCCAATTTTTGAATATTATGATACTAATTATGATGGCACAACGAATCCATTGGTGCAGCCAGTTATTATTTCAACTATACGGCTAGTGAAGGTCACTTTTATTATTGATGAAGATGTTAATCGAACGCCGGGTCCGATGACAGTCATGACTCAAATATCAATGAGAAATCTAAAAGATAATTTATGAGAATAAAAGGATTTATACTTCTTAATACTATTGTTTTCTCAGCAATTGCGATTACGCTTGTTGTGGCATTTGTTGGCTGGGCAGGTGCGAGCTTGAAATCAGCAGCAAATCTCGTAAAGCGCGAGCAGGCTTTTGAAATCGCAGAAGCGGGTATTGATTATTATCGATGGCATTTAGCGCATGCAACAAATGATTATCAGGATGGTACAGGTCAGCCTGGTCCTTATGTGCACGCATTTAATGATAAAGATGGCAATCAAATCGGAACCTTTACGCTTACAATTACACCACCGCCTATTGGCTCAACGCTTGTCATCATCGAATCAAAAGGTACACTTGCTTCTGATCCAAATATATCGCGCACAGTTGTTACTCACTTAGCCATACCTTCCTGGGCACGGTTTGCGCTTGTGACGAATGCTGACACTCGCTTTATTGAAGGTGCTGAGTTTTTTGGACCTGTGCATTCAAATGGCGGTATACGATTTGATGCTTTGGCACATAACGTAGTAACTAGCGGCAAAGCATCATATATTGATACGAGTCATCCTGGAGCTACTCAAGAATTTGGTGTTCATACTCATGTAAAACCTCCGCCACTAAATGGAATATACGGGGGTAACTATGTAGCTGCTGAGGCACCACCATCTGTTATGCAGAATAGACCTGATGTTTTTATTGCCGGTAGACAATTCCCAGTACCTCAAGTGGATTTCGTAGGTATAACTAGTAATTTATCAACATTTAAGACAGATGCACAAACAAGTGGTAATTATTTTGCTGCATCTGGAGCCTTGGGATACCATATTGTTCTAAAAACCAATGATACGTTTGATATATATAGAGTAAATAGCTTGGCGCCAGTGCCGCGCAATTCATGCAAAAATACTTCGAACCAAAATGGCTGGGGAACGTGGAGCATTAATCCTTCTGCTGGCGGTCAGACGCTCATTGGGAATTTCCCCAATCCTACCAATGGACTGATCTTTACTGAAGATGATGTTTGGGTTGACGGTACCGTCAACAGTGCTCGTCTTACTATTGCAGCGGCAAAATTCCCTGATAATCCCTCAACAAGAAAAAATATAATTATAAATCACAGCATTAATTACACTAACTTTGATGGTCAGGATGTTGTTGGACTTATTGCACAGAATAATGCCATTGTTGGCCTTTTTGCTGATGATGTGCTTACAGTTGATGCAGCGCTTATTGCGCAAAATGGGAACTTAATACGTTACAACTATCCTGGTCCCGGTAATGGCAATGGTTCAGCACAATGTTCGCCAAATGATGTGCTCAGTTCATTTAATTCATACGGCATGATTGGTAGTAATTTGCAGGGAGTATTGAGCTATAGTAATGATGCAAGTGGATTTTTATCTCGTATCTATACGTACGATGCTAATTTGCTCTATAGCCCACCGCCATCATTCCCGAGGACATCAGATAAATATTCAACAATATTTTGGCAAGAGCTGCAGTAATCTCATGGTATACTTAGTGTATGGAATCAAAGCGGAAAATTATTGTTGGCAACTGGAAAATGAATCCAGTGGGATTCTCGAAAGCTCTCGCAATATTTAAAGCAATTAAAAAGGAACATCATTCGTATAAGAATATCGATGTCATAGTTGCAGTTCCGTATTTGTACTTACCGGTTTTGAAATCATTGGCCTCTAAACGTCTCAGTTTGGCTGCACAGAATGCATTTTATGAAGCCAATGGCCCCTATACAGGAGAAATAGCAATGAGTATGTTGCAAGAAGCAGGTGCGACAGCAGTTATTGTAGGTCATTCAGAACGTCGTGCTCTGGGGGAAACAAACGAGCTTATAAATAAAAAAATAAAAGCTGCGCTTAAGAAAAATATTCTACCAATTCTCTGTATCGGCGAGAGCACTCGTGAAGATGATGTCTGGTATTTGCATGCTGTAAAATCACAATTAGAAGAATGTCTTAAAGATATAAAAGCATCAGAGTTAAAGTCGCTCGTCATAGCGTATGAACCACTATGGGCAATTGGTAAAGATGCTAAAAGAGTTGCAACACCTATTGAATCTGAAGAAATGGCTATATATATACGTAAAGTGCTCACTGATCTATTTGGTGCACGATATGCAGCACTCCCGCGTATTATTTACGGCGGTTCAGTAGACGAGCAGAATGCACAAGGCTTCCTATATCATGGTGGTGTTGACGGACTGTTGCCGGGTCGTGTTAGTCTTGAGCCGAAGAAATTTTTAAAAATCCTTGCAATGGCGAATGAGATGTAATATATGAAATCAATTACGAGTATTAAAACTCTACAAGGCAAGATTGTCTTATTGCGTGCTGACTTTAATGTGCCAATTGAAAATGGCAAAGTTCGCGATGCATTTCGTATTGAAAAAACATTGCCAACAATAGAGTATCTCAAGAAAAAAGGCGCCCGTATTATTATCGTTTCACACGCTGGTGAGGATGGTAGTGTTTCTTTGCAGTCAGTTGCGACATGGCTCTCAAAGAAAATGAAAATTCGATTCATCCAAGATCCATTACCTAATGCAATTGAGTTTGATACTACTAAAATAGTATTGCTTGAAAATGTTAGACGCAATAGTGGTGAAATGAACAATGACATGGCATTTGCAAAAAAATTAGCCAGCCTGGCTGATGTATACGTCAACGATGCTTTCTCTGTCTCTCACAGAAAGCATGCATCACTCGTCCTTATGCCGAAGTTGCTTCCAAGCTATGCTGGACTTCAGGTAATTGAGGAAGTTGAACATTTATCGCTTATTTTACAACCCAAACACCCATTTCTTTTTATCCTAGGTGGCGCCAAGTTTGACACGAAAATGCCTCTCATAACCAAATTTATACAATCTGCAGATCACATGCTTATTACTGGGGCGCTTATGAATAATTTTTTCAAAGATGCAGGGTTTGAAATCGGTAAGTCATTATACGAACCGAAGAATTTCCATTTACAAAAGCTTCTAAAAACACCCAAGTTACTCTTGCCTGTTGATGTGGTCGTAACACAAAAAGATGGTGGCAAACAAACTAAGTCGATTGCTGAAATTACATCAAAAGATATTATTGTTGATATTGGTAGCCGCACTGTGCAAGAAGTTGCACTACTTATTGCAAAAGCTAAGTTAGTCGTTTGGAATGGTCCAACTGGCCTCTACGAAGAGGGGTTTGATAGGGGTACGCGTGGTGTACTTGAGCTATTAGTCAAATCAAAGGCAACCACTATAATTGGTGGAGGAGATACGGTTGCATTAGTTCACAAACTTCGTCTAGAGAAGAAATTTACTTTTGTCTCAACAGGAGGCGGGGCCACGTTGGCATTTTTGACGAAGGGTACTTTGCCAGGGCTTAAAGCATTAAAATAATATTATAAATCATGAATTAGCTATGTGTGGTAAGATAAGTTTGTTACATCATATACATAGACTATAGCTAAGAAAGACATAGTATGTCATTTTTACGAAACCCACAATACGATATTGTTAAATTATTTTTTCTCATAGTTGCCATTATGGCACTAGGTGTTTTTATAGTTTTTAATATTAATAATAGAAACAATTTTAATAGTGCGCTTGTAGGTGATACAATAGCACCCTCAATTCCAACAGGATTAAGAGTAGAATCATCAACTCCATCGTCCGTTGTTCTCTCATGGGATCCTTCGACTGATGATAGTGGTGATGTAGAAACCTACACTGTATATCAAATTACCGATGATGAAGATGTCCCAACTGATGATGTTGTGATTAATGTTTCGACTGTACAGGGGACACCAATTGCAAAAGATATCTATGGAGTTGCTGTGAATAATCTAGGACGTGACTATCTTGAATTTGGAACAAATCCCCTTTGGAATTCAATGCTCGATGAGATCGGATTTACGAGTGCGGCGTATACGGCCGGTGCTGAAGATCGATGGATACACCCAGTGTCAGCAACAGGTGGATTTGATAGCGGAAGGACGTTGTCCCCTTTGCCATCTCCTGTTGGCATGGGAGCAAATATTGACGAAATTTTTTACCATACACAAAAGACCACAGGTGCATACAATCTACAAAAAAAGAACAACGAAACCAATATTGATTTTTGGGACGTGACCGCTGACTACATCAAAAACCATAGTCAAAAAATGGTGTTTACTGCTAATGTCATTCGTGGAACGACCGAGGAAATGAAAACATTTATTGATTCGATCGGAGCGCACGGTATAAGCAAATATAAGCTTAGGTATGGTCAAGAAGTATCGAGTGGTGAAGGGGGAAGTCTTACCTCAAATGAGTACATTGCAAAGCTCAACGAATTTGATGCATACCTCGATAGTCACTATGGATCGCTTCCAGAGCGAGTAGTAAATATGGCTGATCATACAACGTGTCCGAATACTAATCAGACCAATTGTTGGGATAATAATGCTGTCTATCAATGGGCACTTGCTCATGGCGTGGAAGAGTTTAGTCAGTACCTATGGCTTGATGGCATCCAAGCCACAGCTGACAGTCAATTCAAAAATATCGATGATTATTTTGCTGAATCAAACACACTGTTACAAGCAAGCTTAAACAACGATGTACTTCCTCGGCTTGCGCAATATGAAGAGGACATGCCGAATCTGAAAATGCATCTTGCGCAATACGGCATGAGCTTACAAAGAAGCGGGTACGGTTCGCATACAATGCTCCACGGAGTTATGCTTTGGAATTTCTTGTTTGAGATTCTTAAGTTCAACAGCGTCCACAACAATTATGTCAATTCAGCGATTTTTCTAGAAAATGAAACTGCAGTGAGTCCATATGGCGCAGGAGATGGATCGTTTACTATTGATCCGAGTTTTATTCAAACAAGTGGCTCAAAATCATTTGTTAAACGAGTTCCGGGTATTGCATATGAAATGTTAAAGCCAGTTTTCACTTCCGCAAACCCTTTGTTCGTACAAGTAGAAATTACAAATCGTGCCACCGGACTCGATGCAATAGCAGTAAAAAGTGATAAGACCAGATTATATATTTACAATAATGGTCCGGAGAAAACAATTTCAGGTCTGATATTTAATGGTGCGCCGGTTACTGGTTCACATTATCGAAATGCGCTTTGGAGTGAAAAATTATACGGTTCAATCGGTAGTTCTCCTGCATACTCAACCTTTAGAGATGATGATCACATTGAAGCAAATCCAAATCTACAAGCAATTTCAGCACAAGCCGAAAAAGGCAATATTGATTTAGGCAGTCCTATCTTAATACGTCAAAATAGTATTACCGTCATTGATCTAGAATAAATAAGAGAAAATAAAAAACGTCTTATAAGACGTTTTTTATTTTCTCTGCGACTGGTAGTAGTACTTCGATAGATGTCATTTCTTTGCCCTCACCCATACAGTCATCTTTGTCTTCGTAGCATGGGAATAATTTTAAATGACCATGGTCAACTTCCAAACCTTCCATGACTTGCATGCATCTTCTTGAACCAAGGGATCTATCAATCGCTCGTGCTATACGTTTAGTAAAAAGATGCATACTTGCAAGCTCGTTGTCATCTAAAGATTGATACAGGTAACTCGAAACATGTTTTTTAGTAGCAATGACAGTCATACCAGGATATTTTGGGAATACTCCTAGGAATGCAATGAAATTATCGTCTTCAAGAATCTTTGCCGAAGGAATTTCTCCACTTACAATTTTACAAAAGATACAGTTTTCCATAGAGTTAGTGTAGCATACAAAATATCCAAGTATAGATTGTATAAATTTAAATAAATACCCACACAAATTTTTAAAAGACTATCTAAACATTTCAGGTAATCCCATTTGTGATATATAATTTGTAATTATGAACACTATGTACAAAATAATTCTTGTCATCATTTTTCTTACAGTCATTGTCGGAGGAGCTTTGTATTTTGATAAAAACAAAAAGGAAGAGACGTCGAATCCATATGTTGATTCTCTTGTCGAAGCCAAACTCTATCAAAACGAGGACGAGACCTGGGGTTACGATATCATGATCGACGGCAATACCTATGTCCACCAACCGACCAAGCCTGCTGTCGGTGGCAATGTTGGCTTTGCGACTGAAGCCGAAGCGCAAAGTGTTGCTAATCTCGTAGTGTCAAAAATAAAGAACAATATCCTGCCGCCAAGTGTGACGCCAGAGGAAATTGCAGATTTAAAAGTTCACTAATTTCGAAACAAATCAAAAACTCCCGCAACTGCGGGAGCTTTTGATTTGTTCTAATTTATTCAACTGTAACTGTATAGATAAAAGGTTCCGATACAACGTTTGAACTAGTATTTTTTGCCGTAAGAACTGCAGTGTAGGTTCCGGCTGTGGTGCCTTTTGGAATAATTATATTAAATGACTGGGTGGCGTATTTATTGGCAAGAACATTAAGATCTTTTGAATATGATCCTGCATATTCTGTATAATTTTGATAAATAAGTGTCGGTGAAGGGGAGGTCATAGTTAGTGTAAAGGCTTGCGTTCCACATAAATATGGATTGCTATTCGTTTCATTAAATTGGACATATACCATTTGTCGATCGAGATCAACTTTTGATTTCGGTATCGTTATATGTGAAAGGTCGTCCCATATTACTGTGTTAGGACCTTTTTGGCTGTTATTCTCTTTGACTGACCAGTACGAGGACATGACTGGTGATGTGGTTGTTGAGGCAGTGCATGAAGTAGGAGTTGCCAAATCAACTGAAAATGAAATTGATCCATCGCCTCCTTTTTGGACATTACTAATCGTTAGTCCATATAATGGATCAGAAAAACTTGCGTCTTTGCCGAGTGTGTAGTCTTTCATGTCATCATCAAATGAAAGCTCGCTTGGATTTGCGTCGAGAATATATGTTTGGCCGTAATCGATTCGAGATAGAGTAAGTCCAAAGGGCGAGAACTGACTTAGGGATTTATCAAATCCTACAGGAGCATGGTATTCAAGTGTGTAGGGAGTAGGAATAGTTGTACCATCTTGTGCGGTAGCTGTAATTTTGATCAGCCGAGTGCCAGTTCGAGATTCAACTGGTTTGAGAGTATATACTCCACTAGACGTGACAGTGACAACATCTTCGTCAGGCAACCACCCGAGAGCGTTTCTTGCAAATGCACTCAAACCAAATGAATAGCTTGAATTGCCCATGATATCGAAATTGTTTCCAGTTTCAATTTTTGTGCAGTCTGTAATTTTGTCCTTGATTGTTGTGTTGCCGCAATCATAGCCGTTGGCATGATCGAGTCCAAATAAATGACCAACTTCATGAATCATCACACGTTCGAGGCCTGTCTGTTCTGGGGTAAATGTACTCCAAAGATTTTCGTACCACCAAGTGCTTCCCATACCTGCTGCAATATTTGTACCTGGTTGTGTAAGTCCATTGAATCCAGGATAGTCCGGACAGTTATGAAGAAGGAATGTATAGTCGTAGGCTTCAAGGTTGATGCTATTTTCCGCAATGAAATTCGCAAGTGCTGAACCAGGCATAATACTTGCAGATGTATTAAAATTACACTCATTTGAATCCTTTGGTTCTGTAATCCAGCCATAGACATCACCTCCGAAAACTACATCTCCATACGATGCCTGCTTAAAAAAGTTTGCGAAATTACCGTTAAATATTTTCTCAGTTGCTTCTGAAGGTGTAAATGGATTTTGAGTTGAGTCCGTGTAGTTAATGAGAAAAACGGCAAGAGTTTTAGTAACTGCATCGGCTTGCACTTCGTTGCTGTCGCCTCCATATATATCGTTTTTGATTACGTTACTAAAACTAGTAGTTGGCATAGACATATAAGAGCCTATGCTTGCGCTGACATTTTTAGGAGTGTTATTTTGTACTGGCGGGTTAATCGGATTTTTAATAGCATATGCGTTACTGCCAGTTACGAGAGTAATAACAGCTAAAATAGAGATACAAGTTTTCGTAAACAAAGAAAATACTGAACGTTTTTGCATATATGGATTGCCATAGAGGCTAGTCTTAATCGGTTAATACTAATTATTATAATATATTTTCCAGAAAATGCAATAGGTGACAAGTATGTGACTGTGTAGCTTATTGTTTGTGTATTTTCCAAATTGAAAAACAAAAAAATTTTATTTTGCATATGCTACAATCTTCTCTATGCAAACTACAGATCTAATTGATCTACTACTAGAAAAACGGGGCATTACTGAAATGCAGGATAAAGAAATGTTCTTACATCCTTCATATGAACGAGGCATGCATGATCCTATGCGTATGAAAAACATGGAGCGTGCGGTAGTACGCCTCTATGAAGCTATTGAAGCAAAACAAAAAATTGTCATTTATGCTGACTACGATTGTGACGGTATTCCAGGTGCGGTAATGATGCATGATCTCTTGACTAAAATTGGTTATACAAATTTCTCAGTGTATATACCTGATCGGCAAGATGAAGGTTATGGACTTCATATGGATGCGATCAAGCAATTTATTGTCGAGAAAGTTAATTTACTTATTACGATTGATTTGGGGACGACCGCTGTAGTCGAAGTAGCGGAAGCGCAGGCAAATGATATTGATGTTATCATCACAGATCATCATCTACCGCATGGCGACCTGCCGAAAGCATTTGCCCTCCTTAATCCAAAGCAAGAAGGCGATACATACCCGTATCCTATGCTTGCTGGTTCTGGAGTTATTTTTAAATACATCCAAGGGTTTCTCTCTAAATATAGAGAGTACTACAAGATTCCAAATGGTTTTGAGAAATGGCTACTCGATATGGCGGGACTTGCGACACTCGCTGATATGGTGCCACTTATGGGCGAAAATCGAGTGATTGCATATTATGGTCTCATGGTTTTGCGTAAATCAATGCGTCCGGGACTGCGAGCGCTTTTCTCACATCTTAAAATTGATCAGCGACATCTGGTCGAGGACGATATTACATTTATGATTACTCCGAGGTTAAATGCCGCATCTCGTATGGATTCGCCAATGCGGGCATTTGAGCTTCTGTCTGAAACTGATAAAACCAAAGGCAACATGCTTGCATTGCATCTTTCGAAAATTAATGATGACCGTAAAGTGTTAGTTGCTCAAATCATGAAAGATGCATATAAGCATTTGGAAAAGCGTGAGCTCGGAGAAGTTATTGTAATAGGGAATCCTGCATGGCGTATTGGTGTGCTTGGTCTTGTCGCGGGCAAGCTCTGTGACGTATATAAGCGACCAGTCTTTGTCTGGGGAAGAGAAAGCCATGATGGATCGACAACACTTAAAGGCTCATGTCGAAGCGACGGTAGTGTCAGTGTAGTTAAACTCATGCAGGCAAAGGAGTCGCTCTTCCTTCATTTTGGTGGTCACGAAGCATCAGGTGGCTTTTCTTTGGAAGAAGCAGGAATTCATTTTCTAGAAGAACATTTAACGAAAAGTTATATCTCTCTTGCGAAAGATACTGCGCAATCAAGTGTTACGTATGACGCACAATTGGCTGTATCAGATATAACATCAAAAATGTATACAACACTCGCAGAGCTTGCGCCGTTTGGCTGTGATAACCGTAAGCCTACTTTCTTGTTTTCTGGAGTAACAATAGAGCGCATACGGCAATTTGGTAAGGAAAAAAATCATTTAGAACTGCATGTTAGTGACGGTAAACGTAGTATAAAAGCTATAGCTTTTTTTACAACAGTAGATACTTTTGATGTTAGTCTTACAGAAGGTTCGCGTATTGACCTGGTGGCGACTGTTGAACTTTCGTATTTTGGTGGTCAGTCAGAATTACGCTTACGAATCGTGACTATTCAATAAAAAAACACCCCATATGGAGTGTTTTTTTATTTACTTCGTTTTTATTGAAGTGAAGATTGGATGTTTGAGTTAAGCTCAAGTGAATTTGGGAGGATACTATTTACAGGATTTCCTGAAATTGCAGCATCTGCTTTTACATTAGCCTTGATGCTTTCAAAGAAAGCTTTTTCATTTGCATGAAGGGCCTTTGCGGCAGTTTGAAAATCTTTAATCGCAGCAATAGCTTCTTTAAGAGCAACTTTTGCATTTTCTGTAGATTGACCATTTTGGTATGCACTTACTGCAGTTGTGAAAGCCATGATTTTTGCTTTTGCAACATCATGCTTTGCAATGACAAGATTAAGTTCAGTATTGTATCGGGTCATATCATAACCTCGAGCCTGGAGTTTCTGATTGATTTCTCGAAGGCGACTTACAACGTTATCCATGCGTGTCATGTACTCACTAAATCTTTCTCGGATAGACATAATTCTATCTGAAGTACTCATAGTTGCTCGTGCGTTTGTATCTACTGTTGTAGCAGCAAATGTTGGGGCAATACCGGCAAACATAAGCATTGATAAAGCGATAGTGCTAATAAGAATTTTTTTGGTGTTTTTCATAATGTAATAATTACGGTAATAAGTGACAGGATCTCTGCCAGAGGGCTTTCTAAGCCTCTCACCTAGTATGACGTATCACCAACTAAATAGTGACATGTCCATATAAAGCAATAAAATCCAGGCAATGCCTGGATTTTATTGTACTAGCTTTTATTAGAGTCCTTGATCAATATTGTTTGTATCAATACTATTGAGATCATTACTTGCACTGTTAAAATCTGCATCCAATTGTGCATCTGTGCTTGCACCGTTTGAAGTGTCAGATGGATATGTATTTGTCATATCAGCATTATATGGAGTAACTGCGTTTTGATTTGTATTTTTAACAATGAAGTAAACACCAATCAAAATAACAACAGCTACTAAAACCCAAATAATTGCATTGCCTTTCTGTGAACGATTTGCTTGTGACATAAGTTGTGATGATATATACATTTTAAGAATATATATCAGAAATTAATATATTAATAATTGCTACTTTTTTATTATTCTACAGTGACAGGATGACTAGCTCGATATGCTTCCAAAGCTGTTTTTAAATAATCTCGAACGGTCGCTACTGTTTGTTTCAAATCAATAAAATCGTTTTTAACTTTTGTCACCTGGGTTCTCATTTCTGGTGTAAACGCAGTTGCTGTACCAAACATTGCTTTAAGTGCATCGATATCAGCTTTAAGTGTTGCTCGCTTTGCGACTGCTGTCTGTAAGAGATTTTGTGCTTGGGAAACATCTCGTCCACTTGCTTGCGCTCTTGTAATAAGATCGTCAAAGCGGTCCATGACAGTTGCCATGCGGCCGTACATAGACTCAATGCGATTACTAAGATCTGCTGGGGTAATTGTTGCTGCAAATGTCTGTGTTCCTGCAAACATGATAGTAAGTGCCAAAGCACCTACAAGGATTTTATTTTTCATAAATATGTATTTTATTAGTAATAAGTAAAAATTCTATCGAGAATTTTTATCTGCTGTAATAACGAATGAATATATATATTGTGACAACGATCAATCACTCTATATTTAGTTAAGTATAGCATGTATGCACATAGCACAATGTGTTTTTGCACATGCTCCTTTTATAATAAAAAGCTATACTTGAAAAATGAAACAAGACATAACGACAGTATTTACCGATGGATCATCGCGCGGCAATCCTGGTCCTGGTGGGTGGGGAACTGTCGTGCTCTATGCAACTGGTATAGTTCGTGAGCTTGGCGGTTATGCTGCTGATACAACAAATAATCGTATGGAGCTTACTGCTGCACATGAAGCATTGTATTTTCTTGAGCAAGAAAAATATGATCGTGAAATTATTATCTGTACGGACTCGACGTATTTACTTAATGGCATTACTGGCTGGGTATTTGCATGGGAGAAAAATGGTTGGAAAACCAAAACAGGCGAGCGAGTTGAAAACCGTGACATTTGGGAAGCATTGCTCGGGCTTACCTATCGGTTAAATCGAAAAAATAAAATAACGTGGCAAAAGGTAAGTGGCCATCGAGGTGTGTTTGGTAATGATCGCGCAGATTTTATTGCAACATCGTATGCACTTGGTACGCCGCCACTTCTCTATAAAGGCTCGTTTGATGAATATGTGCGGCTCTTTGGTAAAGCTGGAGTAAGTGAAACAAAAGCACCAAAACGTAAAGGTGAAGCCTATGCATATATTTCGCTCGTTGATGGTGCATGTTATTCGGATCAAACATGGGAGGCATGTGAGAAACGAGTCAAAGGGAAAAAAGGCGCAAAATTCAAAAAAGTGTTTTCTCTTGAAGAAGAGAAGGAGCTTGTAGCACTGTGGAGTAAGTAAGATTGCTAGTGTCCCAATTTTGAATCTTAGGATCCATTGTATGATAAAATTTTTATATGCAACGATATTTACTTTTTATCGTTATGCTTGCGTTTGGTATTGGGATACTAACAGCCAGTTATGTTTCGATACAAATTGCTATCCTCTGTATACTCATAGGTATTGGTATATTCCTTTTCTTTTTGCAATTTGTATTTCTAAAGCGCAAAAATGTTTTCCTTCTTATTTCAATACTTGTGCTCTCGTTTACCATTGGCATAGTTCGTACACAGTTTACTACTATGGGTATACCACCTTATTTAGAGGAATTGGTAGGCGATAATGTCTCGTTTACAGGAGATGTAATTGCAAAACCAGATGTGAGAGAATCGAGCACACGGTTAATGGTTGAGAGTGCTAGTCTTGTGCCAGATAAAAAAGTTAGAGTACTTGTCGTCGTTGGTCCTTATGAAAATATTTCTTATGGAGATACGCTTGAAGTTACAGGTATAATCGAGATACCAGAAAATTTCCAAACCGATCAAGGCAAAGAATTTGATTACGTTTCCTATCTCGGTAAAGACGATGTGTATCTCATGGTGCCGAAAGCAAAGGCAACTGTTATAGACACTCGCCCACACTCATTGCTTCTGATGTTATATAAAATTACTGACCGTTTTAGTGATGCTATTAGTGATGCTGTTCCATCACCTGAAAGTATATTTGAACAAGGTATTCTTTTGGGGGCAAAGTCTGGATTATCACAGGAGCTCCGTAATGCATTTATTGCGACAAGTACAATCCATATTGTCGCGCTATCTGGTTACAATGTATCAATAGTTGCTCGCGCAATTGAAAACATTTTTTCGTCTTTTCTCTCTCAAACATTCGCACTTAGTCTAGGGGCCGTAGGCATTGTACTGTTTGTGCTCGCAACTGGTGCACAAGCAACGGCAATCAGGGCAGGCGTAATGGCGCTCTTGGCAATTATTGCCAAGCGTACTGGACGGACATACATGATTACCCGTGCACTTTTTATCGCTGGGGCATTAATGCTTCTTTGGAATCCAAAATTACTTGCATTCGATGTATCATTCCAGCTTTCTTTTATTGCAACAGCGGGGATCATTTGGATAACACCTACACTTCTGCAGAAACTTTCATGGATCCGCATTTTGTGGCTCAAAGACATGATTGCAACAACAATAGGTGCGCAAATTGCCGTTGCGCCACTCATACTGTATAAAATGGGTACCTTTTCTTTGATTGCGCTTCCGGTGAATATTATTATCTTGCCATTTATACCTATTGCGATGCTCTTAGGATTTTTTATTGGCGTGATTGGGCTTGCGAGCCCGGTGCTTGCTATGCCATTTGGGTACTTATTGTATCTATTACTGCATAGCATACTTTTTATCGTCGTTGCTGCGAGTCATATTCCTTTTGCAATGATTGTTGTGTCACATTTTCCACTCATGCTCGCATTGATTCTCTATCTCGTACTTTTGTATTGGCTCTATCGGATGCACCGAAGTAGAGATAGTGAAATGACAGATACTGCATTTTGATTCTGTTCTTTATTCCAACGCTTCCTCGAAGTTATCTTCAATGTTATTCCAATTGAGATTCTCAAAAAAGGCATCAACATATTTTTTCTTGTCTGCTGGTGTATAGTCAAAAAGATACGAATGTTCCCACATATCTAGAGCAATGATTGGGGAGAGTCCAGTCAGTTGCCCCAAGTGTTGCTCGTCTACCCATTGCATAATAAGTCTTGTTGTTTTTCTGTCATAGTAAAGCATTGCCCAGCCGATACCTCGAGTAAGTGCAATTGCCTTAAATCGCGCAAGCCACGCCTCATATGAGCCCCATTCTTTCTCAATATTTGTCTGTAGTACACTATCTGCCGGGAATGAACTAGCGCCACCTTCAAGCGCATCAAAGTAATATTCATGGTTTCGCATGCCGTCGAATTCAAATGCAAATCTGCGCTGTAGTTCGCCGAGTTCATAGGCATATTTCTCAGTATTTCCAGCCAGTTCATCAATATGTTCAAGGATAAGGTTGGCATTTTTAACATACCCCTGGTAGAGCTTCAAGTGTTCTTCAATTGTTTTTACTGATATGCCTGTAAGTTCAGGAATTACGAATGCTTTAGCGGTAAATGGTGTCATAAATTATATTAGATAGTTATAAGTAATGCCTAAAGTATACCACGGGAATTTTTTGTAAGGAGAGGTATACTTTATATATGTCACATAGGTACGTATACATATCTATAGGATTTGGAACATTACTTTTCATTATTTGGTTTTTTATTTTGCAAAGTTTGCCTCAGGATTCAGGCAAACTCAAAGTTGCTTTTTTAGATGTTGGACAAGGAGATGCAATATATATCGAGGCGCCGAATGGCAGCCAAATGATTATCGATGGCGGACCGGGGACTGCACTCATGAATAAATTACCCGAGGTGTTGCCATGGGGTGACAAAACTATCGATACGGTTGTTATTACCAATCCAGATGCAGATCATTATTCAGGTCTCATTCCTTTATTTGAACACTATGCTATTGCTTCAGTTGTCGAACCTGGGACGCGTTCAGAAACATCACTCTATCAAACACTCGAAGAGCATATTGGTAAAGAAGATACGCCTCATGTGCTAGCGACGCGCGGGATGGAGATTGTACTTGATAGTGAGAAACATATTTCTTATAAGGTCCTTTTCCCGGATCGTGATGTGTCTACGTGGGAGACAAATGACGGATCAATCGTCGGCAAACTCACCTACGGAGATACATCGTTTCTTCTTATGGGGGATGCCACCATACTGACCGAAGGTATTGTCGTTGCTGAAAATAAAAATACCTTAGACGATATTGATGTACTCAAGCTCGGCCACCATGGGTCTCGTACCTCATCAGGCAGTCCGATTCTTACTGCGACGACACCTGACGTTGCGATTATTTCTGCGGGACTTAACAACAAATATGGCCATCCGCATCAAGAAGTCATTGATCGATTGCTTGCTTTACATATTCCTTACCTCGAAACATTTAAAGAGGGAACAATTATTTGTGAAAGCGATGGTATGTATGTTCTCTGTCAGTAAAATAAAACATCACGCATATATGCGTGATGTTTTATTTTACTGCTCCGGCTTTTTTGAGAGTGGCGTAGACGCCGTTTTTGTTTAGTGTTCGTAGTCCTCGAGTTGAGATTTGGACAGTGACTGTTTTCTTGAGCTCTGGTACGTAGATTCTTTTCTTCTGAATATTGATATATCGGCGAGTTTTACCAGTTGGGGTGAAAATAGTAGCACGTGTGCGGTTCGCATACTTGCCAGCAGTCGTAGAGCTTCGTTTTGTGACTATACATGTTTTAGCCATAGTGTTTGCATGCTATCATGCTATATACCTATATGCAAGTTACTGAATCAATTTTTTACGTTGCTGTGCTTATTATGTCGGTCGTTGTCCACGAAGTGGCTCATGGCTATGCGGCATCGCGCTTGGGGGATCAAACCGCAGTCATGGCTGGCAGGTTGACACTTAACCCACTCAAACACCTCGATTTCATTGGGTCGTTTCTTTTGCCACTCCTCCTTATTATTTCCAAAGCAGGCTTTGTCTTCGGTTGGGCCCGCCCAGTGCCGTACAATCCGAATAATTTACGGGATAAGAAATGGGGAACAGTGATTGTAGCTTCTGCAGGAATTATTGCAAATGCTGGTATGGTCGTTATTTTTTCACTCATGTTGCGTCTCTTGCCAGTTGTTGGTGTTACTTCGCCTGCGCTTATGAGTATCCTTGCTATTATCGTCTTGGTCAATATTGTGCTTATGATTTTTAATCTTATTCCGATCCCACCGCTTGATGGTTCTAAAATTCTCTTTGCTTTTTTGCCATCAAGCGCTCGTCGTATTGAATATTATATGGAACAATACTCCCTCGTTGTACTTCTTTTCTTTGTTATATTCCTCTGGAGATATATTGCACCGTATATATATATTTTGTTCAATGCAGTAACAGGATTAAGTTAGGTCATGGCAGACTTGCGTTTTCCTTGGGGCTATAGTAGAGTTATCGCACTAGCTTTTTGAGCTATTTTTGTTTAGACATATGCCGACAATCAACCAATTAATCAAAAATAAAAGAAAGAAGGTTATTAAGAAATCAAAAACTGTCGCACTCGCGAGAGGGTTTAATTCGCTTAAGAACCGACCAGTCTACTACCCTGCACCATTTAAGCGAGGAGTTTGCACGAAAGTTTCAACAACAACACCAAAGAAGCCTAACTCTGCGCTTCGTAAAATTGCTCGTGTTCGTCTCACTAATGGTCTCGAAGTGACTGCCTACATTCCAGGTATTGGCCACAATCTCCAGGAACACTCAGTCGTTATGCTCCGTGGTGGCCGTGTGAAGGACTTGATCGGAGTGCGATACCACATTGTTCGCGGTATGCTCGATGCATCAGGAGTCGACAAGCGCATGCAAAGTCGCAGTCGTTATGGTGCAAAACTCCCTAAAAAAGGCGATAAGAAATAATTTTAATTTATATTCATGCGAAGAAAAGTCAAAAATCGTAATACTGCAGAGCCAGATCTAACCTACAACTCAGCTCGTCTAGGTAAGTTCATCAATGCCATCATGTTCGATGGTAAGAAAGAAACTGCGCGCCAAGTTGTCTACGATGCACTCACGATAATCAAAGAAAAAGCTGCAACTGAAGAGCCACTTGAAGTATTCGATACTGCTATTAGAAATGCTTCTCCTGCAACTGAAGTTCGCTCACGCCGAATCGGTGGTGCTAACTATCAAGTCCCTCGTGAAGTTCGTCCTGAACGCCGACAAGCACTCGCATTTCGTTGGATCATTGATGCTGCTCGTGCAAAGAAGGGCTCACCAATGGCCAACCGTCTCGCAGATGAACTTATGCTTGCTGCTAAGAATGAAGGTTCTGCTATCAAGAAGCGTGATGATACACACCGTATGGCTGAAGCCAACAAAGCCTTTGCCCATTTTGCTTGGTAATTGTAAATAATCTCAAATAACAAAAGCTCCCAAATGGGAGCTTTTGTTATTTGCATAAACTTATCGTATACCGTATAGTATTGGCACAAGACGCAAGTCTCTTTTTTATTTATTTTATACACATAACGAACTATGGAACGAGATTATCCGCTAGAGAAAGTAAGAAATTTTGGTATTATCGCCCACATTGATGCGGGCAAGACGACGACGACTGAGCGTGTCCTTTACTATACCGGTGTGTCACACAAGATCGGCGAGGTGCATGATGGTGAGACGACAACTGACTGGATGGAACAAGAGCGCGAGCGCGGTATCACGATCACGTCTGCTGCAGTGACTTGTTTCTGGACGCCGACCTATGCATTGACTGACAAAAATAAAAAGCATCGCTTCAATATTATTGATACCCCAGGGCATATCGACTTTACAGTTGAAGTAAAGCGCTCACTTCGTGTACTCGATGGAGCTGTCGTTGTGTTCGATGGTGTTGCTGGCGTTGAGCCACAGTCAGAAACCAACTGGCGCTACGCCGATGAAGCAAATGTCCCTCGAATCTGTTTCATCAACAAGCTCGATCGAACTGGTGCATCATTTGAACATTCCTACGCAACAATTCTCGATCGACTTTCCAAGAAAGCTGTTCGCGCACAAATCCCAATAGGACTTGAGGAGAAACATGAAGGCGTGATTGACCTCCTTCGTATGAAGGCTTACTACTTCGAAGGTGAGATGGGTAATAAAGTTATCGAAAAAGATATTCCTGAAGAATACAAAGCTGATGCGGAGAAATACCACAGTGAGCTTATCGAGAAAATCGTCGAGCAAGATGATGCAGTCATGAACGAATATCTCGAAGGTAAAATTCCTGATTTTGATACGCTTAAGAAATTACTTCGCAAAGGCGTGATTGCTAACAATGTATTCCCAGTTTTTGCTGGAAGTGCGCTTAAGAACAAAGGTGTTCAGCTCGTTCTCGATGCTGTTGTTGACTATCTCCCAGCACCAACCGATATTCCACCGATTCCCGGCATCAATCCTGACAATGATGAAGTCACTGAGCGTAAGGCTTCTGATAGTGAGCCATTTGCAGCGCTCGCATTTAAAGTTGCTACTGATCCATTCGTCGGACAGATTATTTTCTTCCGCGTGTACTCAGGTACTCTGGAAGCTGGCTCATATGTCTATAACCCACGTACTCGCAATAAAGAGCGTATTGGCCGAATTCTCCGTATGCATGCCAACGATCGAGAAGAAGTAAAGAAAGTCTACGCCGGAGAAATTGCAGCAGCTGTTGGGCTCAAAGATACGATTACCTCAGACACACTCTGTGATCAAGAAAAGCCTGTTGAGCTTAACCGTATCGTCTTCCCTGAGCCAGTTATCTCACTTCGTGTAGAGCCAAAGACCAAAGCTGACCAAGAGAAAATGGGTATGGCACTTAACCGTCTTGCTCAAGAAGATCCGACATTCCGTGTATCCACTGATCAAGAAACAGGCGAAACGATTATTGCTGGTATGGGAGAACTACATCTTGAAATCATTGTTGATCGTATGAAACGTGAGTTTGCTGTGGAGACCAATGTTGGCAAGCCGCAAGTTGCCTACCGAGAAACGATTACCTCAGAAGCATCAGCTGAAGGTAAGTACATCAAGCAGTCTGGTGGTCGCGGTAACTATGGCCACGTCAAGATCAAGATCAAGCCTATGGATATGACACTCACTAAAGAAGATATCGAAGACTTACCAAAAAACACCAAGCGTGAACCGCATTTCGAATTCATCAACAATATCAAAGGTGGCGCGATTCCACAGGAATATATTCCACCAGTTGAAAAAGGTTTCCGTGAAGGACTTGATCGGGGAATTCTTGCTGGCTTTAAGATGGTAGATGTCTCTGTTGATCTCTGGGATGGTAGTTTCCATGAAGTTGACTCCAACGAAATGGCATTCAAGATCGCCGCGTCTATGGCTATTCAAGATGCTGCGAAATCTGCCAAGCCCGTAATACTAGAGCCTATGATGAATGTCGAAGTCGTCACACCTGAGAAATTCATGGGTGATGTAACGGGATCACTCTCTGCCAAGCGGGGTCTTATCGAAGGCATGGAAGATCGAGGTATGAATAAAGTTGTTCGCGCGATCGTGCCACTGTCTGAAATGTTCGGCTACATGACCAACCTCCGCTCAATGACCGAAGGTCGCGCCGGCTTTACGATGGAATTTATTCGGTATGATATCGTGCCGCAAAACGTGGCTGAGACGATCATTGCAGCAAGGAAATAAAATTTACATAAACAAAAATCTCCCCAAACAGGGGAGATTTTTGTTTATTGACATTTATGATATTTTGTGATAATCTAGGCAAAACTCATAAACAATGAAAAATAAAAGACTTCCTTTTATCATCTTGGCGCTAGCTGCCATTGGTGCAATTATTTTTTTTGCTGCCTCATGTAGCAAGACCGAACTTGATGCCGTCCGTGGTATCCAGCCTGTGTCCACCAATGACCTCGAGTGGAAACGAAGTTTCATTGATGAATTGAAATCAATGTCACCGACAGAAAGAAAAGAGGAGGTTGATAAATTCGCGCCGAGGCTTAATTCTCAGTTGGTTGCTTTTCTACAGAGGTCAGGCTACACATGCAACATTGGATCCATCACCTATAAATTTGGTTCTGGGGATGCCTCCGAAATTAAATCTGGGGATGGGAATACCTATGATCTTCCATTTGCCGACCAGTTATATGCAGTCGTCAAAGGAGGAGCATGTTTTAGGGATTCACTTATGATTTTTGTCGAGTGTTTCAACGGCACTTTCAGTATTGTAGGTGATCGTAATGTACAGACGATTGGTACTTATAAACCTGTTTTTACGATTGAGAAGAATCACGGTCTTAATACTTATGTAGATTATAAGACTTCCGTCTGGATAGCAGATAAATGGGGTCTCCGGCTACATAAGGGAAAACAATGGAGAGATGATAATGTCATTACTCCTGTACAGGCACTTGCGCTTGAGCCCAGGCTTGGAGACATCCCCGTTACTGTTGAAGTCAATCCGGGTGATGTTGTTGATCTTGGTAATATGACTTTTAATGGTCGCCCCCCTGTAAAATAAATTTGCCATTTAAAATGGCAAAACCCACCAATTAGTTTGGTGGGTTTTCTTTTGCGTCTTTTTTAGGTAATACGCCTTGTTCCTCGAGTTCCTTTCGTTTTTCTGGAGACATAAAATCTTTGGCCAACATCTCACCTAAGGCTTCTGATGTGAGTGGTTTGCCTTTGGTAAATTTACCTTTTTCGTAATTAAAAATTTCTCTTTTGTCCATGTATATATTGTATAGCGGCATATACCAGCGGTCAATCACATTGATGTTGCACATGTCTTTAGAATAAAGCTCGCATGCTCCTTGATGAACAAAATAATGTTGTCTACGTAAAGAACTCAGTTGGGTTGTTTTTTATTGCAAAATAAAATTTTTGTGTTATAATAAAAGAAAATTATTTAACATGCCAATAAAGACAAAAGCAAACAAAGAGGCAGATGTAGCAGCACTCAATCTATTTAAGGCACTGCGTAGACTAATAAAAGGTGAGAGTAAAAAATTATCAAAGACAAACTATAAGAAACTTAGTTCTGTAGTAAATTTAATGAGATCTAAACCTACCGAAAATAACGTAGAGGTGGCGAAACAATCTTTCCTACTGAGCATCAAAGGTGATCCTGATTATATTGGCACCAATGAAACTTATTTTTTGATTGCGTCTCAAACTCCAAAAGATTCGCTTGATTCAATCGTGGATGAATTGAGGAAGATATGTGAATCTAAAACTTTCAAAGCCAGTGTGCTTCTCTCATGGAGTCAGCAAATGCGGGATGCGGCGGATGAAGAAAAACGAAAACTCAAAAAATAAAAAGATGGGATACATGAAAGAAAATGATACATCAACTGCCTTTCAAACAGCAGATAAAGTGCAATATATTGCTCGAATGCTTCGTGATTTCATTATTAAAAATGGAAAGCCGTTATATAAAGATCAGAAAGCGATAATTCTCCAAGCTTTGAAATTTGTTGAAACTGAAGATCAAGAAACCATTAAAAATGTTGTAAATAAAACTGGTGCAAAAGAAATGGCTGAATGGATGATTGAATTTTTGCCAGAGGTGAATAGTCGTAAATTATTTGCAGAGTATGTGGAGGCTAAATTGAATAGCAGATCGCTTTCGAATACTGATAAAGATCGGTTTTTTGAGGTCCTCAAGAAAACGTATGTGGAGCTGTATAAACAAATGCAAATCACAAAGTAATGCACAGAGTAATCTGTGCATTTTTATTTAAAAAAAAGGGCGATATGCTACAGTACACAAAAGCTTCTGCTACACTTCGTTCCAAAATAAAAAGAAAAACTATGAAAACTAATGAACAATCCAGATACGATAAAGCGTATACTGCATCCAAAATGTTCTGTCGCTTTCTCAATGGTGAAATCAAGCGTGTACCTCAAGATACAGAAGATCTTATCTTGATTGCTTGCACAACGATTGAATTAGCGCAAGAAGAAAAAAGATCGGAAGAAGAAATTTTAAAAAGTGCCTTGATCAAAGTATTTTCATTGGGAGATTGTCTTCCGGGGTTTGGGTCATTGGAACTTTCAACAGCAATGAGCGAAATTTTCTCAGTAGATTCAAAGAAAGATATCTACATTGAAAGTATACGTTGCAAACTTAGTCATCCGCATACAAACAATAATGCTCAAGAATACACAGGTGATTTGCTTGTTATGATGGAAAAAGTAAAAGCTATTCTTTATGAGAAACAAAAAGTATTGCTCTGATTACACAAATACCCCCTCTTTCGGGGGTATTTCTTTTTTATGGAAAATCTGTACACTGAACCAAATGGAAAACGATATGAAAAAATTTAAAGGAATTGCTCTGATCACTGGCGCTACTGGAGATATCGGATGGGAAGTGGTCGCAGAAGGCATTTCCCGAGGATATTTCATAGTAGCGTTTGGACGAAATCAAAATAAATTGTTAGCGCTTAAAGATAAATATCAAGACGCCATAGAAACAGTGTCACTTGATCTTTCTGATGAGTCCCATGTTGAAAAAACACTCAAGGATATATATCAAAAGTATCCTAAGGTTGATGTACTTATCAATGGTGCTGGACTCTTTCGTTGGGATTATGAATATGGGAAGCCAACTGTCGACGAGAACAGGCTTGCGGCAATAGAAGATTTGATGGAGCAAAACTATACATCAAAAGTTCGGCTCATGAGATATTTCGAACCGCTCTATTGCGGACAGAAAGTGAATATCATAGATGTGTCGTCTTGGGCTGCAAAGTTTCCGTTGCTGGATTTAATTACCTGGCCCGAATGGGGATATATATTCTCAATGCGTGCTGTTTCTGCAAGAAATTTAGAATTACAGAAACAGAGTAAGCCAACTGATACGTTTAGGTATCGCTTAATAGAACCCAAACTCATTGATACGCCCAAAATGCGGGAAAACATGAAAGATGATTCTGAAGGTCGTCGACCAGTGATGCATATCAAGTGGGAAGTTGATGCTCAAAAGCCTGCAGCTCTTGCCAAAGAAATATGGAATGTAGCTGAACAAAAATAATTGAAACAAAATGCCTCGAAAACCTCGGGGTATTTTTTATTTGACAAAAAGACTTATTTGATTAGACTGAGTTAAAAATTCTTCATAGTAAAACCAATTCCAATGGAATCAAAATTTAGCCCAGAGCAGTTAGATGCTGCCAGAAAGAAAATCATTTTTGCACTCGATGTGGATGATCTTAAAAAAGCTAAAAACACGATTAATGATTTAGGCCCCTATGTCGGAGGTATAAAGATTGGCTTGGAAACTCAAACAGCTTTTGGTGGTCCTATTATGCTTGATCTAACAGAAAAGGAGGATACTAATGTGTTCTATGATGGAAAATTTAATGACATTCCTCATACAATTACTGGTGCAACAAAACCTCTTTCAAGACGTGGAGTGGGAATGTTTAATATTCATGCCACGAGTGGTAGTGAAGCAATTAAAGCTGCAGTAAAAGCATGTGAAAGTGTAGGTTGTACTGTTCTTGTTGTAACAGTACTTACTTCAATTGGCCCTGAGGAGTGCATGGAAATGTTTGGTGACACCCCAGAAAATAAAGTATTGCAGTTTGCTCGAAAGGGTAAGGCAAACGGTGCACATGGTGTTGTATCTTCAGCGAAAGAACTACCTGTGCTTATGGCGGATGAAGAAACACGTTCGTTGATCAAAGTGACTCCTGGTATTCAGCCTGAATGGATGCAAAAAAATGACCAACAGAGAGTTATGACACCCTACGAAGCGATCAAGGCCGGTGCTGACTATTTAGTGATCGGAAGAGCTATCAGTCAACCACCTAAAGATCACGACTATATCCAAGGTGATTCTCTCAAAGCAATTGAACTCATTACTGAAGAAATTGCTCAAGCATTAAACGAGATGAATACTGAATGATAGACATCAAGAAATTAAAATCCCCCAAGTGAATTACTTTGGGGGATTATTTTATACCAGCACTTTAGCATTGTGAGCATTGTGCATTGCCTGCATGAGTCGTGGCCATTCATCTTTTGTCTGGGTTACAATATTTCCTTCTTTGACGTCTGCAGAAACTACAGGATCTTCTTGCGTATATTCTTTAAATGGCTTTTGCCATAAAGAATATACAGGGATAGTTTGTTCACCATGCTTGAATTCTGTCTTTACTGATGGAGATCTATTAAATGCACCAACGATGGCGACAACTGTACCCCCATTTTTTTCAATTTCAGCAATGGTTTTTTCAGTGGTGCTAAAATTATTCAATACATCTTCGACTATAACTGTTACATCACCCTTTCGAATTGAATGCCGTGCAAAAGCCAGATTTGTTTCTTCGCGCTCCTTTTCGGACCCAGCCTTTCTCACCTTCTTTTCAGCGCATGCATACCTTTTTGTGCATACCAGAGCAAGCATCTGTGCCAGTGCAATACCGCCCATTTGAGGGCCAACCAATGTGGTTATTTTTTCGAGTAATGTCGGGCTAATCTCGCGCTTTAGCTGTGTGGCAAAGTAATGTACCAATGTTGGATGTTCTTCTGCCTTGGCGAAGTTTATGTAAATGTCGCCAACATATGCTTTTTCTGTTTGATCGGGAAGGGGGTATTTACCCGCATACGTGACTAATGGACCTAATCGTTTGCCATCAGGGCTCTTGGGACATTCATAGAACCCATTGATTGCGTGCATGATGCTAATCGGGTCATTTTTCTGATCGTTAACGATCTGCATAATCGGTTTTTCTAGTGACATAAGGTCTGGTTTGTATTTTTTGAAATTTTTTAAACTTTACCACAATATGCGTTTATAGCAAGATTTAATCTGTTTTATAAAAATTACGGATGTAAGAAGCTTCCTGGTAAAGGACTTATTGACAAATATTTTGGATTTGCTAGGATTAGATGCAATCGCAATTTTGCGCCGTTTTTATTTAGTCTTTTTATTTATTACTAGTAATTTTTATTTCTATGGCAGAACAATTTAAGCGAGACAAGCCACACATCAATGTGGGCACCATAGGTCACGTTGACCATGGTAAAACAACTCTAACAGCAGCTATCCTCCATGTGTTACAGATGGCTGGTAAAGAGGTTAAAATGAAGGGAGTTGGCGATATCGATAACGCACCTGAAGAAAAGGCGCGTGGTATCACGATTAACATCTCTCACAATGAATACGCAACAGATTCACGTCACTATGCGCATATTGACGCTCCTGGGCACGCTGACTACATCAAAAACATGATTACCGGTGCAGCTCAGATGGATGGTGCTATCCTCGTTGTTGCTGCTACTGACGGCGCGATGCCACAAACTCGTGAACACGTGCTTCTTGCTAAGCAAGTTGGTGTTCCAAAAATCATCGTCTTCTTAAACAAAGTAGATATGGTTGATGATAATGACTTGGTTGATCTCGTCGAAGAGGAAATCCGAGAAATTCTTGCAAAACAAGGCTTTGATAAAGATTGTCCAATTATCCGTGGCTCAGGTCTTAAGGCCCTAGAGTCAACATCTATGGATGATCCATGGGCACAAAAAGTTATGGAACTCGTTACTGCTCTCGATACATATATTCCAGTTCCAGAACGTGATGTAACAAAACCTTTCCTTATGCCAATCGAAGATATCTTTTCTATCGAAGGCCGAGGTACTGTGGTTACTGGTAAAATCGAACGCGGAATCGTTAAGGTTGGTGAAGACGTCGAAATCGTCGGTATCAAACCAACACTTAAAACAACCGTTACTGGTATCGAAATGTTCAACAAACAGTTAAATGAAGGTATGGCTGGAGACAATGCAGGTATACTTCTCCGTGGAACAAAGAAAGAAGAAATCACTCGCGGACAAGTTCTCGCAAAGCCAGGATCAGTAACACCTCATGATAACTTCGAATGTGAAGTCTATATCTTGAAGAAGGAAGAAGGCGGTCGTCACACACCATTTTTCGCAGGTTACAAACCACAATTCTACATCCGAACAACTGACGTGACTGGTGATGTTACGCTTCCAGAAGGTACTGAAATGGTTATGCCAGGTGATACGATCAAGCTCGTGGTTAAATTGGTTACCCCAGTTGCCCTCGAAGATCAGACACGCTTTGCAATCCGTGAAGGTGGCAAGACAGTTGGCGCCGGAGTTGTAACGAAGATCATCAAGTAAGCTTACTACCCGAGATTATTGTTCATTCATGACAACACAAACAACAAAACCAAAGACGACTCGCAAGAAAGTCACGAAAGAAGAGACAAGTGTCAAACTCCGCATTCGCGTCAGAGCGTATGAGAATAAAATTCTCGATGCTTCCGTGAAGCAGATTATTGATACAGCTCGAAGGTACGATGCAGTTGTTGTAGGTCCGATCCCGCTTCCTACTGAGATCAAAAAGTACACGGTCAACCGCGCATCGTTTGTCTACAAGAATACTCGCGAACAATTTGAGATGCGAGTTCACAAGCGAGTGATTGACATACTTAATCCTAATCAGAAAACGATCGAAGCACTGACAAACTTGAGTTTGCCGTCAGGGGTTGATATTGATGTCAAGATGATGTAAGGTATATCTCTAACCGAGCATGTCGGTTCGCCCGACCTCTACTATATGAAATTTATTCTAGCTACAAAGGAATATATGACAACCTATTTTGCACCGGATGGCAGAGCTATTCCGGTTACGGTTGTTCACGCAGGCCCTATTACAGTAACCCAAGTTAAAACTCAAGAGCTCGATGGCTATGATGCTATTCAGTATGGTTCAGGCACACAGAAAGAATCACGCATGACGAAAGCAGAAATTGGCCACCTCAAAGAATTACAGAAGACCAACATTCTCCGTGAAGTTCGTCTCGATATACCAGCTGATGTCAAACGTGGTGATACAGCTGATGTTTCATTATTTACTCCAGGAGATGTCGTTAGTGTTTCAGGTATTTCAAAAGGTAAGGGATTTCAAGGTGTCGTCAAGAGGCACGGCTTTGCTGGTGGACGTAGAAGTCACGGTCAAAAGCATTCTGAACGTGAAGGTGGATCAATCGGTGGAGGTTTGCGCTCACGCGTACCGAAAGGCATGCGCATGCCAGGCCGTATGGGAACTGATATGATCACGGTCACTAATCTCGAAGTTATTTCTGTTGAATCTGAAACTGGCACAATGCTTATCAAAGGTGCGCTTCCTGGAAGACGAGGCACGCTATTAGAAATCAAGGCAAAATAATATGGAAGCAATAAAGAAACAAAAGAATACCAAAGCAAAGACTGACAAACCAGTACTCAAGTCTTTGGAAGTGCCTTTGTATACACAAGCTGGTAAATCTGACAGCATGCTCCCGCTCCCGCCTGAATATTTTGGCTTGCCATGGAAAGCTGATTTGGTGCACTATGTAGCAAATGCCATGCTTCTTAATAAGCGGGCAGGTACTGCTGATACAAAAAGTCGTGGTGAAGTTCGTGGTGGTGGCAAGAAGCCTTGGCGCCAAAAAGGTACAGGACGGGCTCGACACGGATCAAGTCGTTCCCCAATTTGGAAAGGTGGAGGTGTGACTCATGGACCGCTCGCTGAGAAAAACTACAAACAGAAAATAAATAAAAAGATGAAAGTGAAAGCTCTCTTTACTGCACTGTCAGCAAAGGCTAAGGCAGGGGATATTCTTTTCATTGACGCACTAAAACTCGACAACACCAAAACTAAAGATGCAGTGAAGATTATCGATGCAGTTGGTACTATCAAAGGATTTGAGCGAGCAGCAAAAAATACAAAACGCCAAATTGCCATCATCTTACCTGACTTAACTTCTCTAATGGATCGCTCGTTTAGAAATCTTTCTTCTGTTGAGCTTGTTGCGACCAAAGAGCTCAATGTCGTCAATATTCTCGAATACAAAACAATTATTTTTGTTGATCCGAAAGCAACCTTTGCATTATTCGCGAAGAAATTTGCATAAATTTTATGGCTACTACAACGACTAAAAATCTATACGCACATGTCCTAAGACGCCCTCGCATAACTGAGAAGGCAGCTCAAGTAAGTACAAAGAATGTATACACATTTGATATTGCAAAGACGACAACTAAGAATGAAATTATGAAAGCAATAAAGGCTCTCTACAAAGTCACTCCAGTTGCTATCCGAGTAGTTACTATTCCACGAAGAAATGTAATACGACGCGGCAAGACTGGTGTACAAAGCGGTGGCAAGAAAGCCTATGTATCACTTAAAAAAGGTGACAAAATAGAATTAATTTAATCGTACTGACATGAAGCACTATAAACCTACAACTCCATCACGACGTCACATGACCAATGTATCCTTCAGAGGTGTTTTAACAGGCGTTAAGCCTCACAAGGCTTTAACGAGTGGCTTCAAGCGACATTCTGGTCACAACAACCAAGGTCGCATTACTACGAGACACAAAGGTGGTGGCCACAAACGACTCTATCGTGATGTTGATTTTCTATATAACAAAATTGATATTCCAGCCAAGATCACGAGTATTGAATATGATCCGAACCGAAGTGGTTTTATTGCTCTTGCAGTATATCGAGATGGTGAAAAGCGATATGTCTTGGCATCAAAAGCTATGACAGCAGGAACGAGTTTCATCGTTTCAGAAAAAGCACCACTTACGCCTGGTAATCGTTTGCCACTGCGACTGATCCCAGTTGGAACCTTTGTCTATAACATTGAAGTCAAACCAAAAGGCGGTGCTAAGATCGCTCGATCTGCAGGTATTTTTGCGCAAGTTATTGCAAACACTGATGGTAAGACTCATATCAAAATGCCTTCGACTGAAGTGCGCACGGTATCCGAGAATTGCTGGGCAACAATTGGTGAAGTATCAAATGAAGAATACAAATTGCAGAATTTCGGCAAAGCTGGCCGTTCTCGTTGGAAGGGCATTCGTCCAACCGTTCGAGGCTCTGTCATGAATCCGGTTGACCATCCATACGGTGGAGGTGAAGGACGACAAGGCCGTGGTACTCGAAGACCTAAGACTATGTGGGGTAAAGTTACCGGTGGACGCAAGACACGCACCCCAAAGAAATACTCAAACACTTTCATCGTCTCACGACGCAAAACAGGCAAATCAAGGAAGTCTCAATAAATCTAAAAACAACTCCTCGCGGAGTTGTTTTGCATTTGGTAAGATTATGATATGGAATCATACGAAAAAGATAAAGAAGCTTTTACTATCTCTGGGCGTATTCGAAGTATGCGGCATGCGTGTCGAGGATTACTGATTTTTATAAAAAATGAACACAATGCTTGGTTGCATATGGTGGCACTTATTGCTGTCGTAATACTTGGTGTGTTTTTCTCTATCTCGTCTATCGAATGGTTGTTTATAATCCTAGCTGTCAGTATCGTCTTTGTCGCTGAAGCCTTTAACACAGCATTAGAGATCGATATGAACCTGACGAGTCCAGAATTTAACCCCAAAGCCCGTGACACCAAAGATATAGCTGCTGGCGCTGTGCTCATCACCTCGCTCGCTGCACTTCTCATCGGCCTTATCATATTTCTCCCTAAAATACTCTGGTGTTTTAAATAAAAAGACTAATAGTTTGGGCTTTTTTAGATATACGCAAATGCAAGAGAAATCCTTGCATTTTTCTGTAGTTATGGTATAGTGTCGACAAATTGAACATTTAAAACCAAAAACAAAACAAATAAGCTATGCTGTACTTGAACATTTTCACTAATCTATTGGAGATACCATTCGGGAAATGGATACTCGGAGGATTGCTTCTTTTAGGGATCGTAATTTACAATCGCAAAAAGATTTTTGCCAAATTTAGAAACACTAAACCTGATAAAACAATTGGCCTGAAGGATCCAATCGAGGATAATACGAACAGATCAAAATTTGAAAACGGGAAAGCGGTTATTGTGGCCACTAATGATCCCAGAGTGCATCCAGTTAGTGCTTCAAAAGAAAAAACATTAAAAGAAGAACTTCCTGTGACTCTACCTGAAGATGAAAATAAAAAAGAGTCAGTAAAAGAGTCAGTAGACGAAACTACAGATGCAAATTTTGTTTATGTTGCACCTGAGCAAGAGTTGCTGCCCGTCAGTGCTATTTTACCGCAAGATGCGAATGATCTTTATTCTGTGAATACAGCATATAAGAAAATTCCGCAGATAAAATTCTCTGATGAAGACCATAAGAAGAGAGCTAATGGAATGTATTCAAAAATGTATGAAGCGTTATTGCCGGAATTTTTCTCTGGGTTGAATGAGAATGGCTTTAAAATCATCATGGATACATTTGAAGGATTTGTTTTGCCGCAGATGTCTCCCGGGTATGATGCTAAAGCTATAGATGTTCAAAACACTGCACTAGGCTTTTTGGAAAATGCTTTGGAGGGAATTTTTACCTATCCTGAGATTGAAATCATGGAAAGGAAATTAAGGAATACATATCCCTATAATTGCATGGATCAGGTGAGGCTGGCCCTTGGGAACCGCGTGAAAGTAATTTCATGCCAAGGAATAAAGGAAATTACTAACTCTATTAATGCTACCATAGAAGAACTTGGCAGATTGCGCGCTGAACATCCGACAAATGAACAGGAGACAGAGGAATCAATAAAGAAAGTAAAAACACTTGTTGATTCTGCGGTCAGCGTTTTAAGTCGCAAACTGCTTTCAGTAGACAGTGTTGAAGATCTGAAAGTGGAATTCTACCCGTGCTTGTTAAATTCAATTGAATTAATAAAAAAAGGTGATGAACCCACTGCCTATGACGTGGCAAAAAATCTCAGTATTTTGAGAAAGAAAGACTTTTCTGAATTTATCGACATAGAAAAATCTGTAGCCGAAACGTCCGGCAGTACTAAAATGACAAAACCTGAAAACAATAAATCAGTACGCAGGAAGGTGAAAAAAAATGGCGGTAATGGAATTGAGGAGTCTACTTCCGGACAGATAACTCTATCTGATTCCTCACAGCAGGAATCGCTTGCAAATACTAATGGTAGTGAAATTGTAAGTGCAGAAAATGATTTGACACAGCCGGTGGAAAAAGAAGAAACAGTAACTGCTTAATAAAAACAATTGCAGTAAACCCAGGAGATTATCCCTGGGTTTTTATTTTGCCTATGTAGATCTTACTCTTGTAGGATTTGACTTTGTACAGCAATTTGTTAGTATGGGAGAACTAGCTCAGAGGAGCTATTTTATTTCATACATGACACGATCCATCAAAAAAGGTCCTTACGTTGACCCAAAATTGCTCAAGAAAATCGAAGGCAAAGACCCCCTAAAGACTGGGGCTATTCGTACATGGTCACGAGCATCTCAAATCGCCCCTGAAATGGTAGGATTCATGTTCGGAGTTCACAATGGCAAGACGCACGTTGAAGTCTTGGTGACCGAAGACATGGTAGGGCACCGATTGGGCGAATTTTCACTTACTCGTAAATTTACTCGTCACGGCGGTAAGATGCAGAAAGAGCTTGAAGCTAAAGCAAAAGAGTCTGAAATAGCACAAGCAAAGGCCGCTAAAGCTGCAACTGATACTAAAGCAACAAAGAAATAATATGAAAGCTTCTATTTCCAATTTACGCCAATCTCCTCGCAAGGTCCGCCTCGTGGCAAGTCTTATCAAAGGCATGCCTGTTGCTACTGCTGAGCTTGAGCTTGCATTTCTCACGAAGCGCGCAGCATTGCCGTTTATGACACTGTTAAAATCAGCAGTAGCAAATGCTGTAACAGCTGGAGTTCCGAAAGAAACTCTTATGGTCAAAGAAGTGCGTGTTGACAAAGGAGTAACCCTTAAGCGCATGATGCCTCGTGCTCGAGGTAGTGCCTATCGCATCAACAAACGCTCAAGTCATATTTTGATGACGTTAGCTCAAAAAGTCGAAAAGGTAAAACCAGTCAAAAAAGCTGTTACTAAAAAAGTTTCTAAATAATTTGTATGTCAAAAATCGTCCATCCATATGCCCATAGGTTAGTCATCCTCCGAGATTGGAAATCTCGCTGGTTTGCTACGGACCAAAAGTATAAAGACTTTCTACGTGCTGATGTTTTGATAAGAGAATTCCTCGAGAAGCGTCTTCGTGGTTCATACGTTTCTTCAATCGAAGTTGAACGCAATCAAAAAATGTTCCGTATGATTATCCGAACATCTCGACCAGGCATGATCATAGGTCGCTCTGGTGAAGGTTCAATCAAACTAAAGGCTGATATTTTGAAAGAGCTCAAGAAAAATGGTATTGCTGTTCCATCCGAGCTTCGTCTTGATATTGTTGAAATTCAAAATCCAGAAGCTGATGCAGGTATCGTTGCCTACATGATTGCAGAAGGTCTGGAGAAACGATTGACCTATCGTCGAGTGCTCAAACAGACAATCGAGAAAGTCATGGCAGTTCGTGGTGTTCTCGGAGCTCGTATCGTTTTGGGTGGACGACTCGGAGGCGCTGAAATTGCTCGAAGCGAAGAAATCAAACGCGGTTCGATTCCACTGCAGACATTTAGAGCTGATATCGATTTTGCTCGCGAGAAAGCACATTTACCATATGGTGATGTTGGTATTAAAGTTTGGATTTACCGGGGAGAAATCTTTGCTGATAAACGTGCTGCACCAGGCGGAACAACTAAAAACTTTTCATAATAATTAAACTCCTATGTTACTACCAAAGAAAGTTAAATACAGAAAGTGGCAGCGCGCGAGAAAGGATATGGATTCTCTGACGCCTGATACGCGAGGTATTACGCTCTCGTTCGGTTCTTTTGGACTCAAGGCACTTGCAGCAGCTCAGATCAAATCAAACCAGCTTGAATCTGCTAGAAAAGCTATGACAAGAGCGCTCGGTAAGGGTGGGCGAGTGTGGATCCGAATCTTTCCTGACCGACCAATTACTGCCAAGCCTGCTGAAGTGGGCATGGGTAAAGGTAAGGGGGATTTACAGGGATATTGTTTCGAAGTTCGCCCTGGAAGAATTATTTTCGAAATTGATGGTGTTGATGCGGTTGTTGCTAAAGAGGCCCTCCGCAAAGCTGGAACCAAGCTACCAGTAAAGACGAAAGTTATTGCTCGCTAGTCCAAGCTCGACAAACATCAAAAAATAAGTATAGTGATTGAACATGAAAGATATACATCAAATGACAACTGACGCATTGGCAACCAAGCTAGAAGCTACTCGGGAGAGTTTGCGGTCATTTCGTTTCACCCTTTCTGGTGCTAAGACAAAGAATATCCGCGAAGGTAAAGCACACAAGAAAGCAGTTGCCCAACTATTAACTGAGCTTCGAATGCGCACAAAATAATTCTATGGAAACCAAAGCATCAAAAATTAAAAAGACTTTACAAGGCGTTGTGACTTCAAACAGCATGGATAAGACTGTGGTTGTACTTGTCAATCGTTTTGAGAAGCACCCGAAGTATCAGAAATACGTCAAAATGTCTAAGAAATATAAGGCACATGTCGATGGTGACAAAATTCCAGTTGGCACGAAAGTCATGATAGAAGAATGTCGGCCACTATCAAAAGATAAGCATTTTATCGTTGTTAAATAAATTTTATGGTACAAGACGGCTCAATGGTAAAAATCACAGACAATGCAGGAGGCACACTCGGCAAAGTTTTCAAAGTACTTGGTAGTTCCAAACGTCGTTATGCTGGTATTGGCGATGTCGTTGTTATTTCAGTCAAAATCGCTCAACCCCGCAAAGGTGTTAAGAAAAAGGATGTTCACCATGCTGTTGTTGTTCGTACAACAAATGCGTTTCGTCGAAAAGATGGTTCCTACATTCGATTTGATGACAATGCAGTTGTCATTATCGGCAAAAACAAGCAGCGCTTTGAGCCTATCGCAGGACGTGTTTTCGGACCGATTCCTCGAGAACTTGGTGAGCGAGGCTATCAAAAAATTATTTCACTAGCACCAGAAGTTATATAACTATATGCACGTCAAAAAAGGAGACAATGTCATAGTGCTAACCGGCAAAGATAAAGGCAAGCGTGGCCAAGTGGTAAAAGCTATGCCCCAAAAGAACATGGTGATTATTGAAGGCATCAACATGAAGAAAAAGCACAAGAAGCCAACTCGAACTACAAAAGGTCAGACTACCGAGCTCGCATTCCCACTTCATATTTCAAATGTAAAACTTGCAAGTGAGAAAGCGCCGAAAAAGCAAAAAGCAGCTAAAAAGAAAGCATAAATACTATGGAAACTGTCAAACAAAAAACTGAAAAAGCGTACGATGTCATGAAAAAGCAATTTGGCTACACCAATGTGATGTCATCTCCTAAGGTCACAAAGATTATTATTGCTTCAGGCACAGGTAGTGGTATCAAACGCGATAAGAATCGCAATACCTTTATCATGGAGCGAATCGGTAAAATCTCAGGTCAAAAACCTTCGACGAAGCAGGCTAAGAAATCCGTTGCAAGCTTTAAGGTTCGCCAAGGCGATCCTATCGGTGTGATGGTGACACTCCGTGGTACACGAATGCAGGCATTCCTCGATAAGCTTATCAATGTTGCATTGCCTCGAACCAAGGACTTTCGTGGTATCGATCAGAAAATTGTTGATTCAATCGGTAACCTCACTATGCCTATCAAAGAACATACTATTTTCCCTGAGACAGCAGACGAAGAGCTCAAGGATGTCTTCGGTCTTGCGATTACGATCGTGACGACTGCCAAATCTCGCGATGAAGCATTAGAATTTTTCAAACACATCGGTATCCCATTTAAAAAATAAAAGCAATAAAAAAATCTTCACACGTGAAGATTTTTTTATTGCTTTATGAGTGATTCATCTATACAATGTACCTATGGAAAAATTTAGTTTCGAAAAGAAAGATACAATTGACGTACATTCGGCGCAAACTGAGGTAGAAGCGTGGCTTGCAAACGGTGAAATCTCCCCAGAATCTTACGCTCCACTCGAGCGTCTCTATAAGCTTCGCCAAGATGTTTCATTGTTGTCTCGCGAGTAATATTATGACATTCGATGATTACATTAATGAGATAAAAGCGAGCCCTGATTTGGCAGAAGGTGACAAAGCAAAGGCTATTGCATTATTGACGTCGCGTGCAGTGACGCCTTCAATGCTCGATGAAGTGCAGGCTATTATTGATGCTGCATATGATAAGGAGTATGCCAAAGTCACTGCCCAAAGAAATGCGAGCTTGCGTCATCCTCCTGAATCAGACCAGCCTATTGCAGCTTAGATGCTCATTTGACAACGAAACCTTATTTTGCTATTGTGTCTTTAGGTTCATACGGACCTTTTTTGTTTGGTTAATCCGTTTTACTCCTTGAGCAAGCACTACATACGTGCCAATTCAAGAAATAACACGTGACATTGCCAGAGAAAATAAGCAATTTATTTATGGCAAAAAAATCAACCGTTGCACGGTCATTACGAAAACCAAAATTTAGCACCCGCAAAGTCAATCGGTGTTTTCGCTGTGGTCGTACGAGAGGTTTCATGGGGGATTTCGGACTTTGTCGTATTTGCTTTCGTGAGCTTGCCAATGAAGGCAAGATTCCTGGTATCCGCAAATCATCTTGGTAATATTATTTTCGACTAACACTATTTTATGGATCCTATTGCAGACATGCTCATAAAAATCAAGAACGCTAGTATTGCTTCACATGAAGTAGTGCTTACTCCTGCATCAAATATGAAGCGATCCCTTTTGGAATGTCTAAAGCGCGCAGGTTATATTGCTGGGTTTACAGAGAAAACACTTAAGAATCATCCAGTATTTGAAATCGAACTCCTCTACAAAGATGGCAAGCCGCGCATTACTGATGTTGTCCGGGTCTCCAAGCCATCACGCCGAATGTATATGCAAGTCAAAGAAATGAAGCCTGTCAAAAATGGTCACGGTATTCTTGTCGTCTCAACATCAAAAGGCATTCTTTCTAACAGTGAGGCACGCAAAGAATTAGTCGGCGGTGAAGCAATATGTAAAATTTGGTAATACTTATACAACCTATATGTCACGAATAGCAAAAAAACCAATAGCAATTCCTTCAGGCATCACCATCAAAGTTGATGGCAGTGTTATTACGGTTACCGGTCCGAAAGGCACACTCACTAGAACATTTTTACCAACTATTGCTATTACAGCAGAATCAAATGAACTCGTCTTGGTACCTCAAAATGATACTCCAGCAACACGCGCACTTTGGGGGACATATGCATCACATTTGAAAAATATGATTGCAGGCGTGACGACACCATTTTCCAAGAAACTTATTTTAGAAGGTGTTGGCTATAAGTCAGAAGTCTCTGGCAAAAATCTTGTATTAGCGCTTGGTTTCTCACATCCAGTTTCAATGCCAATACCAGAAGGTCTTACGGTTACTGCAGAGAAAAACCAGATCACCGTTTCTGGTATTGATACTGAATCCGTTGGACAATTTACTGCAACAGTACGATCCTTGAAGAAGCCAGAGCCATATAAAGGTAAAGGATTCCGATATGATGGAGAAGTTATTCGTCGTAAGCAAGGCAAGAAAGCAGCATAGTACACTTGTATGAAAATGAAAAACAAAAAAACTGAAAAGCGATTTCGCATCAAGCGAAAAATCAAGATGAAGATATCTGGTACTTCAGAGCGTCCACGACTTACTGTATTTCGATCAAATAAATTCATCTACGCTCAGCTTATTGATGATGTCAAAATGGTAACACTTGCACAGGCTTCTGATAGTAAGATTACTAAAGGTACAAAAAATGAGCGCGCAAAAGAAATCGGTAAAGCAATCGCCAAGGCTGGTATCGACAAAGGGATCACGAACGTTGTGTTTGATCGCAATGGATTCAAGTATACTGGTAGAGTAAAATTATTGGCTGATGAAGCACGCAGTGGCGGACTATTATTTTAACTATTATTATGGAACCAGAACAAGCAACAACTAAAATACCAGAGAATACACCTGCTGAGGCACCTGCGTTTGATCGTCCACGACGAGGTACTCGCGGTGGTGGAGGTAGTGGTCGGGGAGGTCGCGGCGGATCTTTCGCAAGACCAAAACCTGAATTTGACCAGAAGATAGTTTCAATACGACGTGTGACTCGTGTTGTCTCCGGTGGTCGCCGTATGAGTTTCTCAGTTGCTATGATTATAGGGGACAAAAAGGGTTCAGTAGGATTTGGTACTGGCAAGGCATCAGATACAGCGCTCGCTATCGCCAAAGCTCTCAAACATGCTCGAAAAAATATGATTACGGTCTCAATGACAAAGACTGGATCAATCCCATATGACATATCTGCCAAATTCGCAAGCTCACGCGTTATGCTTATGCCAAACCGTGGCAAGGGAATCGTAGCAGGCAGTACCGTTCGTGATATCGTCATACTTCTTGGTCTTAAAGACGTCACAACCAAGATTTATTCACGAAGTAAAAATGGTCTCAATAATGCACAAGCAACAATCAAAGCATTAAGTAGTATTGCCAAGAAGCGACGTGTATCTGTAGTTGAAGAGGCTCAAGCATTCACTCAATAAAATTATATGCAATTCCATACCCTACAACGCAAAAATAAAAATCCAAAAAAGATTACTGTCGGCCGAGGTGGTCGTCGTGGTAAAACTTCTGGTCGAGGTACGAAAGGTCAGAAAGCGCGAGCAGGGCACAAGATTCGCCCAATGATTCGTGATATCATAAAGAAGCTTCCAAAACGACGCGGTCGCGGTAAGAATAGTTTCAAAAGTTTTGCGTATAAGCCAAAGACAGTCAATCTTGCAGTACTTGAAAAGCATTTCACTACTGGCGAAGTGGTTACGCCAAGCAGCTTGCTTGCCAAAGGTCTTATTACCAGGACCAAGGGTGTTACTCCTCGTGTAAAAATATTAAGTGACGGCGAACTTACTAAGAAGCTCACTATCAAAGACTGCCTCGTCTCAGTAGTAACTCGTGAAAAGCTTACTGCAGGGGGTAGTACTATTTTATAAAACAAATGGAAAAGTTAAAAAATAAAATAAAAATTATTCTTCATGACAAACGGCTCTTGAAGCGGATCGGTTTTGTCATTTTAATGTTGGCAGCATTTAGATTGCTTGCAGCAATTCCAATTCCTGGCATTGATGCGGCACGACTTGCACAGTTTCTGTCAACAAATCAATTTTTCGGTATCCTCAATATTTTTTCTGGCGGCGGACTTTCAAACCTGTCTATCATAATGCTTGGGGTAGGGCCTTTCATCACAGCGTCTATTATCATGCAGCTTTTGACCCTTATGGTTCCAAGGCTCAAGTCCCTCTATCAAGAAGAAGGCGAAGCTGGTCGCAAGCGCTTTACGCAGTATTCTCGTCTTTTGACGGTACCACTTGCAGCACTTCAGGGCTTCACGCTCCTTATTGTTCTTAACCGCCAAGGTATTATTGAATCATTTACACCGTTTGCGATTGCAGTTAACTTGATCGTTATTATTGCCGGATCGATACTCCTTATGTGGATCGGTGAGCTTATTTCAGAATATGGTATTGGTAATGGTGTCTCACTTATCATTTTTGCTGGTATTGTCTCTCAAACGCCGCGCGAGATTAGTCAGTTGCTCTTTAGTTACGATCCATCCCAAATTCCTATCTATATACTATTTGCGATTGTGGGCTTTATTATGATTGCTGGTGTCGTTATGGTCACCGAAGCAGAACGGCCGATCCCGGTCACCTATGCTAAACAAGTTCGCGGTACACGAGTATCGGGTGGTACATCGACATATATTCCACTTCGTATCAACCAAGCTGGTGTTATTCCAATTATCTTTGCATTGTCCATCTTGCTATTCCCGCAGCTATTAGGTAACTTGCTTGCAACCTCTACTAACGGATTCCTTCATCAAGCATCTGGTGTGCTGTTGTCATTTACCCAAGGCTCAGTTGCGTACGGTATAGCATACTTCATCTTAGTTTTCCTCTTTACGTACTTCTACACGGCGGTGACCTTTGACCCACATACGATGGCAGAAAATTTGCAGAAAGGCGGTGCATTTATCCCAGGTATTCGTCCCGGACAAGCGACTGAAGAATACGTGGGATCTATTGTGACTCGTATTACGCTATTAGGCGCTCTCTTCTTGGGCTTTGTGGCAGTGTTGCCGCTCATCATGCAAAAGATTACTGGTATTACGACGATCGCTATCGGCGGTACAGCACTCCTTATTGTTGTTTCAGTTATCATCGACCTCTTGAAGAAAGTAGACGCGCAGGTGTCAATGAGGGAATACTAGAAATAGCGAGTATGGCAACATACTCGCTATTTTGTTGTTTTCATTTATACTACAAATATGTCTCCAGAAACCTTTATCTTCATTGGCCGATCAGGCTGTGGGAAGGGTACCCAAGCCAAGTTATTGATAGATATGCTCAAAGCTCGCGATCATGATCGTGATGTTTTCTATTTGGAAACTGGCGCACAATTTCGTGAATTAATAAAAAAGCCGACATTCACGAGTTCGCTTGCATATGATATTTATAAGTCTGGTGAATTACAGCCTTCATTTCTTGCTATCCATGTATGGTCACACGAATTTATCGCTGGCTTAAATGGCAGACAGCACATGGTGCTCGATGGCACGCCTCGGGGACTCGGTGAAGCAATGATCCTCGATGGAGCACTTCGCTTCTATCAGCGAGTAAAGCCAACTATAGTGTATATGAACGTAAGCAATACTTGGTCGCAGGAAAGATTGCGTGACCGTAAGCGTTCGGATGATCGCAGTGAAGATGAGGTAACCAAGCGTCTCGCTTGGTTTGATAAAGATGTCATGCCTGCAGTTGATTATTTCCGTAACGAGTCATGGTACAACTTTGTGGAAGTAAACGGCGAACAATCTATAGAAGCAGTTTGGGCAGAACTGCAGGAGAAAATAGGAATGTTGTAAAAAGTCTCATAAGAAAATTTTCAGTCTGGCCGAACGAAGTGAGGAGATCCGAGGACCAAAAAATTACTCTTACACGTAGCCTTTTATTATGGTCATCATTAAAACTGACAAAGAAATAGCGATACTTCGTGAAGGTGGCAAAAGGCTCGCTTGGATTTTAGATATGGTAGCCAAGAAAATTGCTCCAGGAATTACTACAGGCGAACTCGATAGCTACGCGCGCCAATTAATAGTAGAAGGAGGTGATGCCGCAGCATTTTTAGGCTATACACCTGATGGCGCGAATTACCCATATCCTGCGGCCCTTTGTACATCAGTCAATGATGAGGTAGTGCATGGTATACCCAAGAATCGCAAACTCAAAAAAGGCGATATTGTTTCGATTGATTTAGGACTTAAGCATGCTGGTATGTTTACCGATCATGCGAGGACGATTGCTGTCGGTAAACCAATCAAGCAACTCCAAAAATTACTTTCGACAACCGAAGAAGCTCTCATGATAGGTATACAAGCTGCCAGGGGTGGAAACACGGTAGGTGACATAGGTGCTGCAATTGAGGCCTATGTGAAGTCATACGGCTACGGTATCGTGCGTGAGCTTGCAGGGCATGGTGTTGGTCGGGCAATCCACGAAGATCCCTATGTACCGAATTTTGGTAAGGCCGGCAAAGGTGAACGATTGGTGCCTGGTATGGTTATTGCGATAGAACCTATGCTAAATCTAGGAAGCAAAGAGGTTGTATTTGAAGATGATGGCTACACAGTCAAAACAAGAGATGGCAAACCAAGTGCACACTTTGAACATACGATTCTAATCACCGATGGTGAACCTGAAATCTTAACAAGTTTAAACTAAAATTCCGCCACCTGGCGGAATTTTAGTTTAAACACTTCTTTTCATTTTGGCCTCAGTTTTTTGGGTGTCACTCCTAGTTACCTCAGAAGCTATCCATGTTGCTAATCCTGTTAAAACACTAATCACGAGAGCTTTTGACCAGAAGTTTTCTGCGGGTCCTTGAATATCACCATCAACCATATTGGTAGCAGAAGCAAATTTCATAAACGCGGAAGTAGCTGTACTAACACCTGATAGTATAGCTGCGCCTCTAAGTACTACGGGAGCATATTTTGAAGACGTAAATGTTTCTGTTAGTACTGTTTCAGAAGTATTACTAAGTGTACTTTTTAATTTCTCTACGTTTTCTCCAAGTGTTACTAGTTCCATTGTGCCAGCAGAATTTTCAATTTCACTGTCGAACTCATCCATAAGTGCATCTTGAGCAATTTCTGGTGCTTGGTTTGTGTTTATATTTGTTTCTGTTTCAGCACGCTTTCCGATACCTGGCATCATTTCCATAATTTTTTATTTAAACTTATAATTTATTCGCTTTTCTGTATTTTCTCTAAATCTCCATTTAGTGAATCAATGAGAGAATTAAACTCTTTAAAAAAGAGTGTTTTTTCTTCCTCAGATGCTAAACCGTCCTTGATTTTTTGTGCTAATTGTGTGATTTCTTCGTCAGTCATAGTAGTGGGTGATTAATAATGATTATCTCTATTATAGCGGGGAAGGGTGGGATGTCAAAGATAAAATCCCCTCCGCACAAAATGGGTGCGGAGGGGATTCTTAATTGTTTTTTATTGCATGCTTTGTGCCTGCAACTTTCTCTATGACAAGAGAAGTTCCAGTCACTTTTTGATTACGGATAATTTTGATCCGTCCTGCTCTTTTAGCTGCAACATAGCTGCAGTTATTAAAGAGCACTTTCTTAAATATTGCTGTGAGTATATTCATGTTTTGATTTTTTTAAATTATATACTATTTATACTCTTTTGTCAATACTTATACAATGCGAGTTTGTATAGGTTATTTTTGAAAGTATTCGTATAATACAAACAATGCAGCCGACATTTAATGAACTTCCTAAATTCCAAACTCCTGAAGAGGAGCTAACTTACTTGCGAGAACACGTTGCGAGGCGTGAACAGGAACTAAAAGAGCAAGGAACTCCAGCTTCCACAGAAAGTATTGCCAAAGAAGCGATCGCTTCTTACAAAGAAATTCCGCAAGAGCAAGTATTACCTATTTCCACTCAAGTAACAAAAAAAGAAGTCGAAGGTTTTGCGCTCCCGCTTGCACCTGAACCTCATGATACAAAAATGGAAGAGCTTTTAGGGGTACTTTTATCGCGCGGCGTAAAGGTAGCACTTGAGATGGCAAATGGATTTCATAATCCTCATATTGATGATGACTTTCATCGTTTTTTGGCACAATATCTAATCACAACGCATGCTGTCCCAGGACTCAAAGAAGGTACGCCGATTTTCAAGGGACTTAATATGTCATTATTTGAGATTACGTTACCCCCTGTAGCTGCCGGCAAAGAACGTGGCTTCAAGGAACTTCTCGGTGCAATGGAGCAGTTCTATGCAGGCATGCAATCTGTCGCAAGCGACACAACCAATAAAACCAAAGAGTATTACACGATAGAAATCGCACTCTCAAGCGCAAGTGATGAGGTGATTATCTATGCTGCCATACCTGCTGGCAAAGGTCCGCTTTTCGAGAAGCAAGTATTTGCTTTCTATACCGATGCCAAGATCCGAGAAATTACTGATGATTACAATATTTTCAATGCAAACGGTAGTGCTGCGGGGGCATTTGCCTCGCTTGCGGAGAGTGAAGCATTACCAATAAAAATGCACGACACGCTCGATCATGATCCGATGAATTCGATCTTGAATGTCTTTACGAAAATGAAGCGTGTTGGCGAGGGAGCGGCGATACAGTTTATCATTGCACCTGCTGGCGATAAATTTATCAAACGCTTTACGACCATGCTTGCTGATCTAAAAGATGGTATGACGATTAAGGAATCTATCGATAAGAACAATATTGGCGCAGCATTCCTCAATGCTTCTAAAGATTTGATTTTTGGTGGAACTAAAAAAGAGAAAGAAAAGAAAATCGATGATAATGCAGTTACGAAAGTTGGAGAGAAAATCAAAAGTACGATTGTGGCAAGCGGTATTCGTATTATTGCCTCTGCAGAAACCAAAGAAAGGGCAAATAATATTTTATCTGAGCTTGAATCGGCATTCAACCAATTTGCAGAGCCGAATAGTAACAAATTTATATTTAATAAAATAAATGATAGAAAGTTGGCAGAACTTTTCCATGCGTATTCATATCGATTGTATGAAGAGAGTATTATGATGCCGCTTAACTTTACTGAGTTATCAACTGTTTTTCATTTCCCAATGGGTGTCGGCAATCCGCAGTTAAAAGAAGCCAAGGCTGGTATTGCGCCTGCACCAGTCGACATGAGTACGGATGGCATACTATTGGGCTATAACGAGTATCGAGGCATGAAGACCGAAGTACACATGAAGCGAGAAGATCGCATGCGGCATTTCTATGTTATCGGTCAGACCGGTACTGGTAAGACTGGTATCTTAAAATCTATGATTGCTCAAGATATACGAAATGGTGAAGGTTGTTGTTTCATAGATCCTCACGGCAATGACGTGCAAGATATTCTCTCGTATGTTCCTAAAGAGCGTATTGACGATGTGATCTACTTTGATCCAGCATACATTCCGCGCCCAATGGCGCTTAACATGCTCGAGTATGATCCTCGTTTCCCTGAACAAAAGACAATGGTGATCGACACCCTCATGCTCATATTCAATCAGCTTTTCGATATGAAGACAGGCGGTGGGCCGATGTTCGAACAATATTTCAAAAATAGTGCCTACCTCGTTATGGACCACCTAGAAAGTGGTAGTACTCTTCTTGAAATTACTCGTGTCTTGGCAGACAAATCATTTCGTGATATGAAGCTCTCGCATTGCAAGAATCCAATCGTCAAGCAATTCTGGGCTGGCGCTGAAGCAACGACTGGTGATCAAGGACTTGCGAACTTTGTACCATATGTGACGTCAAAATTCGATGTCTTTATATCGAACGAATTCATGCGCCCAGTTGTTCTCCAAGAGAAATCTGTGCTTAATTTCCGGGATATTATGGATAATAAGAAAATCCTTCTGGTTAATCTTTCCAAAGGCCGACTCGGAGAACTTAATGCAAACCTTATCGGCATGCTCATCGTTATGAAGCTTCAAATGGCAGCACTATCTCGGGTGGATTCATACGGTAAAACGTTAGCTGATTTCTACCTCTACATCGATGAGTTTCAAAACGTGACAACGCCTGCAATCGCTTCCATTCTCTCTGAGGCGCGTAAATATCGTCTATCACTTAACATGGCACACCAATATATCGCACAGCTCCCAGAAGATATCAAAGGTGCAGTTTTCGGTAACGTTGGCTCGATGGCAGTGTTTAGAGTCTCTCCTGAGGATGCAGGATTTCTCGAGTCCAAGTTTGCACCGACATTTACTGCTCAGGACATCACTAAACTCGATAACCGTAATGCGTACATGAGTATGATTATCAATGGTGCACCATCACTTAAGCCATTCAACATCGTTACGGCTGATTTTCCTAAAGCGGATTTCTCTATGGTTGATAAACTTAAAGAACTTTCATATTTGAAATATGGCAGCGATAGGGAAGAAGTAGAAGCAGCGGTATTTGCGAAGTTTGATCAGTCCAGGTAAGTATAAAGAAATCAGAAAAATTTTTCTTGTTGCGGGACTCGCTTCGCTCAAACAAGTCCTCACTACAAAAAATCTTTCTGATTTCTTTATTTGTTCTGGTATACTTTCTTCATGTCAAACTATACAGCATTTGAAGTTGTCATTACTGCTATCGTTGTCAAAGATGGCAAATATTTGATTACTCAGCGTTCTAAAGAAAAGAAGCGCTTCTCGGAAATGTGGACGGTGCCAGGCGGGCATTTGGAGCCAAGTGATTTTCTTAAATTTCCGAAAGACACAGAACACTATTGGTACAATGTGCTCGAGCAAACTCTTCGCCGAGAAGTCAAAGAAGAAGTAGGTATTGCAATAGGAGATGTCGAATATGTGACGTCTTTAGGAACTGTGCATGTTGATGGTGCTCCATCGCTCGTGATTTCCGCTATGGCCGAATATGTGAGTGGTGATGTCATCCTTCAAGAAGGCGAGACGCAAGATTTTGCATGGGTGAGCCTTGAAGAGGCCAAAGAGTATAACCTGGTTGATGGTATCTATGACGAGCTCGTGATGGCAGATGCGAAGAGGAAGGGAATACAGAAAGAATGGGAACGAGCATAATATAAAATTATATTGCCTCATCATGCATTTTCATGTATGATGAGGGCACTTTTATTAGTAAAAAATAAATATAATGCAATCAACACAAGAAAGAACACTCGTTATCATGAAACCTGATGCTATCGGACGCGGTATTGTCGGAGAAATACTTTCTAGATTTGAAAAAGTTGGACTCAAAATCGTTGGTGTCAAAATGATCAATCCAGCCACAGATCACTACTTTCATCACTATGAAACTATAGGGAAGATGATTTCTCGTCGTGGACAGAAAGCATTTGATGTAACAGTCGACATGATGAAAGCAAGTCCAGTCATCGCCTTTGTCTTCCAAGGCATCGAAGCGGTTGGGCTTGTCCGCAAATTGGCAGGGGCAACTGAGCCAAAGGCTGCACTTCCTGGTACAATCCGTGGAGATTACTCGCATATGAATTTTGCACATGCGGACTTAAATGAGATCGGCATACCAAATATTATCCATGCATCTGGCGATTTGGAAGAAGCAAAACAAGAAATTGCTCACTGGTTCAGTGAGGCTGAACTTTTTGATTATCAGGTCTCGCACGAGCAGCATACTCAGACAAAAAAGAAATCTTAACACAAATAAGTTGAAAAATTGCCCCATGTGGGGCAATTTTTGTTTGGAAACAATTATTATGAAAGTCTAGATTGCCAAGGTATGAGCAAAAGTCTATACTCCAAGTAGGATTATTTTTTAGTGTATTACTTAGAACAATTTTTTTATGGGAATTTCTGATTTGTAGGTATGGATGTTATCTTCGGATGACTGAAATATTTACTTTCGAACACCCACGTAGCTACTATGGCTATGGTAATCACTAAAGAATAATCCTAAAAAAGACCTCTGCATCGCAGGGATTTTTTTATTCCAATACAATAGTGTAGACTAATGCCATGAGACTTATGCGACGAGAACTCGGCTTTATATTACTTGGATTTATAGCCTTTATTTTCCTAACAAACCTTATTGCGAGTGTTTTCTACTGGTATATAAGCATGTGGTGGTTTGATATGCCAATGCATTTCTTAGGGGGAGTATGGCTCGCTTTATTTGGATATTGGTTGTTAATTTTTATTTTAGAACGAAAGCATTTGGCTATTTCAGAGACTAGAAGTATTCCTACTATGCGTCTTATGTTGTTTGTTTTTATTGTAGGCATATTGTGGGAACTTTTTGAATTTGTCGTGAGCCATAGTACTGGTGCGATGTTGGGTAACACTATAGATTCCTTGAGTGACATCTGTTTTGATCTTGCGGGAGGATTGGTGGGATTGCTGTACCTTAAATCCGCGAGTGCGAGCTTTAAAGAAAATGTCACTCCAACGCAATCAATACAGTAAAAACGAAAGTCTCATAGGCATTTGAGATACATACAAGGCTGGGGTATACTAATTTTATGGAAAAAAATTCTGCACGTATTACATTTTGTGCTGGCGCAGGTACAGTAACCGGTGCCAATTTTCTTTTTGAGATTGGTGGCAAGAAAATTTTAATTGATTGCGGACTTATTCAATCAACAAAGGCTGCTGATGATAGCAACTGGCAAGACTTCGCGTATGATCCGGCAAGCATTGATTACCTCTTTATTACTCATGCTCATGTTGATCATATTGGTAAAATTCCCAAGTTAGTCTATGACGGCTTCAAAGGTAAAATTTTCTCGACTCGAGCAACACAAGATCTCGTTGTTCCTATGCTTGAGGACACGATTGCTATATTGGGTCATCAAGGTGAAGGTGACTTGGAGAAAATATATGCCGCACCGATTGTCCCAAAGATTTTAGCTCTATGGAATGGGTTTGAATATCATGAAAAGATAGACATTGGTCCAGATTTTGAAATATATTATCGCGATGCAGGTCACATCTTAGGCTCTGGTATGCTCAGTATTATCTATGGTGGCAAGCACTTTGTCTTTACTGGGGATCTAGGCAATTCGCCATCGCCAATACTAAAAAATACTGAACTCGTCGATGATGCAGATTATCTTATTATGGAATCTGTCTATGGTGATCGCAATCATGAGTCCCGCGACGAACGCCGCAAGAAGCTCGAAGAAGTTATAGAGGATAACTATAAGCGTAAAGGCACGCTGATTATCCCAACATTTTCCTTGGAGCGAACTCAAGAGCTTTTGTTCGAGATTAATACACTCGTAGAAAACAAACGGATTCCGCAGATGCCGATATTTCTTGATTCACCACTTGCAATCAAACTTACAAAGATTTATCGCAACTACGAGCACTTATACAATGATACTGCTAGGGAACATATTACGCATGGTGATGATATATTTATTTTTCCGGGCCTTATGTCTACGCTTGAAACCAAGGAATCAAAACATATCCTCGAGACTCCAAACCCAAAGATCATTATTGCAGGCTCTGGTATGTCGAATGGTGGCAGGATTATTCATCATGAGAAAAATTATTTGCCAAATGAAAATAACACACTTCTTTTAACTGGTTATCAATCTGCAGGCACGATGGGGAGGCAAATCGAAGACGGTGCTAAAACCGTGAGAATTTTTGGTGAAGATGTTCCTGTTCGAGCGCACATAGTGAAAATTAGTGGCTACTCTGGGCATAAAGATTCTGATCATCTGGTAGGTTTTGTCGAAGCTATGAGTGAACGAGTACAAAAAGTATTCGTCGTCATGGGCGAGCCAAAATCTTCTTTCTTTTTAGTTCAAAAGCTTCGCGACATGCTCGGCATTGATGCGGTAGCACCCGAAGGAGGAGAAACAATCACGATCTCATGGTAAACTAGTGTATATGGATGATCAAAAATATATTTGTTACAACGGGCCGATAGGTAATGGTGAAAAACACAACCATTTAAAAGTAAAACTTGGCGTTTCGGGTGCAGCAGAAACAGGACATTGCGGACTTGGAGCACTTGATATTGCAAAGGAGCTTGGGCGTGAAATTATCCGCCAAGGAGGAGTCTTGGTCACTGGAGCTACCACAGGATTTCCATTCTGGTCATCAATAGGAGCCAAAGAAGAGCATGGACTTGTTATTGGACTTTCGCCAGCTGCAAATGAGAGAGAGCATGTTGAAACTTTTCGCTTGCCTCTAGATTACACTGATCTCATTATTTACACTGGGTTCGGTTTCCCTGGGCGAGACCTCTTATTTACGAGGAGTACTGATGCTATGTTCATAGGCTGTGGACGAATAGGTACAATCCACGAATTTACTATTGCATTTGAAGATGGCAAGCCGATTGGAGTCTTAGATGGGCCGTGGGATATGGACAAAGAAATTAGAATGATACTCGAGGAAGGACATCGACCTAATCCAAAAATTGTTTTTGATAGCGACCCTAAACGATTGGTTGAAAAAGTGATGGCCCTTGTTGCTAAAGATAAAGTTGCAGAATTTAAGGTTGGTGCACCAGCACTGAAAACATTACTCTAATAAAAATCCCCGCTTGAGCGGGGATTTTTATTAGAGAGTTTCTACGAGTCGTTTGAGGGTTTCAGGATGTTCGCCAGCTAGTGAAGCTAAAATCTTACGGTCAACTTCAATATTTTTTTTCTTGAGCTTGTCGATGAAAACACTATATGACATGCCGAGTGTGCGGACGCTTGCGTTGATGTCGGTATTCCATTCGCGTCTTCGTGTGCCTTTCTTGTCTCTGCGGTGAGCAAATGCATAGGCGCCTGCGTGTGCGATAGCTTCTTTCGCTTGAGCTTCTTTTGTACTACGGCCGAATCGGTAGCCTTTAGTTTTCGCTAGGGTATTTTTTCGGCGTTTATTTTTGATAATACCTCGTTTAACTCGGGTCATAAAATAGTGATTAGTAAATAGTAATTAGTGAAAAGGGGAGATGCCAGTTTCTATACATTTGGCAACAAATGGCTTTTGACTTTATTTTTCATAACGAAAACCTTCATTTTTCTGCCAGCGAGCTGCGTCGTGCGGCTTTGTTTAGCATTGAAATGATTAAAGCCAGGCTTGCGTGCCATCAGCTTGCCAGTCTTCGTGATCTTGAGTCTTTTTGTGTAGGATTTATTTGTTTTCATGGATTTAATTGATTGTGTAAACTAGAGCTTTCATTACCCTAGCATACATCTTGGTATGATTCAATAGAATTATTTTTTAGTATCGCGCTCGATGGTGATCATGAGGCCTTTCGGTCCTCGCTTGTACGCATCAGCGATTTTGTAGTCTTCTGTTATTAAATGCAGGATTCGATCGAGACGTTCACGATGAAATTTCTCATCCATATATTTCGATCTGCCTGATAAGAAAAGTTCAACTTTGATCCGGTGTCCTTCCTTAAGCCAAATAGATGCTTGCTTGGCTTTGAGCAATAAGTCGTGTTCTCCGGTGCCAACTTTGACTTGGATTGCTTTTGTTTCTGTTGGTTTTGCACCTGCTTTTGCTTTCTTTTGTTTTTTGTTCTGCTCGTAGAGATATTTGCCGAAATCCATGAGCTTAGCAATTGGGGGATTGGAATTCGGAGCAATTTCAATAAGATCGACACCCAGGGCATTTGCTTTGGCGAATGCATCTTCAAAGGATAAAACGCCTAAATTAGCACCATCGGCATCAATGACACGTAGCTCTTTGGCTCGTATTTGATTGTTGATTCTCTCTCGCAAGTGATATCAGGTAACAAAAATAGCAATAAATAGATACGAATACCTAGGCTTAAATATAGCTTGTAACTTACAAAAAGTCAATGGAAGATACTTGTCTATAGGATGTGTCTTGAAAAATTTTGTAGATATGGTATAGTAAATAAAAAGTGACATGAAAAATATAGTTATTTTCCCGATCCCGAAAACGTTTACAGGGAGAATTGGAAAGGATCATTGGCAGGATTGGTACAATATTTTACTTGAAACTAAAAAATTACAAGTTACCCACCAGGAGGCAAAAGTTATTATTGTCACTGCAATGAAGCCTAGAAATGGCCAGCATGAAGCAGATATATATTATAAAGTATGTAAAATGCTTGGTATAAAAAATCTGACTATCGTTCGCGAAACATACGAAACATTTGGACAAATAAAATACGTAGAAGAATATCAGCGAATACATGCAACTGCTTCAATAATTTTAGTCACAAGCATGTTTCATTTTCTTCGGGTAAAATATTTAGCTACTGCACTTACTGTATCTTATAAAATTGCATATGGTTTGCCGCCAGTCCCCGAATTACTTACAGAGCCAATAATGCTTTTGCTTTGTATATTGGCAAAAACTTTCGGAAAAGAGGAATGGCTAAAAGAAAAGATTGATGACCGTCGAAAACGAGGTCTTCAACAGTAATCAAATCGCTCTTATGTAACAGGGCGATTTTTCTATGCTAGGCTACTGGTGTGGAAGAAAATCTATTTCTTATATATAAAAACCTAGGGGAAACACCACTTGAGGCAGTCGAGAGACTGCGTCTTGATAAAAACCTAGGAGATATACCGCTTACCTATGCCGGTAGACTTGATCCTGCGGCAGAAGGTTTGCTACTAATTCTCGGTGGTGAAACATGTAAAGAAAAAGATACCTACCTCGGGCTTCCTAAGACATATACTGCACAGATACTTTTTGGTATTGCGACAGATACCCATGATCTCTTGGGTATACCAGCAAGCTCTCTTGATGTTTTACCAAGCATTGCTACGTTTACCGGGTCACTGCAAAAAATATTACAAACATATCCATCTACATTTATCCAGCCATATCCAGCATATGCATCAAAAACAGTACAAGGTAAACCATTATTTATCTATGCAAGAGAAGGGGAGACAATACTACTCCCAGAGCATGAAGTCACCATACACGCCATAACATTAGAGAAGATAGAAGAAATCACTTCAGCAGACATCGGTGAACGAGTAACTAGGCTTCTATCTTTGGTTAAAGGAGATTTTCGACAAGAAGCAATAAGAAACGCTTGGAAAGAAATACTATATCGTGATCAAAAATATTGTATGGCAACCGTAACCCTTACGGTTAGTTCTGGATTCTATGTGCGAGTGTTTGCAGATACTCTGGGCAAGGAACTTGGTACTTCGGCAGTGCTCTTCTCACTTCTACGTACTCAGGTTGGCCCGTATGCTTTGCATGCAAGTTAAAAGAAAAAACGCTCACGATATAGGACATGAGCGTTAATTGTAGTGAGTTTTTTCAAGTAATGAATCTGTACGCCGTTTTTCTGAGATGATTGGTGGCAAAATAAACAATTCACCCTTCGTAATACTCTTAGGAAAAATATAAAGCGACCCTACCAAGAATGCCTCAATATATATTGAATCAGTCTGTTCCTCTTCGTATATTGAAGCGCTCATGTCCCACGAAAATGATGATGGTCTGAGTTCGTGGAATTTCCAATTACTACCATTATGCATCCAGATTTCTTTAAAACTAAGTTGAATCTTTGTTTCTTGGATCAAGACGTCTTTGATTTGACCGCGATATATGGAATCAATATCCATAAATTCGACAAATCTGTTATGGAGTGGATAGTCACATGCTGGCGCACAGTAAAGAGCAATAAAAATTTCCCAATTATTCATAATGGCGATTTTCTTTATTGAAGCATTTTTTTCATAAAAGAAAAACCCGACAATAATATTGTCGGGTTGCTGGAAATCATTTTGGTTGCTTATAAGCAACTTTTAGGAGAAGTGCTGTACTTGTAGTCTTATTTTCTGGAAAAATGTGCCACTCTTCACCCTTTGTTTTAATTGTTATTGTTCCATCATCAGAATATAAGATAACATCATCCTTAATATTGCAGATAAGATCTGTATCTTCACCATCAGACCATATTTTTCCGCTCAAAACCGCGACGATCTGGATATGGAAGAAAAATATGGTATCGCTATTATGTTTGGTTACATTACTAATGTACCCTCGCTGTCGTTTTTTTTCAGTTGAATAAAATTCGACGAATCTTCCGAAAAAATTAGTCATATCCTTTATGTCTTCTATAAAACGTTCTTTATCTTCCATGAAAAATGTTTCTTGCATTTAAGCATATAAATTTTCTTCTGTCAAAGAGATCTACTTTTTATTGAAAAAATAGAGTGGTACTATATAAAAAAGCTGCTCTATGAAAAAGATACTCATGCTCATTATCGGTCTTTTCTTTTTAAGTACACATACGCACAATGCATATGGACAGACACAAGATTCATCGATTTTTTGCAATCCAAAGAAAATTGAATACGTTTTTAGATTTGCATTGTATGATAATCTCTTGGCGGATTCTGGGCTTGTCGTCAAATATAGCGGGCAGTGCAGTGATGAGTTTTTCGTTAAGCGAACTGATGCATCATGGGAGAAGATAAATATCCCGAACCGTCCACGTGAAATATTTGTGCGCATTCATAAAACGCACGCAGACTTTAGCTGTTATCCCAAAAGAGAAGTATGGAGGCTTGATTATACAAACTTTGCTTTTTCTGATATCACCAGAAAGCCTGGGACGATCTTTGTGCATGATTGCACTGATGAAGTACGATTTTAATAAAAAAATAACCCCGCGAAATAATACGGGGTTTTATTTTTGTGGAACTGGGGAGAATTGAACTCCCGTGCAAAGGGGATTTACCTATACGTCTACATGTGTAGTGTGTTTCTTGGTGTTCAGTTTCTATGTTAGGAAACAAACAAAATACAGAGAAACTAAAGTCTCATTGTTTCGAGGAAAAGGCGAGACACTCCCTTTTCTCTAGTTCGATAATATAGTGTCAGAGTTATTCCACCGAACAGAGAATAGTCTGACATTCGCGAGCGTTACGCTCGAGCGAAAGCAAAATCTGACATACCGAAGTATGGAGACTTTACTGAACCAAATGCTTTTGCATTTAGAGGTTGCACGATGGTTAACGAGAATACGTACGTACTCGACATGCATATAGCTAAAGCATCCCTCTGTCGATGCCTTGCAGTCCCAAATAAAATTTTTAACGAGCTTTTACATTTCTTCGAATCTCTCGGTCGAGATCTCGTTTCTTGATCGTCTCACGCTTGTCGAATTTCTTTTTACCACGAGCAAGTGCTATCTCTACCTTGATTTTCGAACTTTTATTATACAACGATATGGGAATAAGTGTCAATCCTTTGGTCAGAAGCTGCTTTTCAAAACTTAGAATTTCTCTTTTCGATAAAAGTAGTCGCCTCGTGCGCAGTGCATCATAGTCATCGGCTGTATTACTAGCTTGATACGGCGGAATCGACATACCAACAACATATGCTTCGCCTCCGCGAATAAGTGCACGGGCACCTTCGAGTGTTGCCTGGCCGAGTCGTATAGATTTGACCTCAGTGCCGATAAGTTCGATCCCGGTCTCATATTTCTCGATGAGGTCGTAGTCAAAATGTGCTTTTCGATTGGTTGCATAGGCTGCCATAGAGAAAATTGTAGCATATCGGGCTTTATTTTCGTTTTTGACATTTTCCTGTATACTATGCTCTATCAAAAACATATATGAAATTACCATTACAAAATCTAACTTCTAAAGGTAAAAAGCCGAATATGCCCAAGGCTGGTATCGGTAGTCACTTGTTGACTGCGTTTCTTATATTTATGGCTATTGCTGCTGCCTATACACTTATAGTCGGTAATACAAAGACGACCAAAGAAGTTCCACTTTCAGAAGTTGCAACATCGATCAATAATGGCGAGGTAATAAAAATCATTGTTGATGGCGACAAGCTTGCTATTACGCTTGCTGATGGTACCGAAGAAAAATCAAAAAAAGAATTGGAATCATCACTCACGGAAACACTGGCTAACTATGGTGTATCTGCTGAAAAGATCGCTGCAACCGAAATCAATATCAAAAGCCAATCAGGTGTAAGCTTTTGGCTGGCAACAATTTTACCAATACTACTGCCAATTTTGTTTGTCGTCGTATTTTTCCTCTTTATTTCTCGCCAAGTCAAAGGTGCGGGTATGCAGGCATTTTCATTTGGTCAATCCAAAGCAAAAATTACTGACCCAAATGATAAGAATAATCGTGTAACGTTTAAAGACGTTGCTGGTAGCAAGGAGGCCAAAGAAGAACTCAAAGAGATTGTCGATTTCCTAAAAAATCCAAAAAAGTTTCTCGATATTGGTGCACGAATTCCTAAAGGGGTACTCCTAACTGGTGTGCCGGGTACTGGTAAGACACTATTGGCTCGAGCAGTTGCGGGAGAGGCTGGAGTACCATTTTTCCATCTATCAGGAAGTGAATTTGTCGAAATGTTTGTCGGCGTTGGTGCATCGCGCGTGCGAGATCTTTTTATGATGGCCAAGCGTGCGGCGCCAGCGATTGTCTTTATCGATGAGATTGATGCTGTCGGACGTGTCCGAGGCACTGGTGTTGGTGGTGGCAACGATGAACGCGAACAGACGCTCAATCAAATATTGGTTGAGATGGATGGTTTTGAACCTAATGAAAAAGTGATCGTCATGGCTGCGACGAACCGTTCAGATGTGCTTGATCCAGCACTACTACGACCAGGCCGATTTGACCGACGAGTTATTCTAGATTTGCCTGATCGCTCTGACCGAGAAGAGATTCTCATTATCCATGCACGCAAGAAGCCATTTGCCGAAGATGTTAATCTCAAAGTGATTGCAGAACGTACGCCTGGATTCTCTGGAGCTGATCTTTATTCACTTATGAATGAGGCAGCAATTCTCGCTGCTCGTGAAGATAGAAAAAGTGTCGCGCAATTTGATCTCATTCGATCAATCGAAAAAGTCATGCTTGGTCCAGAGCGCAAAAGTCACCTCTTTTCGAAACATGAAAAGAAAATCACGGCGTATCATGAAGCAGGCCATGCAGTGATTGCATCAGTCTTGCCATATGCTGATCCTGTGCACAAGGTATCGATCGTTGCACGCGGTAGGGCAGGCGGTTATACATTAAAACTCCCACTTGAAGATCGTAAACTCCAATCCAAGAAAGAATTCCTCGATGATATTGCAATGTCACTCGGCGGGTACGTCGCTGAAGAAATGATTTTCGGTGATATTACGACTGGTCCATCAAATGATCTGCAGGTTTCAACAGCCCTTGCTCGAGCTATGGTTACTCGTTGGGGCATGAGCGAGCTTATCGGTCCAATCGCATTAGAATCTGATGGAGGCCGTCCATTGTTTGGTAGAGGAGTTGAGAGTCATGAGTATTCTGAAGAAATGTCAGGCAAAATTGATAGTGAGGTCAAGAGAATTATGGATACAGCCTTTGCAAAAGCGCGGGATGTACTAACTACGCACCGTAAAGCGCTCGACGCTGTTGCAGAGAAACTTATTGAAGTTGAAACTCTTGAACAGGTAGCCTACGAAGATATCATCAAAATGCACGGTATCATGCCGAAAAAGAAAGAAGGACAAAAATCAGATCTTGTTGTAGCAGAATAAAATACATATAAAAGTCAAAACCCTCACAAGTGAGGGTTTTGACTTTTATTGCTAGCAAGCGTATGGTAAAAGAAAAATGTTCATGGCACGTATTATATCGTTTCAACGTCAGCAAAAGAGAACTGTAGGTTTTGTTTGTAGAATTATTTTTTTGAGCTTGGTCATAACTTCCGGAATACTGTTTTGGGTAATTACAGCGTTTGTCTCCTCTCTCGAGCTATGTATTTTAATGCTTGGATTACCAGTAGATAATTCTGTATTTGGCTTACAATTGTTACTTTGGCGTATTGGTATTATTACTATTTTTGGTAGCTTCGTTCTTAGTTTTGTTATCGTCGTTGGTGTATATCGTAACAATATAAAAGACTATACGAAGTTTCTAAAGGGTGTAAAGGATGCAGCACTATGTGCTAATATTTTTGTTTTACCTTTCTATGTAATTCGAGAAATATATTTTTTTGTTGAACATTTATTTAAGAGGGCTATCCCTTAAAACAAAATGGACTCGCTAGAGTCCATTTTTTATTTTGCTTTATCCTGGCCTATGGTTTGTAGTTCGCCAGCAACAATGTCGAGAAATGAATGGTAAGCATCGAGCGCTTCATCGGCAAGCATCATGAGACCTTCGTTATTCATTGTTTCTGCTGCGCCTTTGATGACAGCAAAGTGTACCATGCAGGCACCGAAGTAGAATCCATGCCATTCGAGTACATCACTCGTATTTTCCCATCCATGTTCTAAGTACTCATCACGCATGTCTCGTAATTCTTTGAGAGTTTCGTCCCGTTGTTCATTTGTAATTGTTGCTACACCACTTTCGTCTACTATTTTACTTATATTTTCTTCATATATGCTGCATTTTTCTGCAATATCAGCAAAAACACCTTCGCCTAAGACTGGCTCAAGTACTGCCTGCGTCTTTGTAAACGTCTCTTTGCCGATATTCATAAAAGCAATCACTTCGCCTAACTTTTTTGATGTAAATTCGTTCATAGATCTAATCATTAATTGGTATTACTTTATTTTACATGAAAAAAGGGCAATGAGAAACTCATGCCCTGATTTATTACTTGCTCGTATACTTTTTACGGAAAAAGTTCAATAATTCTTTCTTCTGTACTTCATGTAATGGATTAAGCTGCTTCTCACTCTTAGGTGAAGGTCTGCCCCAAGGTAGACCTGTAATCATGAGTGATATAGATGGTCCTCCGATCGGGCGTACATAATGCCAGCCATCTGGATCAGACATTTCATATTCTGAACCAACGCCCATGATAATTTTTGCAGCAACAGGTGGTTTGTTTTCTCCATTCCCATACCCAACTCCCATTTCATAGTTGCCATCGAGAATTTTGATTGCTGAGGGCCACGGATGTGGATGGAACAGAGCATCCGAAGTTTCGCAGGGATGTATCTTGTGCAAGGATATCCGGAAATTTCCCCACGGATACCACAATCTCTCAACGATAGGGAAGTCGTAATCCACATACACACTATGCCATGCCGATTCGTCTTCAAGCAGTTGCGGCAACGCCCTCTCCGCCTCATGAAGATATCCGAGCATACTCGTTTTCTGCTTGAGTATGTCGCAAATAATATTTGCGACAAGTGCATCTGCTTCGCCAAAGGCTTTGCCTGCTCCCGATTCACGATCGAGCTCTGTCGTTGCTTCTTGTGAACCGCAGTTAATGCACGTTATTGCATCTCTCTGCATTTTTTCAATTTGTGCCTCGGTTTTGCCGATGCCCGTTTTGTAACCTACCCAAGTGCGAATGTATCCGCAGTTGGGGCACGTTGTTCTGTATACTTCCATAGTATTTAGTTTTAAATGCTCTGAGTAAGTATGCGCGTATTGACAAAAATGTACAATTTGTCGTACAATTACGACAACATATCATTTATGGATCAAATCGCAGAACAACTTAAAAAACTCGGATTGGGAGATTATGAAGCATTAATATATGCGACCCTTTTAAGTTCGTCGCCAGCGAGCGCTACCTTCATCGCGAAGAAATGCAATCTTTCAAGAAGCAGTGTCTATACAACACTCCATGCGCTTAGTGCAAAAGGATTAGTTGGCACGACCTATAAAAACGACGTTAAGCAATTTATCGCCCAAGACCACTCAACCCTTGAGTTGTTACTTAAAAAAGAGAGGAGCGATCTTGATGAAAAATTTAATACACTCAAATTGCTCCAAGAAAATTTAAAGGATCAAGTAAACACTAATGTTCTTGTCCCGCAGATTATATTTTTTGAAGGGCAAGAAGGTCTGAAGAAGATTTATCTATCAATGATGCGACAAGCTAAAGAAAAGTCCACGCTATATCTTTTGCGGGATGAATTTGTTTGGCAGCCTGAATGGAAATTTATCTTCCAAGAAGAATGGCACAGTCGGGTTAAAAAATTAAAAATTGAGAAAGATATTCATACCAAGTTACTTATAAATGATTCTAAAATCGAAAAAGACCACAAAATGTTTTATACATTGAAAAAGGATTTATCATTTGGTTTTTTGCCATCCAAAAATTCAGTGCAGCAGTTCGCTGTCTATATCTTAGGTGATGTTATAAGCATTCTTTCTATAGAAAAGAATAATCTTGTCGGTATTAAAATAACGAATCAGCATCTTTCCAAAAATTTTCAGAGCGTATTCGACACTATATGGCAAAAGAGGAGGAAAGCCTAAGTATCTCTTTGTTTACTGTGCCTTTCTTGTCCGTCCTCTTGGATTCGAACCAAGGACCCTCGAGGTATAAGCTCGATGCTCTAACCAACTGAGCTAAGGACGGATTAACGGAGTGTAACTGAAATAAGTAACTATTTCAATCATATTCCTTGTTTCTATAATTCTTTGGTATACTTACAAGGATAAAGTACGCTAATTGACTATTATTTATTAAAGTAGCATAATTTTGATATGAAAAATATTGAAGAGTTTGTCGATAAGATTATCG